>JAPZTJ010000021.1 GCA_027532555.1 Aquidulcibacter sp.
GTTCTGTGACTTGGGATCGGCCATCAGCTCTCAATCACTGCGAGTGTGAGACCCTCACCCCCGTCCCCTCTCCCATGGGGAGAGGGGAGAGTCCCTACCCAGTCATCCCCGCCGAAGCGATAGCGCAGAGCGGGGACCCCCTAGGACTTTGCGGCACAAGGTCCCCGATAGGCTGACGCCTTCGGGGATGACAGCTTTGTGGTACTTTTTTGTCGAGAAGGCAATGGTGCCGGCCCTGCCGTAGTCCCGTTGAGGCGGGCAAGTAGAGGGACAATCGTATGGGACTGCGTCGAAAGCTTGCTTTAGCGGCTGTGCCCTATGGCATCCACACCGAGGATTGGGATGAAGCGCTTTCCTTTTTTGATCGCACTGCCCCAAGCGCGCGATCAAAGTAGCCAAACTGCCGCTTGAAACCCTGACCAATCTGGGTCACAGTCTATAAAAATACATGCCGCATAGGCTCAGGGAGGCATCATCATGGCCGCAGGAATTCGTGACAAGGTCGCCGTTATCGGAATGGGTTGTTCCAAGTTTGGAGAACGTTGGGATTGCGGTCCAGAAGAACTTATGGTCGAGGCCTATTTGGAAGCTATGGCCGATGCTGGGATCGAGCCGACACAATTGGATGCGGCTTGGTTCTCAACCCACATTGACGAAATCGGCACCGGTAAGGGCGGCACTCCTTTGTCGATCGCACTACGCCTGCCCAATATTGCGGTGACGCGAGTTGAGAATTTTTGTGCTTCAGGCTCTGAGGCATTTCGAGGCGCGGTCTATGCTGTGGCCGCTGGCGCAGCTGACATCGCGATTGCTGTCGGCGTGGAAAAGCTAAAAGATACGGGCTATGGTGGCCTGCCGACTGGCAATATGGGAACCTATATTCCCCAGACCGCCCCAAATGGTTCGGCCCCCGGTAACTTCGCCCAATTAGCCAGCGCGTATCGTGCCAAGCACAATGTGTCACGCGAGGATCTCAAGCGCGCCATTGCCCATGTCTCGGTCAAAAGCCACGCCAATGGCTCAAAGAATCCTAAAGCGCATTTGCGCAATGTGGTGACCGAAGAACAAGTGATTGCCGCCCCGATGATTGCAGAGCCTCTGGGGCTGTTTGATTGCTGCGGTGTGTCGGATGGCGCGGCAGCGGCTATTGTTACAACGCCTGAAATCGCGCGTGCTTTGGGCAAGAAAGATTTGGTCTATGTGAAGGCCTTGCAGCTATCGGTCTCTAACGGGATGGAAAGCCAGCATAATTCTTGGGATGGTTCTTACTTCCACACGGCCCGTATCGCCGCAAAGAAGGCTTATCTTGAGGCGGGCATTGACCGTCCGCGTGACCAGATTTCGATGATTGAGGTCCATGATTGCTTCTCGGTGACCGAGCTTGTGACCATGGAGGACTTGTTCATCTCGCCGGAAGGCCAGGGTTGGAAAGACGTTATGAATGGCTTTTATGATGGCGATGGCCAAGTGCCATGCCAGATTGATGGTGGTTTGAAATGCTTTGGCCATCCCATTGGTGCTTCAGGATTGCGGATGCTCTATGAAATGTATCTGCAATTGCAGGGTCGCGCCGGTGATCGCCAATTGTCTAACCCCAGTTTAGGGCTGACGCACAATCTCGGCGGGGCTCCTTCCAGCAACGTCTGTTCGGTGGCGATTATCGGCCTTTGAGCGGAGACCGGAGCGATCAGCGCAAAATACTTTTCGGCATGATTGGCAGACTTGAATATCAGTTGATCAATTCTTTTGAATTGACTGCATTAATTGGCATTTGGGCTGTCAAAGTTATTGGCCAGAAGCGCGTCTGGCGCTACCTATCGTTTCAACAAAGGCGCGCTGTGCGAGTCGTAAATGATCGATAAGCGCTTGCCCTATGGGCAGCTAAAGCACGCTATATGACATAAGAACCAGGGAGCTTGAGCGATGAAATTATATGGCAGTGACCTTTCCCCGTTTGTGCAGCGCGTGAAAATGCAGGTTGCCGCTAAGGGTTTGGACGTTGAGTATTTGCCCCCTCCGGGCGGCGGCCTGAAAAGCGAAGAGTTTCTGGCCATCAACCCAATCGGGAAAATCCCTTGCCTAGTGACCGACTCGGGCATGTCCTTACCTGAGTCAGAAGTCATTTTGGAATATCTCGAAGATGCATTCCCAAAGCCCGCTTTGCGTCCACGTAAGCCCGAGGAGCGGGCGCAAGTGCGCCTGATTTCGCGCGTTAACGACATTTATGTGGGTCCAGCCATGAGCAAGGTGTTTGGTCTGTTGGGCCCCGGCAAAGATCCCGCAGTCGTCAAAGCAGCTATTGCAGACGTCAATACCGCACTCGGTCACCTCGAATATGTGTTGACGGGCAAGAAACATGCGGCTGGCAATAAGTTTAGCTTGGCAGATTGCACGATCACCCCAAGCCTGTTCTTTGTGGTCAAACTCCTCCCGATCTTAGGCGTTAAGGCACCTTTGAAGAACTTCAAGAAGATCGCCAAATACTGGAAAACCCGTGAAAAAGATCCAGTGACCGTGAAGGCTATTGAAGAAATGACGGCTGAACTGAAAGCCCGCTTTGGGATGTAGTTTCTACCAAGCCTTAGGCTAGAAAACAGCCCGTCGAACGTCAGGTTCCGGCGGGCTTTTTCTTTGAAGAGCAGGTTTTACCTCAGCGCGTTGACCCGGGCTTGGACGTCGGTGCTGAGCGCGGCATAAAACAGATTGTAGCCGGTGATCTTATAAAAGGTGCCCAGTTCGAACCGCGCCCGTGACAGGGCTGCAGGGCGGTTTACTTCGACCCACAACAAGTCATTGCGACACATGGCACCCGTCTCTCCGGGCAATAAGGCAGGCTCGGTGCCGCGTTCGAGGCCACTGGCGGCAGCAGAGCCTCGATTGGTGCTCGGGGGTGCATTCTTGAGTGGGGCTGCCCCAGACAGCGGGTTCACACAAGCAAACCGCCCCCCGCCAATGGCGTGATAGCCCTGATCTGCAGTCCAGATCGTTGAACGCTCTTTCACGATGCGTGCACCACGTTGGTCTCCACCATCGACACTATTGTAACTAACAAAGCAGCCGGTCTGTTTTGCACTCTGACAAGGCTTAGGAAAGCTTGGCACCGCACGTGGACCTTCGAACAGAGCATTGGGTACAGGCTGATCAATCAGATAGGTTGCGGCCAACATCGGCCCCAAATCGCCTTTTTCTTGTAGGAGCCGGAGCACATGCAGGCCACCTTGCCCAAGTCCGACCAGAACAAAGGGTCGCTTGGGGTTGCGGGCTTGCTGAAAGGTCACAAAGGCGCGCACGACATCTTCGTAAGCGAGGTTGAGCGCTTCGCGGCTATCGTCCCGCTGTGACAACAAGGCAAACAGCACGGCTTGGCGATAACGTGGAACCCAGAGAGGGCCTGCTGCAGCAAAAGGTTCAGCGTGATTGGGCAGGGCTACCGTTTCCAGCCTTGTGCGGGAAACATTGTCGGCGATATCCATGTTCCAACCCGTATTGCCGCTCCAAGCGGTTGTGGGATGCACGATGAAAATGTCGGCTTTGCCAAGGCTTGCGTTGGCCCCCTGAGGGCGGAAAGCCCAAGCGGCCGCGTCACTATAGTCGGGGACGGGCGGTGGTTCGTCGACTTGAAATGGTACCGCAGGCTGGATCAGCTCACGGAACAAATTATCGCGCATGAAATAGGCTGTCAGCCCAACCAATAGATTGAGGCTCATGATCCCGCCTATGATCCAACGTTGCCACTTCTGGCTCATGGGTTCAGACCGCTATAGCTGGGCTGATCGATGGCCAGCTGGGCAGAGGTAATCTCACGCAGGGCAGCCAATAGTGCTGGGTTGTCACAGCCTAGTTGGCCAGACCGGATTTGCGCACAGACTTGGCCGTTCAAGGCTTCCAAAGTGCTTGCCTCATCGTTCAACAGGGCAGCGAATAGGGATCGCGCCCGGGCGTCTGCTGCGGGCCTTTGCGCCATTTCGCGCTCGACCAAAGCCAAAGCATTCGCGGCTACGCGCGCGTGAAAGGCGGCTTGGCCGCTGAGTTGCGGAGCGGCGATGTGGTTCAAGAACCCGATGACCGATCCCAGCAATTCTTCAGAGGAGGGGGCTTCATGCATGGGGGCGACCTTCGATCAGATTGAGTAAGTCTATCTCGGCTTCAGAAGCCCGCCGGCCAATCATCGCCCGCTCAATCGACGGATCGGCTTTGGTGGCAAAGGCCTGATACATGATCAAGCACATGATACCCCATTTGAAGCTGCCCAAGGCCTGAAACCAGTCCACGTCCTTTGGTTCGAACGACTGGCCGCCAGAGGCCTGATAGCCTGCTAACAGGTCTTCGAGGGAACCAAAGCCACCGACTTTTTTGTCACGTACGCCAAAGCGCCAGGAATTGACGCAAATCCAGCCCAAATCCTCGCGCGGGTCCCCTTGATGGGCCAACTCCCAGTCCAAGACAGCGGCGAGACCGCTTTCATTGACCATCAAATTGCCATTGCGGAAATCGCCATGCACCAAAGTCGTTGGCAAGGGGGCCGGTGCATGTTGGCGCAGCCACGATAGGGCGAGCTCAAATACTGGACGGTCCATTGAGAATCCGCGGTAGATAGCTTCATAACGGTCCAATTGATCTAGCCCATGGCTTATAGGCAGATCTGACGGCAAGTTGTCTGGCGCGACGGCATGGATTTTCGCCATGGCCTCGCCGCATTGAAAGGCCAAAAGCGGGCGCGCAAGGCTGTATTCTTCATCGCGCAGGATTTTTCGCGCAATCGTCTGGCCTGCTACATGGGCCATGATGAAGGCATCGCCTAAGTCATCTTCTGGACTACAGACATGCACAATCTCGGGGACCGGCGTGCCAGTTTGGGCAGCAGCAGCAATGACCTGCGCCTCTCTAACAAGGCCGATTGCCTCGCCCTTTGCGGTACTTTGAAATGGTGCCCGGCGCAGGATGAGTTGGCGCGGCGCTTCTTCAGGTACATGGAGGCTAAAACCCCAAGTTTCCTGACTTGCCCCGCCTGATAGGCGTGTCATTTCTCGCACTTCTGCGCTTGGCCCAAAGCGGGTCTGTATCAAGCGGGTGAGGGCGGCAGTCAAAGCAGTCATCCCGCCACCTTGGGCAAGCTTGCAGGGTTTTTCAAGTCAGATGAATAGACGGCCTTATGCCTTAAAGACAAACACATCTTCGCGTTGCAGGCTTAACGCCACACGTTGGCCTTTATCCGGTGCGGTTTTGGCTTCTACTAGCGCGGTAATGAAAGCGCCTTCGCCAGTGATGGCTTGCAGCTTCAGGGTCAAAAAGCGGCCAACGCCCCGGCGATCGACCACGGCGAACTCCCCGACCTCAGAAGGTTTCACCAGAGTTGATTCAGGTCGAGAACAGACAACGACCGGGCCATCAAACGGGCTTTCAAAGGTGCCGAGCCGTGTTTCGACCTGACCGCCTTGGGCATTGCCATCTAAGCTCCAAACAGCACCAAGAGCGCGTGCTGCCTCGAGTGACTTGGGTGCCCGATAGACTTCACTTGGCAAGCCACTCTGTAAAATCCGGCCATGCTCAATGATCGCGACTTGATCGGCCACTGCGAGTGCTTCTTCGGTGTCATGGCTGACGATCAAAGCCGCAACCCCCGCTTCGGCTAGGGTGGCCAGCATGCTCGATTGCAGGTCAGCGCGCAAATGTGGGTCAAGGCCGCTGAATGGCTCATCCATCAGGATTGCCCGGGGGCTGGGGGCAAGGGCGCGTGCAAGGGCAACGCGCTGTTGCTCGCCGCCGGACAGTTCGTGCGGGAATGCGCCGCCACGGTCACCAAGGCCCACGCGCTCCAACCAAGATGCCGCCAAGGTGCGCCGCTCTGGCTTACCCAAATGGCCCAATCCAAACGCGACGTTCCCTAAAGCGGTCAGATGGGGAAATAGGGCATAGTCCTGAAACACCATGCCCAGAGGACGCTTCTCGGGCGGCACGGTTGTGCGCACGTCACTGACCAGTTTACCGTCCGCATAGACCTCACCCGCGTCTATGCTTTCAAGCCCAGCGAGGACGCGTAAAAGCGTGCTTTTACCAGAACCAGATTGACCCAGCAGGGCCAGGACTTTGCCAGCCTCTAGGCTAAGACTCACATCATCCAGCGCCTTGACCGCTCCAAAAGTGCGGCTGAGATTGCGTGCTTCAAGGGCAAACTCGCTCATGATTGCCCAGCCCGTGACTTTGAAAGACCATGTGAAAACAAAAGTGTAGGGATCAAAGCTACCAACACAATTGCAAGTGCAGGCCACGCAGCTGCACCTAGGCGCTCATCGGCCGCATAGGCATGAGCGCGGACTGCCAACGTGTCGAGCCCAAAGGGACGCAGAATGGTGGTTGCAGGCAATTCTTTGGCGATCTCAACAGCTACAATCAGAGCAGCCGCAAAGGCTGACGGAGCGGCTAAGGGGGCTTCCAAGCTGACAAAGCGCTTGCTCCGGCTTGCACCCAACGTCTGTGCCGATTCCCGCATCGAACGAGTCGACTTTTCAAGGCCAGCACTTAAGGGCTCAAGTCCTGCTGCGGTAAATCTTGCGGCATAGGCATAGCAGAGCGCCAAAATCGCGAGTGGTCCGCTTAAAGCTGCAACGACATGAGACCCGCTCAAGGCTAAAGCTGCCAATATGCCTAAGGCGGTCACAGCACCGGGTGTGGCATAACCCGCGAGGCTGACAGCACGGACAAAAGCGCTGGCTTGCGCGCTGCGCTGTCCAACAAAGGCGCTGAGCCCTGCCAAAACCAAAGTGGCGCTCGCCCCCAGCGCGCAAAGCAGCGCCGTAGCAGCCAATGGCTGGCTTAAGGCCCGCTCGGGCAATCCACTTGCGATCGCGAGGCTTGCGAGGTGCAGCACAGGAATGAACAAGCCCATCGTCAAAATGACAAGGCAAAAGCCGGTAATCAGAACTTGATGCAAACCGGAAACTTGCGCCCGTTGAGGCGTGCGCCAGCGGGTCGAGCCGCCAGACACTAATCCTGCACGCGACTTGCGCTCGAGCCAAACGAGGAACAACACACCAACAAGCAAGAGACAGGCAATGCGGGCCGCCGCGGCTAAATCACCCATGGAAAACCAGGCACGAAACACGCCAATGGTCAGGGTGGAAACGCCCAAATGATCGGCTGCCCCATAATCGGCAGCAATCTCTAAGCCCGTTAGGGCAGCCCCTGCCGCAATCGCGGGGCGCGCCAGAGGCAGAGCAATTGTGAAAAAGCGCTTCCAAGCACCAGCACCTAACAAGCGGGCGGCTTCCAAAGCGCACACCGATTGGGCTTCAAAAGCGCCGCGTGCGGCTAGATAGACATAAGGGTAGAGGGTCGTGACATAGACTAAAGTTGCGATCCAAAATCCGCGCGCACCGGTCAAATCACCCCAAGCATAGGCTGCAACATAGGCAGGCATCGCCAAGGGCAATGCTAGCGCCCAACTCAACACGGTCCGCCCCCAGAATTGATAGGCCGTGACGAACCAAGCGGCAATAACGCCGAAGATGGTTGCCCCCAAAGTCGCCAAGACTAAGAGCGCGAGTGAGGTCAGCGCCATTTCGCCTAGAAGTACGTGTGCAATATGATCGAAACTGGTGCTTGGACGCAGGGCGGCCAGCAGGGTGAACAGCACCGGAAGTCCCGGCACAGCGATCAAGAGTGCATAGAGTGACCAATCTTTGATCGGTAAACCAAGCAGCTTGGTAGAGCCAAGCCTTTCCCAATCCCGCGCGGGGCTGGGTCTCGTTGCCGGCTCAAGTGTGGTCACTTCCAGCCCGCGCGATCAAAGACTTTCTGGGCTTCTGGTTGGTTGGTCCCCAGAACAGCCATCGGGGTTTGGGCTTCTTTAAAGCCTGCGAGCGCCTTTAGCTCGCTATTGTCATCCATCGCACTAGCAAGGATGGGGAATTCATCATTGGCCTTCGAAAAGATTTTCTGTGCTTCAGGACTTGCGAGGAATTCTAAAAAGGCAATCGCATTGGCTTTGTTTGGGGCATGGGCCGCAAGTGCGCCGCCTGAAATATTCACATGGGTGCCTGCACCAGCTTGATCCGGGAAGGACAAAGCAATCTTGGCAGCTACGGCTTTTTCAGCAGGGTCTGTCGAGCGCTGCAAACGCACAGCATAATAATGGTTCACGATGGCCACCGAACATTTGCCTTCGGCAATGGCCTTGAGCTGATCTGTATCCGAGCCTTCCGGTGAGCGAGCAAAATTCGCCACAACGCCTTTGGCCCAAGTTTCTGCCTTGGGTACGCCCCAGTCTGCGATGAAGGATGACATCAAAGACAAATTATAGACATTGCTGGATGGGCGGACGCAGATTGTGCCTTTCAGCGCAGGCTCAGCCAATTGCGCGTAAGTGGCAACTTGGTCTGCCTTGATCCGCGCAGGATCATAGGCGATCACGCGGGCGCGCTTCGCAAAGCCAAACCAATCCTTCTTTGGCCCTTGCAACGTGGCGGGGACAGCCGCATCTAGCTTTGCTGATTGAACCGATTGAAACAGGCCAGCCGTTTCAGCCCGCCAGAAATTGCCAGCATCAACCAAAAGGATCACGTCAGCAGGGCTCTGTGTGCCTTCCGCTTTCAGGCGCTCCAATAGAAGGTCGCCCTTCATCTCAATGCGGTTGATCGCGATGCCCGTATTTTTCTCAAACAAGTCATAGAGTTGTTCGTCCGCATCATAATGGCGGGCCGAATAAATATTGACTTCGCCTTTGGAGCCAGCCGCAGGCTCAGACGCGCCGCAACCCGTAAGGGTCAGCAAAATTGTGGATGCAACAGCAACCGAAACAAACAGGCGGGTACGGGAGTTTTTGAGAATGGCTCGCATCATCAGCTGGTTTTGTCACAGCCGCAGGCATCCTGCAAGCCAATCTCACACTCAAAACCTGCTTGTATGCATGGCACAAAGTCGCGGCTTGGCTTTGGACGCGCCGCCAAAGCCAAGTTTCTGACCTTAAAGTTCTAGGCCTCGTCGTCGCTCAGTGGGCCTAGGTGGATGGGGATTTTCATAAAGGCTGGCACATCATTGCCAAAAGCCAGAACATCGGGGTCCTGATCCTGTTGGCGATATCGGTCTCTGCCACCCCGATCACCCCGATCATTGCGGTCGCGCTCATTGCGGTCGCGGCCACGTGGCCCTCTGGCTTGATTGTCCCGTGGACCACGGCTTTGGCGGGGTGTTTCCGAAGTATCTTGTGGGGCGAGCAATTCAAAGCCTTGCTCACCCTCATCATCTCCGCCCAAATCAATCACCGCCATTGGGTCAGAAGCAGGCTCGCTGGCTCTGTTCTCTGGTTTTGTGCGGCGGCGATTGCGTCCACCTCGGCTTCGGCTTCCTGTTGCTTCAGCAGCGGTTTCAACGGGCGCAGTTTCGCTTTGCTCTGCCGGTTCAGCGGCGGATTCGACGACTTCAGCAGTTTCCGCATCGACTTCAATTTGTGCGGCAGGCTTCCCACGACTTGGACGACTGCCACCTTTGCTGGAGCCCGAGGCTGGTGCTGGGCGACGATCGTCCTGGACTTTCTCTTGTGGCATGCCTTCGATCTGGGCAAATTCGATTGTGGTCTTGATCAAACTTTGCACGGCATCCAGCGCTTTGGTGTCGCCCGGTGTGACGACCATAAAGGCCTCACCCAAACGGCCGGCACGGCCGGTCCGGCCTATGCGGTGGACATAATCCTCAGCATGACGCGGCACGTCGAAATTAAACACGTGGCTGACATCGGGGATATCGAGGCCGCGGGCTGCTACATCGGAAGCCACGAGGATTTGAAGGTCGTTGTTGCGAAAACGGTCCAGCGTGGCGGTACGCACACTTTGCTGTAAATCGCCATGAATAGGGGCGGCATCAAAGCCATATACTTTCAACGATTTCGCCACGATATCGACATCCGTTTTGCGGTTACAAAACACAATGCCATTCTTCATGGTTGCCATGGCCGATTGAATGGTCGCGCGAAGTACCGCCCGCTTCGTCTTCGGGTCAGAGGAGGGGCTTTTCAACAGGCGTTGGGTGATGGTCGCAGCCGCTTGAGATTGGCGTGCAACCTCCACTTTTGCAGGCGCTTGCAAGAATTGCTCGGTCAAGCGCTTGATCTCAGGCGGCATGGTGGCCGAAAAGAACAAGGTCTGGCGGGTAAATGGCGTCAGCTTCACAATACGCTCGATATCCGGGATGAATCCCATGTCGAGCATGCGGTCTGCTTCGTCGATCACCAGCATATTGACGCCGGTTAGCAACAGCTTGCCGCGTTCAAAATGATCCAGCAGGCGGCCCGGTGTTGCAATCAGCACGTCGACCCCTTTGGTCAAAAGGGCGTCTTGATCGCCGAACGAGACACCGCCAATCAAAAGCGCCATCGTCAGCTTGTGGTTCTTGCCATACTTGCGGAAGTTTTCGGCGACTTGGTCGGCCAATTCGCGTGTTGGCTCAAGAATCAGGGTGCGCGGCATACGTGCGCGGGCACGACCTTGCGCCAAGCGCTCAATCATTGGCAGCACGAAAGCGGCTGTCTTGCCGGTGCCAGTTTGGGCGATGCCCAAAACGTCGCGCCCCGCCAAGACTTCTGGAATGGCTTTCCATTGGATGGGGGTTGGTTTGGTATAGCCCGTTTCGGCAATAGCGCTCAAAAGCGGGGGCGAAAAACCCAAATCGGCGAAGGTTACGCCATCTGGAGTCTCGCTAATCGGGCCGGTATCACCGGTCCCGTTGTTGTCGGTCATTTTATCGTCTCACAATGTTTTGCGGCGAGGCGCCGAACATGGCGCGACTTACCCATCATCCCCCTGGATGGTGGGCTCCGTGTTGACGTCGTGAGCGTAATTGTACGTAAAGTCAATGAAGCGGACACGTTCTCGCAGATTGCTGTTAGAAATGTGTCTAATCTGACACCACGCATTGGTGGGGCATCAAGACCTAAACCCGACCGTTTAACGCAGCAAAAATCCAATCAGACTGTAATTGATGGTTGGACAAGCTGTGGCGAAGAACGCAAACCTTTAGTCTAGGCAAAAGAATACGAGAATAGCCTTGGAGGACGACGCGTGAGCACTAATGACGGCCACCAGATTTTCGATCCAGCGACCCACAAACCAGCGCCATTTCGCGGCATTCTGCCCGAAGTCTGGCGCTATATCTGTGCCATGTATCTAAAGCTTAGCGGATGGCGGTTGCAGGGCGATTGGCCTGACCTTCAAAAAGCGGTGATTCTCGCGGCTCCCCATACCTCCAATTGGGATGGTATCTTGATGCTGGCGACAGCAGGCCAATATCGCATCACTTTGCGTTTCATGGGGAAGAAAAGCCTGACTGAGGGCCCATTTGGCGGCATCGTGAAATGGCTGGGCTGTGTGCCCGTTGACCGTTCAACCAGCAATGGCCTTGTCACCAGCATGACAACGGCTTTTGCCAATGCGCGCGACTTGTTCTTGGCGATTCCTCCTGAAGCGACGCGCGCGCGGGCTGAAGAATGGAAAAAGGGCTATTATCTGATCGCCCAAGCCGCAGTCGTGCCCATCGTGTTTGCCGTGATGGACTTTGCCACCAAAACTGTCCGCATCAGTGGGTCTATCAAGCCAACCGGCGATTACGAAGCCGACTGGGCACTAATCCGCAGTCACTATGATCGCGCTGTCGGCAAGCATCCCGCTAATTTTGTGCTACCAGCCTAAACCAGATCAATGCGCTCTAGAGTTGGCTCTTGTTGATAGAGGGCTTGAACGGCACTGGCGCGATAGGTTCGGCATGCGCCTTGGTTTAGATAGCCTTTGTCGGTGATCTCGCCATCCTCAAGGCTGGGCGGCGTGGTCAAGAGGATGAGGCGGGTGACGCGTCTTGTCGCGGGCTGACCTGACCCCGCTCTTTCTAGTGACGCCTTGGCGTGTGCGCGGACTTTTTCATGCCAAATTAAAGTGTCGAGGTCTTCGTCTAGGCCAGCAAGCGCGCGCGCTTTGCCCAGATTGATGAAGGCCAGTGCGCCCAATTCCTCTTGGCCCTCACCACAGATTACCGCATCACTGAATAGGCCGTCTGATGCTTGCACAAGGGCAGGGCGAACAAGGCCAGCAGGCACAAAACTGCCATTTGAGAGCTTGAATTCCTCGGACAAGCGGCCATCAAAGGCGAGGCCGGCTTCTGGCTTATTGGCGTCAACAAAGCGTAGCGCATCGCCAAGCTTGTAGAAGCCGTCCTCATCATAAGCATCGGCTGTTTTGTCAGGTGCATTGAGATAGCCCGGCGTAATGCCCGGCCCTTTCACTCGGGCCTCCAGCTTACTGCCTTGTGGGACCAACTTCAGCGTGAGACCCGGAACCGGCAAGCCGACAAGACCCATGACTTCGTTCGGCCAATGAACGTTGCAGACGGTCGGCGCGGTCTCTGTTGCGCCATAGCCTGCTGCCAAGGTGATTTCTTCCCCGGTTTGGCGCACGGCCACCTGCTGCAGACGCCGATAGACATCTTGGGTCAGCGCTGCCCCGCCATATTGCATGATGCGCAAGTTGGCGAAGAGGGCTTGGGCTAAAGCTTCATCCTGTTCCAGGGCGCTCGCCAGAAGCGTCCAGCCTAAGGGCACAGTGATATGGTAATTCGGTTTGACGTGCTTGATGGTCGCAATCGTGGCCGATAGGCCCTCAGCCGTTGGTGTGCCGGGGTCGATCCAGAGACTACCGCCAGCGTGCAACAGCATATGCAGCACGGCATTGCCGCCAAGAGAATGGCTCCACGGCAGATGATTTGCCATGATGATGCCATCTGGCCAAATCTCGGCCTCACGTTGTTCGTCAAAGGTCGAGCGGATTTGGGCCGCATTAGTGGCCAAATTGGCGTGGGTCACCGTCACCGCTTTGGGCGAGCCGGTTGAGCCCGAGGTTAAAAGATATTTGCACGCATCGCGCGGATCGATGCTGTCCAAGTCAGGTGCATCCTGTGGATCGGCGAAGAGGTGATCGAGCGAGATTTCGCCAGCTGTACCAAATCCATCGCCGGGCGAGACCACTGGCACGCCAACTTCTTCCGCCCATAATGCTGGCTTGGCGAAAGCTTGACCCTCCATAAAGACCGCTGCTGCACCCAGCGTTTTGAGAGCTTCATGCAGTCGACGTGGGTCACGTGCTTTTGTGGAATAAGCCGGTGTGATTGCCGCCACGGCTAAGCCGGCCAAAGGGGCGGCATAGGTCAAAAGTGCATGACTAATCGAATTAGAAGACGCGATAGCGATGATGCTGCCGCGTGGAAACCGACCATAAAGGCCAGCGGCAAGCGACTGAACCAAGGTCCAGCCGTCCTCATAACTTAAATGCCGCCAAGCCCCTGCCTCAAATCCTGCAAGCCATAGCCTGCGTGGGGCAGCTTCGGCCCAGTGCGCCAAGGGCGCGACAACATTGGCGAAGGCCGGTCGCAAGGGATGGGGGGTTGTCAGCAAGATGGTGCCATCTGCTTGACGGGTCAGGTCAATCTTGACGGGGGAGATGTAAGGGGCAGCACGCATGGCGCATGATTACCTTAGCCTGCCGCGCTTTGCACCTAGGCGTTGCTGTAGCTTAAGCGCGATGTGATCTTTAGGGCTCAGCGTTGCGCATGCATTCAAGAAAGGCCTTACTCATTGCCTCCGCGCTGAATCCGGATCTTGGCCTTTGGCTTTTTCAAGGGTTCAATTCGGAAACGCTTGGACTTTAGGTCCGGCGAGACCCAGCCGCCCGGTGGCTCGAGCCAGTTTCCGCCTTCTTTACGGGCCAATGACCGTTTGCCCGGCGGCGTTGGCGTAATCACCATGTAGCCACGTGTTTGTGGGCTTGTCGTGAAGCGCGGTTCAAAGAAGTGCTTGTCTTGGTCATTCAAAGGTGGCTCAGCCAATTCTCGCTTAATGGCGACATTGGGCACCACGGCAAGGACTTCTTTCTCTATTGTTTCGGTTTGAGTAGGTGAGCCAAGCCCAGCTGCTAGCAATGCAAAGATCAACATGTCGGGAATCCCCAATCCACACCTTCAAGTAGGTGTAGCTTGCAGGCTGTATTGGGAATGTCGAGTGAAACTCTTGTAACCTTGGCTTGGTTTCAGCCTATGCTGTTCACAATGGCCCTTCAGGCCACCTTGCGGACAAAAACAGAACCAGCAGAATAGCCTGCGCCGAAAGAGCAGATGAGGCCAGTGTCGCCCACGCCCAAGTCATCACTATTCTTGTGGAACGCGATGATGGACCCAGCAGAGGAGGTGTTAGCATAGGTATCCAACACCGTGGGGCTTTCATCTTCACTGGCTTCGTGGCCCAGAACCTTTCCAGCAATCAGGCGGTTCATATTGGCATTGGCTTGATGCAGCCACATGCGGCGCAGGCCAGATGCTTCAAGGCCCAAGGTTTCCATATGCTCGATAATCATGGCCGCCACCATGGGCACCACTTCTTTGAACACCTTCCGGCCTTCTTGAACAAACAGCTTGTCCTTGGCACCAATCCCTTCGGGGGCGGTATGATTTAAGAAGCCAAAATTGTTGCGGATATTGTTGGAGAATTGCGTTTTGAGCTTGGTACCCAAAATCTCCCAATGTGGCTTGTCACCGACGACATCTGCCGCCTCGATCAGAATTGCAGTACCGACATCGCCAAAGATGAAGTGGCTGTCGCGATCCTTGAAGTTCAAATGGCCGGAGCAAATCTCAGGATTGACCACCAGAACACTGCGCGCATGACCGGCGCGAACAAAATCTGCCGCTGTCTGAATGCCAAAGGTCGCGGAGGAACAAGCTACATTCATGTCAAAGGCAAAGCCTTCGGGGTTGCAGCCGAGTGCAGCCTGAATTTCAATGGCCATGGCGGGGTAGGCGCGCTGCATGTTTGAGGCCGCACAAATGACAGCATCGACTTCCATCGGGTCGCGGCCAGCGCGCTCGAGCGCCTGTCGGGCAGCCCGCACGGCCAGTTCAGCGAGAATCGACAATTCTTCATTCGGCCGCTCTGGAATGCGAGGGGCCATAATGGTGGGGTCTAAAATACCATCCTTATTGACGACGAAGCGGGCCTTGATGCCAGAGGCTTTCTCAATGAACTCCACCGATGACGGCGTCAGTGCAGCTACTTCACCGGCTTCAATCGCGGCGGCGTGCTCGGCGTTATAGAGCTCCACATAGCGGTTGAAACTATCCACCAATTCCTCATTGGTGATGGAATTTGGTGGCGTATAAAGGCCGGTTGCGGAGATAACTGGTTTGATTGCAGAGCTCACAGGCAGTCTTTCCCTAGCTGTTAAAGTCGTGTGGGGCGCACCTTTGGGCACCGCGCGAAGGTGTAGGCATAAACAATGTAACCTAGCCCGTCGAGGCTGGAGGGCAGAACCTACCTCTAACAGTCTTTAGGCGGACTCTTGAGACAATCTAATGTGAAGCTGTGCTAGGCGGTCCGAAGTCATTTGCAGATAGGGTGGGGAATATGGAGATTTACGGCGATGATCGGTCTGGCAATTGCCTGAAAGTGCGTTGGACGGCAGAGGTTTTGAACCTGTCCTTTGTTTGGCATGAGGTATTAGCGCTGACGGGGCAGACGGAGACACCAGAATTTCGTGCCCTCAATCCGTTTGGCCAAGTCCCCGTTGTGGGCTTCGACGACGGGCGAACACTGGCCCAATCCAACGCGATCATCCTCTATCTGGCCGAAGGGTCGGCGCTAATCCCTACAGACGCGTTCGATCGCGCCAAAATGTATGAATGGCTGTTTTGGGAGCAATATAGCCATGAGCCCGTCATCGCGGTTCGTCGTGCGAGGGTGCATCTCTTGGGGCATACCGATAATGAGATTGACCCAAGCCTTCTGCCGCGCGGTCAAGTCATTCTGACCCGGATGGAAGAGCATTTGCGTGGGCGGGACTGGTTTGTCGGCTCCTCCTTCACCTTGGCAGATATGGCACTGTTGCCCTACACCCGCTTTGCCGATCAGGGCGGGTTTGAGCTCCATCGCTACCCCGCGCTTCAGACTTGGATCAGCCGCTGTGAAGAGCTTTTGGGTCTAACGGCCCTTTAGGACTTGCCGTTGCGAAAACTTGTCAGCGCGGCTTTGTCCCGCTAACCCAGTTCCAACACCGCCAGCGCTGCCCACAGCGTGACTTTTTTCAGGGACAGACCCATGCAAGATATTCTTCAAGCGCTTGAAGCCAAACGTGACAAAGCCCGTGCCGGTGGCGGCCAAAAGCGGGTGGATGCGCAACATGCTAAAGGCAAGTTGACGGCGCGTGAGCGGATTGAAATCTTGCTCGATGAAGGCAGCTTCGAAGAATTTGATATGTTCGTCGAGCATCGCTGCACCGAATTCGGCATGGATGGGCAAAAGTTCCCGGGCGACGGCGTTATCACCGGCCAGGGCACCATCAATGGGCGCTTGATCTATTTGTTCTCCAAAGACTTCACCGTGTTTGGTGGTTCCTTGTCGCTGACCCACGCTGCCAAGATCGTCAAAGTCCAGCAAATGGCTGCCCGCAATGGCGCGCCCGTGATTGGCTTGTTTGATGCCGGTGGCGCACGCATTCAAGAAGGCGTTGATTCTTTGGCAGGCTATGCCGACATCTTCATGGAAAACGTGATGTCGTCTGGGGTCATCCCGCAGATCAGCGTGATCATGGGCCCTTGCGCCGGTGGCGATGTTTACTCGCCCGCTTTGACCGACTTCATCTTCATGGTGAAGGATACAAGCTATATGTTTGTAACCGGCCCGGATGTGGTCAAAACGGTCACCAACGAAGTCGTCACCGCCGAAGAATTAGGCGGGGCCAGTGTGCATGGTGCCAAGTCTGGTGTGATTGACGGCAGCTTCGACAATGACTTCGACACCTTGTTCCAAATGCGTCGATTGGTTGATTATCTGCCCCTGTCAAACCGCGAGAAGCCGCCAACTCGGCCGACCCATGATGATCCAGAGCGGGTGGAAATGAGCTTGGATAGCCTGATCCCAGCCAATCCGAACAAGCCCTATGATATGAAGGAATTGATCGAGAAGGTCGTCGATGATGGCGATTATTTCGAGATCGCCAAAGACTTTGGCAAGAATATCATCACGGCCTTTGCCCGTATTGAAGGCTCCACCGTGGGCGTGGTCGCCAACCAGCCGATGAGCTTGGCGGGGGTTCTCGACATCGACTCCAGCCGCAAGGCCGCCCGCTTTGTGCGCTTCTGCGACTGTTTCAACATCCCCATCGTCACCTTTGTCGATGTGCCGGGCTTCATGCCGGGTACCAAGCAGGAATATGGCGGCTTGATCAAGCATGGCGCGAAGCTGTTGTTTGCCTTTGCTGAAGCCACGGTGCCAAAAGTAACCGTCATCACCCGTAAAGCCTATGGCGGCGCCTATGATGTGATGAGCTCCAAGCATTTGCGCGGCGACGTCAACTATGCTTGGCCGACCGCCGAGATCGCCGTAATGGGGGCTAAAGGGGCGGTGGAGATCATTTTCCGCGCCGACATGGGCGACCCAGATGCGATTGCCGCGCGCACCGCCGAGTATCAAGACCGCTTCGCCAATCCGTTTGTCGCAGCTCAGCGCGGCTATATCGACGATGTGATCATGCCGCACTCCACCCGCCGCCGGGTCGCCAAGGCCCTACGCGCCCTCAAGCACAAGAAGCTTGAGAACCCTTGGAAGAAGCACGACAATATTCCGTTGTAGGGTTTCCTACATCACCGCTTCAATCAGCACGGGAACATCGGCCGCGATGGCGCGGGCAAGGGCGATGTCAAAGGCCTCTGCGGTGTCGCAAGACACCGCCTCAACCCCTTGCCCTTCGGCTAGTTTGACCCAATCGAGGGCGGGCTTGTCGAGCGACAGCATGGAACTGGCTGCTGGGCCTGGTTGACCTGCACCCGTGCGGCCCATCTCAATATTCAAGATGCGGTAGGACCGGTTGGCAAACACCACGGTGACGATGGGCAGGCGTTCGCGCGCCATCGTCCACAGCGCTTGCACCGTATACATGCCCGCGCCATCGCCGGTTAGCGTAATGACTTTGCGGTCTGGGGCTGCCACTGCTGCCCCAACCGCTAAAGGCAAGCCTTGCCCAATTGCGCCGCCGGTTAGGAACAGCCAGTCATGTTGGGCGGCGGTTTGGGTTGCCATGAAGTGAGGCAGGCCTGCGGTAACCGCATCGTCAGAGATAATCGCTTGATCTGGCATATGGCGCGCCAGCGAGGCCGCACAGGTGTAAGGGGTGATCTTGCCGGTTGGCATGGGTTGAACGGTGCGCGATGGCGCTGGTGGAGCCTCTGGCGCATCGAGGGCATCGGCCAAAGCGGCCAAGGCTTCTGCGGTATCTTCGCTGCGACCCGAAAGCTCGATGGTGGTACAACCCTCTGGCACCAAAATGCTGGGCTTGCCCGGATAGGCGAAAAAGGCGCAAGGCACACCGGTGCCTGCCAAAATCATCAGATCAACGCCTGCGAGATCCTCCATCGCCATTTCAGCAAAATAGGCCATGCGGTCTGGCCCAAAGCGGCCTGCACCGCGCGCGAGCCGCCCGACAAATGTATCGCATAAAACCCGGACGCCGGCGGCTTTCAAGCGCGACATGGTTTCGAGAGCGGCCTCATCATAAAGGGCAGGGCCGTTGACCAGCACCACGGGCTTTTGCGCCAGTTGGATGGCGTCGGCCACCGCTTCGACTTGGGCAGGGTCTACAAGCGATAACCCCGGCACCGATACGCGTGGGGCATCGGGGCCAGCCGCGCTCCAAGCGCTGTCAGCGGGCAGGATCAGGGTCACAGGTCCTGCTGGTGGCCCCATGGTTTCGACAAAGGCTTTCGCCGCCTTTTCGCCGGCTTCGCTGGCCTGTTCCACCACGCCGACCCAGCGCGAATTGGGCTTTACCAAGGTCTCAATGTCGGATGCCAAGGGGGCGTCCAAGGTGCGGTGATAGGTGGCATGATCACCCACCACATTGACCATGGGCGCATAGGCGCGCCGCGCATTATGAATATTGGCCGCGCCATTGGCATAGCCCGGCCCGAGGTGCAGAAGCGTCATCGCAGGCTTGCCCGCGATACGGGCAAACCCGTCGGCCGCCCCCGTCGCTACCCCTTCAAACAGACACAAGACCGAACGAATGCGCGGCTCTCGGTCGAGGGCTTGGACCAGATGCATCTCGCTGGTGCCGGGATTGGCAAAGCAAGCCGTGACCCCATGTTCGGCCAAAGTCGCCACCAATTGGTCTGCGCCGGTGCGGGTGTCGGTTTCTTGGGTCATGCTCTGCCTCATCACTATTTAGCTAATCCTTGCCCGAGCCAAACTCTGCTGTCACTATAGCAAAACAGATCAGATGCACTTTAGGGCTGACAGGACGCCCGTTGCGCGCCAAGGTGTGGGCATGACCCAGATCCACCGCATCACCCTCGCCCGCCATATCACCGGAACCCCATCGCTGGAGGATTTCAAACTTGAGACGTTTGAAGCCCCGCCTTTGAAGGAGGGTCAGTTTCGGGTGGAAAACAAGTTCGTTTCTGCCGACCCCGGTACAAGGTCGCGCCTTTCGGGGACGGATTCTTATGCCGGTGCTTTGAAAATTGGCGATCCGATTGATGGCTTTGCTGTCGGCCATGTGGTGGAAAGCCAAAATCCTGCCTTTGAAGTCGGCCAATTGGTGACTTTAGGCTCGGGCTGGGCCAGCCAGTCTATCTCCAATGGCCGGGGCTATTGCGCCAAATTGCCTGACTTGGATGTACCATTGTCGGCTTGGATCGGTGTCCTGGGCGTGCCGGGCATGACGGCTTGGTTTGGCTTAAAGCGCATTGGCCAGATTAAACCCGGTGACCGCGTGATCGTGACGTCCGCCGCGGGCCCTGTTGGCGCAACCGCTGGCCAGTTGGCCAAGGCTTGGGGTGCCTCGCGTGTTGTTGGTGTTGCCAGCGCAGGCGATAAGTCCGATTGGTTGAAGGCTGAGGCTGGCTTTGACGAAGTAATCGACTACCGCTCCCCCACGTTTGCGGCAGACCTTGCTACGGCCATGCCCGAGGGTGCCGACGTACTGTTTGATAATGTCGGCAATGCGATGATTGATACCATCCTGCCTTTGATGCGCCCGTTTGGCCGCATTGTGGTGTCGGGCCAAGTGGCCGACTACAACGTCGCGCTGCCGGACCGGCATGGCATTCGCAATACCGACCGCTTCATCACCCATCGTCTGAAGATGGAGGGGCTGGTGGTGTTTGATGACTTGCGCGCCTTCCCAGAGGCTCAAGCCGAAGCCGCCGCCATGATCAAAAGCGGGCAACTCAAATTGAAAGAAGTGGTCTCTGAGGGCGTTGAAAGCCTGCCTGCGGCCTTTTGCGCTTTGTTCCAACCCGGCGCCACTTTTGGCCGCCGGATTGCGCGTATTTAAGCGGGGGTGAGGTCGATGGAGTTTCAACATTATTCCCGCATCGAATTTGCCTATGACCAAGGCTATGGCCCGCGTGTTCTGGTTGTCACCATCAGCGGCAATAATCCTGTCAATGGCGTCGATGAAGCCATGCATGAGGAATTGGCTCGCGTTTTCACAGACTGCCAGCGCGATCCAGATAGCGATTTGATCGTCTTGACCGGCAAGGGCCGTGTATTCTGCGCAGGCGGTGATTTAGATTGGTTTGACGAGCAGATCAGCAATCCAGCCAGTTTCCGCGCCATTGCGCCTGATGCCAAGCGGATCGTGCTGTCTCTGCTGGAACTCGAAAAGCCGATCATCTGTCGTCTGAATGGCGCAGCAGCAGGGCTTGGGGCCACGATTGCTTTGATGTGCGATGTGATCATCGCCGAAGATACGTCCAAGATTGGCGACCCGCATGTGAAAGTCGGCCTGGTTGCAGGGGATGGTGGTGCCGTGATTTGGCCCGCCTTGATCGGCGTCGCGCGGGCCAAGGAAATGCTGCTGACGGGGGATTTGATCTCTGGCCCAGAAGCGGCCCGCATTGGCCTTGTCAATTATGCCGTGCCTTCTGACCAACTTGACAGCAAAGTCGCAGAAATGGCGGGCAAGATCCTCGGCAATCCACGTTGGGCTGTGCGTTGGACTAAGGTGGTCATGAACCAACAACTGCGCCAGGCGGCTAATCTGACCATGGATGCCGCTGTCGCCTACGAGACCTTGTCCAACATGGCCAAGGACCGCGCCGAAGCTGTCGCTGCTTTTAAAGAAAAGCGCAAAATGAATCTGACAGGGGAATAGAATTGCCACACGCCTTTGCCCCAGAACCCGACCACGTTACCGAATTACGCCATCAGTTGCGCCGCTTTGTGGAAGCCAAGGCCCCACGTGAAAAGCGCCAGTTGTGGGATCGCACCCACACTTGGCCGCGCGACCTGTTTGCAGAGCTTGCCGCTATGGGTATTTGCGGTCTGACGGTTGAAGAAGAGTTTGGCGGCCTCGGCCAGGACGTCTATGCCGCTGTGGCCGTCATCGAAGAATTGTGCCGAGCAGGGGCGTTTTTGGCAGGACCCTTCATCCATTGCGCTTTTTATGGCGGGATGAACATTTCTGAAAATGGCAATGACGCGCAAAAGGCCGCCTATTTGCCTGCCTTGGCCAAAGGCGAATTGATGTTCTGCTATGGCCTGTCTGAACCCGATGTGGGGGGCGACTTGTCCAGCGTCACCACACGCGGCGTCATTGACGGCGACCATGTGGTTATCAATGGGGCCAAGCGCTGGTGCACGGGCGCGGACTTTGCCGATTACATCTATTGCCTGATCCGCACCGAAAGCGATGAGAAGCGCAAAAACCTCGCCTTTGTGTTGATCCCGAAAGATACGCCGGGCGTAACCCTGCAACCGATAGAGCACGTCAATCTGCGCTATACGCTGTCGAGCGATGTCTATTTCGACAATGCCCGTATTCCTGTGTCCCACATCGTCGGCGGGCCTGAAAAATGGGGCAAGGGCTGGGGCATGTTGGCGGGTCGTGCGCTCGATGTCGAAAAGCTTGAAATCACGGCTGTGACCTTTGGCATTGCGCAAGCCGCTGTCGAAGAGGCTTGGGCCTATGCGCAAGAGCGGGTGCAGTTTGGTAAGGTCATCTCCGGCCATCAGGCCATCCGCCATGCCTTGGTTGAGGCCCGCACCAAGCTCGAAGCCTGTCGGCATATGCTCTACCACGCCGCTTGGCTTGCCACGCAGAACTTGCCCTGCGGCATTGAATCCAGCATGGCCAAACTCTTCGTCGCCGACACCGCCGCCGAAATCGCCCTCATCTGCCAACGCGTGCTGGGTGCTTATGCCCTGTCCGACGCTTTCGACATGGAACGCCACGTCCGCGACCTCCTCGGCATGCGCATCGTCGGAGGCTCCAGCGACATGCAGAAGAATAACCTCGCGGGCCTTTGGGGGATGAAGGGGTAAAGAGGCTATAGCCTCTTCTTAGCAAACGCCCTGCCGGAAGCTGATTTCAGATACTTCTCAAATGCCCAGGCTTGGGAATCATCGGAAAATCCTAGGTATGTTTTGACCCGCCAAGGACCAAATTTGGAGGTGTGCGTCACTTCGCCTGCATTATGCTTGGCCAATCTGGCCTTTAGATCGGCGGTGGCACCGACATAGAAGTGTTGCCCGTCGAGGCTTTCTAGAATGTAGACGTATTTCAATTTTGAACTTCCTTTTATTTGGGAAGATCAGCCACTGGAAACACAGGTGTGAGATGATCGTGTGGGCCCGGCTTCGCTCTGCGAGCTTCGCCGCGGCTGGCCGGGATACAAACAACCCGGCTTCGCTCGTTGAGCTTCGCCGTGGTAAACAGGCAGCCTACGCACTGCGTGCTTCGGCTTGCCGAGCCGTAGCTCGAAGAGCGAAGGCTGGTGGGTCGTGTAGGACTCGAACCTACAACCAGACCGTTATGAGCGGCCGGCTCTAACCATTGAGCTAACGACCCGTGCCATGGCGAACCAGAGGCGGGAGGCGGGGAGATAGCGGTTTTTGGTGCGTCGCAAAAGCCTCGTCCTCATTTGAACGCAGATCGGTCTCTTTTTTGCCAAAAGCAGTGCAGACTCTGTTCATGTTGGTTTAGGTAGAAACCACAAGACCAATCTGGGAAGGGAATACATCATGCGTCAGTTTCATCGCCACACCCTCTTATCGGCCCTCGCGATCAGTGCAGCGGGTTTCGTGCCCCTGTCGGCGATGGCGCAGGCCGCACCGGCTATGGGCGCGCCTTGCTGCGTGGCACCAGCACCGGTCACGCCGACAACCTTGAACTTCACTGTCAGCGCCGATCAGAAGAAAGCGCCAGATATGGCGACCATGGGGGCAGGAGTCGTAACGACCGCTAAGACTGCCAAAGCCGCCATGGAAGACAATGCGCGCAAAATGTCAGCGGCCTTTGTGGCGCTGAAAGCCGCAGGCATTGCCGACAAGGACATGCAGACCTCTGGCGTGCAACTCAGCCCGCAATATGATTACACCAATGGCACCCGCCCGCGCATTGTCGGATACCAAGCTTCGAACCGCGTGACCCTAAAGCTGCGCAAGATCGACCAAATCGGCACCGTGATGGACGCCCTTGTCGCCCAAGGCATCAATGAGATTGACGGGCCAAACTTTGGCATTGAAAATCCTGAATCCATGCTGGACCAAGCCCGCGCTGAAGCTATGGCCACCGCGATGCGCCGGGCAGAGCTTTATGCCAAGGCCGCTGGCATGCGGGTTAAACGCATTGTCTCGATTAATGAGAGCGGTGGCTATACGCCGCCCCAACCCATGCCCATGATGATGGCACGCGCTGCGATGGCTGACTCCGCTGCACCGACACCTGTTGCTGCAGGCGAAGTAAGCTATTCGATCCAAGTCTCGCTGCAAGTTGAGCTCGAGAAGTAAATCCCAGACGACAAGCTTTGATCCGCTTCCGCGCCATCACAATGTTGTGGTCATAAAAGTCGGGTCAAAGCTTGCAAACTGTGGGGTTTCCGGCTAGCGCCCCCACCATGCTTAACTTTGATCTGGTCGCCGCTAACCTCCTCTCGCCCGCTGTTATCTGTTTCGCACTAGGGGCTTTTGCTGCCTATGTGAAAAGCGATTTGCGCGTACCGCAGCAGGTCCACGAGACCATCTCGATGTACCTCTTGTTCTCGATTGGCCTCAAAGGCGGGATTGCGCTTGATAATTCGGCCGGCGCATCGATGTTGCTGCCGTTCCTAGCCACCATCTTCATGGGTGTTTTGACGCCTTTGATTGCCTTCTATGTCGCAAGACAGCTCGGCAAACAAAGCATCGTCAACTCAGGTGCTATGGCCGCACACTTCGGCTCGGTTAGTGCTGTGACCTTTATGGCCGCATTGAACTTTGCGACGCTGAGCGGATTCCAAATCGAAGGCTATCTAACTGCTCTATTGATTGTGCTGGAGGTGCCCGGCATCATCATCGGTATCGTGCTGGCGCGCCTGATGTCGGAGAACCGTACCATCAGTGTCAACCATGTGCTGCGCGAAGCAATCACCAGCAAAAGTGTCATGCTGATGGGCGGTGGTTTGCTGGTTGGCCTGTTGACCGACGCCAAGGGGATCGAAGCGGTTTCCACCGTCTTCATTACGCCTTTCCAAGGCGTATTGGCTTTCTTCTTGTTGGAGCTTGGCGTGGTTGCTCTTAAGCGCCTGCGGGAATCGAAAGCGCCTTTGCCCTTCATGCTGGGCTTTGGCATCACCATGCCCATCCTGTTCGGAACGATTGGCCTGATTGTCGGCCATTTTGCGGGCTTCTCGGTTGGCGGTACGGCTGTTTTCGCTACCATGGCTGCCAGTGCGTCTTATATCGCTGCCCCCGCTGCGGTGCGTATGGCCATGCCAGAGGCGAATGAAGGCCTCTACCTGACCACCTCCATCAGTATCACTCTGCCGTTTAACATCATCATCGGCATTCCCGCTTATTTCGCCGTGTCGGAGATGATTAGTGGCTGGCCGACAATGGCAAGCTTGTTGCCTTAATCCGCTGCGCGCGGATCAGCCCGCACCCAGCCGCGTTCATGGTTGAATAAGTCCAGCCCACCGGTGGCAATATCAAAGCGGGCACCTTCTAGATTAAGGGTGCCTGCTGCGACTTTTTCCGCGACAAACGGGAAGCTCAACAAGTTCGACATGGAAAGTTCGACGCTCGCGCGCTCGCACGGTTCGATCTCTTCGGTGTTTAAGGCCACAACAACAGGAACCAGCACATCGATCCATTGGGTTACGAACCGCATTGTTTGGCCTTCATGCCCAGCCTTGGTACCCCATAGCCCACGGTCGATCGCAGCCTTTACCCCGCCACAACGGGCGTGGCCCATGACAAGGATCGTCTTGACCCCAAGGGCTTGGACGGCAAACTCAATGGCCGCAGAGGTTCCGTGCAAGCCTTCGCCTTGCTCAAAAGGTGGCACAAGGGCGGCCACATTGCGCACGACAAACAGCTCACCCGGCGAAACGTCAAAGATTTGGCCGGGATCGGCACGAGAGTCTGAGCACGCAATCACCAATAAGCGTGGGGTTTGGCCATCGGCCAATTGTTCATAGAGTTCGCGCTGGTGCGGCCAAGCATCGCGACGAAAACGGCTATAGCCTTCCAATAGTCGATCCATCAGAAACCTATAGCCGCACCTGTCTGGGGTTGGGAAGGCTTAATTGGCGCGTGTCACATGAAGGACCGCGCCTTCAACCCCTGTCACCACCAAAACACTGCCACTGGTTGGTTCGGCCCCGTCATAGGTTTTCGCCGCCCATTCCGTGTCGCCTAAACGAACCCGACCCATGCCGCTAACAAAGTCATCAACCGCAATCGAAGTTTGCCCAATATGACGCTGAAGCGGGGAGTTTAGGGTAGGATCTTCGGATGGCGTCGTGTCTGGTTTAAAAAACCGGCGCCCCGCAACGGTCGTTGCCAATGCAAACAAGGCAAAGGCAACCATTTGCAACGGCAGACTTGCTTCAGGGAAGATCGCGGCAAGAGCGGCCGTTAGGGCTGCCGCTGTCGCAATCCATAGCAAATAAGCCGTACCGGTCAGCAATTCAGCGGCCAAAAGCGCCGCCCCAATGCCAAGCCAAGTCCACACGCCAAAGCCTGCCCAATTACTGATAAGTTCATCCATGGTCTTAGCCCTTCGTGGTTGGAACAGCGGTGCGGCCTTGGCCTTGGCCTTGACCCTGAGTTGCCGTGCCGGACATGGTCAATTGACGCACGCCTTCGATCGCTGAGGCAATCGCGCTTAATTCGGTTGGCACGATCACCGTGCGCTGTTGGGGCGATGAGGCCAGCTTACCAAAAGCCTCTACATAGGATTGGCCGAGGAAGTAATTGAGGGCGTTGACGTCGCCGGCCGAGATTGCGTCCGACACCATGCGCGTTGCGTTGGCTTCAGCCTCTGCTGCCCGTTCACGGCCTTCTGCGTCCCGGAAAGCGGATTCCTTGCGGCCTTCTGCTTCCAGAATAACCGCTTGCTTATGGCCTTCGGCACGCAGAATGGCTGCCGCCTTTTCGCCTTCGGCAGACGTGATTTCCGCCCGCCGCTCCCGCTCTGCCTTCATTTGCTTGGCCATCGCTTCATTGAGGTCCGAAGGAGGCGACAAGTCTTTAATCTCAATCCGCACGACTTTGACGCCCCATGGATTGGTAGCCGCATCAATCGTCTGCAACAGCTTGGCGTTGATGGTGTCTCGCTGGGACAAAACTTCGTCCAATTCCATTGAGCCGATCACGGTGCGCAAATTGGTTAGCGATAGATTGGTGATCGCCAAGCGCAAATCCTCGACCTCATAGGCGGCTTTGGCGGCGTCAAATACTTGGGTGAAGACCACAGCGTCGCAACGCACCATCACGTTGTCACGCGTGATAACTTCTTGGCGCGGGACGTCTAAGACGCTTTCCATCATGGAAATCTTACGGCCGATTTGGTCCATAACCGGGGTAATGAAGTGAATGCCTGGATGTAGGGTACGCAAATAGCGACCAAATCGCTCCAACGTGTACTGGCGACCTTGAGGAACGATTTTGACAAATGTGGTAACAAAAATGACCGCCATAACAACCAAAACGGCGGAGAACCAAAAAAATTCCATGAATTACCCTCCTAATAAGGGCTAATGAAGTGCCGGCCAAACAGCGGTACGACACATGGTACCAAGCCTACCCTAAATCATTGCCCGCGAGGAATATGTGTATTGCCAAACCAGATTGAAAGGGCCCGCTCGTTTTCCTGTGGATAAAATGGTGGATAAATTTGTGGATAGTCCGGATACCGCTGATTCTATGCGTGAATCTCAATTTCGCGCCATCCAAAAAACTTCTTGTCAAAATAAAAATCAGGCGTAGTCTTGGTTTCACGGAAGCAAGAGCGGGAGTAGAAAGTTAGCAAGGCGACAAAAGAAGAAAACGCCTTTCAATAGGTGGGGTCAACATAGTCTAATTCTAACGAATACTTCTGAAGGCGAAGCGAAAGCTATACCTAGCACTTGGGTCCGTCGCACTCAACTTGTTGAGAGCAGGCCGCACGGGGAAACCGGTGCGGCCTTTGTGCGTTTGGGGGCGAATGAGCCTGCCTTGCACAAGCCATTACTTTGGCTTTGGTAGCAGTGGTGTGATGTCCGCTTCAGCTGGCGAAAGAAGTTTTAATCGCGCTGAGGAAGGCTTGAACCGTTGGTGACGGCGCTTGGGCGGCGTGGGTCACCGCACTGATTGCAAAGAATGCATCACCAGGAAAGGGGAGGGTACGACACGCTCCTTTCGCGACCAAGGGTGCTGCAACTGAAGCTGGTAACATGGTGACAATATCAGACCGCATGGCCAATTCGAGGCAGGCGCTTTGATTCAAGATCCTGTATTTTGGAAACCCTTGTTGCCGCAATAGTTCGCGTTGTTCAAACGGCAGGGCGTTTTGAAACCTATTATCAAACCCGGCGATGGCCCAATCAAAGGCCAAGATGGCCTGGAGGGAGCCATCCGTTTCTTCAATAGGATGGCCGGGCCGAAACACGACTTGATAGGGCTCTGAAGCCAGTCTTTGGAGTTTAAGTTCGCTTCGGTTCTTCAGGCTTTCAATGGTTGTCGAATGAAACAATAAAAGATGCGCCTGCCTGCGGAGCAGTCTCTCACTGGCAAGGTCAGGTGGCATGGTTTCGATTTGCACGGCCACTTGGGGATGGGTTTTGCGAAACTCCAACAAGGCTCCATGCATCAGCGTATCGATGACGGCCGGACCGCATATGAGGTTGAGTTGTAACTCCCCTGCGATCGCATCGGCTCGGACCTTTTCGGAGTGCGCCAAAAGATCAGAGGCTGTGAGAGCCAATCTTCGGCCAGCCTCGGTCGGAATGATTGATCGGGTCGTACGATCAAACAGGCGAACATCCCATTTTGCTTCTAGGGTTTGGATACTTTTGGTCAGCGCGGAGTGTGTGATCAGCAACTCCTCCGCCGCGCGGGAAAAACTGCCCAAACGATAGACCGCTTCGAACCTCTGGATCAGGACAAGATCAATAGACATGTTCTAAGATATACATAATATAGGATTATTATTCAATTGTAGGCGTTAAAGAGTTCACCTAACCTCCCGGGCAAACGCGAAAAGCGAGCTAGAAGCGGCACTAGGGGGAAGCGAATGACGACGACCGAGTTCATTCACGGAAATATCGGCCTTTATTCGGCGATCTTCTTTTTCACGCTTCTTGGCATCGAATTGATTGCCATCAAGCTGTTTCGCGCAAAGGGCAACATGCCTGCCAAAGACGCCTCTTTGGGCGTTTTGACAGGTGTCCTGAGTGACCCGGTCAACGCGATGTCGGCTTTTATTACGTTGGGCATCCTATCTTTGGCTCAGCCGTTTCAATTTTACTCGATACCGATAAACCCGTTGACGTTTCTGGTGTGCTTCATCCTGGATGATTTGCGCTTTTATTGCCATCACCGGGTTGCGCATCGCTGCCGCTGGGTTTGGGCCATGCATGTCGTCCATCATTCCAGTCAGGAGTATAATCTTGCTGTCGCCCTCAGGCAGGGCTGGACCAAGCATTTCACGGGCACCATGCTGTTCAAAGTACCGTTGGTTTTGATTGGCTTTGACCCGGTGATGGTGACCTTCTGCGGCGTCTTAAATGCTACCTACCAATTCATGTTGCATACCGAGACTGTCCATAAGCTACCTCGCTGGTTTGAAGCCGTCTTCAACACGCCGTCGCACCACCGGGTGCATCATGCGACCAATCCGCAATATTTAGACGCTAATTATGCCGGGACCCTGATCATTTGGGATCGGCTATTTGGAACCTTTGTTGCAGAAGACGAGGCGGACCGACCTGTTTATGGCCTTGTCAAAAACTTGAACACCTTCAACTTGTTCACGATCCTGACGCATGAATATATCGGCATTGCTAAGGATACGACCCAAAAGGGGCTGACCCTGTTTCAGCGCTTCTGCTACATCTTTGCCCCGCCGGGCTGGAGCCATGACGGATCGCGTCTGTCTACCGCGGACATCAAAAGAGCAGCCGGTATTGGTGCAAAGTCTGTCGATCCTGTTTCCGCCGAGACCAACGCCCAATGATGCCGCTTCATTACGCACTTACCGACGGCTTGGTCTTTGTCGCTGCTGCTTGGGGGGCTTGGCACCTGATCAGGGCCGGTAAACCAATTGGGGCTCTGGGTGTGGCCTTGTTTGGGCTCGCCGCGGCCATTGGCACCGTGCGGGTCACCAGTGGGCTGATTGAGCCTCTCGCCGGGGCGCACCGGTTTGCCTCACAGTTTGGCGGGCTGCTGGGCTTGCTGCTGCTCCTATGGCAGATTTTTGAGACCACCGTCGGCCCTGTTCGCTCAGTTTATGGCGCAGTTATTTGTATAAGCGCTTTAGGGCTGGCGATTATTCTACCCGCCGTTGGCGCACCCATTTACATCCTTGCCTTAATAGGTGGGATCGCCCTTTTTGGGTTGGACCGCCTAGGCGGGAAGCCGAATATAGGTGCAGCCTTGGGCTTTGGATTGATGCTGCCAAACGTCTTGTTTTTGCGCCAATCAAAGTTTCTAGGCCCAGACTTAAGCTGGCATCTGTTCCACATCGTCATTGCATTGTGGCTGGTGCTGACGGTGCTGGCTCTCACGCCAAAGCAGGCGGCTAAACCGGCCAATACAGCATCCACCGCGTTAGATTGCGGAGGAAAGTAGTTAGGCGCTTTGATGCCTAAGAATCGTTCAGTCTGACCGCAGATGCTGCAAAAGCCTGTCGATGAATGACGGTGACGCGATCAAACCAGTTGACGTGCCGTGCGTGCGCGGGCAGGAGGGCAACTCTTGTGCCGCACTCGGATGATACCGGCCCAAGCTCATGTGTGACTGCGGGAGAGACGATCCCCCAAAGGACCGCGCCGAAGGAGCAACCGCCCCGGAAACTCTCAGGCAAAAGGACCGCAGCCACGTCAATACGCTGGAGAGTGTTGGGCAAATAGCTCAACCGCCGAAGGAGCAAGCGGTCCCTTGAACAATCAAGGTTCCCCGCGAAAACTCTCAGGTTTTAGACAGCTGGGGCGCGCGCCAAAACGGGGGAACCCTGTGGCGTGTCGCGGACCTGTCGGAGCCTTTTAATGTCTGAAGACACTTCATTGAAAACCACACCCCTAACTGGGCTTTGGCAGGGCATGGGTGGCCGTATGGTCCCTTTTGCCGGCTATTTGATGCCCGTGCAGTTTCCAGAAGGGGTGATGAAAGAGCATGTGTGGACGCGCGAAAAGTGCGGCCTGTTTGATGTGTCCCACATGGGCCCCGCGTTTTTAAAGCTCAATGATGCCAGCTTGACTGGCGATGCCGCCCATGCGGCAATTGCGGCCTTGGTGGAAACCATTCTGCCGTGCGATGTCGCGGGCCTCGCCCCCGGTCAACTGCGCTATACCACTTTGCCCAATGCCACAGGTGGTGTGCTCGATGATTTGTTTGTCGGTCGCCCCAAGGCCGATGCCGATCAAGGCACGCTCTATTTCGTCGTCAACGCCGGCTGCAAAGAACAGGACTTTGCCATTATCGCGGCGGCTTGCGCTGGCAAGGCGACGCTGACCCGGGCCGATGATCGTGCCTTAATCGCTGTCCAAGGGCCCAAAGCAGTGGATGCCATTGGCAATGTTGGCGACGGGCCAAAGCGTTTGGCCTTTATGGAATTTGCGACCGTGACGGGCCCTTATGGCGAAGTTGTCGTATCGCGCTCCGGCTATACGGGCGAAGACGGCTTTGAGGTCTTGATCGCAGCCGACAAGGCTGAAGCCTTTGTCCGCACCTTGTTGGCCACCGCGCATGTGAAGGCGATTGGTCTTGGTGCGCGAGATAGCTTGCGCTTGGAAGCTGGCCTTTGTCTCTATGGCCACGATCTTGATGAAACCACGAGCCCGATCGAAGCAGGCCTTGCTTGGACCATTCAAAAAGTCCGGCGAGAGCGCGCGGACTTCCCGGGCGCTGCCCGCATTCTGAAAGAGCTTGCAGAGAAGCCCGCCCGCAAGCGCGTTGGCCTCTTGCCCAAGGATAAAGCACCGGCGCGGGAAGGTGCTGAAATCCGTAATCTCGCTGGCGAGAAGGTCGGCATCGTGACTTCGGGCGGCTACGGCCCCAGCGTCGGTGGGCCAATTGCTATGGGCTATGTTGAGTTGGCCTTTGCTGCCGTCGGCACCGAATTAGATTTGATCGTTCGCGATCAACCTCGCCGCTGGGTCGTCGCACCCTTGCCCTTTGTTCCTCACAATTACCACCGGAAAGGCTGAAACATGAGCACCAAATATACTAAAGACCACGAATGGGTATCTGTCTCTGGCAATATCGCCACCTGTGGCATCACCGCCTATGCCGCCGAACAATTGGGCGATGTCGTGTTTGTGGAATTGCCTAACATTGGTCGGATCGTTTCCCAAGGCGATGAAGTGGCTGTGGTAGAAAGCGTGAAGGCAGCTTCGGACGTATACGCGCCCGTCTCGGGCGAAGTCGTTGACGTCAATGAAGCTCTGGCTGAGGCACCAGAAGGCGTCAATGAGGCGGCAGAGACCACGGGCTGGTTCACGAAGCTGAAGTTGACCGACCCCGCAGAGCTTGATGCCCTAATGGATCGCGCGGCTTACGACGCCTATCTGGCAGGTCTTTAAGTCTTATGTATGTGCCGGTTCACAATCAGGTGGACAACCCAGAGGAAGCGTGGGCTTTTGTGAAAGCCCATCCTTTTGCGGTCCTTTGCGTCAACGGCCCAGAAGGGCCGATGATCGCGCATGTGCCCTTGGTTGTTCGTCATGATGAAGCGGCCGATACCTTCGAACTTATTGGCCATGTCGCGCGCGCCAATCCCTTCCATGAAGCTGTTCCCGCTGTTGGTGGACCTTGTGTAGCTGTCTTCCGGGGTGCCGATGCTTACGTAAGCCCTTCGCTTTATCCCTCGAAGCAGATTCACGGCAAAGTGGTGCCTACATGGGCCTATTTGGCAGCAGAGGCGCGCGGCATTTTACATGTCGAAACCGATCCGCGCGCAATGCGGGCCTATCTAGAGCCTGCAACAAATGAGATGGAAGCGACTGGAACTAAACCTTGGACCGTTGACGATGCGCCCGCCGATTATATCTCCAGCCTAGAGCGCGGGATTGTCGGCCTAAAGATCCGAGTGACCGCGTTGATTGCCAAACGCAAGATCAACCAAGGTAAGCCACAGGCAGATTTCCAATCCGTGCAGGAGGCATTTGCTGCCTCCGCGCATACCTCCCACCAGCTACTTTCCCTTGAAATGCAAAAAGAAAGTCAGAAAACCTGATGCGATATTTGCCTCTTACCCCTTCAGATCGTGAGCAAATGCTCGCCAAAGTTGGCGTTGCTTCGATCGAAGATCTGTTCCTCGATGTTCCTGAAGTTGCGCGCTTGGATGGTCCAATCCACAACTTGCCATTTGCGCAAGGCGAGTTGGCGGTTGAGCGCCACATGCAGCGCCTGTCAAACGCCAGTATGGCAGCGGGCAGTGTGCCGTTTTTCTGTGGGGCAGGGGCTTATCGCCATGCGGTGCCAGCCAGTGTTGATCATTTGATCCAGCGCTCGGAATTTCTGACTACCTATACCCCCTATCAGCCAGAAATGGCGCAAGGCACGGTGCAGACTTTGTTCGAATTCCAAAGCCAAGTGGCAGGCTTGCTGGCTTGTGATGTGGCCAATGCGTCGATGTATGATGGTTCCACCGCTTGTGCGGAAGCGGTCGTGATGGCGGCCCGCGTCACCAAGCGCACCAAAGTGGTCTTCTCGGGCGGTTTGCATCCCCATTATCGCCGCGCCGCCCGCACCTTGGCCAAGCATTCTGGCCTCGAGATTGCCGGACTGCCGATCGCGATCAATGACGAGGCAGCCGTTTTGGCAGCGGTAGATCAAAATACCGCCTGTGTCGTGGTTCAGTGCCCGAATGTGTTTGGCACGCTGACCGATTTCACCGAGCTCGCCAAAGCGGTGCAAGCCAAGGGCGCGTTGCTGATCGCGGTCTTTACCGAAGCGGTTGCTTTTGGTCTCGTAACGCCTCCGGGGGAAATGGGGGCTGATATTGTGGCTGGTGAAGGCCAGTCGATTGGCAATAGCTTGAATTTCGGCGGTCCTTACGTCGGCCTGTTTGCTACCAAGGACAAATATGTCCGCCAAATGCCCGGGCGCTTGGCTGGTGAGACGGTCGATGCCGATGGCACACGTGGCTTCGTGTTGACACTTTCGACACGCGAGCAGCACATTCGCCGCGACAAAGCGACTAGCAATATCTGCACTAATTCAGGGCTTTGTGCCTTGGCCTTCACAATCCATATGACCCTGTTGGGCGACAAGGGTCTCAAGCATTTGGCGCAATTGAACCACGAGGCGGCCTGCGAAACGGCTGACGCGGTTTCCGCGATTGATGGCGTTGAATTGTTGAGCGAGAGCTTCTTCAATGAATTCGCGGTGCGCTTGCCAGGTGATGCCGCCAAAGCGGTTGAGGCGATGGCCGCGCAAGATGTGTTGGGTGGCGTACCCTATTCGCGTCTGCGCCAAGAGCCCGGCTTTGAGAATGTGCTGCTGATTGCAGCGACGGAAACGACCACGGCTGAGGATATCGCATCCCTCGCCGATACCCTGAAAAAGGTGATTTGATCATGGCTATGAATAATGTTGGCCGCCCCACCGCAGCCGTCGCCAATGATGCGGCAGCCCCAACCACCTTTTCCGGCGCACGTGGGTTGTTACAGCCAACCTCTCTGATCTTCGAGACAGGCTCAATCGATCGTACGGGCGTTGACTTGCCGCCTGTTAAGGGCGTGAAGTCGCGTCTGGGCGGTTTGGCGCGCACCACCACCACCGGCAATCCGGGCCTATCTGAGCCAGAGGCTGTGCGCCATTATGTGCGTTTGAGCCAGCGCAATTATGCCATTGATCTGGGCATGTTCCCTCTGGGCTCCTGCACCATGAAGCATAATGCGCGCTTGAACGAGAAAATGGCGCGCTTGCCGGGCTTTGCCGATGTGCACCCACTACAGCCCGTCTCGACCGTACAAGGTGCGTTGAGCGTGATGGACCAGTTGTCGCATTGGTTGATCACCTTGACGGGCATGAAGGCCGTTGCCTTGTCGCCAAAGGCAGGGGCGCATGGTGAGTTGTGCGGCATGTTGGCGATCCGCGCCGCCCTCGATGCGCAAGGCCAAGCCCACCGCCGTCGGGTGCTGGTGCCAGAAAGCGCGCATGGCACCAATCCTGCGACCGCCGTGCAGTGCGGCTTCATCGTGGATGAAATCAAGGCGGCTCCCGATGGCCGCGTCGACCTCAGCGACCTCAAAACCAAACTCGGTGATGACGTTGCCGGCATCATGCTGACCAACCCAAATACGTGTGGTTTGTTTGAGCGCGATATCCGTGAGATTGCCGATTTGATCCACGCAGCTGGTGGCTATTTCTATTGCGATGGCGCGAACTTTAACGCCATTGCAGGCCGGGTACGTCCGGGCGATTTGGGCGTCGATGCGATGCACATCAATTTGCACAAGACCTTCTCCACCCCGCATGGTGGCGGGGGGCCGGGTTCTGGCCCAACGGTGTTGTCCGACGCATTGGCACCTTTTGCGCCTGTGCCTTATGTGGTCACCCGCGCTGATGGCACCTTGGATCTGGTTGAGCATGAAGGTGATAGCGAGGGCGAGCCATTTGGCCGGATGGTGGCTTTCCACGGTCAGATGGGCATGTATACCCGTGCTTTGACCTATATGTTGAGCCATGGTGCGGATGGCATCAAGCAAGCCTCAGAAGATGCCGTGCTAAACGCCAATTACGTTCAGGCTTGCTTGAAAGAGCATATGAGCCCGGCCTTTGATGGCGTGTGTATGCACGAGGCCTTGTTTGACGATTCCTGGCTCGAGGGCACTGGCGTAACCACGCTTGATTTTGCCAAAGCCATGATCGACGAAGGTTATCACCCTATGACCATGTACTTCCCGCTGGTGGTGCATGGGGCCATGCTGATTGAGCCGACGGAAAGTGAAAGCAAGGCAAGCTTGGATGCATTTGTTGCATCCATGACGGGGCTAGCCAAAGCAGCAAAGTCTGGCGATACGGCCCGCTTTACCGGTGCCCCATTCCATGCACCTGTGAAACGTCTGGATGAGACGCGTGCGGCCAGAAAGCCTGTGCTTAAGTGGAGCCCACCCGTAGAAGCTAACAAGATCGCGGCGGAATAAGCTGATCGCTTTTGCTGGCGGCCTTTGAAAAAGGGCCGTCAGCCGCCTGCCGTTCGCTTGCCACGTGCTCGGGCAACTAATCGTTGGATCGGTCTTTCAAAGCCAATGTGCAGGATCCACGCGGCAATAATCGCGGCTGCGAGTGCTGCGACCAGCAAGATCAGATTATCCAGTGGGCCCGGGCTAGAGAAAGGCGCTGCTAGGCGGCCTAAAGCAGCAAACACTGGCACATGGATCAAATAGAGCGCGTAGGACCAATCACCCAAAGACTTAGACCATCTAGCGCTTTCATAGCCGGCTTGTTCAAGGCCCACACAGCCCCACACCAATAGCGTCGCTGGAATACCAAAGTAGAATAACCGCGGCCATTCTTGCCCGAACATGGCAGGGGCATTCTCACGCAGGGCTAGCGCACTGATTAACATCCAAAAAGCGCCAACCTGCACCAACAAACGTGGTGATGGGAAAATCCGCCGCTGGGCCACTAGGCCGACCACAGCACCGAGGATGAACTCAAGGGTCAAGGGGTGGCGGATCAGCGCCACAAACGGGTTCTCAGGGGTCGGCAGGACGCTGGCAGCAGCCACAGTCACGATGGCCCAAATCGCCAATGCTGCGGGGAACCAACGCGCAGGCAGCAGCAGCATAAATCCGAATACGAGATAGAACCAAAGCTCGTGGATTAATGTCCAGCCCACTGCATGGAGGGGAAGCTCCTTGTCAGGAACCAGCAAATACGATTTCCAGAGTTCCGGGCTCGATTCATGGCTGGCATAGACCCAGTCGGGCTTGACCATCCAAACGGCCACCAGAGCCGATAGAACCAGCCACCAAAGCGGGTAGATGCGAGCGAGACGGGCAAACCAAAAGCTTGGAAGCGATGCGGCCTTGCCTTGGTCTGCGCGGGTGACCCAAACCATGACAAAGCCGGAAATGACAAAGAACAGATCAACCCCGCCAAAGCCTGCCAGCGCCCAATTACCCAATAAGGGCGTGCCGCCGAAGCGGCTTTCCACCGAATGCAAATGCGCAATCGCGACCATTAAGGCCGCGACTCCACGCAAGGTTTGAATGGTAGTTAAGGAGGCGAGTAAGGGCGCTGGAGGTGTCACCAAGTCCGCCCCTTGAAACTTGTTCAGCCGAACTTGCTCTCTACAGCGGCAATGCCATTGGCCACCAGCTTTTCGCCGGCCTTGCCCTTAACGCTGGCGATCAAGACATGTTCCGCCACGGCCATCGCAGCAGTGGAGGCAGCTGCGCGGACGTCAGAAATTGCTGCTTGTTCAGCCCGACGGATACGCTCTTCCGCTTGCTTGCTCCGGGCAGCAATTGAACGCTCTAATTGGGCCTCGGCCTCAGCCTTTACGCGTACCGCATCTTCTTCTGCTTTCGCGATGATGGCGGCCGCATCGGCAACAGCCTTGGCGTGTTGGGCTTCATAAGATGCCCACAAAGCTTCAGCCTCTTGGCGCAAGCGCTTAGCTTCGTCCAACTCTTTTGAAATCTTGGCCGATTGATCATCCAATGCCTTGGTCAACATGCCAGGAACTTTGAGATAAATCATGCCACCGATAAAGGTGGTAAAGCCCAGTGCGGCGACGAGGGTCGCGTCAAATCCAAGTGCCATTATGCTGCCCCTGCGACGGATTTAACTGCTGTGTCGAGTGCTTTGGCCGTTGGCTTGATCCCGGAAACCCGTTCCACGATCGCACCGGCCAATTCGCCGACTGTTTCGTTTACGCTGACCAAAGCCGCATCGCGGGAAGCCGAGATCTTCTCTTCGGCCTTAGCAATCTTGGTATTGGCCTTTTTGGTGGCAGCAGCCTCAGCTTTCGCTGCGGCTGCTTCATGGGCATGGCGGGCTTCTTCAACCGTCTTCCGAGCTTGCGCACGGGCTTCGGCTTGGGCCTTCTCAGCTTCTTGGCGCGCTGATTGTGCTGCAGCGGTTTGTTCCGCAGCAGCTTTCAGATCACCTTCAATGGCGTTTTTACGATCAGCCAAAGTCTTAGCAAAGCGTGGGATAACCACCGCTGCCAACACGATATAGAGCGCGCCAAAGGCAAGCCAGAACCAAAAGATCTGCGAAGAAAACAGACTGGGGTCAAACGGTGGGAAGCCACCGCTTGCATGCTCGCCCGCTTTACCCGCAGCATCGACTGCGTGAGATTCGCCAGCCATATTCAAACCACTCCGGGTCTTTGATGAAAGACCAGATTAGAAATCTGGATCAGACCACGAACAACAACAAAATCGCGATCAGCAGCGAGAAGATGCCGAGCGCTTCGGTCACGGCGAACCCGAAGATCAGGTTACCGAACTGGCCTTGAGCGGCCGAAGGATTGCGCATTGCGCCTTCCAAGAAGCTGCCGAAGATGTTGCCCACGCCGATAGCGGCGCCCAACATGCCCAAGCAAGCAAGGCCTGCACCAATGTACTTTGCGGCTTCTGCGTCCATGATGAATTCTCCTGAGGGATTAAGGGACGATAAGAAAGGGGTTACTTAGTGATCGGCTGCGTGCAGCGCGTCATTGAGGTAGATACAGGTCAACATGGTGAACACATAGGCCTGCAGGAATGCAACGAGGGTTTCCAGTGCATAGAGGGCAACCGTCATAACGAAGGGCAAGATAGCCCCGACGGCACCCACGGCTCCGGTCTCGGCCATCATGGGCACGAAACCAGCAAACACTTTAACCAGAATGTGACCGGCGAGAATGTTTGCCCAGAGACGAACGGCATGTGACAGGGGACGCGAGAAGAAGGAAATAATCTCGATCGGGGTCACAATAATATAAAGCGGCCAAGGTATGCCCGATGGCACAAACAGCTTGAGGAAGCCCAAGCCATTTTTGGCAAAGCCAACGATGATCACGGTGAAGAACACCAGAAGAGCCATCATAGCAGTCACGATGATTTGGCTGGTTGGCGTGAAATTGTAGGCAAACAAGCCAACCATATTCACCGTGAAGATGAACAGGAACAAGCTCAAAACCAGTGGAAAGAACTTCTTGACGCCGTCCGAACCAGCTGAGCTGTAGAGCATGTTGTAGACGAAACTATAGGCGGTTTCGCCCAAGGTCTGCATCCGGCCAGGAACCAAAGCGGCCTTGGCAGAGCTTGCCAGCATGAAAGCTGCAGGCAGTGCGGCACCCAAGACAAGGAACAGGCTCGCGTTCGTGAACGACACATCATAGCCGGCCAACTCCATGGGGATCATGGGGGCTATCTGGAACTGGTGCATCGGATCGCTGGCCACGCCGCTTGTCTCCTGCTTCACGCGTCTTCGTCTAAGTCGTCCTTCAAGCCGGATGCTTGGGGATCGACAGGGTGGGCCTGCGTCATCTGACGCGACGCCCGAATTAAATTCACCGTGCCGGTCACGAAGCCGAGCGCCAAACCAACCAAAAGGCCCCATGGCTGCATCGTCAAAATGACATCAACACCATATCCTAAAAGACCACCGACTAGAATTGCCGAAGCAAACTCCGAAGCCAGACGCAGCCCTAGGGACATGCCCGACCGATCAATACCGACCTTAGGCCCTGCATTCTCTCGCTCTTGATGTAGCGCAGCCACGCGTTTGGCCAACTCATCAAGGGCATCAGAGCCATGTGGGTGTCGAGGGTCAGCCATGAATCAGCCGTGCGAACAACAAAAGTGCGGACTTGCCCCCTTGTCGACGCGGGCGGAAACTAGAGGCGCCCTTATCCCAAGTCAACCCGAGCAGATGTGCATCTACGGTTCTGATTCTGATCACTTTTTCGGGATTTTTACAGTGCGATGGTGCAGTGCGTCAATTTTCGGCTGATTTCGGCGCAGAAAAATGGGTTTTTGTGGCGGGTTTTGGGTGCCCTTACGGATGAGGGTGACGCACAGGTTCTGCTGAAATTAAAAAAGGGCCCGGCAAAACACTGCCGAGCCCCAATCTTTCAGAACTTAATCTCGTGACTAGTGCTTGTAGCTCAGCTTCAAATAGTAGAAGCCGCCGTTAAAGCCCGCTGGTGCCGAGACGGAGTATTTCGCGCCAAGGATGGTCGCGTAAGGGTTGCTGGTTGGATAGCTGTCGAACAGATTGTCGGCACCTACCGAGACTTTCAACTTGTCAGTCAGGTCATACCCGACTTCGGTGTCGAAAGTGACTTGTGCGTCTGCATAGATCGGCAGCGTTGGGTCATCGGCATGTGGGTCATAATATTCGCCATAATAGTTCAGACGAGCCGAAACGCTCCACTTACCTTGATAGTGGTTGATCGAGACGTTGCCACGATACTTGGGCAAGCCTTGCTCCAGCTGCAACAGACCTGCCGAACCATCGGCTTCGATACCGGCCAGACGCTCACCGCGGGTAATGTCGGTTTCGGTCCAGTTCGCAACCAAGTTCAAGCTGGTCTTGCCGCCGAACAGGTCGAGCGGATAGGACGCAACAAAGTCAACGCCTTGGGTCGTGCTATCCACGCCATTGACGAAGTATTTGAAGTTGGTGAAGTCCGAGGTCAAACCACCAATCGCGTTGACCGCGGCCAATTGGGCCGGCGTCAGGGCCGCGATTTGTGCTGGCGTCAAAGGCACACCAGAACGCAAGCGGATGCGATCTTCCATCTTGATGTTGAAATAGTCGACGGTGAGTTTCAGGCCACCGAGGTCCAAAGCACCACCCAAGGAGAAGTTCTTGGATTCTTCAGGCTTCAATTCCTTGCCGCCCAGCAATTGACCCAAGACGCTGGTTGGCGACACCGTACCGGTGTTTGCCAATACGCCACCGATCAGGCTGGTTGTGGTGTTCACCACATTGGCTTGGCCTGGGGTTGGTGCGCGGAAGCCGGTCGAATAGGTCGATCGCAAGGTCAACACATCGGTAGCCCGTAACAAGCCCGAGAGCTTGTAATTGGTGGTTTGGCCGAAGGTGTCGAAGTCCTCAGTACGGACAGCCGCACCCAGAACCAATTTCTCGGTCACGTCTGCTTCCAAGTCGATATAAAAGGCCGTGTTGGTGCGGTCCCACACACCAGCGTCCGATGGACGGAAGCCATTGAAGCCGTTCGAACCGATCGAGAAGCCTTGGTTCACATACGGACCAACAGTGTAAGAAGCCGCATCACCTGAGATCAACTCAAACTCTTCATTGCGCCATTCAAAGCCACCAGCGATGTTCAGGTCTGAAGCAAAGCCTTTGACTGGAACTGCATAGCTCAAGTCGATGTTGAAATTCTTTTCGGTTTGGATTTGCTGACCAGGGGTGAACTCAGTTGGTGAGTCGGGGCCCAAGGATGCGTTGATCGTATTGTTGATGTGGAAGGTCACATCGTTACGACCGGCGCTGAAGCTGACGTCATAGTTCAACTTGCCAACATTGCCCTTGGTACCAATGGCACCGGCGTAATCCACCAACTCACCGCCAAAGCGTGGGGTGAAGCCGCCGGGGAATTTCTCGATGAAGGCAAAGCAGGTTGGATCCGATTTGATTTGGGCAATCAGGGCTGCTTCGTTTGCTGCACCGATGCGGATAACCGGGCAGGTGGTGCCCGAGCCTGGGGTGGTATCAGCAATCAGACGGGTCGTGCCGCCGTCATTGGAGAACACGCCACCGCGGGTGTTTGGGTTGCGATAGTAGAAACCACCATCGGTTTCGCGTGTGCCATAGTTGCCGAAGGCATAGATGCTGCGGCCATTGCCAAGGTCGAAACCGGCGTTGACGAACGCTTTATAGTCGCTCTTCAACTCTGGCTGACCCCAGATTTGTGCTGGGTTAGGGATGGCCGTGTTACCAGCGGCTGCCAAAGCAGCCGCGTCGCTGCGCTGAACCGAGCGGCTGGTGGCACCGGCCTGACGATACTCAAGGCTGATATTGGCAAAGCCATTCTCGCCAAGGCCAAGGCCGAAATTGCCAGCAACTTGATAGCTGGTGCCATCACCTTCGTAGAATTGGCCGTACTTGGCTTCAACTTCTGCGCCGTCCGAATCGGTGCGCAAGATAAAGTTCATCACGCCGGCGATTGCGTCAGAGCCATATTGAGCTGCTGCACCATCGCGCAGGACTTCAACTTGCTTCAGAGCAATGCTGGGGATCGAGGAAATATCTGGACCTTGTGCCCCGTCAGAAACACCACCGCCCAAGAAGTTGATGACGGCAGCGCGGTGACGGCGCTTACCATTCACTATAACCAAGGTCTGGTCAGGTGCCAAGCCGCGTAAGTTCACTGGACGCACGATCGACGATGCGTCGTTGATCGCTTGGGTGTTCACATTGAAAGATGGAACTAAGTTGCGGATCAGGTTGGAGGTATCAGATTCACCTTGCTTGGCGATTTCAGCGCCGCCGATGATGTCGACAGGAGCGGGGGTGTCAGCAGCAGAGCGCGACACGCGGCGCGTACCCGTAACAATGATAACTTCCTCTGCTGCCGGTTCATCAGCCGCTGCGGGTGCCGCTTGAGCGACAGCGAATTGGGGAGCCGCTATGATAAGCGCGGATGCTACCGAAAGGGCCAGCAAGCTTGTACCGCTCAGTTTTGTCGTTTTCTTCATGGATGTTTTATCCTTAATTATGCATATCGAAGTCAGTTTTGAAAAATTCCTGACCGTCCGTCGTTATCTCACGAAAATGTTATGACAGGGCGCGCAACACCCAAATTTCTAAAATTTGGTACTAAATTCACGGTTCGAGCGACTTTGATTCCCACTTGTTGCAGAACGGTCACAAATTTGTGATCGGCATGCATGAAAATTGTGCAATCGTTTGTGGTTGCAGTCCGTGCATCACGGTCACTCTGCTGAGATCAGGGCTTCTGCGCGACTCAAATCGACACTTACCAATTGCGACACGCCGCGCTCAGCCATCGTAACACCAAATAGGCGGTCCATGCGTGCCATGGTAATAGGGTGGTGGGTGATTACGATGAAGCGGGTTTCGGTCCGTTGACGCATCTCGTTCAGCAAGCGGCAATAGCGATCAACATTGGAATCATCCAAGGGCGCATCGACTTCGTCAAGCACGCAGATCGGTGCAGGATTGGACAAGAAGACTGCAAAAATCAGGGCTGAGGCCGTTAGGGCCTGCTCGCCGCCACTCATCAAGGTGAGACTCTGCAGCTTCTTTCCTGGTGGGCAAGCATAGACTTCCAACCCGCCGCCCAACGGATCATCGCTTTCGGTTAAGCGCAGTTCAGCTGTGCCGCCGTCAAATAAGGCCTCGAACAGGACTCGGAAGTGGCCATGCACAGTATCAAAAGCCGCCACGAGGCGTTCCTTGCCCTCTTCATTGATCTGGTCGACACCACCGCGTAGCTTGGTGATGGCAGAAGTCAGATCGTCCTTATCAGCAACCAAGGCGTCTAACCGGGCTTCTTGTTCGGCTACTTCTTCGTCTGCCCTAAGGTTGACGCCACCTATGGCTTCTCGGTCATACAGCAGTTTTGCGAGCCGTTGCTCGGTCGCATGGATCGTGGTTTGGTCAAACGCTTCGCCCATGGCTGAGCGGGCACGGCGTTCGCAGTCCGCAGGATCCAGTTGAAGGGCGCGGCGGATCTCATCGCTCAATTCTTGGAGCCGTTCGGTGGCAGATTCGGTCCGGATCGTGGCGGCTGCTCGGGCTTCTCGTGCTGCGGACAGAGCTTGGCTAGCTATCCGGTCTTGGTCGCGCAGGTTTTTGATTGCCGCTTCGGTTTGGCTCAATGCATCATCTGCTTTGGCTTTGCGGGCTTGCGCAGCAGGAACCTGCGACAACAATTCGCGCTGGCGCTTTTCAATCTCAACAGGCGCATCCGTCGCGGCTTGCTTGCGCGTCATCGCTTTGCCGCTTTCTTGGTCCAACTCAGAAAGCCGCGCTTCGGCAGCCCTTAAACGTGTCTGCCAAGAGGCCAAATCACGCTGTAAACTGGCTTCTTGGCTATCGCGCGCTTGGGCGCGGGTCAGGATTTCGTTCAAGCCTGCTTGGGCTTGATTGGCCCGCGCGCGCGCATCCTGCGCCTCAGCTTGCACCTCATTCAACTGGCTACTGTCTTCTTCTGGCGGCAGGGCGGCCAGAAGTTCTGCAGCCACATCGACCAATAAGCTCGCTTGGTTTTGCTCTTCAGTGGCAGCAGCAGCGCTGACTTCGGCTTGTTCAAAGCTGGCTCTGGCTCGCGCAAAGTCTGCCTCTAGGCGGGCAATGCGGTCTCGTGCCCCGGCAACGGCTCCAAAAGCCCGTGGCGCCTCTGCGCGAGCATGGCGAGCTTGAGCCCGCTTTTGATCCGCTTTCGCACGCGCTTCGGCTGCAGCTTTAGCAAGGCCTTGTGCGGTTTCTTGTGCCGCGGGGACTTGGGACTTTAGAGCTTCAAGGCGCGTACGTTGCTCCAGCTCAACTGCCGCAGATGAGATCGCATCTTTGCGCCGGACAAACCCATCCCAACGCCGCATATCTCCTTCGACTGTGACAAGTCGGCCGCCGGTCGGCAGATCCAATAGGCTATCAAACAAGGCACTATCAACCAAGCCAATCCCCGCCAGCCGCGCTTCTAATTGGGGCGGTACTTGCGTGATAAAGGCGGTCAAAGCTTGGACCCCATCAGGCCACAGAAAGTCGCGTACCTCTTGGCCCGTCCACGCGGCTGGCGCGTTCGCGTCCAGAGCTGCTTGTAATTCATCGCCAAAGGCAGCCGCTAATGCGCGCTCATAACCGGCTTGAGGCCGAATAGTATCGAGTACCTTGGCCCAAGAGCCTGCGACCGGTTTTTTGGTCATGGCTTCCAGCGCTTTAAGTTCCGACGTCAGTCGGTCGAGCTGGTTCTGCGCTTGACGGGCAGCCTCTCGCGCCTCTGTCTCGTGGCCCGCAGCTTCTTCAGCTTCTTTCTCGCTCTGATCCGCGCGCTCTGCCGCTGCATTTGCCGCGTCAGTGATGGCTTCGGCTTCTTTGCGCGCAATGGTCAGGACATCGTCATTCGGCAGGCTTTGGCGCAGCCTTGCAACTTCCGCTTCCATGCGCGCAACAGCTTCTTGCCGACGCCGGAGTTGGCCCTTGGCATCTTCAAAGGCCCGTGTCTGCGCATTGCGTTCCGCGACAGCGGCCGCGCGCTGCGAGATGGCTGCCGTCAAAGCTGCTTCGGCAGCCTCGCGTTGCTCGTTTGCCTGCGCCGCAATGGCTTTGGCTTGAGCGATCTCGCTATCCAGAGCCCCGCGGTCAGGCAGGTTTGCTAGGGCTTCAGTTACCTGTTGGAGATTTTGGGTCGCATCTTCAAACAGGGTTTGTTCCCGCGCTTTATCGTTGCGAATGCGCGCGATGTCAGCTTCAGCAGCGTGCAGGGCATCCCGCGCACTTTGAAGATCGCGCTCGCATGCGATCCGTTGGCCCTCCAGTCGGCGCAGGATGGCCTCGGCTACGGCTTGTTCTTCGCGCAGCCCACCCAGACTTTCGTCCGAGTTCTCTGCTGCCGAAGCGGCCTTATTGGCGGCTAAGGTGGCGTCCGCCAGCTCTTGCTCGCTCTTGCGCTGATTTTCTTGCGCTTGGCTTAAGGCAGATTGAGCCTCATTAAAGCGCTGTGCAAACAGGAAGGTCTCCAGCGTCCGGATTTCTTCGGCTACGGCGCGATATTTGGTTGCTTGGCGGGCTTGGCGACGTAGGCCATTTAATTGGTCCTGCATCGCTTGGATGACATCGTCGAGCCGCTCTAGGTTCGTTTGCGCACCACGCAGTTTCAGTTCTGCTTCATGGCGGCGCGTATAGAGACCCGAAATGCCGGCAGCCTCTTCCAAAATCCGGCGACGGTTTTCAGGCTTGGCGTTGATCAATTCGCTGACTTGGTTTTGCCTGACCAAAGCAGGCGAATTCGCCCCTGTGGAGGCATCCGCAAATAGAAGTTGCACATCTCGTGCCCGCACTTCTTTGCCATTGATCTTGAAGCTAGAGCCGGCAGCGCGACGGATCTTGCGGGAAACCTCCAGCACTGGATCTTGGTCAAAGGGTGCCGGAGCGCGGCCTTCGCGATTATCCAAGCTGATGACCACCTCGGCAATGTCGCGGGCAGGGCGCTTATCGGTGCCCGCGAAAATCACATCATCCATTTCGCCGCCGCGAAGGGCGCGGGCCGACGTTGCCCCCATCACCCAGCGCAAGGATTCAAGAATATTGGATTTGCCGCAGCCATTGGGCCCAACAATGCCTGTAAGGCCGGGTTCGATCTTTAAATGCACGGGGTCCACAAAGGACTTAAACCCGACCACGCGTAAATCGGTTACCCTCATGGCTTTTTAGCCTTGGGTTTGACCTTTGTTGGCGCTTTGGCTTTAGCTGGCTTCCCCGTAGGCTTTGGTGTTAGGGCGGCAAGCGCGGAATCTAAGGCGCGGCCAACTCCTTCAACATCATAAGGTGGAGCCAATAGCGTTGCGCCCTGGGCGGTTTGAATGAAGAGCGTAGGGGTGGCTTGAACCCCCATCTCCTGACCCTTCATAGCTTGCTGGTTAACGGCATCAGCATGAGATTGGGTGCGCAAGCACACATCTGCTTGGGCTGCATTCATGCCGCTTGCTTCTGTAAAGATCGAATAGACCGCATCCTTCGCGCCCGTTCCTTGTTGGGCAGCGTCAAAAATGACCTTTTGCTTTTGGAAGAAAGCATCAACGACACGATGATAAGCCTTAGGCCCTGCACACCGGGCTAAGCTGTGTAGGGGATAAGAAAGCCCCATCGGTGGAGTTGGAAAGGCGCGAAACACATAGCGTACGCGCCCTGTGTCGACATAAGTTGCCTTTATCTTGGGCAAGACTTGATTATTGAAGTCTGCGCAATGCGAACAGGTGAGGCTGCCATATTCCAGCAGTGTCACTTGCGCGCGTTCTGACCCCAAGGCCCAATCCGCCACTGGGGCAGTGGCTACAGGTGCTTTTGGCCTTTCTGTAGCGACCGCCCAATCGCTTGGAACCGCCAATGTGGCGAGCCCTGCGATTAGGCAAGCGACCGCCCGTGCCTGCCAGTGTATGGCGCGGCGACAGTCCTGCAACGGGCGGCGCTGGTGCAACGGCCTAAAACCTTACTTCGCCTTAGCCAGTGCCGCGTCGAGTGCCTTACTGACATCATCGGCGGTCATTTCGCGGCCACCTGGGGCTTCAAAACTCTCACCATTGATGAAGATAGCTGGAGTACCCTGTACGCCTGCTTTGACGCCACCTTCTTGTACTTCCACCAAAATTTTGAGCAGATCTTGATTGGCCATGCAGGCGTCAAATTGGGACTCATTCATACCAACCGAAACCGCGACATTCAAAAGCGCTTGTTTGGCACCCGATGGACCTTGGGCTTGTGTGACCAAATCCTGTTGCCCGCGCATCAATGCGTCAATTACTTGGTCGCGCTTTTCACCACCCGCACACCGCGCCAACAAATGGCCAGCGGTTGCCAGTTCAACCGGTGGGGTTGGAAATTCGCGGAACACATATCGTACTTTTCCGGGCGTGATGTACTTTTCTTTGATCGTCGGGAGAACATTCGTATGGAAATTAGCGCAAATTGGGCACGTGGTGGAAGCATATTCGATCATCACCACTTTCGCATCTTTGGAGCCCATGGGAAAATCGCTGGCAGTCTCCAGCGCGCTGCCTGGCGCACCCCCAGACTTGCCGCCAGCCGATGGACTACAAGCGCTCAAAGCCAAAGCTGCGGCAACGACGGCGAATTTGGCTGCAAAACCAAAAGTGCGGTATTGTATAGACATCTGGTCACTCCTTTTGCGCCTGCATCGTATGAAGACGAGGCCGCTTTGTCATCCGAAGAGCCCTTATCGGGCAAGGTCATCACTTAGTCGATAGATGCGGTGGCTTCGGCCAGCCGAGTCAAGGCTGCTTTCAAGCTTGGTTGTGTCACCTGTTCAAGCTGTTCATCCAGTTTTCGCTGCTCAGTGGCATTCAATTTTCTTTTAGTCGCTGTGGCTGGTGCTTTCACTGCTTGTTTGAGTGGTGCACGAACCAAGGACAACTTCTTGATTTTGCTGGCCCCAGCGAGACGAACTAGTCCGATAATTTCGGTTGATCGCATCGAAAGCAAGGGAGCTGCTGCGGCAACGACCTTTAGAACCAGTGTTTCGCCTTTAATCTGATCTGGCTGACAAATGGTTGCAATCTTGTCACCCACAATCTCGGCCCAACGGGTTTGTAGCTCTCGTACGGTCATGCCCGCTTTGCGTTGATCCTGTGGGACCAAATTGGCGATGAGGCGCGCTACTGGCGGTGGCCCTGCCCAAACGGGTTTACCGCGCCGTTGCGACAGCCATGCTGCTGCTGCAACCTCTAAGTTCGGGTCAAAGCTGTGGTCGTCGTGATCCGGCAAAGGTTGATCGGGCATTAGGGACACTTACCCTATTCAACGCCACTCTGCGAGGCCCTGATGTATTTGAGGCGCGAAGCAGCTAGGGACGGGGCATGGACAAACCGCCGCCTGAAAGGATTGCCGTCTTGCGCCACCAATTGCTGGCTTGGTATGACGCGCATGCACGTCAACTGCCGTGGCGCGTGCCACCGGCTGAGGGCCAAGCGGGGCGACGCCCGGACCCTTACCATGTGTGGCTATCGGAAATCATGTTGCAGCAAACCGGGGTTGTTACGGTTAAGCCCTATTTTGCTGCCTTTTCGGCGCGCTATCCAAAACTGGAAGACTTGGCCGCCGCGCCTTTGGATGATGTTTTGGGCCTGTGGGCGGGGCTTGGCTATTATGCCCGGGCTCGCAATCTGCATGCAGGTGCCAAAGCGGCTGCAGCAATGGGAGGATTTCCAGCTTCTTTAACGGGCTTACTCGCGATCAAGGGCATTGGCCCCTATACGGCCGCAGCGGTAGCTGCCATCGCCTTTGAGTTGCCCCATGTGCCTGTGGACGGAAATGTTGAGCGGGTTTTGTCGCGCCTGTGGTTGATTGAAGCGGCTTTGCCTGCAGCTAAACCTGTTTTTCGCGACGCGGCGTCTAAGTTTGAGGGCCTCCATAGGCCCGGTGATTTTGCCCAAGCGTTGATGGACCTAGGCGCGACAATTTGTACGCCACGAAACCCGGCGTGCGGGCTTTGTCCGTGGTCTGGAAGTTGTGCCGCTTATGCGAACGGATCTGCTGCCGACTATCCTAAGAAGCAAGCCAAAAAGGCTAAGCCCGTTCGTTTTGGAGTCGCCTATGTTTACCTCGATCCTAACGGTGTTTTGGTTCGGCGCAGGCCGAATGAAGGCCTGTTGGGTGGCATGTTGGAGGTGCCAAACTTAGCTTGGCGCGATACGCCTTATAAGAAGACTGAAATCGTGACTTCGGAAATGGATCCAGAAGCCACGTGGATTGAGGGTGAAGTTGTTCGCCACGTCTTCACCCATTTCGAGCTTCGGATGCGCGTTTTCACTATCCAGACCGCCAATCCACAAAGCTTGGACGGCTATCATCATTTAGCATTGGCGGCTTTGGCGACGGCGGCTCTGCCCAGTCTGATGCAGAAGATAATCGCCACGGGTCAACGCGCCCTCGATTTGGCGAGCAACCGCTAGGCAGCCAAAGAACGACGCTTCTGTTTGGCCTTTTGCTCAAAAATTGGTTCGGGGAGACGGTGCGCTTCGTCATATTGCAAGAGGGTCAGTTCAAACATCGAGCCGACATCGGGCTCGCTGCTAACCGTCACATCTCCACCCATCAATCGAGCAAGCTTGCGCGTGATCGCAAGGCCAAGACCCGTGCCACCAAATTTCCGTGTCGTTGAATCGTCCGCCTGAACAAACGGTTCAAAGATGCGCGTCACTTGCTCAGCCGTCATCCCGATCCCATTGTCTTTGACTTGGAACAGCAAATGTTCGCCCCGCTGCTTCAGCTCAAGGGTAACAACCCCATGGCTGGTAAATTTCGCTGCGTTGGAGGCAAGATTATAAAGGCATTGTCGCAACCGCATCGGGTCACCGAGGGCGTTTGTGATCGGTTCAGATTGGATGGCCAGCACATTGCCATTAGCCTCAAGAATTGGGCGAATGGTGTCGCCAACTTCTTGCAGGATAGCCGTCGGAGAATAAGCTATAACCTCCGTCTCCATGGAACCTGCTTCAATCTTCGACAAATCTAGTATCTGGTTGATAACACCCAGCAAATGCTTGCCTGCAGCCTTTATCCGTTCTGCATCAGCACGGCTTTGTGACTGCTTTGTACCTTGCAGGTCTTCTTCAAGGATTTCAGCATAGCCGATCACAGCGTTGAGCGGCGTGCGCAATTCATGGCTCATAATGGCCAAGAATGCAGATTTCGCCTTATTAGCGGCAACAGCACTAGCCCGTTCTGCCTCGGCCTCCAGCCGCCCTGCGGCATCAATGCGCAGGCGCTCAAATGCGCGGGATAAGGCACCTACTTCATCGGCCCGTTCCTGAAGCGGTGTTTCTTCACTCAGGTCACCGCCTACAAAGCGCTCGGCGACTTGGGTTAGAAGGGTCAAAGGCTTCGTGACGCGTAAGCGTAAAAAAGCGAACACAAAGACCAATGCAATCGCAAACAGAAAAGATGTGGCGAAGAGCGATTGGTTTCGCGCCGTCTCAAGGCGCTCAATCCGATCTTGTAAGAGACTGGTTAGCTCGTTTGCGACAATCAGGCTGACGTCATGAAATTGCTTGCGTGCCTGCCATTCAAGTGAAGCGGCCACTTTGGGGTCAAAGCTCTCCGTCCCACCCGATAGGCGGCGCGTGTAGACGTCGAGGCGATCTAGCGCGCGAATACCTTCGGCAAATTCACTTTGGAAAATCCCAAGTCGCTCTGCGCGACGCGAATGGCGTAAGCTGGACGACGCTGAGTCTTGAAGTTGGCTGATCGCCACCCGATAGCCGCCACTTAGGCGCAGAAGCTCATTGCCATCCGTCGTGACATTTGACTTATCTTCACTTCGGAAATAGCCCATCGCAGCGGCTTTGGCGTCTAGGATCGCCTGGGTTTCTGGAAAGCGAACAATCAGCAGGTCCATGAGATAATAAGAATCGAGCTCGGGATCCAAGATCAAATTGGACGCGTCCCCAACTTGACTGGTCAGCGTCCGTAATTTTGAACGACTAGAGTTCACTGCGCCGATCTCAGCTTTGCCATTGGCTGCAATTTCGAGTAAATCTTCTGAAACTTGCTCGACTGTGGCCTCGGTGGAAAATGTTTGGCCATAGCGGCCCTGAGCCCGCTTAAGGTCTGACACAGAGGTGAAAAGCTGAGAGGTCAGCGCGCCACTGGTTTCAGACTGAAACAACGCCTGACCAAGGCTGATGTCGGCCATATTGATGGCCTTGGCCATTTCGACGCCACGAATTTCCTTTTGAGCAAAGTCGATAGCTTTCTGCTGTTCTTGCAGAAACAAAATGAGCAGGAGTGCAATCGGTGCAAGAAAAGCAGCAACCGCAACCGTCAGGCTGGCTGTCAAATCGAAAGCACGAGGGGGTACAATACGCAGGCTCATTACCTGAGGTATACGACCCTGAGGTTATTATTACGCTAAAGAGGCTTGTGCAATTGCGTGCAAACGGTCCAATTTGTAGGCGGCCCGTTGCAATTTTTGGCTTCTAGGCAGCCATGCGCGCGCGCATTTCACGCCGCAATGTGTCAATTGGGACGAGCCCGGAATCGGTGCGTAAATGCCAATAAGTCCAGCCATTGCAGGCAGGGGCGTGTTGAACTTGTGCACCCACCCGATGGATAGAGCCGACCATTTCGCCGGCCATGATCGAACCATCTGCGCGTACGCGGGCAGCTACATCACCGCGCGGCGAGTAAATTGCGTCGCCAGCGCGCAACAGGCCTTGCTCCACAATGGCACCAAAGGGTACGCGGACCTCATCCTTTTTCGATTTCATAACCGCGAGATCGTCGAGATGTCCGGGCTCAACCCGCGAAATACGTTGCTCGGCGGCCAAGGCATAGCCGGCGTCACGCTCCAAGCCGATCCAACGGCGGCCCAAAGCTTTAGCCACTGCTCCGGTGGTGCCAGAGCCGAAGAAAGGATCCAAGATCAGATCGCCTGGCTTGCTGGCGGCCATCATGATGCGATGCAGCAGAGCTTCTGGCTTTTGAGTTGGGTGTACTTTCTTGCCTGCTATGTCTTTTAGGCGCTCGTGCCCAGAGCAAATGGGGATGGACCAATCAGAGCGCATTTGCAGGTCGTCATTGAGGACCTTCAGCGCATCATAATTGAAAGTGTAACGCTTTTGATTGGCTGACTTGGTTGCCCAGATCATGGTCTCATGGGCGTTTTGGAAACGCGTGCCTTTGAAGTTTGGCATTGGATTGGTCTTGCGCCAGATGACGTCGTTCAAGATCCAGAAGCCTTGGTCCTGCAAGGCCGCGCCCACACGGAAGATGTTGTGGTACGAACCGATCACCCAGATCGTGCCAGTGTCGGATAGGCAGCGTCGCGCTGCAGCCAACCAAGCCTTGGTAAAGGCGTCATAGGTTGCGAAATCAGCAAACTTGTCCCAGTCGTCATCGACGCCAGCAACTTTAGAATTGTCGGGACGGGTAAGGTCGCCACCCAGTTGAAGATTGTAAGGGGGGTCTGCAAAAATCATATCGACCGAGCCTTCAGGAAGGCTGTTCATGAGCTCGATGCAATCGCCAATCAAAATGCGGTTTTCATAATTTGCTGACATTCTTTGCCCCTTTTGAGTGTTAGGGGCAATTGAATCTATTAGGGTTAAAAAAGGATTCACAAATCGAGTCAGTGATTCTTTTTTTCTGCAATCCTGCAGTATAATTTTTTTCCACGTTGGCCGCCCTCTGAAGGGGGATGTCAGAGGGCGGCACGCGTTAGATCGCCTCAGGGCTTAGGCGATCCTCGGTAACAGGCCTTTTTAAGGGCCCGCTCCGAACTTAGCGGCAGCTACGATAACGATTGGGCGATGCACCCGGGCCTCCCCGGATGCCCGGTGGGTTTTCCCAATTGGTGCCGCGTCCGCCGACCGGACCAGGAGGATTATTGTCGTTGTCGAACCAGCAGCGCGATTTTTGGTTCCAGAACCCGTATGACGGATGCCAATAGCCGAAATGGGCGTTGTAGTAATAGCCGTGATGATGAAGCGCGAAGGTGTAGCGCGTCCCCTTGTGGCGGTAAATGCGATCAGGTGAAGCGCCGGGGCCACCACGGGCACCTGGTGGGTTTTCCCAATTGGTACCGGGGCCACCGGCTCGACCGGGGGGATTATTGTCGCGATCCTTGGCAGCAGCAGGCGCACCCGACAAGAGGACGAGAGCCGCGGCGGCAGCAAACAAGCTTTGAATAGGTTTCATTTCACATCTCCATAGGTTTGTTCCCGTCGAGATAAGAAACGTCTTTTGTGGCGCTGTTCCGTCTGCAGTGGATGCAATGTTGCAGAAGTTTAATGTTGCAGGCCCTGCAGGACTTTCGCGACTGGCTTGTAACTCAGCCGATGGATCGGGCAGGGGCCCAAACGTTCTAAGGCTTGCTGATGGGCTTTAGTGCCGTATCCCTTATGCTGGGCGAAGCCATAGCCGGGATAGAGATCATCAGCCTCTGCCATAAGCCGATCGCGCGCGACCTTGGCCAGAATAGAAGCGGCTGCAATGGACAGCGAGAGACGATCGCCGCCGATCACACAAAAGCTGGGGCAGGGAAGCGTCGGGGGGCGATTGCCATCGATCAGCGCCAGACTGGGCGCACGCGATAAGCCTTGAACCGCTCGGGCCATGCCTTCTAAGGTCGCTTTGAGAATATTTGTGGAATCAATTTCTTGCGCAGAAATCATCACAACACAACTTGCCAAAGCTTGATCGCGAATGACGTCAAACAAAGCCTCGCGCTGAGCGTGCGACAAACGTTTAGAATCATCAATTCCACTCGGGAGATCATGGGGGCTCAGGATGACGGCTGCAGCCGCTACAGGGCCCGCCCAGGGCCCGCGTCCGGCCTCATCAATCCCGCACACCGAATATAGCGGCACGCGCAATTGGTTGGCATAGTCAGTTTCAAGGGTCAGGTCGGGCATCGCTGCAACACTATGCCGGATTCGGCCAAGAATTCGCATCTCTCCCTCATTCGCCCCCTTTCTTATCTCGGGCGGATTGCTATGGTCGGTCAACGGAATAGGAAGCACCCATGAGCAGCAAGATCGAGCCAAGCCAGTTTGACGCCTACTCTAAGGCTGAGACCGACGAACCGTTTTTCACGCTTCTGGCACGTGATCCAATCGCCCCATCCTTAGTGGAGGCGTGGGCTTATTTGCGTTCTGGCCAGATTGGGGCAGCAGAGATTGCGTTTAAGCAAGCCGTCGATGCTGCGACCCATATCGATCCACAAATGCCGGGTGAAGCACAGATTCGCTCTGCCTTCGAGGTCGCTGACGATTGCCGTCAGTGGGCACGCTCGAAAATGGTGTCAGGACGCCGGTAAACCATGACTTCTGCCCCCGATGCGGCAGTTCTGCCGCAAGGTGGGCTGTTGAAAAAACTGCTACTGTTAGCTGGTCCGGTTGCGGGATCGAACGTGCTCGTCATGTTGATGGGGTTGGTCGATGCCATTTTGGTGGGGCGCCATTCCGCGACAGAACTCGCAGAACTCGCTCTGGCGTGGAGCCTTAATGGTACAGCCTTGGTGGCAACCATAGGTCTGTTGGTAGGCGTGCAAGTTTTGGCTGCGCGCCGCTATGGCGAGAATAATCCTGCCGCGATTGGGCTGATTTGGCGGCGTGGCATCGTCACCTCCATAGCTATGGGTTTCATCTTAGCCATTGTGCTGCACTTTGGTGCTTTGTGGGCATTGAATCACTTGGGCCAACAACCTGATCTGGCAAAAGGGGCAGCATCTTGTGCGGCAATTCTTGGGCTTAGCTTGTTGCCAAACGCCATCTATCTGACGTGCGCCAAAACCTTGGAAGCTCTATCGCGACCACGTGTGGCCCTGGCTTTGATGGCAGGCGCCAATGTGGTCAATCTGGCGCTAGCCACCTACCTTGTACCTATACAAGGGGCAGACGGTGCCGCTTGGAGTACGCTGGGTGCGCGCTTGTTCCTAGCTGTGGGTGCCCTGATCTGGCTCTTGAATATGCCAGATTCCAAGCAATTTGGATTTCTAGACTTCACCACCCGCGCGGCGCCGGGTGAAGCCAAAGAACAAGTCTCCATTGGGCTCTCAGCCGCCGGTAGTGGGATTTTAGAGGCAGGCTCTTTCAATATTCTCACGATTATCGCCGGTCTGGCTGGCGTTGTCCAAGTCGGTGCGTTCAACATTGTGATGAATATCATGTCGATCGGCTTTATGCCGGCGATGGGCATTGCGTCTGCGACCGCTGTGATCGCTTCAAATGCGCGCGGCGCAGGCGATTTGATAGGCGCGCGCAAGATTGCTTGGATCGGCCTTGGCCTGTCTGGCGTCTATGCCGCTTTGTTTTCGGTGGTAACTTGGGCTGCCGCCAAGCCGATTGCCAGCGCCTTTACGACCGATCCCAGCCTGATGGCCTATGGGGCAGTGTTGGTTGGCCTTGTTTGGTTGATGGCGGTACCCGACTTCTTGCAAGTGGTAGCAGCCCAAGCACTGCGTGCACTTGGCAAACCTTGGTTTCCCACAATGAGCCACTTTGCCTCCTACGTGCTCGTGATGGTGCCCTTGGGATGGCTGTTTTGTATCCATTTTGAACGCGGTGCACGGGGGCTTGTTGAAGCGGTTGCCCTCGCCAGCATCGTGTCTGCGGGCATTTTGGTTGTACGTCTCTTGTTTTTGGGCCCGATCAAATCAACCGAAGTTGCAAAGGCAGCTAATCCCCAAGCGGGTGAGGACTTATCCCCATAATTAGCGATTGAAGGATTTGCGCTGGACTCGATCTTGCTGTCCTTCACCCACCTGTACGGTTTCGGCACAGGATGGGAGGCAATCGTGCGCACTTTTGGCAAGCGGCATTTACGCACAGCGGGGGCAACCGCCTTTCTGGGCTTGCTCGGCTCATCAGCGGCGCTGTTACCGATCGCTATCTTCGCAGTGTTTAATCAAGGTGAGCCGGCGCACTGGACCCTGTATGCCGGTGCATCAATTGTCGGCGGTGCGGTAATTGGCTGGGTCTTAAGGCGCTAAAGCTCGCTTGGCCCGGCTAGACGCCCAAAATCCAGCCTTCTTCTTGCTCAATCGTCTCAATTTGCGCTTCGGTCATGCCTTTGGCTGGACCAAATGCGGCCGCTAATTTGCCAGCTTCGTCCAAAGCAGCAAAGTGCTCAGCAATCGCGCGAACTTGTGCCAAATCCTTGACCTCGCCCGCGGCAGGCGTCGCCTTGACGATGGACGGATAAATCTCGGCCATCACGATTTTCACCCCATCGAGGTCTTCTCGCGACAAAGCCTTATAACCGGTTTCAAACGGCCAAATGCGAGCATCAGCACGGGTGTCGCGCAGCTTCTTAACAACTGGGATCCCCATCAAAGCCTGCGAACCTACCGAGCCTGCGGTGTAGAGCTTCCAAATCGGGCTTGCACCCTTCGCGGCCTGCTCTGCCAAACGGTGCTCCGGCACATCCCCTGGCCCATGTGGGCGGGTTTTCTTCGATTGAAGTGTGGTCAGCACATCGCGCGGGGGACAACCCCAGAATGGGAATGGCCCACCTGAAATGAGGCGGTTCATCATGGCTGCCACTTGGAAGCGATTGTTGGCATTATCTGGTTTGTCTTTGATTTCCTTAGATAGAAAGGCTTGCATGGTCTGCCATGGGGCCCCTTCAAACTTTAAGGCGGCAGAGGTTCCTTGCGGATAGCCAAAAGGGAAATCAAAGCCAATCAAAGTGCGGTCGCCGCGCTTGTCAAACTCGGCCAAAAGGTTTGTGATCGCCTCAAGAGCGGCCTTGCGGGTTGGTGGGTTTTGCGCTTCAAAACGCAATTGCAGCCTTACGTCGCGACGCAGTGTGCCGATCCAAATGGAATCCGCGCCAGTGGCAGGCTTAGCCGCAGCCGACCAGTCAACCATTACATAATTGTCGAAAAGGCGGCTCATGGATCGTTTCCTATTCAGGGTCGAAAATTGAAGGGCGGCTTCTACAGGGCAAGACGGCGTTCGTCACCCAAGAAATACAATACGCAAGGCCAGTCCGCACATATGTGCAAAACTGGCCTTGGCTTTTTCGAAGCAGGACGTTCGCTTAGGTGAGTTTGACCAGCATTTTGCCAGCATTGGCTCCGCTGAACAGACCCATGAAGGCAGCTGGAGCTTGATCAATTCCGTCCATTACAGTCTCTTCCCACTTGATTTGACCGTCTTTGATCCAGCCGCCCATTTCCGCCAAAAATTGGCTTTGCATGCTGGCATAATTGGACACGATGAAGCCTTGGATTTTCAGGCTCTTGCCAACGATGTAAACCAGATTGCTTGGGCCGGGGGTGGGCTCTGTGGCGTTATATTGGCTGATCATGCCGCATTCGGCAAAGCGCGCTCCTGGGCGGGCTACTTCGAGCGCGACTTCAAGGTGTTCGCCGCCGACATTGTCGAAATAAATATCAATGCCCTGCGGCGCAGCGGCTCGAACAGCGTCCAATAGGTTTGGTACCGTCTTGTAATTGACGACCTCATCCACGCCGACGGACTTCAGCCAAGCACCTTTTTCGTCAGAACCGCATGAAGCCACGACCTTGCAGCCCTTGATCTTAGCAATCTGGCAGACAAGCGAGCCTACAGCCCCAGCAGCGCCGGAAACGAACACGGTGTCGCCCGGCTTTGGCGCGCCAATTTCGAGGAAACCACAATAGGCGGTCATGCCGGGCATGCCCATCACGCCCAAAAAGGCTTGCAATGGAATCCCGTGGGTGTCGATCTTGGTGAACAAAACTTTGGGCCCGGTCACATATTCCCGCCAACCCAGCATATGGGTAACGATATCGCCCACTTGGAAATCAGGATCGCCGCTCTCAGTCACTTCACCAATAGCGTGGCCTTGCAGCGCTTCGCCCAATTGGAAGGGTGGCACGTAGCTAGGGCGGTCATACATTCGCCCGCGCATATAGGGGTCCACGCTCATCCAATGGTTCTTCACTTGAACGAAGCCCGAAGCTGGGCCTGCGATTTCGACGCTGGCGATTTCGAAGTTCTCGGCAATGGGCGACCCTTCTGGCCGGGACTTCAACCGTACTTCTTTTGATGTGACTGCAGGCATGTGCTTCTCCCTGAAAGTTATTGGCACTCTTGAGCGCTTGTGAGGGTGGGAATGACGGCCTTTTTAGAGGCGGGTCAAGTCATCTTGACGAAGGCTTTTCGGCCTTGCTGCAAATGATTGAGGGAAATCGCTGGTTTACTGAAGTTTTTTTTGGCGCACGATTGATGGACGCCCGCGTTTTATGCTTGAGCACCACTCGCTTGTGACAGAAACATGAAGCCTATGTGACAAGCCGGGACGACAGACCCGATAAGAGGTGCCCAATGATGGTTGCCGAAAAATGGGTAAAGGGGCCGATAAGAGCTTGTTGAAGGTAGGACTCATTGGTGCCGGTGTTGCAGGTGAGCGGCACGCTGCAGCGCTCCGCGTGACTCCGGGGGCAAGCCTGATTGGTCTCTATGAACCCGATCCAAGGCGCTCTGAGGGCTTGTGTGCGCGATTTGGGATTGAGCCCAAGGCGCTAGACTTGTTGCTAGAACAGGCCGACGCAGTGATCATCGCGGCCCCAGCGGGCACCCACGGACGCTTAAGTCTGCAGGCATTAGCGCAAAACTGTCATGTCCTTGTTGAGCGGCCGATCGCGACCTCCCGCGACGAAGCTCAAAAAATGGTGGTAGAGGCGCGCGCTAGGCAATTGATCTTGCAAGTCGGCCACCGAGAAGGCCCGATGCTTACTGCCCTCGGCCTCGCGCCTGGGATGGCTGGACTAAGGAGTTTTGAAGCTGTTCGCGAAGCCCCGCCGCGTGAGCATGTTAGCGATGTATCGGTTATTTTGGATCTGATGATTCAGGATATCTATGTCGCGGCTGTTTTGTTTGGCTCGCGGGCGGTGTCAGTTCGGGCCACAAAACTTGGTGGACGGGGTGCTGCGATTGATTCTGCTGAAGCGCGTATCCGCTTTAAAGGCGGTTGCGAAGCCCGCCTGCGGGCAACGCGCACTGCCAGTGTTCGCACGACGCAATGGATGTTGGACACCGGACAAGGGCAATCGCACATGAACGTCGACTTTGTGCGCGGCGTTGTCACACATGGGGCCAATTGGCCAAACCCAAAGCCCTTTGTTGCCCAAGATTCAGACCCAGTCGCCCAAATGTTGGCTGAGTTTGTGGCTGCCTGCGCAGCCCCCTATGTTGAGGTCTCCAATCAAAATGCGCTGTCTGCCATGGACCTTGCTCTGCAGATTGAAACCATTCTCAGCGCAAACCTTTGAACCAAGCCGCGTAACGGGTTAGTTTAGGCCTATGAGCCAGACCCAACAGAAGCTGCACATCGTCTCCGCCCAATTGAACCCCATTGTCGGGGATATCGTGGGCAATCTCGCCAAAGCTAAGGCAAGCCTGCGGGATGCAATGAATCTTGGTGCGGATATTCTTGTTTTTTCAGAGTTGTTTTTGATTGGCTACCCACCAGAAGACTTGGTGCTGAAGCCGGCAGCCGTGAAAGACTGTCAGGCGGCTGTTGCGGAATTAGCTGTCGAAACGGCTGGGACGCGGCTGTCTGTTATCATCGGCACACCCTGGCGCGATGCAAATGGCCTTTTTAATGCGGTGGCTATCCTGTCAGAGGGGCGTGTGGCGGAGCTGCGGTTTAAGCACGAATTGCCCAATTATGCGGTGTTTGACGAGAAGCGAGTATTTGATGCTGGGCCCTTGCCTGCGCCGGTTACTATTGCGGGTATCAAGGTTGGCATCCCTATTTGTGAGGACATTTGGTTCGACCGCGTGACGCAGAGCCTAAAGCAACAAGGTGCCGAGCTTCTCATCGTCCCCAATGGTTCGCCTTACCGCCGCCCCGTCAAGCAAGAGCGTTTAGCCACCGCGCGGGTGCGGGTTGCAGAAACCGGACTTCCGCTCATCTATGTCAATCAAGTCGGGGGTCAGGATGAGCTCTGCTTTGATGGCGGTAGCTTTGCGCTGGATGCCAGCGGAGATTGGGTCCAATCTCTACCCAATTTCGAGGAATGCTTGTCGAGCGCGCATTGGGAAAAACAAAGTGAAACTTGGGTTTGCGCTGCTGCGGAGCAAGTTGACCAGGTTGAAGGCGAGGCGGCCGATTATGCTGCCATGGTCCTGTCCCTGCGGGATTACGTCAATAAAAACGGGTTCCCCGGTGTGTTGTTGGGGCTTTCAGGCGGGATCGATTCCGGATTGAGTGCGGCGGTAGCAGCGGATGCTTTGGGGCCCGACCGCGTCCGTTGTGTCATGATGCCTTCGCGCTTTACCAGCCAAGAAAGCCTAGAAGATGCCGCTGATAATGCGCGTCGCTTGGCCATTGCTTATGAGGTTATTTCAATTGAACCAGCGGTAGATGCTTTCGTGAACATGCTGAGCAGTCAGTTTGAGGGCACCCAAGCTGGGATTGCTGAAGAAAACATCCAAAGCCGTAGCCGGGCTGTTTTGTTGATGGCGCTTTCCAACAAGTTTGGCCACATGGTTTTGACGACTGGGAACAAAAGCGAAATGGCAGTCGGCTATGCGACGCTCTACGGCGATATGTGTGGCGGCTATAATGCCTTAAAAGACCTCTATAAAATGGAAGTCTATGCCCTGTCACGTTGGCGTAACGCCCATGTTTGCCACATTGGCCTTGGTGCTGACGGCGAAGTCATACCCCAGCGCATTATCGACAAAGCGCCCTCTGCAGAACTGCGCGAGAACCAAACCGATCAGGATAGTCTGCCGCCCTATCCAGCCCTTGACGACATGCTGCATGGCTTTGTTGAAGAAGAGGCTGAGATTGAGGATGTGATCGCGCGCGGTCATGATCCGGCAGTGGTGCACCGGATCCAGAATCTGCTCTATGTCGCCGAGTATAAGCGCCGCCAAGCGCCGCCAGGCGTCAAGATTGGCACACGCAACTTTGGCCGCGACCGGCGCTATCCCATCACCAATAAGTATCGGGATAAGCCTTAAAGCGCTTTGCCTTAAGATTTGCGCGCCTCAACCACCCAAATCGCACCACCGAGGGCTAAGTGGCCATCGTCAAGGCGCGGTTGGATTTCAAGTTCCATTTTCTCGCGGACCATCGCCTTACCTTCGGGCGACAATTGCGCGATGGGTAGGGCGGCGGGGCCAACTTCCATGATAAAATCTGCAGCTTGTACGGCACCCTTGTCGGAACCCATCGGCATGGCCGCATCGACCGGAGTAAACCTCACATCTATTAAGCCTGCCCCTTCCAAAATAGCGGTGACCCGTTCTGGATTAGCAAACGCGAAAGGGCTGGGCGCATCGGGTGGCGGCGGGGCGGGTGGCTCAACTACACTGACCAAAACCCCCATCGGCATGGTGACCCATTCATTCTCGCTGGGTGGGCGCCAACAGACAAATACGACCCGTCCACCGGGCTTAACTTGTTGCACCAAATGGTTGAAGGCCGCTTGTGGATCGTCAAAAAACATCACTCCAAAGCGTGAGATCAATAGGTCAAACGAGCCATTAAAGGTTGCGTCTGAAGCATCAGCTTCCAAGAAAGTGACGTTGGTGCGATCTCCCGCGCGCTTGCGGGCCAAGGTCAGTAAAGAGGTCGAGATATCTACCCCTGTCACCGTGTGACCAAGGTCCGCCACCAGCAGGGAGGTTTCGCCAGAGCCGCAGCCTACGTCCAGAACAACTTGCGGCGTACTATCCAATAGCCCTGAGGCTTCCATCAAGGCCTGTGTGAAAGGCAGCAGCATCGCATCAATATCGACTTGCCGCCTTGTCCAACGTTCCCCCGCGAAGCTGTTCCAGAGTTCCTTTTGCGCTTGGTTTTTAGCTTCAGACAAGCTTGCTCTCCCGACCGGCCCAATAGCGGTCGCGAAGCAGTCGCTTATAGAGCTTTCCGGTGGGATATCTCGGCAATTCTGCCATAAAGTCGATTGAACGGGGTGCTTTTACATGGCTAATGCTGGCGCGGCAGAATGCGAGGAGTTCTGCCTCTAATTCAGGACCCGCATCCGCCATATCCATCGGCTGAACAACGGCTTTCACTTCCTCGCCAAACTCTTCATTCGGCACACCAAAAACAGCCACATCGGCCACTTTTGGATGAGTGACCAGCACATTTTCGCTTTCCTGTGGATAGATATTCACGCCGCCCGAAATGATCATGAAGGCTTTGCGGTCCGTTAGGAATAAGAAGCCTTCTTCATCGACATAGCCGACGTCGCCCAGTGTCGACCAGCCCAAAGCATTGCGACTATCGGCGGTCTTTTCGGGGCTGTTGTGATATTCAAACTGTGGCCCATTAGCGAAGTAAACTGTGCCAGACTCGCCAGTGGCAACAACCTCGCCACTTTCGCCAACGATCCTTAGTTCGCCCAACAAGGCTTTCCCAACACTGCCTTTTTTGCGCAGCCAATCCTGTGGGCCGATGGTGCAAAAGCCATTACCCTCGGTGCCCGCATAATATTCGTGGATGATAGGCCCCCACCAACTCATCATCTGTTCTTTAATGGCAACCGGGCAGGGGGCTGCGGCGTGTACGGCCATCTTGAGCGAAGAAAGATCATAAGATTTGCGAATGCCATCCTCGAGTTTCAGCATCCGGACAAACATCGTCGGCACCAATTGGCTGTCAGTGATGCGATGGCGCTCGACCGTGGCCAAATAGGTCTCGGGTTCAAACTTTTCCATCACCACAACCGTGCCGCCAATCTTATGAACGCACATGCACCAACGCAGAGGTGCTGCATGATAGAGCGGCGCTGGCGACAGGTACTGGCTGTCTGCGGAAATCCCAAAAACCGCTTGCGCCATCATTTGTAGCGCATTGGGGGTGTCGATCGGTGCACCCGTAAGCGGTATCTTGATGCCCTTTGGCCGACCCGTTGTGCCGGACGAATAGAGCATGTCTGCCCCAGCACTTTCATCGGCAATCGGACTCACTGGCTGAGTATCGCGCGCTTCAGAGTAGGCTTTATGCCCGAGTGGATCGCCGCCCACTACGAGCACAGGAATACGCACGCCAGCATGGGTCAAAGCTTCTTCCGCCAAAGCCAACAAATTGGCACCTACAAATAAGACTTTGGCGTTGGAGTCTGTCACGATATAGGCGATTTCATCGACCTGAAGTTTTGTCGACAGGCAGGTGAAATAAAGGCCCGCACGCTGGGCACCCCACGCGATTTCAAAATAGTCTGGGCAATTGTCGAGCAGGACCGCAATCGCGTCCCCGGCACCAAGACCGTGGCTTCGTAGCAAATGCGCGACTTGGTTTGAGCGCGAATTGAGCGCGGCATAACTTAAGCTCTGACCAGAGCCTGCCATGATGACGGCGAGCTTATCTGGCGTTTGAGCAGCATGATGAACTGGATGCATGGACGTCTCCCAAAGTGCGAGATTCTTTTTGATCTCGGCGCTGGAATAGTCGTGGCACCCTAAGACAAATGATGCAAGTCAGTTCCGCGTGAACCTGCAATTGTGACCATTGTGCAACATCCGTCCTGTTAAGGCGCGATTTACCCCCCTTGACCCACGATTTTGTGAGGTGTTGACTTGAAACTTGGAGGATCGAACGTCACATGCCCCTGAGGGTCTTACCCGCTCAAGAGGACAAATCATGGACATTTCAATTCGCGCGATGATTATCGCGATGGGCGCTGCCGCTTTGGCTGCGCCAGCGTTTGCGCAAGAAGCGCCAGCTACCAAGGAAGCCGAAGTCGTCGTTGTGACCGGTACCCGCGTGGCAGCGCGCTCCGCACTCAGCACTGCTGCACCTGTCGACGTCGTATCGGCTGCTCAATTGGCTCAACAAGGTTCGCCAGAATTGAACCAGCAATTGGCGATTGCATTGCCAAGCTTCAACTTCCCGCGTCCAGCCATCGTGGACGGCACTGACTCGGTTCGTCCAGCAACCCTGCGCGGCTTAGCTCCAGACCAAACCTTGGTCTTGGTGAATGGCAAGCGTCGTCACACAGCGTCGCTGGTCAACATCAACGGTTCGATCGGTCGTGGCTCTTCTGCAGTTGACATGAACACCATTCCAACCGGCATTTTGGAAACCGTTGAAGTACTTCGCGATGGCGCATCAGCTCAATATGGTTCTGACGCCATTGCCGGCGTGATCAACTTGCGCCTGAAGCAGCGCCGCGAAGGCGGCAATGTCACCGTGTCATATGGCCAGCGCCAAACCACGGTCACAACCGATCCAGCACCCGCTTTGCCAAACGGCACCACGAACTTCACTGGAGCTAACATTGTTGCCAATCCAAGCTGGCAAGCAATCAAGTCACGCGATGCAAGCGACGGCGCTACCACCACGGTAAACGCTTGGGTCGGTTTGCCTTTGTTTGACAATGGCTCTTTGACCATTGCAGCAGAAATTCAAAACCGCGAGTCGATCAACCGCCAAGGTTATGACACCCGCCGTCTCTATAATTTGCTGCCAAGTGGTGCCCTTGATCCACGTGAAGCCACCATCAACCGCTGGAACCAGCAGTATGGTGACGGTGAACTGATCCAAGGCACTTTGTTTGCCAATGCCAGCATCGAATTGACGGACACGACACGCCTATATGGTTGGGCGAGTGTTCAAGGCCGCGACTCCACATCTGCAGCCTTCTTCCGCTGGCCAGCTGACAGCCGCAACGTCGTCGAAATCTATCCAAACGGCTTCTTACCAAAGATCAACTCGCTCATCACCGATAGCTCGTTTGCTCTGGGCATGGAAACCAAGTGGAATGGCTGGGACGTTGATCTGAGCTTGAACCGTGGTTTCAATGAAATGGAATTTGTAATCCGCAATACGCTGAACCGGTCTTTGGGCGTCGCAAGCCCAACCTCGTTCAACGCAGGTGGTTTCAACAATACTCAAACCGTCGTCAACGTGTCGGCTGTCAAAGGCTATAATGTTGGCTTGGCGTCTGACTTGAACGTTGCAGTCGGCCTTGAAGCCCGTCGCGATCACTATGAGATTTTCGCGGGTGAGGCTGGTTCCTACTTCCAACAGGGCGCTTTTGTGGCTGGCTCGCAAGGCTTTGGTGGCTTTAAACCATCCAACGAAGTCGGTCGTTCGCGCGATGCGATCGGCGGCTATATCGACCTTGAAGTCAATGTAACCGACGCATTGTTGGTCTCGGGCGCAGTTCGCGTGGAAGACTATACTGACTTTGGCAACAATGTCAGCGGCAAGATCTCGGGTCGTTATGACTTCAACGAAACCTTCGCTTTGCGCGGTTCGGTCTCTAACGGCTTCCGTGCACCTAGCCTGCAACAGCAATTCTTCACCGCCTCTTCCACCAATGTGGTTGCGGGTGTGCCTCTGGAAATCTTGACGGTGCCTTCGACCGACCGGATTGGTCGCGCTTTGGGCGGCACCGCTTTGAAGCCAGAAGAATCGGTGAACTACTCGCTGGGCGGTGTTCTCCGCCTAGGTGATTTCAACGTTACTTTGGACGCCTACCAAATCGAGCTGACTGACCGTATCGTGCTGTCGGAAAACTTGAACCAGCCTGCTGTGGCGGCCTTGCTTGCTGCCAATGGCATCGTCGGCATCAACGCAGTTCGCTTCTTCCTGAACGGTGTCGACAGCACCACCAAGGGTGCGGATCTGGTTGCTAGCTATCGCTTGCGCACAGACTTTGGTCGTTTTGACTTCACCGGTAGCTTGAGCGTCAACGAAACCAAGTTGGACAAGACCCCGGTCATCCCAGCTTTGACCGCGATTGGCTTGACCCCAACCCAATTGTTCAACCGCATCAACACATTGACGCTGACCGAAGGCCAGCCAAAGGAAAAGGCCTCCTTCAATACCAATTGGAGCCTTGGCAAGTTTGGTACGACTTTCAAGGCCACCTATTATGGTGAAGTGACTGAGCCCGGCACCGACGCCGCGCGCGATATCAGGCTGACCCCAGAGGTCCTGTTCGATATCGAAGGCCGCTATAAGCTGACTGATAAGATCAGCCTGACCTTGGGCGTTGAAAACGTAACCGACGTCTATCCACGCATGACGCCCGGTACCACGGTCTTGACGCCGTCGACCTTTACCACCTTGAATAACTCTGGCGCATCGGCCTTCTCGCGTTATTCGCCATTCGGCTTCTCGGGCCGTTATGTGTACGGTCGCGTCGCGCTCGACTTCTAATCTCTGCGTAGACAAACCAAAAAAAGGCCGCGGTGGCAACACCGCGGCCTTTTCCGTTCTTGGCGCGCCGTTAGCGACGGCAGAGAACATCTTCCAGATTGCCGTTGCGATCCTGACCTGAATAGACCGCATCGCGTAGACCTTGGTCCCGGCAGAATTGGTTGGCGTCCGGGCGGCCACCAAATTGACCTTGGGTGACAGGACCGGGGAAGAACACCGTTGCTCGCCCCATAGTTGTTTGCCCCGAATAACGTGGAGGACTGCTGCCAAAACCACCGCCAGGAGGACCAAAACCACTGCCAGGGCGGGGATCTAGGGAGCTCCCACGACCAACATAACGAATGGACGAAATGCGGCCCTTAAACGATTCCAAATTGGGGATAGAGTCGCTGTATGTCCGACAGCGGCTACCATAATTGGGGTCCAGACAGACCTGCCAATCCCCGCGTGCCACCAGACTGCCTGCGGCTTCGTCGAAATTGAGCTGGCGCAGATCTGGCACGTCGCTGGTGATGGTTACGGCCTGTCCACGGAAGTCAGTCCCGGTGTATAAGGTGATGGAAGGCCGGCCGCGGTCAAAACGTTGAGCTTCAGCAGCCGGGGCGCTGGCCAGAGTGGCAAGACCAGTTAGGGCAAGTAACAGAGCTTTCTTCATCTTCAGTCTCCAATCAAAGGCCCCAAGTCCTAGTACGTGGGGGGATGGCCCTGTTTTAATGGGGGCCATCTGAACGACCTGTGAGGCAGCTATTTCACTTCCGTTCATGTTTGGCTAAACGCACGAGAAGCAAAAATCGGCAGCAATTGGTCGCCTTTGCAAGCCTAGATTCATCTAGCGCTATGTTTCAAAACTTGGGTGCCGCGCATATCTGATTTCTAAGCGTTCAAAGGCGCTTTTGGATGAAAATGGTAAAAGAGACAAAAGGCCGCGATGTAAACACCGCGGCCTTTCTGATTGTTTGGCTAAATTTGATCTAGCGACGGCATAACACATCTTCAAGGTAACCGTTCCGATCCTGACCAGCATAGACCGCCCCGCTCAAGCCTTGTGATCGGCAAAACTGGTTGCCATCCATCCGCGTTAACGCTCCCCCCAAATTGATTGAGCCCGGAAAGTAAACTGTCGAGCGGCCGGGTGTGGACTGTCCTGAGTATCGGGGTGGATTGCCATAACCACCATTATAGTCTGGTCTAGAGTTGGCTTGGCCATCGCGACCAACATAACGGATTGAAGAAATGCGTCCACGAAATGACCGCAGATCGGTGATCGAGCTGTTATAGGTCCGGCAACGCGAACCATAATTGGGATCGAGACAAACCTCCCACTCTCCGCGTGCGACAAGGCTGCTGCTAACCTCGTCGAAATTCAGATCGCGCAAGTTCGGGGTATCAGAGGTAATGGTGACTGACTGACCTTTGTAGTCCAAGCCAGTAAACAAGGTAATTGACGGGCGCCCTTGATTGTAGCCTTGCGCGTCGGCGGGTTGGATGGCCGTTAGACTGGTTATGGCCAGTATGGAGGTGGCGAAGATTTTATTCATAGAGACGCTCCCATTGTAGGTTCCGCGGTCGAACCATCTGAACCCTAAGTGTGATGGCATGTTGGCTTGAACCATCTTTGCAGGCCATTTCTCATCAGTATTCATTTCTGCTTTGAAAGTGCAATAGGTTTTTCGGGCACCAAAGCCACGGCGCTCGGCTCTCGCTAAGCGGACTTTGTCCTAGTAGCCCAAGGCCACACCATCCTTGCGGCTCTCGGTGGCAGCTTCATAGGCCCCAGTCTTTAGATCACGCTTAATGGCCTGATAGCCGCCAAAATCGCCATCGGCGCCGCTCACAGTCCAGCCCTTTTGACTAAGGCCCGCTCGCGCTGCTTCTGTATGACCTGATTCAAGCGCGACGCGTCCAAGCCCGGGTTTGCAACCCCCTTCAGGTTCACAGCCACCCTCATGCCGCCAGCGAGGCGCATCACCTGCCGATTGGGCATCTAGGCCATAATCAATCATATTAATCACAATTTGCGATTGGCCTTGCGGCTGCATGGCACCACCCATCACACCAAAGGCCATAAAGGCTTGATTATCCTTGGTTACAAACCCCGGAATAATCGTATGGAAGGGCCGTTTGCCAGGGGCGTATACATTGGGCAAGGACGGGTCGAGCGCAAAGGCTTCGCCTCGGTTCTGCAACATAAAGCCCAAGCCATCTGCGACAAGGCCAGAACCCATGCCACGGTAATTGGATTGGATCAGGGCGACCATCATGCCGCTGGAGTCAGAGGTGACAAGGAAAGTTGTATCGCCTTTTTCAAATTGGCTGGGATCACCTGCGGCTACCTCGACTTTGGCTTTGCTTGGGTCAATCAGGGCAGCGCGGCTTTTTAGATAAGCCGGGCTGATCAGGCCTGCTGTAGGCACTTTGGCAAATGCGGGGTCGGCAAGAAATTTTGCCCGATCTTCAAACGCAAGTCGCTTGGCCTCAATCTGCAAATGAAGGCTTTCAGCGGTACCAAATCCAGCCCCTGCCAAGTCAAACTGCTTCAGGATGCCCAGCATTTGTAAGGTCGTAACACCTTGGCTGTTGGGCGGTAATTGCCAGACGTCATAGCCTCGGTAATTGACGGAGATCGGCTCAACCCATTCACTTTTATGTGCCGCCAGATCGCTCGCCCGCAAGGGGCCCCCAATGCGGCGCATATAGGCGTCGATCGTCTGGGCGATTGGGCCTTTATAAAACGCGTCTCGTCCACCCCGCGCGATGAGGTTGAGGGTTTTTGCTAGGTCCGGATTTTTAAACACCTCACCAGCTTTGACGCTGCCATTGGCGAAGTAGGTTTTGCGGGCGTTCTCAAACTCTTCAACTTCACCCGCCTTGGCGCGCTCATCGAGGCGCTTGAGGTTGTTTGCCATATAATAGGCAATTACCGGTGGGACGGGGGTGCCAGCTTCGGCATAGGTAATGGTTGGGGCCAATACTTTGTCCATCGGCAACTTGCCGAACTTTTCATGCATGGAGAACCAAGCATCGACAGCACCGGGAACGGTGACGGTCACGCTACCAAATGATGGCCTGCTGCCGGGGACTCTGGTTTTGATCTTGGCTTCGCGCGCGGCACGATCAGCAAGGCTCATGCCCAAGGGCGCGCGGCCCGAACCATTGATGCCATAAAGCTTTTGCGTCTTGGGGTCCCAGATCAGCGCGAAAAGGTCGCCGCCAATTCCGTTGCCTGTTGGCTCCAGCAGGCCCAAAGCGGCATTGGCAGCAATCGCGGCATCTACCGCCGTCCCGCCTTGCTTGAGTGTGTCGATGGCGATTTGGGTTGCAATTGGGTGGGCGGTGGCCGCTGCACCATTCATCCCATAGGCTGGGCTGCGGGTGGCAAAAGTTGGCCCTGCAATGCGGTCGCCTGGGCGGACAATACCGCTATTGGGATTTGATTGGGCCTGAACGCTTTGAAGGGGCGCGAGCGCAAGGCTGCTAGCCAAAGCACAAGAGCCGATTTTTTGCCAAAAATGAGTTGAAATGCGCATGCGCCTAGACCCCCTAAGTCGTTGTTGACGGCACTGTAAACAAGATTGTGATCCTCGTCATCTAGCGCGTCTGCCACCTTGGCAAAGGGTTTAACCTGTGGTTGGATCGTCCCATGATTAAACATTTCATTGTTCGCACCGCTTCGTTTTTTTGTATTTCAGTTCTGATCGCTTTGCCCGCGTTACCGCAACAGGTAGTCGCGCAAGCCATCAGCCAGACGCGCCCGATTGCTGCCACCCCGCCCGGCGCTGTTTGGCCGTGGGAGGGTTCGGACCTTAAGCCCAGTAAGGATGTTGTCTATGGCGTGTTGCCTAATGGCATGCGCTACGCAATCCGGCCCAATAATCTGCCCGAAAAGCAGGTCTCTTTGCGTTTTCGTATTGATGCGGGCTCGAAGTATGAGCGTGATGATCAGCGCGGATTTGCGCACTTTCTTGAGCATATGGCGTTTAACGGCTCCACCAATATTCCAGAAGGCGAGCTGACCAAAACGATGGAGCGCTTAGGCGCAAGCTTTGGCAGCCACGTCAATGCGCATGTAAGCCTTGAAGAGACGATGTATAAGCTCGACATTCCAAGCGCCGACGGCGGCCGCTTGGATACAGCTTTATCCATCTTCCGCGAGACGGCCGACCGTCTCTTGTTGAAGGATGATGCGATCAAGCGGGAAATTGGCGTAGTCATCTCGGAGATGAATGACGGCGATGGGCCGGGGCGGCGGATTAGGCGTCAGCTCAGCCAGTTTTTGCGTCCCAATGATATCTCCACGCTCCGCGAACCAATTGGGATCAAGGAAATTGTAGAAACAGCAACTTCGGCCAAGGTGCGCGAATTCTACGATACTTGGTATCGCCCAGAGCGCTCGATTTTGGTGATTACGGGTAATGTGGATGTAGAAGCTACTAAGGCTCTCATTGCCGCAAAGTTTTCGGATTGGAAGCCGAAAACCGCAAAAGCGCCACCCAAACCAGACAATGGCTTTTGGACTAAAGAGCCTATTCGGGCAAAGATTATTGTTGAGCCAGAGCAGCCCATCGTTGTCATGGTCACGCTTAACCGTCCAGATGAGACCGACTATGGTGATCTCGACACAAGTGAAAAGCGCAAATGGTCAATTTTGCAGTCCGTGGCAGAGGGCGTGTTCCAACGGCGGCTTGCGCGCCTGCAACTCGTCGATAACCCCCCGACTCTTGGCGTATTCTATCAAAACTCTGTTTCTGAAAACGGCCTAACTGCCGCACTCACCGTCATGCCGCGAGAAGATGCTTGGCAGGAAGCATTGAAAACCGTTGTGATTGAAATGCGGCAAGCTGTGGCAGCGGGCTTTAACTCAGATGAAATTGAAGAAGTGTTCAAGGAAGGCAGGTTGACTCTAGAGCGGGCAATTAAAGAAGAACCTACGCGCAGGACGACAGGGATTTCTGGCGCATTGATCAATTCACTTGGCTTAGACAGCGTATCGACTAGTCCACAGGACAATCTAGCCAACTTTGATCGATGGATCACGGAGATTACGCCAGAAGCAGTTAATCGTGCTTTTGCGACTTGGTGGCAGGGGGCTGAGCCATCCTTGGTTATGTTGAGCAAGAAGCCTATGGAAGGCGGCGAGGTGGCGGTAGTTGAAGCTTGGAAAGCCGCCATGGCCGCACCATTGCCAACACGCGAAGAAGTTAAAAAGGCGGAGTTTAAGCCTCTTGATCTTGGACCTGCAGGCAAGATCAAAACGGTCGAAGAGCTGGCCCATCCCAAAGCCAAAGTGGTGATTTTTGAGAATGGGGTCCGTCTGTCCTTCATGCATACGGACTATACCAAGGACCGGGCCAGCATTCGTGTCGGCATTAATTCGGGCCATTTGGCCTTCCTGCAGGTTTATCCGTACTGGACTTCATTTGCGGATGCTACTTGGGGCGGGGATGGCATTGGCGATTTGACGTTGGATCAATCCATCAGCGCCTTCGCTGGACGGTCCACCTCACTGGCTTCGGTCCGTATCGATCCTGACACGCTGGAAATGTCTGCGAGCCCTGCCATCGCCGACTTGCCTGAACAATTGCAAGTGATGTTGAGCCAAGTTGTCGAGCCGCGTATGGGGCCACGCCCTGCCTCGCTGTTGCGTGATGCGCTTAAAACAAGCTGGGATTCCTATAATCAGACCGCTGCTGGCGTGTATAGTTTCTATAGCGGGACATTCTTTGAGACTGGTAATCCAGTTTATGAAGAACCAAACTTGCAGAGATATCTCGCCAGCGATGATGAGAAAGGTAAGGCCTATCTGAAGCGCTTGCGCGAGGAGGGGACCATCCATGTTGTCGTTGTTGGCGACGCAGAGTTTGAGTCTGTGGTTGCGGCCGTGGCCAAAACTTTTGGGACCTTGCCAAAGCGGCCCGGATTGCCGCTGAACACCGCCCAATTGGCAACGATCCGATCGGTGCCAACAGGCCAGCCTGCCCGAGTCTTGACCCATAAGGGGCCATCCGAACAAGCGATCGTTCATGTCTCCTGGCGAACCAAGGGCGGTATTGATCCCATCGAGGCTGAACGGTTTTGGGTTTTGTCGGAAATCCTCCAGTTACGCCTGACCGATAAGGTGCGTGAAGCTGCCGGTCAGTCCTATTCACCCAATGGTGGCTGGACATCGACCTCCTACGCCGATTTAGGGCGCTTTTACGCGCATGCTTCTGTAACGCCGGATCAAGTCCAGCCAGTCGAAGCTGTAATTGATGGCATTGCCGCTGATCTGGTGAAGGACGGTGTCACCTTAGACGAACTCAAGCGGGTGGTAGAGCCAGCGATAAAAACACAAGAACGGTCGCGCCAGAGTAATGGCTATTGGTCCGCCATTCTTTCAGAATTGGACACGCCGAAACTACCTGGCTCAAACACAGGTTTCCGAAAAGATCGCGAAGCCCAGAACGAAGCTCGCCTTCAGGCCATCACGCCCGCGCAATTGCACGAAATCGCCAAGCGCTATCTGTTGCCACAAAACACGATCCGCATTCAGGTCTTGCCGGAAAAGCAAGTGAAGCCAGACGGCAAAGCCGCACCTGCCAAGCCTTAAAGGAGGGGTAGGCTTGATTTGCTGATCTGGCAGGCGTAGCGGCCTAGCTGAAGCAGAAGCGAGGGCGAAGCGGCGTGGGTGGGGCTGAGAGGTCAACTGGACTTGCAGGGCTAGGTGAGGGGGGCGGTCTGAACCGACGCACCTTGCTGCTTGGCGCATCCCTTGCCTTCGCCAGCCTAACGGGCAAAGCCCACGCCCGCCCTAATTCTGGCCAAACTGGACAAGATTACGCCCGGCTGAAATTGGTGATCGAACGCATCTGTCGCGCGCAAGGCTTGCCGCCAGACGCGCTAAAGCTGGAATTGATCGATACTGACGCCTTGCGTGCCGATGTGTCCTTGACTGGCAAGGTTCGGATGACCACCGGCTTTGTCGCCACGTGTGAGACGGACGCGCAAGTTGCGGCTTGGTTCTGCCAGTGCCTTGTGGCTTTAAGGACCAAAACCGAAGGCGTGGCGCTGGACCGAGCGGCATTGGCGACCTTGCTTGCCGCAGGATATGACCCGCGGCAGGCGTTGATCCTTTGGGCTCGCTGGGCAGTTTCGAAAAAGTTACGCAATTCCAGCCGCGTTAGAGACGTCCCTATCACCCCGCATCGTCTAGAAATCTTCCGAGTCCAGATCGAAAAACTGGGCTATCTGATTTAGCGCAAGCTGAAGCAAAACATGGATTTGAACACTAAGGGACTTGAAGAAAAAGGGCGGACAGTATATCTCCCGCCCCCTCGCATGTGTGCCGTGGTAGCTCAGTTGGTTAGAGCGCCAGATTGTGGCTCTGGAGGTCAGCGGTTCAATTCCACTTCACGGTACCATGCGAGTTTTGCCTTTCGGGCGGTCGAGGCCACAGCGGGCCTTTTTTAGATTTCATTCTTTGGCTGAGGGTTGACCCTTCCCCATGACACAGCCGATCCCATGACCCTGTTGCGTGATCCGTCAATTTTGATTGTGGGTGGTGGACCAGTCGGTCTTTGTGCGGGTATCGCGCTACTCAAGGACGGCCATCGGGTTGCACTTGTCGATTCTGGTGCACACGGCGCGGGCTGGGCTTCTGGCGGCATGCTGGCCCCGCTTTACGAAATGGCGGCAGACCCAGCTTGCCTAGACCTCTATGTCCAGTTTTCCCTGAAAAGCGCGGAACATTGGCAAGGGTTAGCGCGGACCTGCGGCGTCGACTTACACGCACCCAGCTTATTCTTGGCGCGCACGCAAGAAGAGGTAGAGGCCCTGTTGGGCCTCCAGCAGCGCGCCAATGGGCTGGGTTTGGACGTTGCAACAATTCCTGTTCCTGCCGGGATAACGGCACGGGCGGCTTTCCAAGCGCCAAGTGAGCGTTCGCTCGACCCTCGCGCCGCCCTCAAAAGCTTGATGAACCAGTTCCGAGAACTCGGTGGTGACCTCCTAATCGGCCAAGCTGAAGCCATAGGCCCGCATCGGCTCGGTCTGTTGGATGGTCGGACCCTGGAAGCTGAAACGATTATCCTCGCTAATGGCTTTGGCGCTTCAAGCTTTGGCCAGTCAGTCCCAACGTTGAACGCCTTAAGGCCGGTCAAAGGCCAGATGGTACGGGTGGCACATCCAGAACTGGCAAGCCCAATCATGCGCGCGGGCCGGATCTATGTGTTGTCACGCGGCGGTGGCTTGGTCATTGGTGCCACCTCGGATCCTCATACTGCCCCCGTACCAAGTGTCGATGTCGATCCAGTTTTGGCCTTGTTGGCTGAAGCGAAGGCGCTTCTTCCGTCCTTGGCCATGAAGTCTGTGGTTGAGGCTTGGGCCGGGATGCGCCCGGACACGCCTGATCATCTGCCACTGGTGGGGGCGAGCGGCGTGGCTGGCATTTATCTCGCGACGGGGACCTATCGTAATGGGTGGCTGCTGGCACCCGCTATTGGCGCCTATTTATGCCAGCTTATATCTGGCAAAACACTGGATCAGGCTTTGATGAACCTCTTTGCACCCGAACGCTTTTCCAGCTAGAAGGCGGGTCGTAAATGTCCGGACAAATGCACGGGAGATGCGTAGAATGAGCGGCTTTGAAACAAGTGAAGAGCACCGTGCAATTGAAGAAGCTGTCGGCCGCATTTGCGCCAAGTATGACGACGCCTTCTGGTCTGAGACCGATGAGACTGGCCGGTTCCCTGAACCTTTCGTCGCCGATATGGCTGATGGTGGCTGGCTGGGCTGCGCTTTCCCAGAGGCCTATGGTGGGGCGGGGCTTGGTCTGGTCGAAGCCGCGATTGTCATGAAGACAGTGGCCCAGTCCGGCGCGGGATTTTCTGGCGCTTCGGCGATCCATCTGAACATTTTTGGCCCAAAGCCGATCGAAAAGTTTGGGACCGAGGAGCAAAAACAAGCCTTTTTGCCAAAGCTCATCACCGGTGAACACAAGATGTGTTTTGCCGTGACAGAGCCCAATGCTGGTCTTGAAACAGCGGCGATTACGACGCGCGCGGTTCGCACTAACGAAGGCTATACGATTACAGGCCGGAAGATTTGGACCACCAGTGCCCAGCGCGCTGACAAGATCCTGATCCTGGCGCGCACCACACCTCGCGAGGAAGCTGCCCGCCCGACTGATGGTCTCAGTCTGTTTTATTGCGATTTTGACCGCACGGCCATTGATGCGAAGCCCATTCCGAAAATGGGCCGCAAGGCAGTGGAATGTAACATGCTATTTATCGAGGATTTGAAAGTCCCCCATGATGCTTTGATCGGCGAAGAGGGCAAGGGCTTCAAATATATCCTCTCGGGCCTGAACCCAGAACGCGTGTTGTTTGCCGTCGAAGCCATCGGTCTCGGCCGGGCAGCTCTTTCCCGTGCAGCCCAATATGCCAAGGAACGCGTCGTGTTTGGCCGTCCCATCGGTATGAACCAAGGCGTTGCCCATCCCCTTGCCAAGTCTTGGTGTGAATTGGAAGCCGCAGAGCTTTTGGCCATGAAGGCCGCTGCATTGTTCGATGCAGGCCTCGATTGTGGTGCAGAAGCCAATGCCGCTAAATATCTGGGGGCGGAAGCTGGTTATCACGCTTGCGAGGCGGCGGTATTGGCTCATGGGGGCATGGGCTATGCCAAGGAATATCAAGTTGAGCGCATGTTCCGCGAATCAATGATTGCCCGCATCGCACCGGTTTCGCGCGAAATGATTCTAAACTTTGTGGCTGAGAAGGTCTTAGGGCTTCCAAAATCCTATTGATTTCTGTGCTTTAGAGTTGCGCTAACAGAGTCTTAACCATGTTTGGTTGATCCTACGTCAGTGGAACCGGTCGCCCGAAGTGCGACTGAAACGCTGTAGGAGACAAGCAAGTGACACCCGAAGCCATTGGCGGCTCGCCCGTACGCCAAGCTATTGCCCACGCCTCGCGCACGACGGGCATGAGTTTTCAGTTTCTGTTGTCGACCGCAGTCCGCGAAAGTTCGCTCAACCCTAAGGCTGAAGCCAAAACCTCAAGCGCGACGGGCTTGTTTCAATTCCTCGATGCGACGTGGCTGACGACGGTCAAGCGTCATGGCGCCAAGCATGGCTTAGGCGCTGAAGCGTCTATGATCGAGATGGGTGCCAATGGCCGTCCCAATGTCGCGGACCCCGGGCTTCGTCGCGCGATTTTAGATTTGCGCTATGATCCCAAGATATCATCGCTCATGGCAGCTGAGTTCGCAGGCGATAACGCCGACTATTTGCGCGGTCGCACTGGCCAGGAACCAGAGGCTGGGGATCTGTACGCTGCCCATTTTTTGGGGGCAGGCGGGGCGGCTGAATTGGTCAATGCCGCGCGGGATCGGCCTTGGGCCAGTGCTGCCGATTTGTTTCCAAGTGCGGCCGCGGCTAACCGCCCGATCTTTTACAAAAATGGCGGGGCCGAGCGCACTGTCGCGGAACTGCTAGACAATCTGCGCGCGACCGCCAACCGGCAAGCCCCTGCTGTCAGCCAGCATGAATTGGGGGATGAGCCTGCGCATTTGTTCGGTCCAAAAACCTATGCTGCGGGTACGATTGATCGCGCCTTGGCCAGTCGTTTGATGGCAAGTCTGTTAGAGAATGACTATTTCAGCGGTCAGCCCAATGATTTTATGCGCATGCTAGGCCAAGTCGCAGATGGCGATGACAAGTCCTTGGCTAGCTTGAATCCAACTATGCTCGCCCAGCTTTATGGGGCAGGGGACCGGAAGCAGGAAGAGGCGGGCCTAGATGTCATCCAGTCGCTTATGGGGATGAAATCTATCGCTCAAATCCTATCGCCGGATGGATCAGATAAGCGATCTGACAACGACTCATCGCTCGGCTTTGACCTGAAGAACCCGATCTAGTTTAATGCCTCAAGGCATTAGCTGCCGCGTCGCAGCCCCGTGGCGATCCCAATTCCGATTATCGCCGCGCCAAGATAGCAATAGCCACAATGTTGACTGGCCATCCAGCTAAGCTCTTGCAGCAAGCCACGTGCGCTGAAGCTTGTCGCATGTTGGCACCAGGCACCCAGCGATTGGGTTGAACCTGAAAGCCAAGGTCCAATCGCAATCAACAAAGCGCCAACACTTATAAGCGCCAAGGCGATGATGCGGGTTTCGTCTAAAATTGTTGATTTTTCAGCGGCTTGACCGGTTGTCGCTTGAATTGTACGCATGGAACCAAAAGCCTCTTGATGTGTTTGAGAAGGTGCCACCGTACCTGAAAGCCCTCGCAACATCCAGCAAAAACGGGACGCCGACCCTGCGACAAAATAACCCTTTTATTTTTGTGGAAATTGGGCGTATCACGAGCATGTGACTGTGGTGCGGATCATCCGCGCCGGCTTCTGGGGGGCCTGTCTAACGATGGAACCAAACCTACTCAAATCGAAGGCGCTGCCTCGATTCGACATTTTTTTTACGTGTGGCCTCGCATTTTTAGTGGCGCTATGGGCCGTTTTTGCGGTCTCGCGCGCTGAAGATATCGGCATGGCGGTCCATGGCTGGATGTTTTTGGGGGCGGCTATTTTGACCGCGCTTGGCTTTGTCTTTACGGCACATGGCACTGCGCTTCAGAGCGATCAGTCCAGCTATAGCGATGGCGTGATCCGGTTTGGCGTGATTGCCTCAACCTTCTGGGGCATCGTTGGCATGCTGGTCGGAGTGGTGATCGCCTCGCAGCTCGCCTTCCCAGACCTTTTGTCCTTCAAAGACTACGGCTTCTTGAACTTTGGGCGTTTACGGCCCTTGCACACGTCTGCTGTCATCTTTGCATTTGGCGGGAATGTCCTGATCGCCACCAGCTTCTATGTTGTCCAGCGGACCTGCCGGGCCAGACTGTTTGGCGGCATGCTGCCTTGGTTCGTTTTCTGGGGCTATCAGCTCTTCATCGTTTTGGCCGCGACTGGCTATTTGATGGGGGTAACGTCAGGCCAGGAATATGCCGAACCGACTTGGCACGTTGATCTGTGGCTAACGGTCGTTTGGGTGGCTTATCTTCTCGTATTCCTTGGCACGCTTTGGAAACGCAAAGAGCCGCACATTTATGTAGCCAATTGGTTCTACCTGGCCTTTATCGTCACGATTGCCATGTTGCATGTGGTAAACAATTTGGCGGTGCCGACTTCACCTTATGCCTCCAGTTCCTATCCTTTGTTTGGCGGTGTCCAAAACGCCCTGACCCAATGGTGGTATGGGCACAATGCCGTGGGCTTCTTTCTTACGGCTGGCTTCTTGGCCATCATGTATTATTTCATCCCCAAGCAAGTAAATCGGCCAGTTTACTCTTACCAATTGTCGATTGTGCACTTCTGGGCTTTGATCTTCATCTACATCTGGGCCGGTCCCCACCATCTGCACTATACGGCTCTACCTCAATGGGCGCAGACTTTGGGGATGACTTTCTCGATCATCCTGTGGATGCCCAGCTGGGGTGGGATGATCAATGGCCTAATGACCCTGTCTGGGGCCTGGGACAAGTTGCGGACAGATCCTGTGCTTCGGATGTTTGTGGCGTCGCTGGCTTTCTATGGCATGAGCACATTTGAAGGCCCAGTCATGTCGGTACGGGCGGTGAATTCGCTCTCTCATTATACCGACTGGACCATTGGCCATGTGCATTCTGGTGCACTCGGCTGGGTCGGTTTGGTGTCGTTCGGTGCACTTTATGCCCTGACGCCTTGGCTGTGGAAGCGCGAGCGGCTCTATTCCTTGAAACTTGTTGAGATGCACTTCTGGCTCTCCACCATTGGGATCTTGTTCTACATCTCCTCTATGTGGGTGTCGGGCATCCAACAGGGCCTCATGTGGCGCTCTTACAACGAGTTTGGCTTCCTGACCTATTCCTTCGTGGAAACCGTCAAAGCGATGCACTTGCCCTATATCGTCCGGGCAATCGGAGGCCTCCTTTACCTGCTGGGCACCTGCATCATGGCCTATAATTTGTGGCGGACCATCCAAGGGGCTGTAGCCAAAAAAGAGCCGCTCTCCATCACTAACCCCAACCTTGTCCCCGCTGAGTAGGAGCACCGATCATGCTTTTCAAAAATCACGGCATTATCGAACGCAACTCTATGATCCTTCTGGTTGGGATTCTGCTGGTTGTCTCGATTGGCGGGATCGTTCAGATCGCGCCATTATTTCGGGTCGAACAAACCATTGAGAAAGTAGAGGGGGTTCGCCCCTATACGCCACTGGAACTCGCCGGACGTGGCATTTATATCCGGGAAGGCTGTTATTCATGCCACAGCCAAATGATCCGTCCCTTGCGCGATGAAATCGAACGCTATGGTCATTATAGCCTCGCGGCAGAAAGCATGTATGACCATCCCTTCCAATGGGGGTCTAAGCGTACGGGGCCAGACCTCGCCCGGGTTGGTGCCAGATACTCAGATGCTTGGCATGTCCAGCATTTGATCAATCCCCGGTCTGTCGTGCCTGAATCTATCATGCCGCCATACGCTTTCTTGGAAGGTCGCGAAATCGGCATCAAGGATGTGGTCGACAAGCATATCGTCGCCCAAGTTCGGGTCGGTGTGCCCTATACCCAGGCCGATATCGATAATGCTAAGACCGACTTGATGGCCCAGGCTGACCCCAATGCCGATAGCGAAGGCTTGCAAGCCCGCTATGGCGGCAAGGTCAACGTCCGCGACTTCGATGGTGATCCATCCAAAGTGACCGAAATGGATGCCTTAGTGGCCTATCTCCAAGTCTTGGGCACGATGGTGGATTTCAAAACCTATGAGCCCACAAAGGCTGAAAACCTGCGCTAGGGAGGCGTATATGTCGTACGAACAATTATCTGCCTTCGCGCAAACCTCGGGCATGATCTACTTCATGGCCATCTTCGCTGCCGTTTGCCTTTATGTCTTTTGGCCCAGTAATCGCGCCAAGTTCGACAAGGCCGCCCGCATGCCACTTGAGAATGAGGATATTGACCATGTCCGATAAAAAACCAAATGACGACATCACCGGCGTGGAGACGACAGGCCATTCTTGGGATGGAATAACCGAGTTGAACAACCCCCTCCCTAGATGGTGGGTTCTGACCTTCTACGCCTGTATCGCTTGGGCTGTCGTCTATTGGATCGCCATGCCAGCTTGGCCAACCCTCTCGGGCCACACAAAGGGCCTCCTGGGGATGTCTGACCGCAAACAAGTGGACCAAGAAGTAGCCGAACTGGTGAGTTCACGTGCGCCTCAGTTCGCACAACTCCACGCCACACCGATTGAAATGGTCAGCAAGAACAAGGAATTGTTTCAGTTTGCCCAAGAATCTGGCCGGGTGGCTTTTGCTCAGAACTGCTCGACTTGCCACGGTGCTGGCGGCCAAGGCGCGAAGGGTTATCCCAGTCTGGTTGATGATGTTTGGCTGTGGGATGGCTCCATCCAAGGCATTCGCTCCACCTTGCAGACGGGCATACGCAGCGAGCATCCAGAAGCCCGTTTCAGTCAAATGCCTTCCTATGGCCGTGATAAATTGTTGGAACCCCAACAGATTGCCGATGTTACCCAATATGTGTTGACCTTGTCGCGTCAGCCAGCAGATGCCAAAGCCGCCGCCCGCGGTGCCCAAGTATTTGCATCCAATTGTGTGGCTTGCCATGGCGCGGAAGGGAAGGGGGATCAAACCCAAGGTGCCCCTAACCTAACAGATCAGGAATGGATTTATGGCGGGACCGCGCAAGAAATCACCACCCAGATCAATCTGGGTCGTGGCGGGGTTATGCCCACGATGTCGCAACGCCTCGATCCAGCGACGTTAGACGCTTTGGCTGTTTATGTTCATTCACTCGGCGGTGGCACCTAATCGTGCCCTCGACCTTTGAGGTCCAATGAAAGTAATTGATATTCTCGACCCGGCCGGCCCAGCCGCTCTTGCGAGCGGCGAGGCCGCGCATGGCGTGGTGCGCTCTGATGCGGTGGCGGTGAATTCCGCTATGCAGCGAGAACTCTATGAGAAGCGTCAGCAGATTTATCCGAAAGCCGTGAATGGGTTTTGGCGGCGCTTTAAATGGCTTATCCTAGGCCTCTTATTGGGCATTTATTATGTAGTTCCTTTTTTGCGTTGGGATCGACCCGGGGCCGCACCAGATCAGTTTCTTCTTGCCGATTTTACCGGCAGGCGCTTTTATTTCGGCCCCATCGAGATTTGGCCACAAGAGCTTTATTACGTCACTGGTCTTCTGATTTTAGCGGCGATTGGCCTATTCTTGGCCTCCGCCCTTTTTGGGCGCGTGTGGTGCGGTTATGCCTGCCCACAGACGGTTTGGACCGACCTTTTCATCGCTGTTGAGCATTGGTTTGAAGGCGACCGTAATCAACGTATTCGCCTCGATAAACAGCCCTGGGATTTCAACAAAGCTTGGCGAAAGATTGGTAAGCATATTGTTTGGCTCATGATTTCGCTGGCAACAGGGGGCTGGTTCGTCGCCTATTTCCATGATGCGCCTAGCTTGTTTGTGGGCTTCTTCACCTTACAAGCGCCCATATCTGCCTATGTGTTCGCAGGCCTTCTGACCGCAACGACTTATGTGTTCGCGGGAACTCTGCGCGAGCAAGTCTGCACCTATATGTGCCCTTGGCCGCGTATTCAGGCAGCAATGCTGGATCAAGAAGCGCTCTCGGTGACGTATCGCTATGACCGTGGCGACCCACGTGGGGCTCACAAAAAGAACGATAGTTGGGAGGGGCGCGGCGATTGTATCGATTGTCGGCAATGCGTTGCAGCCTGTCCCGCCGGAATTGATATTCGCGACGGGCTACAGATTGAATGTATCAATTGCGCGCTCTGCATCGATGCGTGTGACGAGATCATGGTGAAGGTTGATCGTCCAAAGGGCCTAATTGCCTATGACACCATCCAAAACATTGAACGTCGCCAGGCTGGTGAAAAGTCCGGCTATCGCTTCATTCGCGGGCGTACGTTGTTTTATGCGGTTCTGTTTATCGGCATTGGTGGTCTGATGCTGGCCAGCTTGTTGATGCGCTCAACTTTGGACGTCAATGTTCAGCGCGACCGCGCACCCTTGTTTGTGCCGCTGTCCACCGGCCAAGTGCGCAATGCTTACACGGTTAAAGTCCTCAACAAGGCCAATTATACCCGTGATGTGCGTATACGGATTAACGGCGTAAGAGGCGGTCAATTACAGGCTAATGAACTGCCAGTCGTGGACAATAATGTCGTTTTGACCGCTGGGCCAGACCGTGTCGCCGAGGTCCGTTTGTTTGTCGTGGCAGATCCTGAACGGCTGAAATATCGTTCCATGCCTTTGATGATCGAAGTGCAATCGGCCAAAGATGGCGAGATCGCTAAATCAAAATCGGTCTTCATTCGTGGAGATCATTTAGAAGAGAGAGACGACGATGACTGATGCAATCGTTCCTGCAAAGCCGTTTCGCCTGACGGGATGGCATGTTTTGGCCATATTCGGTGCCATGTTCGGCGTGATGCTGGCGGTCAATATCCTATTCGTTTTTCTGGCTCTCAAAACGTTTTCCGGCGAAACGGACCATGCCTATATCAATGGTCTTAAGTTCAACGAGACTTTGGCCGCCAAGGCGCGTCAATCCGAGCTTGGCTGGACCATGTCGCTAGGGCTAGAGCGGCCAACCGGCGGTGGGGCGGTGTTTGAAGCGCGTCTAACCGATCGCAATGACCAGCCTCTGCGGGGTGCTCAACTGCAAGGCACCATTGGACGCACCACAGGCGCGAACGAGGATCAGAAGCTCACTTTCTCAGAGACAGCGCCGGGCATCTACCGCGCTGCGATCGATCAAGTTCGGCCAGGTCGCTGGAAGTTTAGCGCGTCAGCCAAGCTTGAAGGTGCACCACAATTTTCGACGGAGACAACGCTATCACTACGCTAACCCCCTCGACAGAGCCTGCTTTGGGCTGCCCTTCGGGGCTGGAGCCACCTGTTGCAACTGGTGCGGCAGCGGACCCGCGCGCTTTTGTCCAACATAATCGCGCCAGTGGCCTGTCGCTTGATCTGCTAGTTCGTGGAGCACGCTGTGCCGGCTGCTTGCGCAAAATTGAAACCGGTGTGGCTGGATTGCTTGGTGTGACTGATGCACGCCTCAATCTGACCACAGGGCGCTTAAGTGTTTCATGGCAAGATGACCGGATAGACCCGCGCACCATTGTTCAGCGCGTGATTGATCTGGGCTATCAGGCCCAGCCCTTTGATCCAAGCAAAGTCCAAGCCATCATTGATCAGGAAGGCCGTCACCTTCTCATTTGTATGGCGATTGCTGCCTTTGCCGCCATGAACATCATGATGTTCTCTGTCCCCATCTGGTCGGCCCATTTTAATGGTGAGATGGAAGAGGGCACACGGACCATGTTCCATTGGATCTCGGCCTGTATTGCTCTGCCTACGGCCGCCTATGCCGGTATGCCCTTCTTTAAAAGTGCGTGGAACGCCTTGAAGAAGGGGCGGGCGAATATGGACGTGCCGATTTCCCTAGGCGTTTTATTGGCCTCTGGGCTGTCGGTGGTTGAGACCATACGTGGTGGCGAGCATGCCTATTTTGATGCCGTTGCTATGTTGCTGTTCTTCTTGTTGATTGGTCGCTATCTTGATCATGCGCTTCGACAAAAAGCCCGGCAAGCCGCGCGTGATCTTCTGGCGTTGCAAGCCGTTACCGCCAGCCGACTTGAGCCCGACGGCCGCTCTGTCAGTGTTGCCGTTGGCGATATCCGTCCCAGTGACCGGGTGATTATTCTGCCGGGTGACCGCATTCCAGTGGACGGCACCATCCTTGAAGGCGTCTCTGAGGCCGACTTCTCGTTGCTGACGGGTGAAACAGCCCCAGTGGCATTGGCACAAGGGCAAGCAATACGGGCGGGGGCTTTGAATTTGTCTGGGCGTCTGGTTTTAGAAGCCAGCGCCCGCAGTGACGACAGCTTTCTCGCTGAGATCGCTCGCCTCGTTGAGATGGGTGAGCAAAGCAAAAGCATTTATGTTCGCTGGGCTGATAAGGCTGCAAAACTCTATGTGCCCGTCGTGCACGCCGCGGCTTTCTTGACGGCCGTGGTGTGGTTGCTTCTAGGGGCGGAACCGCGCGTGGCTATTCTGAATGCCTGTGCTGTTTTGATCATCACCTGTCCCTGTGCGCTGGGCCTTGCTGTCCCCGCCGTGCAAGTGGTGGCATCTGGCCGATTGTTTAAGCGCGGTATCTTGCTGAAGTCAGGTGACGCCTTAGAGCGCTTGGCTGAGATCGACTTTATCGCGTTTGACAAGACAGGTGTTCTTACGCTCGGCCAGCCCAAATTGCTGAGCACTGCGTTGGTAACAGAGGCTGCATTAGCTCAAGCAGCACTTTTGGCACGAGCGTCTCGCCATCCCTTGGCCCGCGCGATTGCCCGGGCAGCAGGACCTGGGCCCGCAATCGAAAACGCCCACGAAGTGGCAGGTTGTGGTGTTGAGGCTCACATCGACGGAATGCGGGCGCGCTTGGGCCGCGCATCTTGGGTTGGAGTGGCGGACGCCAAGTCTGAAGAGACTGAACTCTATTTCGCCATTCAGGGCCATGCTCCTGTGCGCTTCTGCTTTGAGGACACCTTGCGGCCCGACACTGTACAAACCATTCAAGCCTTAAAGGCGCGTGGGTTTCAGCCAATCATTCTATCTGGAGATCGAAAGGGCGCCGTTGCGCGCGCGGCGCAAGCCGCTGGCATTGAAACTTTTTTGGGTGAGCTGACGCCCTTTGAGAAAGCGGCCCATCTAGATGGTCTGAAATCACAAGGGCACCGCGTATTGATGGTCGGCGATGGATTAAATGATGCGCCAGCCTTAGCTAAGGCCTATGTCTCGATCGCGCCAGGAACGGCGGCCGATGCCAGTCAGTCCGCCGCAGACCTTGTCTTTCAAGGCGATCAACTTGGGTCGGTCTTAGAGGCAATTGACGTCGCCCGCACAGCGAAGAAGCGCGTCATGGAGAATTTCTGGTTTGCAGCTCTCTACAACTTCATCGCTGCACCGATCGCCATGCTGGGCCTTGTTACCCCCTTTATCGCCGCCATCGCGATGTCCTCCTCATCAATCATCGTGACCTTGAATGCGCTTCGCCTCGCATCAGATCGCAACAAAGGGATGTAAGGCTATGGATGGTATGATTTTTTTGATCCCAATCGCGTTGTTCATGGGCTTTATTGGCCTCCTCGCGTTTTTATGGAACCTCAACAACAGGCAATATGACGACCCAAAGGGTGCAGCGATGCGCATCCTCAATGATGATGATTTTCCCTTACCTTAGAACCCAGCATCGGAGGCAGATATGAGCCCGTTTGAGATCACACTTGGGGGAGATGAGCGGGTTCAGGTGGTCCGTGTCATGCCTGATGCGCATTGGCTCTGGCTTGCCAATGGTTGGGTCGATTTTAAAGCGACCTGGCGCTACAGCATGCTAATTGGCCTAGTCCCCGTAGTGGTGGCTTGGGTTATGGTGGTTGTGTTATGGCAAGCCGATATGCTGGGCTTTTTGCCCGCTGTATGTGGCGGCTTTGCTTTGGTAGGCCCGATTTTAGCCATTAGCTGCTATGAGATTTCCAGACTGCGCGCGCTCGGCGAGCCTGTAACGCTTCGGGCCATTTTAAACCCGCGCATTGTCTCGCCCGGCCAAGTCGCGATTATCGCCTTTGTCTTGATGCTGATTTTGATGGTCTGGGCCCGCCTCGCAAGCTTCCTCTATGCCTTCGCTTCCAGCGCCCGACCACCAGCCATGCAAGTGGACTTCATTACCTTCGCTTTGCAGACGCCCGAAGGCCTGATCATGGTGATAATTGGCACGCTTGTAGGTGCGGCCCTTGCTACGATTGGCTATGTGGTCTCAGTTGTCTCCATTCCGCTTGCAGCAAATCGCTCCGTGGACGCCATGACTGCCATGCTGGTTTCTGTCATCGCGGTTTCCCGCAACAAAGGCGCGATGGCGTCTTTTGCGTTCAACATTGCCATGTTGGTAGGCTTGTCGCTAGCCACAGGCTTTTTCGGGTTGATCCTTGTGTTTCCTTGGCTCGGACATGCAACTTACCATTGCTACAGAGCGCTAACTGACAAGACTGTCAGTCGGCCGTCCGAAGGTTGATCTGGGCTGTTTCTATCGCGAGGCTATCAGCGCCTCAACGACAGATGGGTCGGCCAAAGTTGACGTATCGCCCAAGCTGGACACGTCGCCTTCTGCAATCTTGCGAAGGATCCGTCGCATGATCTTTCCACTACGCGTCTTGGGCAGACCGGGCGCAAAATGGATCACATCGGGAGTTGCAATGGGACCAATTTCCTTGCGCACCCATTGGATCAAGGCTTTGCGTATTTCGTCGCTTTCGGACACATTGGCATTCAAGGTCACATAGGCGTAAATGCCTTGCCCCTTGATGTCATGCGGAAAGCCGACAACAGCCGCTTCTGCGACATTGGCATGTGCCACCAGCGCGCTCTCCACTTCCGCTGTGCCCATGCGGTGCCCAGAGACATTGATTACGTCGTCCACACGACCTGTGATCCAATGATACCCATCTTCATCCCAGCGACAGCCATCACCGGTGAAATAATAGCCGGGATAGGCTGAAAAATAAGTCTGGAAGAAACGGTCGTGATCACCCCACACGGTCCGCATTTGTCCAGGCCAGCTGTCCGTGATGCAGAGGTTGCCGTCCGTCGCCCCTTCGAGGATTTTGCCCTCGCTGTCGAGAAGGACTGTCTTCACGCCAAACATTGGTAAAGTGGCTGAGCCCGGCTTTAAAGCAATCGCGCCGGGGAGCGGCGTAATCATCGCGCCGCCGGTTTCTGTTTGCCACCAAGTATCCACGATTGGGCAGCGGCCTTCGCCCACCACGTGATAATACCATTCCCAAGCCTCTGGATTGATCGGCTCGCCCACGCTGCCCAATAGACGCAGGGATTTACGAGACGTTGCGGTCACATAGCTATTACCCTCGCGCATGAGTGAGCGCAGCGCCGTAGGGGCTCCATAAAAGATATTGACCTCATATTTGTCGACGATATTCCAGAAGCGGCTGAAGTCTGGGTAATTGGGGACGCCCTCAAACATCAAAGTCGTCGCGCCATTGGCCAGCGGCCCATAGACCACATAGGAATGGCCCGTGACCCAGCCGATATCGGCAGCACACCAGAAGACTTCACCATCCTGATAGTTGAAGACATAGGAAAAGGTCATGGCGACCCAAACCAAATAGCCACCAGTTGTGTGCAATACGCCTTTCGGCTTACCCGTACTGCCGGAGGTGTACAGGATGAACAACGGGTCTTCAGCGCTCATGGGCTCTGGCACGCAAGCATCTGATACCCCGGCGATCGCCTCATGATACCATTGATCGCGTCCGCTCTGCATGGTGATCTCATTGCCGACATGGCGGATCACCAGAACATGTTTGACCGAGTTGCAGTTCGCGAGGGCGGCGTCGACATTTGCCTTTAGGGGAACCGTCTTTCCGCCCCGCATGCCCGCGTCTGCAGTGATCACAATGCTGGAGTCGCAATCTTGAATTCGACCTGCCAGCGCCTCTGGGGAGAATCCACCAAAGACGATGGTGTGGATTGCGCCAAGCCGCGTACAGGCGAGCATCGCCATAGCAGCTTCTGGAATCATGGGCAGATAAAGAGTAATTCGGTCGCCTTTTTTGACACCCAAATTCTTCAACGCATTGGCAAACCGGCAGACATCGCGGTGCAATTCGCGATAGGTGATCTTGCGCGATTGAGTGGGCTCATCGCCCTCCCAAATAATCGCGACCTGATCAGCCCGGTCCTTTAGATGGCGATCTAAGCAGTTTTCAGAGACATTGAGGACGCCATCCTCAAACCATTTGATACCAAAGTCGGCTTCATGAAAGCTTGTATTTTTCACTTTGGTGAAGGGCTTCATCCAAGTCAGCCGCTGCGCTTCTCTCGCCCAGAATTCATTGGGATCATTGATCGAGGCAGCATAGGCCTCGCGATAGCCTTGTTCAGTTATGCGGGCCTTTTGGGCCCACTCTGCTGGAACTGGATAAAGAGCTACCATGATCGTCTCCCTCGTCAGCCCAAGTTGCTGGGCGCTGTTTCGTTCTTATTTTAACTCTTTAATCGTCCGCGGGCCCAAAGAGCAACGCCTGCTCGATTTAGCTTAGGCAGAGCCGGTAAGCACTTGCTCCAGTTTAGATTTAGAGCGTGTTTTTATCGGTGCTAGAGCGAAAGTCTAGCTATCGCATTTACCGAAGATCCAAGAGGTTAGGCTCAAGCGCCGGTTTTGTGATCGTTGCAGCCTGTCAAAGCAATTATCGAAGGAAACCCAAATGGTCAGGCGGCGTTACCACTGGCTATTCAGCATCACACCGTTTCTGGTCGTTTGGCCTGTGCGGTTCATGCCCACGTAACCAAGGCTGGAACCCCCGAACCGCAGCACCGTAGTGCCATTGGGTGTTCTTGGCGGGCAGTCTATACCGCTGACGCACTCGACAGGCACGTGTTCTTGGCGAAGTATACCCGCCAACCAAGAAACGAGGGGAGCGATCGGGACATGGCGGACATAAAACCAATACCAAATTCCGCCGAGGGCGACGCGGGCACTCCGACAAAGGGGCAAAATGAGAAGCTGGTGATTGCAGCATCCTCGCTCGGCACAGTCTTCGAGTGGTATGACTTTTTCCTATACGGGCTTCTCGCCACCTATATTTCCGCGCAGTTTTTCTCAGGCGTGAATGAAACCACAGGCTTTATCTTCGCACTTGGGGCTTTTGCAGCAGGCTTTGCTGTTCGTCCGTTCGGCGCGCTGGTGTTTGGTCGTATCGGCGACATGGTTGGTCGAAAGAACACGTTTTTGGTGACAATGGGTCTGATGGGGCTAGCCACGTTTGCTGTGGGGCTGTTGCCTTCTTACGCCACCATTGGAGTCGCAGCTCCAATCATCTTGATTGGCCTAAGGCTGCTGCAAGGGCTGGCCATGGGCGGGGAATATGGTGGTGCTGCTACCTATGTCGCCGAACACGCGCCTGAGGGAAAACGTGGCCTCTATACCAGCTGGATTCAGACCACTGCGACAATGGGTCTGTTTGCTGCCCTCTTGATCGTGATTGGTACTCGCACGCTTCTTGGTGAAGAAGTGTTCAAGGCGTGGGGATGGCGGGTGCCCTTCCTTGTCTCGATTATCTTGCTGGCTGTTTCTATGTGGATCCGCATGCAGCTCAACGAGAGCCCCGTCTATCAAAAAATGAAGGACGAAGGAAAAACGTCAAAGGCACCCTTGACCGAAGCTTTTGCGAAATGGGGCAATTTGAAGTGGGTCATTATCGTCCTGTTCGGTGCCGTCGCAGGGCAAGCTGTCGTTTGGTACACGGGCCAATTCTATGCGCTTTTCTTCTTGGAGAAGATGCTAAAGGTGGATGGGGCAAGTACGAATATCCTGATTGCCATTGCCCTAATTATTGGGACCCCAGGCTTTGTCTTTTTTGGCTGGTTGTCTGACAAGATTGGCCGCAAGCCCATCATCTTGGTGGGGTGCGCCTTGGCAGCCCTGACCTACTTCCCCACTTTTCACGCCTTGACCAAAGCCGCCAACCCAGCTTTGGCTCAAGCACAAGCCAGCGCGCCGATAAAAGTCGTCGTCAATGACGCCGATTGCTCGGTTCAGTTTGACCCTGTCGGACGGAATAAGTTCGACACCAAGAGTTGCGATATTGCCAAATCCTTTCTGGCAAAAAGTGGCGTAAGCTATACCAAAGTCGACGCACCGGCAGGTACCGTGGCTTCGATCAAAATTGGCACAGAAACCTTGGTGGCACCGGATCCAAACATGGTGACAGGGGCAGACAAGAAAGCTGCGATTACGGCCTATCAAGACAGCGTGAAAGCCGCTTTGGACAAGGCGGGTTATCCCTCCAAAGCCGATCCGGCCACAATGAATAAGCCATTGGTAATCGCCATTCTGGTCTATCTTGTGCTCTTGGTTACCGCTGTTTACGGGCCAATTGCTGCCTTGTTGGTGGAGATTTTCCCAAGCCGGATTCGCTATACCTCAATGTCTTTGCCCTATCACATCGGCAACGGCTGGTTTGGTGGCTTCTTGCCTACGACAGCATTCGCGATGGTCGCCGCAACAGGGGACATTTACTATGGTCTCTGGTATCCAGTGTTGATCGCAGGTCTGTCGGCTGTAGTTGGCTTGTTCTTCCTGCCAGAGACATTCAAGCGGCGCTTGGACGAGTAGAAATCCATACCTCTCCTGACCGAGAAGACCGGCCGAAGCGCGTGGTCGGTCTTTCCATTTTGATGGCTCTGTCAGCGTCGGGCACTTACGCCTGCTTTGAAGGACTTCAGGGCCGCTTCGGCGATTTCTGTGCCCCATTCCTGAAGGAAATGACCGCCATCTCGAATGATAAGTGGGGCAGGGCAGCCTTTAATCAGTTGCTGCATGTCATTCATAATTTCGAGCCCGAAGACAGGGTCAGCCGCGCCCCAGGCCATAAAGCTCTGGCCTTGCCATTGTTCGGCCCAGAACGTCCGCGCGGCCAAAGACACGTCAACACCTGCCATGTCTGGGTCGGTCATGACGCGCTTGGGAAAAGCGCGCACACCGGCTTTATAGCGCGCATCAGGGAAAGGCGCGTCATAGGCCGCCGCTTCTTCAGCACTCAAATGTGGGGTCGAACGTTGCATTAAGGCACCCACCGGCAAATCAGGTCGGGAAGCCGAATAAGCGCGCCAAGCCATAAATCCATCGCTGGGCGGGTGGCCCGTTGCCAAAGTCGTGTTCATGATGATGAGGCGGGTGATCCGCTCTTCCACACCCGGCGCGATAGGCAAGGTCAAGCCAAGCAGCCCACCCCAATCTTGCACCACCAAAGTGACATTGCGCAGATCAAGTCGTTCGATAAGCGAAATCAGAAAGCCCCGATGAAAGTCAAAGCCATAAATCTCTTCGTCTTCTGGCTTATCCGATCTTCCAAAGCCCAAGAGGTCCGGCGCAACGACACGGCCACCTGACGCCACAAATACGGGGATCATCTTTCGGTAGAGATAACTCCATGTCGGCTGACCATGGAGACATAGGAAGACCTCATCTGCGTCTACAGGACCCTCATCGATATAAGCCGCGCGGAGGCCTTCATAGCCCGCAAGGTCACTGATGTAGTGCGGCTTAAAGGCAAAGTCGGCCAAGTTCTCAAAGCGGTCTTCTGGGGTTCTGAGCGCGTCCATTGATTGTCCTGTCTCAAGTTTAAGGCCGAAAAGCTTGCTAGCGTTTCAGAGCCCCGCTTTGGGTGATGCCAACCAGATACATAGCGGCAAGGGCCGTATTTGGGATAATGTTTAGCGCAAAGCCTGTGGCAATTGAGCAGATACCATCAATGACATACCAACTGATCAAGCCGGCGGTAATTGCGTCCCATAGGGCTCGACCCTGTGTGCCGAGGGTGAAAGCGACGCGCATCACGCCATAAATCATAACTGCCCAGCCTATCGTGATCGCGCCCATAAGGCCTAAGCTAAATCGTAAGGCGGCGTCAAAGCTTACTTCGGTCCCTCCAGATAAAAAGGTCATGAGCAAAACTACAGGGCCGCTAGTTGGCGCAAAAGCTCCTGCACTTAGGACCTCGCCGAACAACACAAGCGATGCGCAAAATGCGCCAAAATAAGCGCGCCAAAAAGCAGACATGAAAAACCTCCCCAATAAGTTGGACGACAAGGTGATGCCATTCCTGCTAGCTGGCAATTACCTCTCACATCATTGAACTGGTGTTAGGGTCATGCCAGTTTCCATCCATAGGCGGGAGATATGGCATGACAATCACGGTTCAAACCCGGCAGGCAGAAGCCGATGGCAACTTTGCCAAACTCCTACGAGACTGGCGTCAAAAGCGCCGTTTATCGCAATTAGATCTGGCACTTATGTCTGGTGTCTCTCAACGCCATGTCAGTTTCCTCGAATCGCGCCGTGCTAATCCCAGTCGCAACATGATCTTGCAATTGAGCGAGACTTTGGATGTCCCCTTGCGTGACCGTAATGCTTGGCTGACAGCAGCAGGCTTTGCACCGATCTTTAAGACACGCGAATTGGATGATCCCCAAATGGGGCAAGTTATGGCCGCCATTCGAATGATGTTGGCCGCACATGAGCCCTTTCCCGCAATCGCGTTGGATCGGGCTTGGAATGTCCGATTATCCAATCAATCGTTCGATCAATTAGGTTCGATGCTGGGTGACGACATTTGGACACGGGTCGGCGGGGAAGGGCGCAATCTGTTGCGTTTGTTCTTTCATCCAGATGGCATTCGCCCCTTTGTTACTAATTGGGGGGCTGTTGGGCCCTTGATGTGGCAACGCGCACAGCGCGAGGCAGAGGTGCTGGCCGGGGCTGATATGAAAGCGGTGCTAGAGGAACTTGCTCCGTATCAAGACCCCCATATTTTGTGGTCAGCCGCAGAAGCCTCACTCGTACCCGTTATCCCGTTCAACATGGATATCCGCGGCCTCAAGGTTTCGATGTTTGCTGTTGTGGCAACTTTTGGCACCGCTCAGGACATTACGGCCGATGAGCTGCGCCTAGAAACATTGTTCCCAGCTGACCCCGAAACCGAGGCTATGTTCCGCGCCGCGGCGCAGGCTCGCTCGCAATAACCCGCGACGTAATTGCGCGTAGGGTAGATCAGGGTGAAGCTGAAGTTCGTACCGATAAGGAGTAATTTATGTCCGATACGAGCACCCAACCGATTGAAATCGTCCGCCGCTTATTGAAAGCCATGGAGCCCTTGGACTATGACACCGCCTTGGCTCTTGTCTCTCCGACTTGCGTTTACATCAATCCTCCACCAATTGGCGAGGTAAGTGGTCCCGAGGGCATTCGGGCGGTGTTGGGACCATTCTTTTCGCCAACACTTGAAAATGAGTTCAAAATCCTGCGGGAGTCTGCCAGTGGTGGTACCGTGTTCTTAGAGCGGCTTGATCGACATCGCTTGAAAGACAAATGGGTTGAATTGCCTGTGACTGGCGTATTTGAGGTCAAGGATGGCCTTATTACCTATTGGCGCGATTATTTCGACGCCGCGACCATTCTTGCACAATGGCCGACTGGGTAAGCAGACCTGAGCCCTTGATGGTTGCCTGTCCGCGAACAGGCAACCGCCGGAAATTAGAGTTTCTCGGAGACCGTGGCGTTCGCCAAAAGACCTTCGATCTCCTCAGCGCTAAAGCCTGCTTCGGCCAGGACAGCACGGGCATCCTTACCGGGTGTGGGCACGGACCGTTTGGTTGCCTCAGGAATACCAGGGAAACGGATGGGGCCAGAGGGCGAGGCTTTAGACCCGCCTTGTCCATCGTCAATCTGGGTCATGCCACCAGCGGCTAAAAACTGAGGGTCGGCAACGGTTTCGGCGGGGCTTTGTACCGGTGCCCAAACGAGATCGTGGGCGTCCAAGCGGCTAGCAATATCGGCAAAGTCGCGCGCCGCAAAGACTTCATCCATCAATGCCACCAGCGTTGGTCCATTCTCCCGCCGTGCTTTTGAGGTGGCAAAGCGGGGATCGTGCTGCAGGGCTTCAAGGCTCAAGGCTTGGCAGAAGCCCGGCCAATCGGCTGTTCCTTGCCGGGGCAGAAGGGTCAGCCAGCGACCATCGCGGCACTGAAAGAAGTTAGCCAAAGGATTGACCGCGTCAAACCTTGGCCGGGTTGAGGCCAACCTGCCAAAGCGCATCTGGATCGACATGTCTGACCCTAAGGTATAGGTGCCAGCTCGCAAAAGCGATGCATCAACGTGCTGCCCCTTGCCCGTGCTTTGGCGGCCATGCACCGCTGCCAAGATACCCGCAACGGTTGAGAGAGAGCAGATATGATCACCGACACCGGTGCGAATGGGAAAGGGCTCCACTCCTTTTGGTGCCGTTAGTCGGGCCCAGCCAGAGCGCGACCAGAAAGCAGCCACATCAAAGCCAGCGCGGTCCACATCTGGGCCTTCAAGGCCGTAACCGGTGACATTGGCATAGATCAGGCGGGGGTTCACGGCAGACAGTGCAGCATAATCAAGGCCCGCGCGGGTTAGACCGCCGGGACGTACATTGGTGATAAAGACATCGGCCTCTTGGACTAGTTTCCGAACCAACTCACGGCCTTCGTCCTGGGCGGTATCAATGATGATTGAACGCTTGCCGCGATTATCGAGGTCAAAAACAGGATTTTCAGCTATATCAGAGCCAATCGTATCGAAGAACCGGCGGATGGGATCACCACCTGGCGGCTCAATCTTGATTACGTCTGCCCCCCAATCTGCCATCAAGCCACCTGCGCCCGGTGCTGCGATGTAAGTAGCATATTCGATGACCTTGAGACCCTTGAGCAGCATAATGTGTTCCCCCGAAGATTTTGATTTTTATACGCGATGTGCATCACAACAGCCGAAGTGTTTACCTGTGTAAAGACGCCATTAACCCTAACAGAGCACCTTAGCTGTGTTGCGAATCACTGCAAATGTGGTTCTGGGAGCAATATGTCATGAGCGTTTCAACGCTACGCGTAAATCTGAGTGAAGCAGACATTCGCGCCTTAATCAAAGGCGATACCGATGAAGACCGCGCTTTGGCGTGCTATCGGCTGTGTCGACGCATCGATACGGTGACGCTGACGGATGAAGAACGCGCTTATGCAGAGCAAATTCTGCAGATTGTCGTCAGTGGTGCTGCAGAGCGTGTGCGCCGGGCATTGGCCGTGACCTTGAAGGCGTCACCCAATTTACCTCCTGAAATTGCGTCAAAGTTAGCGCGCGATGTTGAATCGATTGCCTTGCCACTGTTGGAAAGTTCACCCGTCCTCAGTGATGAGGATTTGGTCGAGATCCTTGAGTCTGCCGAGCCTGCTCGCCAATACGCTATTGCCCGTCGAGAAAGCTTGTCGGAGAGCGTGACGACGGCTCTGTGCACCTATGGCGTTGATGGGGCCATTATTGAAGCGCTCCATAATGACGGGGCTGAATTTAATGATGTGGGCATGACGCGGGCTTTGGATCGATTCCCGACTGTGCACGCATTGAAAGTAGCTATGATTGAACGGCCAATTCTGCCCATTTTGGTCTCTGAAAAATTGGCGGCTCGTCTGACGGGTGAGTTATTTGATCGCTTGGTCGAAAAGCATGCCGTACCGCCACAGATGGCAATTGATTTGGCTACGAACACGCGGGAGCGCGCCGGGGTTGATTTGATCGCGCAGGCTGGCCTCCAAGCGGATATGAAACGCTACATCCAACAATTGAACCTCAATGGTCGCTTGACGCCCAGCTTTGTCTTACGTGCACTGTGCCAAGGAGAGGTGCGGTTAGTCGAGTATGCCTTCGCTGAACTGGCGGGGATTCCCCATAACAAAGCTTGGCTGTTGGTTCATGACGGTGGCACCATGGGGCTGCGCGCCATTTTTGAACGGGCGAGCATGCCTCCAAGTCTCTATCCCGCGTTCCGGGCTGCTATCGAGGTCCTGCATGAGACGGAGTTTGACGGTACGGCTGATGACCGCACCCGCTTCCGTAAGCGCATGATTGAGCGTGTGCTCACGCGCTTCCAGTCGATTCCTGACGAGGACTTGAGTTACCTCCTCGAAAAGCTCGACTATGTTCGCGAGGAGGCGGAAGAAAAGCGCCTTGCCGTTGGCTAGATGTCCAACTGCCCCGAAAGAGGGCATTTGGATGTGCTTGCGCCTTTAGTTATTGCTTTGGCTTTAGGCAGCTTCAGAGCCTAGTTGACCGGGCTCGTGCAACTCCTCGAGGCTGAAAAACTGGAGCGGCCTATGAGGCGGTTTTGGTGACTGTTCGTCTTGCTCTTGTAGTTGAACAGGCTCCAAAGCTATCTCTAAAGGTGGTGTCTCGGCTTCAGACCCCGGCTCTGAGCCTTCATCGCCTTCCAGTCCAACCAGTTGCTCGGACAGCATTTGCGAGGCTGACTGAAAGCTCAAGGGCAGGGAAACAAAGTGTCCTTGCAGCCGCGTGAAACCAATCTGATAACATTGGCGAATGGCCTTGGAAGACTCTGCCCCGACTGCAACAACCGGCATGCCAGCATTTTGGGCGGCTTGAATTCGGCGCATGAAAGCACTGGCACCGACCGAATGAAGCCGACTTGCCACCGTTAGCATCGTAGAGCCGCCACACTTGAGCTGGCAGAAGAGGGACCGCGCCCGTTTATCTAGGGCAAGGCTTGGTGGTCCCTTAGCATCAAGGGCAATCTTAAAGCCGAATCCTGCCAGAATTTCCAAGCAGGCAAGGCCCTGACTGCCGGTGCAGGTCAGTTCCTCTTCGTCGATTTCGAGAACGATCCACTCTGCTTTGGCACCTTCACTTGCCACGCAATCCACCAGGTCACGCGCAAATCTTGGGTCCATAACGTCCGTCATCGAGACGTTGATGGCCATATCGATGGCATAGCCATGATTGCGCCACGTGTGAATCGCACGCGCAGCTTGGGCGGCTAATGTTCGGCTCATGACGCCAATAAGGCCTTCTTTCGCAGCAAGACCAAAAAACAGGCCAGGCGACAAAATGCCCAGCTTTGGATGGTGCCAACGGGCGACACCTTCAAAGGCAACTATCTTCTTGGTGGATAACTCGATTTGCGGCTGAAACGCTAATTGGATTTCGCCGGCTGCAAGGCTTTGGAGCAATTCAACGCGTGCTAAGGAAACCACCTGCGTTACCATCGGCTCGATCTTTGCTCCTGTGCCCACATATTGAACAAGTGTCTGCTAGCATGGAGGGCTTAAGCGGCGGTCAGGTCACTCGGGACAATTTTATTCGTATTGCCCAACAAAAAACCCGACCACATGGGCCGGGTTCAAATACTTTGAAGAGATAGGGGGCTATTGCTGGCTTGCGGCATAGCGATTCACCTGTGTCTGCAACTCAATCAACAAGGCTTTGCCGATTGGGTGGTCGCTGTCTTTGATGTTCTGCTTTACGGCTGCAATGATCGCGCCAACATGGGCAGCAATGATTTTGCGAGGTGCCTGCGCACGGCCTTCGGGACTATCAATCAACTTGCACAAAGACGCCGCAAATTGAGAAACAATTGGATAGCCGTAAGTAGTACCTAAACCTTTAAGGTCGTGGGCGCGACGGTAAAATTCTTCGAGTTCATGTTCGCCAGAATCCGGCTTACTTACGATAGCATAAGCTGCCTCAAGCTTAGCGAGCTCATCATTGAGCCAGCCGCCAAATTGGTCGGACATAGATGCAAGAGCGGCTTCGGCCCGCGCAATCGCTGCAGCGTCAAACCCGCCAAGACGATTACCTAGTTTCGCTTTTAAACGATTAGGTGGCGAGATAAATTCAACTTGGTCGTCTTGGCTTGCCATCTTAAACTCCACTAACTCACAATATTTATCAAAGTGCATTTAATAGATTATGAAAGGCCAAGATTTGGGCTGCTGATTTGAGGCAAGTGCTGTTGGATAGTTGGCGTTGATTGAACAAACAGATTGAATCACTGCGCAAATTGTTCCGCTAGCATGCGTTCATCAAGGGAGCGGTCTGGGTCAAACAACATCACCATGCTGCGTGAACGATCTTCCCGGATATTGACGCTGGCGACATTGCGGATTTCTTGACTGTCGGCAGATGCCGCAACTGGACGTAAATCAGCGTCGAGAACTTCGAACCTTACGTGCGATTCTCGCCGCAGCAATGCACCTCGCCACCGGCGTGGACGAAAGACACTAATGGGTGTCAATGCTAGCAAACCACATCCTAAAGGCAAAATGGGGCCGTGTGCGGAGAGATTGTAAGCGGTACTGCCAGCTGGTGTTGCTACCAGGACCCCGTCACAAATGATCTCATTAAGGCGCTCTGCTTCATCAACCACAATCCGTAACCTAGCGGTCTGATGGGTTTGGCGTAACAGCGACACTTCGTTGATGGCAACATGGTCGTGAATCTGGCCATCCACTTGAACAGTAGACATACGCAAAGGATGGATAACGGAGGCTTTGGCCGCCGCGATCCGATCGGGTAGATCGCCCTCGCGATAATCATTCATCAGAAAACCAATTGTGCCTTGGTTAAGGCCGAAAACAGGGATCCCGTCATCCATGTGACGCCTCAGGGTTTCCAGCATCAATCCATCGCCCCCAAGGGCCACAATGACATCCGCATCGCTTTCTTTGACCGAGCCATAAAGATGACGCATGCGCAGCATAGCTTCGCGCGCTTCGGGGCGAGCGCTGGCAACAAAAGCAATGCGTTCAAGGCGTCTGCGTGAAGGCGTCATGGACTCTATCCAACCAAAGTCTAACCAGTCCTCTAGAATGAGAAGACGGTACCTTCTAACCTCTATTAGTTGGTCATGCCTTTTGCAAAGGCAGTGCGCGCTGCGCCGGGGGAACAGCGCATCCAGACAAGCGCAACCGTGCGATCGTCACCGATGGTCCAAGGAATCGAACGTACTTCCAAAGTCTCGTAAATGGTTCGAACGATCGAGGAATCAAAGTTAGCGGCCCGCGCAGCAAGCGCGATGCTTTCGGTTTCGGCACTCGCCAGCTTTCGACTTACGCCAGCAACTGGCAACTCCAAAATGCGGGCAATGCCGCGCACAAAATGCTCGCGCTCTCCGCGCATCAAAGCTGCAACCAAGAAACCAGGGGTTGGCTTTACATTGAGATTATGTGCGTTTCTGCGCACAGTCTCGATAACACGCTCTGGCATCGGATGGTGGAAGGCACTTTTCGTCGCTTTCGCAGCGGCTTCCGCTGTAGAATCTCCAACCACACTTACCAAACGGCTGGCAATACGCGGGGGTACGCGGGCTGTGATGAGATCGCGGGCTTCCGCGCCGGCTATGGCGAAGGCAGCAGCAACCAAGCTTGGCGGCAAGTCGTGGCGAGTAATGAGGGAATTGAGTGTGTCTGGTGTCTCAGAGAGCACGTTCATAGCGTGCTCAAAATCGTGGGCGGCAATCCGGGCCGTTACATTTGCTGCCAAGTTGCTGAGGATATTCTTGTCTTCGGTCTCAATGAGACTTTGAGAAACTAATTCGCCAATGCACGAGCGCTCCGCAATTGTCATGCGATGCTCAAACCCGCACGCCCTAACAACCTCCACCAAGATATCGTCATTGAGGATCGGGCAGAAAGCCAGTATCGGTTGCGCGATATCGAAAGAATCTAACGCCAGTTCTCGGACCAAATCGATCGGGGCCCAATCGGCCATGGCCAAGGTTGCCGAAAGCTTGATCCGCACTTCTTGCCGCGCAAAACTATAGAGTTTGACGAGGATATCGGAGAATAATGTCCGCTCCATCAAGCTGCATTCTTCGCCGGAATCGAGGAATTGCGCAGCGGTAGCCGCAACCAATGCTTCGCGCGCTTCGCGCGAACTGTTTTCTGCGAGAGAAATGAGGGGATGGTTGGTGCTATTGTTTCCCATTACGTTATGATGGGTAGGGTTGGTGTGGTTACCAGAGTGTAAATGGCATTTGTAGAAATGCAAAGTTTCTGCAGGTAACTTGACCGAAAGCTAAAGTGGGGCAAAAGTGCCGCCCCAACAGTGGAGGTAACGTCTGATGAACGCACATAGCCAGAACACTAGCGCGCAAGGTGGTTCCGCTTTGCCCCCGGGGGCAGCCCCAGCTCTAACCGGTATGATGGCCAGCGTTGCCCCAATCTATGGCGAAAAAGTTGATGATGCGGAGTGGCGTGCGCGTGTCGATTGCGCGGCTCTTTACCGCTTGATCGCGCTTTATGGCTGGGATGATATGATTTTTACGCACATCTCCCTGCGTTTGCCTGGTCCAGATCATCACTTCTTGATTAACCCCTACGGCTTTATGTTTGATGAGATCACCGCTTCTTCCTTGGTGAAAGTCGACCTCAATGGGAACGTCATTGAGCCTACGCCCTATTTCATCAATCCAGCAGGCTTTACCATTCACTCGGCCATCCATGCCGCCCGTGAAGATGCGATGTGTGTCATCCATTGTCATAGCGATGCGGGTGTAGCTGTCAGTGCGCAGAAAGGCGGGCTATTGCCAATTTCACAGACAGCCATGGCTTGCACCGCTGATCTTGCCTATCACGACTATGAAGGCGTTGCCCTCGACTTAGATGAGCGCGAGCGATTGGTGCATGACATTGGCTCCAAGAATTTTATGTTGCTGCGTAATCACGGCACGTTGACGGTCGGTGAGTCTGCTGCTTCGGCCTTTATGCGAATGTTTTACTTAGAACGCGCTTGCAAGATGCAGGTCCTCGCCCAATCTGGCGGCGAACTTTTGACCTGTGATGAGGCGATGGAAGAGCGGGTGGGCCAGCAAGTCAAACCTGCATTCACTCAGGCACTTGGCGGAATGTTGGCGTGGCCGGGCCTGTTGCGCAAGGTGGCACGCCAATCTCCCGGGTTCAATACTTAGATCAATTTAGGCCTTTAGTTTGGCTGAGTTTTGGGTGGGTCGGGGTTGAACCGTCGGCCGCCTTTGCCGGGGCGTGGCTGCCGGCCCCGCAGCATGGCGTGTTGATTGCTAATTTAGTTGAAGTCAAAACCGCCCAAGCACAGTCTGGAACGTCGGTTGAGTTCTATGGAGAATATGGGCTGAAGCAAGGCTGGGCTATTGTTGTCGCTCCGTCACTCAGCTCAGCCGTTCAATCGCCGAGTGAATCATGGGTGTTGGACGAGGTGCAGGTGGGGGCACGTCGCAAAGTCTATGCCGGCGAAACTATTGCAATCTCAGCACAAATAAGTGGATTTTCTATTCCTCAAACGAAAAATCAAAGCGAACGGGCCTACGGAGTCGAAGCGCGACTTGCTGCTGGTAAAAGATTTGGAGAAAAGGGTTGGGTTAACATTGAAGCGGCCTCTCGAACCTGCGGAGACACTGGCATTGGCAGCCGGTTTGATGCCACGCTCGGGGTTAACATGTCTCGAAATCAACGCGTGATCGTGAAGGCTTTCGGGGATGGGAATGGTTGTACAAAGGCGATTGTCCGCACACAAATCAGTTATGTTCGACCCATTTCTGACAAATTAGCCTTAGAGTTCGGCTGGAGGCAGTCTTTGGATCAAAGCTCTGTTTCTGCAGACCGCGGCTTGGTCGTAGGCCTCTGGAAGAAATTCTGACTGGAAAGGCAAGCACCGCACTCTAAATTCTCGAGCGGCAAGCAGTGGCGGAGCACAGTCTGATGTTGAAGCGTTCATGTTGCGCCAGAAGCGATAAAAGTGCAGGTGCGTATAATGACAAGGCGCTTATCGTCACACTAAGATTCTAACACCCAAGCCCTAACTTCCAAGAAAAGCCTGTCTCGGAGACACTCGTTTTGCCTGAATTTCTAAGACGACATTTTTTCTTTGCGTTGGCGGGGGCGGCTTTTGTCGCCATGTTCGCGTTCGTCCTGCTCAAAGAAGTCGGCCTCTTCGGTAAGTCAAGCATGGGTGGCTCAACGGGAGCGTCTGCAAGCCAAGGCAAGGGCGGAGCCGGTAAAGGCGGGGCGCGGCCTGCAAATGTGACTTTGGCTAAAGCCGAAGTGCGTACGTTTTCAGATCGTGTTGAGATTCCTGGAACGGCTTTGGCCAATGAATCCATTACCGTAACGTCCAAGGTTCAAGATGTTGTCGACGAAGTGCGCTTTGAGAGCGGTCAAAATGTGGCGCGTGGCGCTATTCTAATTGTATTGGCGCGGACCGAGCAATCAGCCGACCTCGGCGGCGCTCGCAATGATGTCGCCGCTGCTTTTGATGATGCGGACGGCGTCTATCAAGAAGCGGTGGCCGCGCGAGCTGAAGCAGATGCCGCCTTTAATGAAATCAACGCTGTCAGCCGTGACCTTGAAGCAGCGCGCGCGGGTATTGCAGAAGCCGAGGCGGTTCGCAGCGAGGCCAAGTTGAACTTTGACCGCGTGACCGCTTTGGCAGATCGAGGCTTTGCTTCAAAAGCGCGACTAGACGCAGCACGTGCGCAAATGCAGTCAGCCGAGTCGCGTTTTCAAGTGGCTAAAGAACGTGCCGAAGGTGCCTCGCAACGGATCGAAACGCAAAAAGCACGGGCAAATGCGCTTACCAGCCGTGCTCAAAGCGTTGAGCAACGCGCTCAATCCTCACGGGCACGTGCTCAAAGTGTCGCGAGCCGGTCTAATTCCGCGCAGTCGCGCTTGTCTGATCGAATAATACGGGCACCATTCGCTGGTCGGATCGGATTGCGCAACGTTAGCCCCGGCCAATTGGCCCGCCCAGGCGATATCTTGGCAACCCTGGATGATATCTCGCAGATTAAGGTTGACTTTGACGTCCCAGAAACTCGGATCAACTCGCTTCAGGTGGGTACAGAGGTGGTGATCCGATCAACGGCAATACCTGACCAGCTTTACAAAGCGACGGTGCGCTTTGTTGATACGCGCATCGATCCCAGATCGCGATCTATTCGGGCACGCGCCTATATTCCAAATAATGACGGCCGGTTGCGACCGGGCATGTTGATGAGCGTTGACTTGATGACGCCAGACCGGCGCATGCCGGCCGTGCCCGAAGTTGCGCTCTTAGAAGAAGGTAATGCGAGCTTTGTTTTCATTGCTCATAGCGATGGTAAGGATGGACAGAAAGCAAAACGCATTCCTGTCAGTATTGGGATGCGGCGTGATGGCTATGCCGAAATCATCAGCGGCCTACCTGCCGATGCCATGGTGATCACCGAAGGCTTGGTTGGTTTGCGCGATGGCCAAGCCATTAAGCCTATTGGTGGCGGCGCACCGACGGCGAAGTCTGCCGATACCAAAGTGGCCCCTACGACCGCTAAGTCAGATGGGCGTGGCGGCTGATGTTTCTTGCTGACGTCTCAGTCAAGCGTCCAGTTCTGGCCACAGTGGCCAGCCTGCTGTTGATCGCCTTTGGCTTGATTGCTTTTCGTACATTGCCATTGCGTGAGCTGCCTGCGGTAGATCCCCCGATTGTCTCCATCACGACGCAGTATCGCGGAGCCTCGTCGGATATTGTTGAGACCCGGATCACCCAGATTATTGAAGACCAGCTGACGGGAATTGAAGGCCTCGCATCTATCCAAGCTTCGAGCCGGGACGGCCGTTCGTCCATCCGAGTGGAATTTAAGCTGTCCAGGAATTTGGACGAAGCGGCAAATGACGTGCGCGCCGCGGTCAGCCGTATTCAAAACCGCCTGCCGCAGGGCGTAGATCCGCCACAGGTGGAAAAGTCCGACGCTGACTCCGACCCCATCATGTTCCTAAATCTGGCGTCGAACAATTTGACGACAGCGCAATTGACGAGTTTTGCTGAGCGGACTTTGGTGGACCGCTTGAGCGCGATCGATGGGGTCGCCACAGTTCGTGTGTTTGGCGGTTTGCGCCAATCCATGCGGGTTTGGCTTGATACCGAAGCGCTTGCCGCAAGGGGGCTGACCCCTGACGATGTTGACGCTGCCTTGCGAGTTCAAAACGTAGAATTGCCAGCCGGAACTATTGAAGGCCAAGAGCGCGACTATACGATGCGGATTGCCCGCGGATATCGCACCGCTGAAGAGTTCCGGCGTATGCCGATTGGGCGCAGTGGCGATGGGCGGGTTACCCGCTTGGAAGATGTCGCGCGTGTCGCCGTTGAACCTGAAGATGACCGTCGGATTTTCCGGGGCAATGGCGTCAATCAGGTCGGGCTTGGCATTGTGCGCCAATCCAATGCCAATGCGCTTGAGGTCGCAAGAGCCATCCGAGCGCAAAACGATTTGATTGCTAAAACCCTGCCAAAGGGGACAACAATCGTTGTCGCATTTGACTCAACAGTCTTTATCGAGCGCGCGATTTCCGGCGTTTGGACTACCATGGCCGAAGCGGTCGTTTTGGTAATCCTCGTGATCTTCTTGTTTTTGGGCTCGTTCCGCGCTGCTTTATTGCCTGCAGCGACCATCCCTGTTTGCTTGATCGCGACGTTTGGTGTTTTGGGCGTCTTTGGGTTCTCAATCAATCTGATCACACTCTTGGCATTGGTTCTCGCCATTGGTTTGGTTGTCGATGATTCTATTGTGGTTTTGGAAAACATCCAGCGCCGGATTGATCAGGGTGAGCCTGCGCTAATTGCAGCGCAACGTGGTACCAACCAAGTTGCCTTTGCCGTGATCGCAACAACAGCGGTTTTGGTGTCCGTGTTCACGCCGCTTCTGTTTACGGGCGGTTTCGTGGGTCGCTTGTTTGTTGAGTTGGCGGTGACAATTGCCTCCGCTGTGACCATTTCTGCCTTTGTCGCCCTAACACTGACGCCCATGATGGGGTCACTTTTGTTACGTCCTGCGGACAAGTCCAACAAACTTTCGGCTTTCATCGACAAATCGTTTGACGCGGTGCGTGGGTCTTACGCAACTTCGGTAAAGGCCAGCTTGAAAGCCCCCAAGGTGGCCTTTGCGGTCATGGGCGTCGCGATCCTCGCTGCAGGTTTTTTTGCAACTAAGCTACCCAATGAGCTTATCCCCCTTGAAGACCGCGGCAACATCACCGTGCAATTCAGCGGGCCTGAAGGTGCAGGCTTTGCTTATACGCGTCAGATCGTTGCCAAAATTGAACCGGTTCTAGCCGAGTATGTTAAAAGCGGTGAGGCGTCTCGGACTCTCGTCATTGCGCCCAACTTTCAAGACCAAGGCACTAACCGCATGAATCGCGGGCTCAGTCGCGTTTTCCTCTCCGAATGGGGTACTCGCCGCGATGGCAATGAGATTGTCGATGAGCTCAATCGCAAACTAGCTGGCATACCTGGCGCGCAATTCCGTGCGTCCATGCAAAATGCTTTTTCAAGTGGTCGGGGCGGCGGAAATGATGGTGTAGCCATTGTTTTGGGCGGCAGCGATTATCTGGAATTAGCAGCCGTTGCAGAAAAAATCGTCGCGAAAGGCCGCGCAAATGAGGGCTTTGCGCGCATTCGAATGAATTATGAGCCGATCTCGCCCAAGATTGAGATTGCCATAAATCGCGAGCGGGCAGCCGCGCTCGGCGTCTCAGTCCAGTCTATCGGCCGCACGTTGGAGGCCACCACAGGCTTACGCCGGGTTGGGACTTATCCCGCAGATGGCGAAGAGTATGATGTCATTTTGCAGGTCGATCGGCGCGAGCGTCAAAGCGTTGAAGCACTTGGCCGGATCTATGTGCGGTCCGATCGGACTGGGGAGCTTGTTCCCCTATCCAACCTTGTCACGACCAAGAATTTGGGCGGCACCGATGACTTGCCCCGCGTCAACAAATTGCGCGCGGTTACTATCATCGCCAACCTCAACAAAGGCTACTCCATCGGTGAGGCAGTCAAATGGCTGGAAGAAGCTGCGGCGGCGGATATGAAGCCGGATATGAAAATTGATTACACCGGCCAATCGCAACAATTCAAAGAAGCCGGTTCCGCCATCGGCTTTGCGTTTGCTTTGGCGATTTTGATCGTGTTTCTAACCTTAGCTGCGCAGTTTGAAAGCTTCGTTCATCCCATAACCATTATGATCACAGTGCCTCTAGCCATTGCTGGGGGATTGTTCGGGCTCTATGCGGCGGGCTTTACACTCAACATCTATTCCCAGATTGGTTTGATTATCCTTGTCGCCTTGGCGGCAAAGAACGGGATATTGATCGTTGAATTTGCCAACCAATTGCGTGATGAAGGTCGTTCTGTCCGTGACGCGATTGTCGAAGCTGCTAACTTGAGATTACGTCCGATTCTAATGACCTCTGTTGCTACGGTCGCAGGGGCCTTACCTTTGGCTTTGTCGACTGGGGCAGGCAGTGAAGCGCGGGCCAATATCGGGGTTGTGGTGGTGTTCGGTGTGTTGTGTGCAACGGCTTTGACGCTTTATGTTGTGCCCGTCGTTTACATGATGCTCGCCCGCTTTACCGGTAGTCCTGAAGCGCGGGCCAAGGCGATTGAGGACTTTGAACGTAACGAGACGCAGGCTCAGGCTCAGGCGGCGGCTGCCGAATAACTTGCCAAAAAAACAGCACTGGCGGGATTTGGCGGGTGGCGCTAAAATGCGGTTATGAACGCCATAGCTCCTGTATCCAAGCCTTCACTGTCGCCTAGCGAGCTTTCAGCCCTCGCCACCGTGGAAGAACGCCTTCTTTGGTTGGCGTCTTGGACCATTCATAATGCAAATCACCTGCGCCCGAATCGAGATGGACTGAAGGTCGGCGGCCATCAGGCATCGTGTGCCTCCATGACCAGTCTGATGACGGCGCTCTATTTCAAAGCCTTGCGTCCACAAGATCGAGTTGCGGTGAAACCCCATGCCAGTCCCGTCTTCCATGGCGCGCAATATTTGTTTGGCCGGCAAACCCGCGATCAATTGGAGCGTTTTCGGGGACTAGGCGGCGCGCAATCCTATCCAAGCCGGACAAAGGACAAGGACGATGTCGACTTCTCGACCGGTTCGGTTGGTCTGGGGGTTGCTGTCACGGCCTTCGCGTCGTTGGTTCAGGATTATTTGGCCGCTCGTGGACGTGTCCCCGCTGAATCCATGGGCAGGATGATCGCGCTTTTGGGCGACGCAGAGCTGGATGAGGGCAATATTTATGAGGCCTTGATTGAGGCCTATAAGCACGATCTGCGCAACATTTGGTGGATTGTCGATTATAATCGGCAAAGTCTGGACGCCACGACCTCAGAGCGGATGTGGGATCGGTTCGACGATATATTCGAAACCGTCGGCTGGGATGTGCTGACACTCAAATACGGCAAGCGCCAGTTAGAGGCTTTTGCTAAGCCCGGCGGACAGTCGCTTCAGGCTTGGATTGAAACATGCCCAAACGACCTCTATGCGGCGCTGAGCTATCAAGGTGGTGCTGCTTGGCGGGAACGTTTGATGCAAGATTTGCCCGCTGAAGGGCAGAACTTGATCGGCACGTACGAGGATGCAGCGCTCTCGAATTTGATGACGCAATTGGGTGGCCACTGCCTTGAGACCTTGGTGGAGGCTTTTGAGCAAGCGGCTCAAGATGATCGGCCAAAATTGTTCATTGCCTATACGGTCAAAGGTTGGCGGTTGCCATTCCAAGGTCATAAAGACAACCATTCCGGCTTGATGACTCCCAATCAGATCGATGCCCTGCGGCAGTCCATTGGCGTGCCAGAGGGGCAAGAGTGGGACGCCCTAGCCGGGCTAAGCCCAGCCCATGAAGCAGAGGTGCGGGCCTTGATCGCACAGGCCCCATTCCAAGCTGACGTGAAGCGCCGCTTTAATCCAGCACCCGTGGCTATCCCTGCTGCGTTTGAAGTACCTGGCGGTGAGCAGCAAGCGACTCAGGCGGCATTTGGTAAAATCCTTGCCGATATCGCGAAAACCGAAAGCGACTTTGCTGCCCGCATTGTCACGACATCGCCAGATGTGACCGTCTCCACCAATCTGGGTGGCTTTGTGAACCGACGGGGCTTGTTCTCGCGCACGGCCATCAAGGACGTGTTCAAGGATCGCAAGATCGCAAGCCCGCAAATCTGGACTGGGTCTGGGGCAGGACAGCATATAGAATTGGGCATTGCCGAGAATAACCTCTTCCTGAATTTGGCCGCTTTTGGTCTGGCGGGGGAGCATTTTGGGGAGCGTCTCTTTCCTATCGGCACGCTCTACGACCCATTCATCGCGCGGGGTCTCGATGCGTTGAATTATGCAATCTACCAAAATGCACGCTTTCTCGTGGTTTCAACTCCATCGGGACTTACGCTTGGACCCGAAGGGGGCGCACATCAATCCATCAACACGCCCTTGATCGGGATGGGCCAGCCTGGCCTAACCCATTGGGAGCCGGCCTTTGTGGACGAACTGGCCCTCTTGATGCGCCATAGTTTTGTTGACCTGCAAGAAGAGACTGGCGGGTGCCATTATTTCCGGCTGTCGACACGTCAGCTTAACCAGCCGGCTCGACCCGACAACAGCTGGCAGTCGGGGGCCTTGCAAGGTGCCTATTGGCTGATCCCCCCAAGCGCGGGGGCCGAGTTGGCTTTGGTCTATTGTGGGGCCTTGGCACCCGAGGCATTGGCCGGATTTGAAGCGCTAAAGGAAGATTATCCGGGTATGGGCGTGCTCGCGGTAACCTCACCAGACCTCTTGCATCGTGGCTGGACGGCAGCAGGGCGCGCGCGCTGGACCGGTGGACCACGCCTTGCCAGTCACATTGAGCAGCTTTTGAGCCCGCTGCATGCTCGGGCAGGACTAATCACCTTGTTGGATGGATCGCCCTCTGCCCTCTCTTGGGTTGGCTCAGTTCTTGGGCATAGGGTTCGTGCATTGGGCGTCGAGCAGTTTGGCCAAACGGGTGATTTGCCGGACCTTTATCGGACATACCGCCTCGATTGCGAGGCGATCTTGGATGCGGCCGCCGATCTCCATTTTTGAGAGGTTACTCTTAGGTAATTCCATCAAAAGGGTGAAGGTTGGAGGTATAGGCCTGCTTATTGGGTCTGCTTCATAGGGCGGTCGATCTGGTCTAACAGGCTTATGAGTTTGCCGTCATTGAGGACGTTTAAATCCCCAATCCATTGCGACTGTCGCACTTGCTCAGCATAAGTTTGCAGTGCAACGCTTAGCGCGTCAGGCGAAGCCGCATGGGCTTGCTTGACGATGGCAACCCCAGCTTCGGCTTGACCTTTATAAACATAGTCATTGAGAAACCTTATGAGCGGTGCAAAGGTTTTGGCATCTTCTGGATTAAGGGTGGCTGCTTTCATCTGAGCTAGGCGGTCTTGAGCCTCTTGATTGAGCGCTTTCGCAATATCGCCCCTTGTTCCAGTTGTCTCTGCACGCACTGTGGTTGCAAGCTCTAAGCGGGCTTCTTCGAAATCAGGCCTCAGAAGATAGGGTGATGGACTGTCTGCCGTAGTGGCCTTCATGGCCTCGATGAAAAGTCCAAAGTTCTTCCCGCGCCAAACCACAAGGATCGGAGCCAATGGTGTACCTGAAATCTCGCTTTGCCCATCAAGTGTAGCATCATCATAGGCCAGAAATGCAGCCGGATAGCGATCGGTACGATTTAAGGGGATAAAGCGCGAGGCGCTACTGCTACCCAAAGACAAACTCCCAATGAGTTTGCCCGATGGCCCGTCAAAAACAAACCGGGTGAGACAACAATGCATGCCGCCTGACCAGCCATCTACTACAAGGTCTGGATGCCTTGTCCCTGCTGCCTGACGATCGGAGGAAGAGAGGTCAAATTGCTGGATAGGGTTGTCTGGATCGGCGGGAAGAGCATCAAGTTTGCGCACCCCGTGCCAGACAGCCAGATTTTCCGCATCGGCATTTGTAGGGACGGCGTAAATATGAACATCACCGGACTGCCCCACCAACCGGCCTTCATAGGCAGGCTTCGGCATCAAGAGGGTTACAATCACGCCAACGCATCCAAAAATCACCCCAATCACAGCCAATTTGACGAAAATGGGCGGGAAAGTGCCGGATGGAGGCCGGCGGCTTGGCCCTTGTTGTGGGTCGATTGGGAGAGGATCATCCATTCCGGTCATTGCCCACATCTTCTATCACCAAAAGGCGGCAAATACATGCACGAAGTTTGGACCTGCGCGCAGGCGAATGCTAGAGTAAATCGGCAAGGTTGCGTCCGAATCGCAACCATCCTGATCAGCAAAAGACGGCTTACCCCTTGACCGATACTCCAGAAACAGACGGCGCAGATCCGATTGAACCTAACCGCCCAGAGACAGTGATTGTCGACGTAAAGGGCATCACGCCAATTTCGATCGAGAATGAGCTCAAGTCCTCCTATCTGGACTATGCGATGAGCGTAATCGTGGCGCGGGCTCTCCCAGATGCTCGTGATGGTCTGAAGCCTGTGCACCGTCGGATTTTGTATGCGATGGGCGAGGGTGGCTACACGCCAGACAAGAAGCACGTGAAATCTTCGCGTATTGTTGGTGACGTGATGGGTAAATATCACCCCCATGGCGATAGCGCGATTTATGACGCGATGGTTCGCATGGCACAGGACTTTTCCATGAGTCTGCCTTTGATCGACGGGCAGGGGAATTTCGGTTCAGTTGACGGCGACCCACCAGCTGCCATGCGATACACGGAAAGCAAGTTGGCCAAAGTCGCTATGGCTTTGTTGGACGATATTGATGAGTCCACTGTCAATTTCCAGGACAATTATGACGGCTCGGAGAGTGAGCCTGTCGTGTTGCCAGCCAAGTATCCAAACCTATTGGTCAACGGCGCTGGCGGCATTGCGGTCGGTATGGCGACCAATATTCCGCCCCATAATCTGGGCGAAATTTGCGATGCCACTTTGGCGATCTTGGATGACCCCACACTTTCGGATCAAGACTTACTCGACATCGTACCGGGCCCAGACTTCCCGACAGGTGGAGAAATCGTCGGCCGTACGGGTGCCCGCAACGGCCTGTTGACTGGACGCGGCTCTGTTATCATGCGCGGAAAGACATCCGTTGAAAACATGCGCGGCGACCGCGAAGCGATCATTATCTCGGAAATTCCCTATCAAGTGAACAAGTCTTCGATGATTGAGCGGATTGCTGAGCTCGTTCGCGAAAAACGGGTTGAAGGTATTTCAGGCCTGCGGGACGAAAGCGACCGTCGGGGTATGCGGGTCGTCGTTGAACTCAAACGCGATGCTTCGGCGGAAGTCGTTTTGAACCAGCTCTATCGCTACTCGCAGCTGCAAACCTCGTTTGGCGTCAATATGTTGGCGCTAGTTGGTGGCCGTCCGATTCAATTGTCTATGCGGGGCCTGATTGAAACCTTCCTGACCTTCCGGGAAGAAGTGATTGCCCGCCGTACACGGCATCGCTTGAACAAGGCCCGTGAACGCGGGCATGATTTGGTTGGTCTGGCGATTGCCGTTGCCAACATCGATGAAGTCGTTCGCCTGATCCGGGAGTCACCTGATCCAGCCTCCGCCCGTCTGGCCTTGACCACCCGGGATTGGCCTGCCCATGATTTGGCACCCATCATTCAATTGATTGCCGACCCCCGTTCTGTCCTGACAGAAGCTGGCACGATCCGGATGAGTGAAGACCAAGCCCGCGCTATTTTGGACTTGCGTTTGCAACGCTTGACCGGTTTGGGTCGCGACGAATTGTCGAATGAAGTTCGTTCCTTGGCCGCCAAGATCGCCGATTTGTTGGATATCTTGCGGTCACGATCGCGCGTGATTGAGATCATTCGCACAGAGTTGACTCATGTGCGGGACACCTATGCCGTGCCACGCCGCACTGTCTTTATCGAAGCCGATCTCGATCTAGATGATGAAGACTTTATCGAGCGCGAAGACATGGTGGTGACGGTTTCGCACGCTGGCTATGTGAAACGGACGCTTCTTTCCACTTACAGGACTCAGAACCGGGGTGGACGCGGACGCTCCGGCATGGAAACCAAAGACGAGGACTTCGTGGTCCGCCTATTTGCGGCCTCTACACATGCGCCGATCCTGTTCTTCTCATCGAAAGGCATTGTCTATCGCGAAAAGGTTTGGCGCTTGCCCCAAGGCGATCCACGCACAAAGGGCCGCTCGATTGCCAATATTCTGCCGATCGAAAAGGACGAGAAAATCACGACCGTGATGCCGCTGCCCGAGGATGAGGACAGCTGGGGCGCTTTGGAACTGATGTTTGCCACCCGCAAGGGTAATGTCAGACGCAATTCCTTGTCCGATTTCCAGCGCGTGGCGCGCGGTGGCAAGATTGCAATGAAGTTTGACGATGAAGACGATCAAATCGTCGATGTGGCCATTTGTTCGGATCAGGACGACGTGCTTCTGACCACCCGACTGGGTCAGTGCATTCGCTTCCAAGCAACTGACGTTCGCGTCTTCAAAGGCCGCGATTCAACGGGCGTGCGAGGCATTACCTTAGCCGATGGTGATGAAGTGATTGCCATGTCTATCCTGCGTCATGTTGATGTGACAGCTGAAGAGCGGGCGACCTATATTAAGCAGAGCCGGTCGGTCCAAGGCGAGGAGGTCGATCCTACCGCGGCTGTCGACGTGGCTGAAGATGGGGCTGAGGGCGATATTGGGCCAGCCCAATTATCACCCGAGCGTTATGCAGAACTATCAGCACGTGAACAATATGTGCTCGCCGTAGCTGAGGAAGGACTCGGCAAGCGGGCGTCGTCTTACGAGTATCGTGTGACCAACCGGGGCGGGAAGGGCATTGTTGCCCATGATTTGTCTCGCCGCGGCGGTCAATTGGTTGCCGCTTTCCCGGTTGAGGAGAGTGATGAAGTCATGATGGTCACAGACGGTGGTCAATTGATTCGGACCCGTGTAGATCAGATCCGGCGGGCCGGTCGTTCCACTCAAGGTGTAATGATCATCCGCGTTTCAGAAGGCGAGCGTGTGGTCTCGGTAGAACGTCTGGCCGATATGGGCTCGGATGAAGCCGAAGGTCCTGCAGAGGGTACGGACACTTTACCAGCTGCCCCAAGCAGCTAAAGGGTTTACCCCACGCTATGCGGAGGAGACGTTTATGCGTGTTGGTCTTTATCCAGGAACCTTTGATCCCATCACCTTAGGCCACTTAGATGTGGTGGGGCGGGCGATCAAATTGTTCGACAAGTTGGTGATTGGTGTCGCCATCAATCGGGACAAAGGGCCCGCGTTCTCGCTAGAAGAGCGTGTGGCTATGGTGGTCAAGGACACAGAGCAATTCTTGCAATATAGTGAGATTGAAGTTCGTCCCATGGAAGGACTTTTGATCAGTTTTGCTGAACAGGTCGGTGCCAGCTGCATTGTGCGTGGCCTGCGCGCCGTGTCAGACTTTGAATATGAATTTCAGATGGTTGGAATGAACCAAAAACTCAATCCACAAATCGAAACTGTGTTTTACATGGCTGACGCTCAACATCAGGCGATTGCCTCGCGCCTTGTCAAGGAGATCGCTCGCTTAGGCGGTGATGTGACGCCCTTTGTGAGCCAGAATGTAGTTCGTGCCCTAAAGGAGAAATTTAAGTGAGACAGCAAATTCTTGCTTTGGGTTGCTGTGGCCTCGCCCTGCTTGTTGGCCCTGCTACTTTTGCCCAGTCGAGCGGGCCTGCCTTGCGGGTTGTACCGATGGGTGAAGCGCCACCCGCTAAGAAAGCCCCTGCAAAGAAGGCACCAACCCCTGCCGCTAAAGCGACGGCCCCGAAACCACCGGCGACTAAGGCGGCAGTTGCGACGCGTCCAGCGACGACGCCTACGGTAAGCGGAGCTGTGAAGCTGGCTGCCAAACCTGTTGCCGCTGTTTCGCCATCAGCCGCGACGGCAGTGAAGCCCGCTGCATCCGCTGCTGCTGCCCCAGCACCTGCAACAACCGCTAAAGTAGCCTTTCCGGCAGAAGATTGGCGCGTGTTGAATCCGGAAAACGCGCTTATTTATGAGACTACAAAAGGTCGAATCATTGTGGAGCTGGCCCCTGAAATGGCACCAGGCCACGTCGCCCGTGTCAAAATGCTGGCGCGCGAAGGCTTCTACAACGGCCTTTCGTTTCACCGCGTCGTGAGTGACTTTATGGCCCAAGGCGGCGATCCGAAGGGTGATGGCACCGGGGGCTCAGACCAACCTGATTTGCGCGGAGAATTTAACTTCCGTCGCGGTGCTGTGTCTAACTTTGTTCGTGCGGTAGATCGTGGTGGGGCTACAATTGGCTGGATGGGCACAATTCCTGTCACCTCTCAAACAGATCTATTGATGGAGCGGACCTCTGACAAAAAGGTTGCAGCGTGGGGTAATCATTGTTTGGGCGTCGCCAGCATGGCGCGTGGCAATGACGAGAATTCCGCTAACAGCCAATTCTTCTTGATGCGGGCTGCTTATCCGACATTGGATCGTCGCTATTCGATTTGGGGTCGCGCTGTTGTTGGGACAGATGTTATTCGGGCCTTTAAAGTAGGTGAGCCCGTTGTTGATCCAGACAAAATGATTTCCGTGCGGGTTCTGGCGGATGTTCCAGAGGCGGATCGTCCAACGGTCATGGTTCAGCGCACCGATGGGCCCAGCTTCCAAGCCAAGCTCAAAGCCACATTAGAGCAACGCGGCGCAGCCTTTTCCAACTGTGATCTCGCTCCAGAAGGCCGGATTGCCCGTTAAACCAGAAGGTGATTGCTGACATCAATTAGCGGCCAGGGCTTTGCCGCGCGTACATCTGCGTCTAGGACGCCTTGCGACATGGAGATTATTATGAGCCAAGACCTCGAAAACACCCTTATTGTAGAACTCAGCACCGGCACGGTTACAATTGACCTGCGTCCAGATTTGGCCCCTGGCCATGTGGAGCGCATCAAAGAATTGGCACGTGAAGGCTTTTATGATGGGATTGTGTTCCATCGCGTGATCGATGGCTTCATGGCCCAAGGTGGCTGCCCCAATGGCAGCGGCATGGGTGGCTCAAAGAAACCTGACCTTAAAGCTGAGTTCAATGCAGAGCCACATGTTGAAGGTGTCTGCTCGATGGCGCGCACCAATGCACCGCACTCGGCCAATAGCCAGTTTTTCATCTGCTTGGATGATGCCACCTTCCTTGACCGCCAATATACGGTTTGGGGCAAGGTTGCTTCGGGCATGGAAGCGGTTCACGCTTTGCCAAAGGGTGAGCCACCACGCGCGCCCGGCAAGATCGTCTCGATGAAAGTCGCAGCAGACGTCGCCTAAGCGAACCCACGATTGGTCTAACGGTGCAGCGTCTGCTGGACCGTTAGACGTCGACTTCTGACCGCGGCCCAAACCTGCTACACCCATGGCTGCCGCATAATCTGTGCACTTACCCCCCGTTCGGAACTCGTGTGATCCGGGGGGGCTGGCCACCGCTTCACTGAAAAAGCCGGGGTGGGCGATGGCAACTCACTTTCTGTTAGTCAACGAAATCTGACCCAATTGGACCTATTTGGTCCATTGACGACAGACGTAGTGGTCGGATGAGTGGTTTGCCGCCTCAGGCAGGCCGTTGAGGACGAAAATGCAACTGTCTGAGTTTGACTTTGACCTTCCTGAAGATTTGATCGCTTTGCGGCCAGCCGTTCCGCGCGACAAAGCGCGCCTTTTGGTGTCTAAGCCTAACCATGGCATTGAGGACGCAATCGTTTCGGCTTTGCCGACCTATTTGCGTTCTGGCGACGTCCTGATTTTCAACGATACGCGCACCTTGGCGGCCTCCTTAAGGGCTACCCGGGCTCAACGTGGACCAGTTGGTGGGCCGGTTTCGGTTGATATCAATCTGCATCAACGTGTCGATGGCGCAAGATGGAAAGCTTTCGTGCGCCCGGCAAAGCGTGTCGCTCTAGGCGATGTCTTGATATTCCATGATGATTTCCAAGCCGAGGTGTCTGGGCTTGGCGAAGCCGGCGAAGTTACGCTCACGTTTTCAAAATCAGGGGTGGATCTCGACCAAGCCATTGCAAAATTTGGTTCCATGCCTTTGCCGCCCTATATTGCGCGCAAGCGTGCCGTCGATGCCCAAGACGCGCAGGATTATCAGACGGTCTATGCTCGTGCTGAAGGCTCTGTGGCTACGCCAACTGCGGGGCTACACTTTACCCCCAATCTTCTGAAGTCCTTGGATGAAGCCGGGATTGAGAGTCATTGGGTGACTTTGCATGTCGGGGCAGGGACTTTCTTGCCGGTAAAGGTCGACAACATCCAAGATCATGTGATGCATTCAGAGACTTATGAAGTCAGCGCGCAGACGGCGGTGGCAGTGGCGCGCGCCAAGGCAGAAGGTCGGCGTGTGATTGCTGTTGGTACAACAAGCTTGCGGACGCTTGAATCCATTGTCGATCAAGATGGCCAGATCACCTATGGCGGTGGCGATACCTCTATTTTCATTACGCCGGGTTATCGTTTCAAGGTGGTTGATGGGCTGATCACCAATTTTCACTTGCCAAAATCGACGCTTTTAATGTTGGTCGGTGCTTTGATTGGGATGGAAGCTTTGCGTGACGTTTATCGCCATGCCATTGACGCCCGCTACCGCTTTTATTCTTATGGCGACGCGAGTTTGCTTTGGAAAGCACCCACTTCATGAACTTTACCTTTACTAGACACGCAACTGACGGTCTCGCGCGCACTGGCGTGCTGGATACGCCGCGTGGCCAGATCCGAACCCCAGCCTTTATGCCAGTCGGGACTGCAGCCACCGTTAAAGCCATGAGTGTGGATCAAGTGAAGTCCACGGGCGCGGACATTTTATTGGGTAATACCTATCATTTGATGTTGCGCCCGGGCGGTGAACGTTTGGCCCGGTTAGGCGGGCTTCATCAGTTCATGGGGTGGGATAAACCGATCTTGACTGATTCGGGCGGGTTCCAAGTCTGGTCACTAGCTGGCTTGCGCAAAATGAGCGAAGCCGGTGTTGAGTTTCGCAGCCATATCGACGGCTCAAAACATATGCTGACGCCAGAGCGTTCCATTGAATTGCAAGCAGACCTGATTGGGTCAGATATCATTATGCAATTGGATGAATGCACAACGTTTGGCTCTTCCCACGAAGAAGCTTTGGTTTCTCTAGAATTATCTGCCCGCTGGGGAGCAAGGTCCAAAGAAGCTTTTGGAGGCAGCCGCGCGACCCAAGCCTTGTTCGGGATTGTCCAAGGCTCGATCTTTCCAGACTTGCGCGCGCGATCAGCTGAAGCCCTGAAATCCATTGGCTTTGATGGCTATGCCATTGGTGGTTTGGCCGTCGGTGAGGGGCATGAGCTGATGTGTCGGACCCTCGATGTAACTGTCCCAGAATTGCCGCAAGACAAGCCGCGTTACCTGATGGGCGTTGGTAAACCCATTGACCTTCTCGAAGCCGTCGCGCGCGGCGTTGATATGTTCGACTGCGTTTTGCCGACCCGCGCTGGGCGTCATGGCCAAGCTTGGACATGGGACGGGCCGATCAATATCAAGAACGCCCGATTTGCCGAGGATGCCGACCCGATCGATCCCGAAAGCACATGCCCTGCCAGCAACAGGTGGTCCAAAGCCTATTTGCATCATTTGTTCAAGGCTGAAGAGATTTTGGGCCAAACCTTATTGTCGTGGCACAATTTGGGCTTTTACCAGGACTTGATGGCTCATCTGCGGGCTGCAATTGCTGCGGGTACATTTAGCGAAGCCCGCCAGGCATTACGGGTAAGATGGGGTTTTGATCCGGCTTAGTTGGCCTAAGTCGACGGGAAATCCGCGCCGATTAAGCTCAGCATTTCTTCGAATCAGCCAGACCCCGCAAATAGCCTCGGCGTACCATGCCACGCTGTTCTGCTTCAGCGTACAAACGGTCGGCCTTTGAGGCCCCTGTCAGCATGCGCACTAGGCCTCGCTGTGGTACCAGCATGGCCCCAACGCCGCGCACGGCCTCGGTTGCCCCTTCTCGGGCAATATTACCACTTTTGGACGCCATGGAACTGTCATCATGGCCTCCGGCGGCCTCTACGTCTCCTTGAAGCGCGGCGTCTAGTTGGTGGATTTCATAATGGATCCATTCGCAGCTCTGACCCGTGGGTGGGGCGTACGGATCTCCGATTCGGGCCAAAGCTGCCGGGATTTTCCGCCGTACTATGCCGAAATCGCGAAATGGTTGAACCGCGGCATCTGACGCTGCCGCGCGAATGGCCTCGCCACTTTCGTCATCTCCGCTGGTAGCGGCGGAATTAGACGCGAAGGGCTTTGGCCCGCCTGTGCTGGCACAACCGGTTAGTGCCGTCGCGCTCATGGCTACCAATGCGAAAGCCAAGAACCGAACCTGAAGCAATTTTGCGCGATTGAGATCGAGTGGCTGGCAATTGACCATCAATTTAGTTTCACTTCCGTGCAGCGTGTTCCAAATTGTCCCCACGATGACTTGCCTTGTGGTGACTAGGTTGGTCAAGCCCAACTTGCACGGAAGACGCTTTGATCTTGAACAATTCTCGATTCGATCAACAATACGGCTAGCGTGCTCATTTGCCTATGAACTTCACCTCTAGGCATTGACTGGAGGCAGGCCTGTGCTTATCAGCGCCGCTCACACCCGGACCGCGGAATCGCGATGCCCAATTTTTTGGGAGCCTGTAGCTCAGCCGGTAGAGCAACTGACTTTTAATCAGTAGGTCCCGGGTTCGAACCCCGGCGGGCTCACCATCTCTCATCTGATACATTTTATGTGTAGTTGTGGTGTTGTTGTTACGGAACCAAAAGGCTGCATGAGCGCGTGAGGCTCTATTGCAACACTGTTACAGTTAACACGCAAATTTGCCGTTTCGAACATGACTAACTTTTAAGCAAGTGGTTGACCTCTCAATTTCATCGTTTATTACGTTCATGGAGCGCTCAACCGGGCGTTATCGATTTATGAGGGAAATAGACCCATGAAGAGAATTTGGCTTTGCGCCTCTGCGGTTATCGCATTGGCAGCCGCGCCAGGCATCGTATCCGCTGATGGTTGGTATGGTAGCGCAGGCACTGGCTACAGCATCGGTGGCAGCGTTGATATCGATGCTCCTGTAAACCCATCGGGCGTCGGTCAGTCGCCTTATAACATTGGCAAGGGTGCCAAGGGTGACGGCGGCTGGGGCGGAAACATTGCTCTAGGCTATGGTTTCGAAAACGGTTTCCGCATTGAAGCACAATTGGCTAAAGGCAACGCTGGTTTCAAAAACAGCGGCGTCGGCGCAACTGTCGGTAACGTCGGCGTGTGGACTGCTATGGTCAACGGCCTGTATGATTTCAACCGCGATGGCAACATCAACCCATTCATCGGTGCCGGTGTTGGCTTGGCCCGTGTTGACTTGCTCGCTGGCTCTTTTGACAGTGCAAACGCTTCTAACCCATTGTTGGCTTTGAGCCGCGCTTCGGCTGTCTCGATCAATGACAGTGACACCGGCTTTGCTTGGCAGTTGGTTGCCGGCTTGGGCCTGAAGTTGTCTGAGCGTTTGAATGCTGACCTCACCTATACCTACGTCAACGTTGCTGATTTGTCGTTTGCTGGCACTGGCCGCATTCGTTCGAACGGCATCGGTGGTTCGACCACATCTCCTCTGACTTTGGGCGCTGGTTCGGGTACAAGCGGTTTGCCAGGCATTGGTGGCATCGGTTTAGGTCTGCGTTATTCCTTCGCAGCTCCACCACCACCACCACCACCGCCTCCACCACCACCACCACCACCTGTGTGTGACGGTCGTTCGCTCGTGGTGTACTTCGAGCACGACAAGTCCTTCCTGACTGCGGAAGCGACCAGCGTGCTGGATAACGCGGTGCAAGAGTTGTCGGCACAGACCTGCAACTATCAGACAGCCTTGATCCAAGGCCATGCTGACTTGTCCGGTAAGCCACAATACAACATTGAGCTCTCTCAGAAGCGTGTTGTTGCGGTTCGTGAAGCTTTGGTTGCTCGCGGCGTCCCAGGTGATCTGATGACTGGCGAAGCGTTTGGTGAATCCAAGCCAGCCAAGCCAACTGCTGATGGCGTCAAGGAACCCTTGAACCGTCGCGCAGAAGTGACCTTCACCTTCCAGTGATTTTAGTCACATTCTAAATAGAAGGCCCGGCGAAACCGCCGGGCCTTTTTTGTTTGTGCAAGGACGCTGGAGTCATATCGGCACTTAGCCGATGGCGGGTAGGGTAATTTGAAGGTCGTGACAGAGCAGGCTGGAGCTAATGAATTGCCATTTAATGCTCAGCGCGGGTGTAGGTACGATCACCTAACTGAATTAGCGTATCGCTAAACAGGGTCTCGGACGGTGCATAGCTTGGGGCGGCTTCAAGTTGCTTATAGAGCGGTGCGAAATCCTGCGAGGTTGCGCGGAACAAATCATTAAAGTCACTGATTTCGAAATAGGTTTCTTGAAAATCATCGATGCGGTAGCGCGTTTGCATAACGCGAAGGAGATCAAAACCGAGCCGGTTGGGGGAAGGTGACTCAAGACAGAAGCAGCTTTCAGCAGGGGATGACAAAATGCCCGCGCCATAGATTCTGGGCCCCGCTGGTGAGGCGATCAGGCCAAATTCAACCGTATACCAATAAAGCCGCGCCAAGGCGTCGAGGTTATTGAGGCTCATGGCCCGCAACCCACCTTGACCATAAGCTTGCATGTAATCTGCGAAGACTTGATTGGTCAGCATCGGTACATGGCCGAATATATCGTGAAACACGTCCGGTGCTTCGATGTAATTAAACTCGGATTCGGAGCGAATGAAATTGCCGGCGGGGAAACGCCGATTTGCTAAATGATCGAAGAAAACGTTGTCAGGGATCAAGCCCGGTACCGCGACAATCGTCCAGCCGGAAATCGCATGAAGTTGCTTGTTCAGCGCTCCGAATTCAGGGATTCCTTCGCCGTGAAGATCCAGAACCGAGAGCCCATCCATAAATGCATCGCAGGCGCGGCCAGGCAGAATCTGCATCTGCCGTTCGTGGAGACGTGTCCAACGCTGATGCTCTTCGGACGTATAGGCCGACCAGTTTTGATCTATCGTCCAGTCCGCAGCGGCATTGGGTGGGGGTGTGCTGTCCATATCTTTGGTATTCATCGCACACCTCTGATTCTGAAACCTCTGCAGGCTTTAGTTTACACCCAAGCGGAGCGATTCAATAGGCGTACAACTTAAATCCAAACGGATCAAAACGCGCCTTAATTGAGCTTTATGTCTGGCTTCCGCATGTAAGACTTACCGTCAAAGTCCGTAAAGAGTTCTGAAACTGTAGGGTGCTCGACCGGCTCTCCAGACGTGTCAGGCAGTAAGTTTTGTTCCGAAACATAAGCGACGTAATGAGTCTCATCATTTTCGGCCAAAAGATGATAAAAGGGCTGATCCTTGCGCGGCCGCAGATTTTCTGGGATCGCCTCCCACCATTCTTCGGTATTGGCGAATTGCGGATCAACGTCATAAATGACGCCCCGAAATGGAAAGAGCCTGTGGCGAACGATCTCTCCGATTCGAAACTTCGCTGTTTGATTGAACATGAGAGGGCGCTCCTTTCCTGAGTACCAGAGTTATGCACGATTGTTTCGTCGTGCAAGCACCTCTTGTGAAACATGCGCAGAGATTGCCCTTCGCCAATAGGATGTTACGATAGAGGTAACAAAGCGCTGAGTATCGGCGCATATAGAGGTTTGATATGGCCGGCGGCCTTTCAACGCTTGCGACGGGACTGGTTAGTAGCCCGCTTCAGAGCGTCCATGCGTCGCACGATCCTGCGCAGTGTTTCGCTGCCTTGGATCTTGGGACCAATAATTGTCGTCTGCTGGTGGCACAGCGTGCCCCAGGCGGCTTTCGCGTGGTTGATTCCTTTTCCCGAATTGTTCGTTTGGGTGAGGGATTGACAGCGACAGGCTTGTTGTCTGAACGAGCGATGCAGCGCACCTATGCCGCTCTTCAGGCGTGCTCAGACAAGATCGCGCGCTATAAGCCTGCCCGATTGCGCTGCGTTGCCACCCAAGCCTGCCGAGCTGCCCGCAATGGGGCCTCATTCTTAAAAGAGATTACACGAAAGACCGGGATTCGGTTTGAAGTTATCAGCCCGAATGAGGAAGCCCGCTTAGCCGTAATTGGATGCGCCGACCTATTTGATCCTACAGGCGTTGGTGCCCTTGTTGTCGACATAGGTGGCGGCTCGACCGAGCTTTCTTGGGCTGTAAACCGTGGGGCGGAACGGCGGCCAAAGTTAGAACACTGGTTTTCAGCGCCGATTGGCGTGGTTACCCTAGCAGATCAGTTTCCAGAGCATGGTGATACACGCAATTGGTATGCCGCCATGAAACAATGTGCGGCGGATCATGTGGCTCGGTTTGAAGCGCCAGATGTGGTTCGCGAGCATTTGATAACTGGAAAGGCCCATATTGTCGGCACGTCTGGCGCGGTGACGAGTTTGGCCGGGGTTCACTTGGGTTTGGCGCGCTATTCCCGACGGCTTGTTGACGGCTTATGGATAACTGAAGACGATACGCGGGCGGCAATTGCGAATCTAATGGCGCGCGACAAAGCCGGGCGAGCAGCCGAACCTTGCATCGGACCCGACCGCGCCGATTTGGTGCTGGCAGGCGCTGCCATTTTAGAGGCCATTCTAGACCGTTGGCCCAGTCTACGCCTTCGCGTTGCAGACCGTGGTTTGCGAGAAGGGCTAATTCTTACCATGTTAGAACCACCGCGCCGGCGGCGCAGGCGCAGGCGGGCCAAATCATGAGCGACGAAAAAGACAAAGGAAAATGGGCCAAAAAAGGTCCCCCGCCAGCATTGCCTGAACGCAGGCGACGTGTGGTGTTTGATGTTGGCGAAACCGATACACGCGCCACCCCAACCCGGGTCAAAACCGGCAAAAATCGTACGGCTCAGTCCGCCCGCTGGCTCGAGCGGCAATTGAACGATCCTTATGTTCACAAGGCGCGCGCAGATGGGTGGCGAGCCCGTTCAGCATACAAATTGATTGAATTGAATGAGAAGTTTAACCTCATCCCAAATCATGGCCGGGTTGTTGACCTTGGCGCAGCGCCTGGGGGGTGGACGCAAGTTGTTGCGCGCCGCGGTGCCGCCGCCTTGGTCGGGATTGATCTCTTGCCTATGGATCCGATTGAAGGCGCGACAATCATTCAAGGCGACTTCTTGGCCGAGGGGATGGAAGATCAACTCGTCGACCTGTTAGGTGGGGCACCTAATTTGGTGATGAGCGATATGGCGGCCAATACAGTGGGCCATAAGCAGACTGACCATTTGCGCACGGCAGCGCTTTCGGAAGCTGCAGCACACTTTGCAATGCGGGTCTTAGCCCCTGGTGGCGCGTTTGTAACCAAGATGTTCCAAGGTGGCACGGAGACTGAAATCCTCACGCTCTTGAAGCAATCCTTCAAAGACGTGCGCCACGCTAAGCCGCCGTCTAGCCGTGCGGAAAGTGTGGAGCTGTTCATGGTGGCCACTGGGTTCAAAGGTAAGTGAATCCCGCCTGCTTGCTTCGCGGGCGGCAGCGACCCTGCAACAAATGGTCACAAAGACGTTCAGATGCTTTTAAAAAAATAATTCTCACGCCATAAGGCAGTGGACTCATGAGGATTAGCTATGACCACTCGCATCTGGGATAAATCAAGACTGCCAAGTCGCCATGTCACTTTGGGGGCCGCCCGTGCTCCGCATCGTTCCTATTATTATGCCATGGGACTTGGGACACGCGAAATTGAGGCCCCGTTTGTTGGCGTAGCAACCTGCTGGAACGAGAGCGCGCCTTGTAACACGGCTTTGATGCGTCAAGGGCATGCGGTTGCGGCTGGTGTGAAAGAGGCAGGTGCGACCCCGCGTGAATTCTGCACGATCACCGTCACCGATGGGATCGCTATGGGCCACGAAGGTATGCGTTCGTCATTGGTGTCGCGTGAAGTAATTGCTGACTCGGTTGAACTCTCGATCCGGGGCCATTCTTATGATGCGTTGGTTGGGGTTGCAGGCTGTGACAAAAGCTTGCCCGGCATGATGATGGCGATGTTGCGCCTCAATGTGCCGAGCGTGTTCCTGTATGGCGGCTCGATCTTGCCGGGCAGACATAAGGGCAAAGACATCACAGTTCAGGAAGTGTTTGAGGCTGTTGGCGCTCATGCTGCGGGCCGGATGGATTTTGAAGAATTATGTGAGATTGAGCGCCATGCTTGTCCCAGTGACGGCGCCTGTGGCGGTCAGTTTACCGCCAATACTATGGCCTGTGTGGCCGAAGCCATTGGGCTGAGCTTGCCTTTGTCGTCCTCTATGCCCGCGCCTTTTCTGGACCGCGACGCGTATGGCGTTGCCTCCGGTCATGCGGTTGTTGATTTGATTGTTCGCAATCTGCGCCCGCGCGACATTTGTACGCGCGCGGCATTTGTGAATGCAGCGATCGTGGTGGCTGCCACAGGTGGCTCGACCAATGCAGCGCTGCATTTGCCGGCTATGGCGCATGAGGCCGGCATTGAGTTTACCATGAAGGATGTGGCTGACGCCTTCATGCTGACGCCTTGGATCGCCGATCTAAAGCCCGGCGGGCAATATGTCGCTAAGGACATGGGTGAAGCGGGCGGCATGCCGATGCTGTTGCGTGCGCTGTTGGATGAAAATCTGATCGACGGCAATTGCATTACCGTGACCGGTAAGACCTTGGGCGAGAATATCGAAGAGGTAACCTGGAACCCTGATCAAAAGGTCATTCACTCCGTCAAAAAGCCTTTGACTGAAAATGGCGGCGTGGTGGGCCTGTGGGGCTCCATGGCTCCAGAAGGGGCAATGTTAAAAATCGCAGGTCTTGCCAGTTTGACGTTCCGCGGCCCGGCCCGGGTATTTGATGGCGAGGAAGCTTGCTTTGAAGCCGTGTCCAATGAGGCTTTCGAGGCTGGTGAAGTCTTGGTAATTCGCTACGAAGGGCCTAAAGGCGGCCCTGGCATGCGCGAAATGCTATCCACCACAGCTGCGCTCTATGGACTTGGCCGTGGTGGCGATGTCGCGCTCATCACAGATGGACGTTTTTCCGGGGCAACGCGTGGCATGTGTATCGGCCATGTCGGACCCGAGGCGGCCGTTGGCGGACCGATTGCTTTGGTCGAAAATGGCGATATCATCGCAATCGACGCTCAGGCTGGTACGATCAATCTTGAGGTTTCTGAAGAGGTCCTCACAGCCCGCCGTGCAGCTTGGAAGCCTCGCAAGACCAACTATAATTCTGGTGCCATCGCCAAATTTGCCAAACTAGTTGGGCCCGCTTATCTGGGCGCTGTAACCCATGAAGGGGCAGCCGCGGAAACCCACGTTTACGCAGATATCTAAGCCTTCAAGGAGCGGGCAAGCTCTGTGCCTTGACGGGCCAGAGCGTCTGCCCGCTCGTTCATAGGGTCACCCGCGTGGCCCCTAACCCAGCGCCAGTCTACCTTATGGGCTTTGTTAGCGGTTTCTAAGCGCTGCCATAGATCCGCATTGATGACGGGCTTGCCATCGGCCTTACGCCATTGCCGTTTCTTCCAGCCGTGGATCCACTCCGTGATGCCTTGGCGGACATACTGGCTATCGGTGTAGAGAATGACGGGGCAGGGGCGCTTGAGGCTTTCTAGCGCCATAATGGCTGCCATTAGCTCCATGCGGTTATTGGTGGTCAAAGGTTCACCGCCAAAAATCTCTTTCTCATTGCCATTGAATTGTAGAATCGCGCCCCAGCCACCTGGGCCAGGATTTCCTGAACAAGCACCATCAGTATGAATTGTTACGGGTGAGGGCGTAGCATCTGTCATCAGAACTTTGTATGGAGGTTCTCCGCGACTTCAAACCCCTTTGACTGTGGCGTCGCATAAAGTCCTTGCCAAATCATATAAAGATATGTTTATATCTTCATGTTAGGATTTCGCATGGACAAGATCGTTGACATCGTAAGGGCAATTGGAGAACCGACGCGCTTGCGGATTCTGGTTCTGCTGGCGCGCGGCGAATTGGCGGCTGGTGAAATGTCTACAGTGCTCAACCAAAGTCAGCCCCGGGTGTCTCGCCATTTAAAGCTCTTGGCGGAAGCTGACCTTCTAGAACGTCGTCCTGAAGGTGCTTGGGTATTCTTTCGCTTGAAGACGGATGGTCGCGAAGGGCGCATCATTCGCACCATTCTTGATGAAGTCCCCAAAGATGATTTGGTGCTGGTTCGAGATTTGGAGCGTCTGGCACAAGTTCGAGCGCAGCGCGAAGAGGTTGCGCGCGCCTATTTCGAAACGGCTGCGGACGAATGGCATGCCTTACGTCGCTTACATCAGCCAGAAGCGCTGGTTGAGGCTCGTTTGGTTGAAGCCGTCACAGGCCAACACTTTGGCCTTCATATCGATTTGGGGTCCGGGACAGGCCGAATGATTGAATTGTTCGCCCCACAAGCGCGCCGCGCTGAAGGCGTTGATTCCAGTCGCAAGATGCTGGCACTTGCTCGGGCCCGCTTAGATGATACGGGCAGCGGTCAAGCTTCCGTCCGTCAGGCCGATATCTTGGCGCTTCCTTATGATGATGATTGCGCGGACTTGGTGACCATTCATCAAGTTCTGCATTATCTCCCAGAGCCGCAAGCCGCGATCAAAGAAGCAGCCCGGATCCTCAAGCCGGGGGGTACCCTTCTCATCGCAGACTTTGCACCACACACCTATGAAGAGCTTCGCCAGGCCCACGCCCATCGCCGTCTTGGTTTCCCAGATCAAGAAGTCACAAATTGGTGTGAGCAATTTGGCCTGGTGGTGGAGGCTGTCGAGCATATTGCTCCGGACGCGGGTCAATCAGGCTTAGCCGTTACGGTGTGGAAGGCGGAACTCCCACTTTCACAGCCGGCATCTGTGATACAAGAACGTTTAGAATCTAGGATTATATCATGAGCCAGCCCACGATTTCTTTTGAGTTTTTCCCGCCCAAGTCTGAGGCGATGGAAGCCAAATTGTGGGATGCGGTTTCACGCTTAGCACCCCTTGCACCCGATTTTGTATCGGTGACTTATGGTGCCGGTGGCTCCACGCGCGAGCGCACTCACCGCACCGTTAAGCGTATTTTGGACGAAACCAATTTGCAGCCCGCAGCGCATCTCACGTGTGTCGCGGCGTCGAAAGCGGAAGTCGATGAGGTGCTGCGGGAGTATTGGGCCGCAGGCGTGCGCCACATTGTGGCACTGCGTGGTGATCCACCAACGGGAGTCGGTACACGTTTTGAGCCCCATCCAGATGGCTATGTGAATGCAACCGAAGTTACAGCAGCGGCCCGTCGCATTGCAGACTTTGACGTGTCGGTTAGCTTTTATCCGGAGAAGCATCCTGAAAGCCCTAGCTTGCAGCATGACATCGACGTTCTGAAGGCTAAGATTGACGCTGGTGCAACCCGAGCGATTAGCCAATTTTTTTGCGACGCAGAAGTCTATTTGCGTTTCCGGGACGCGGCCGCCAAGGCAGGCATCACTATTCCGCTGTTGCCCGGCATCATGCCTGTCGGCAATGTTGCCGGCTATACGCGCATGGCCACCTCGACCGGCACCAGCATTCCTGCTTGGTTTGCAGAAGCTTTTGACGGCCTAGATCAAAGCCCTGAAGTCCGCGATATGGTCGCAGCCTCGGTTGCCGCCGACCTTTGCTTAAAGCTGCAGGCAGAAGGGGTGGACCGCTTCCATTTCTACACCCTCAACCGCGCAGAGCTGGCGCTTGCCACCTGCCGCCGGTTGGGCCTCAAAACGCCTGTCACAGAGAAGGATGCGGCATGACCCATTTTACCAGCCGCGAAGACCGTTTAGCCAAATTAGAAGCGATCGGCCTTGACCGTATCCTGATTTTAGACGGCGCAATGGGTACGATGATCCAGACGTTCAAACTAGAGGAGGATGATTATCGCGGTGCCCGCTTTGCCGATCATGGCCACCCCTTAAAGGGCAATAATGATCTGTTGGTCATTACAAAGCCAGAGATCATCCTAGGCATTCATGAGGCGTTCTTGAAGGCAGGCGCTGACCTGATCTCCACCAATAGCTTCAATGCGACCACCATTAGCCAAGCCGATTATGCGCTTGAGCCATTAGCCTATGAGCTCAATCTAGAGGCAGCAAAGCTTGCGCGGCAGGCTTGTTTGGCGTTTGAAACTGCGGATGCGCCAAAGGCTGTTGTTGGATCCATCGGACCAACAAACAAGACTTTGTCTTTGTCGCCGGATGTAAATGATCCGAGTTATCGGGCTGCTTCTTTTGATGAAATGGTGGTTGCTTATCGTGAACAGACCTTAGGTTTGCTCGATGGCGGCGTCGACTTCCTGATGGTTGAAACCATCTTTGATACTTTGGTAGCGAAGGCGGCGCTTTATGCCATTACCGAAGTCTTGGAGGAGCGAGGCGAAGCCGTGCCGATCATGATTTCGGGCACGATCACCGACCGTTCAGGTCGCACCTTGTCTGGCCAAACCGTGGAAGCATTCTGGAATGCTGTTCGCCATGTGAACCCTTGGTCAATTGGCCTCAATTGCGCGTTGGGCCCCAACGAAATGCGCCCCTTCTTGGCCGAGTTGTCGCGCGTGGCGACGTGCAAAGTATCGGTCTATCCCAATGCTGGTTTGCCCAATGCCTTTGGCGGTTACGACGAAACGCCTGACGACATGTGCCACACCATGACGCCTTGGGCGCAAGAAGGCTTGGTCAATGTTATGGGCGGGTGCTGTGGCACGACACCAGACCATATCCACCACATCGCCCATGCCGCCAGCCATGGTAAGCCGCGTGTAGCGCCCGTAATCCAAACCGCCTTGAGGCTTTCTGGCCTTGAACCTTTTACCGCAGCAGCGTGATCGAGACCCCTTTGACCAATCCTTTTTCTAACTTCGTGATCGTCGGCGAGCGGACCAATGTGACCGGCTCTGCTAAGTTCCGTAAGCTCATCGAAAATGACGATTACACGGCTGCTTTGGCTGTCGCGCTGCAGCAAGTTGAAAGCGGCGCCAATGTGCTCGACATCAATATGGATGCGGCACTGATTGACGGCGTGAAGGCGATGACGACCTTCTTGAACTTGATTTCGGTTGAGCCCGATATCGCCAAAGTGCCTTTGATGATCGATAGCTCCAAGTGGGAGATCATTGAAGCGGGTCTGAAATGCACGCAAGGTAAGCCCATCGTAAACTCCATCTCGATGAAGGAAGGCGAGGCGCAATTTTTAGCACAGGCTAAGAAGGTACGGCGCTATGGCGCGGCAGCGGTCGTCATGGCATTCGACGAACTGGGCCAAGCCGATACGGTGCACCGCAAAGTGGAGATTTGTACCCGCGCCTATAATCTCTTGCGGGACAAACTCGACTTCCCGCCGGAAGACATCATTTTCGACCCCAACATCTTTGCGGTCGCGACCGGCATTGAAGAGCATAATGATTATGGTGTCGCCTTTATCGAGGCAACGCGCATCATTCGCGAAACCTTGCCACATGCCCATGTATCGGGTGGGGTTTCTAACGTCTCCTTCTCGTTCCGGGGTAATGAGCCGGTACGCGAAGCTATGCACGCGGTCTTCCTCTATCATGCGATCAAAGCGGGCATGGATATGGGGATCGTCAATGCTGGCCAGTTGGCCGTCTATGATTCCATTGATCTGGAGCTTCGTGAGCGGTGCGAAGATGTGATCTTAAACCGTCGCGCCGATTCCACCGAGCGCTTGCTGGAAACAGCTGAAAACTATCGCGGCAAAGAAGGGCAAAAGGCAGCGGTCAAGGACCTATCCTGGCGTGAAGCCCCGGTGCGGGAGCGTTTGGCCCATTCGCTGGTGCATGGCATCACCGAGTTTATCGTCGAAGATACAGAAGCCGCCCGCCTCGAATCTGAGCGGCCGCTGCACGTGATTGAAGGCCCGTTGATGGACGGGATGAACGTGGTTGGTGACCTGTTTGGCTCTGGGAAAATGTTCTTGCCGCAAGTGGTGAAATCCGCCCGCGTCATGAAGCAAGCCGTTGCTCACCTTTTGCCTTACATGGAAGAGGAAAAATTGCGCCTCGGTACCCAGGATCAAGCAGCAGGTAAGGTCTTGATGGCCACGGTAAAGGGCGATGTGCACGATATTGGCAAAAACATCGTTGGCGTCGTTTTGCAATGTAATGGCTTTGACGTGGTCGATTTGGGCGTCATGGTTAGCTGCGAGAAAATCCTTGAAGCAGCCCGCGAGCATAAGGTGGATATCATCGGGCTTTCCGGCTTGATCACCCCCTCATTGGACGAAATGAGCTGGGTTGCTAGCGAGATGGAGCGTCAAGGCTTTGGCGATATGCCGTTGCTGATTGGTGGCGCCACCACTTCGCGCACCCACACCGCTGTCAAGATCGCCCCAAACTATAAGGGGCCCGTCCTGTATGTAACCGACGCCAGCCGTGCGGTGCCTGTTGTGCAAAAGCTATTGGGCGAGGATCGCCAAGATCTGATCCAAGAGACACTTGACGATCAAGAACGTGCGCGCCTTGCCCATTTTGCCGGCCAAGATAAGCGCCCGCGCGCGACTTTGGCTGCGGCCCGTGCCAATGCGGCAAAGTTGGATTTCACCGACTATGCGCCACCTAAGCCCGGCTTTATCGGCACGCAGGTGTTTGACGATTACCCGTTGGCGGACTTGGTGCCCGTTATCGACTGGACGCCTTTCTTTGCAACCTGGGAATTGCACGGCAAGTTCCCAGCGATCTTGGACGATGAGATCGTGGGGGAGGCGGCCAAGCCACTTTACGCCGATGCGCGCGCCATGCTGGATAAGATGGTCGCGGAAAAATGGGTCACGGCGAAGGGTGTGATAGGCTTTTGGCCTGCCAACCGGGTTGGAGACGATATTGCGGTCTGGCAAGATGAGGGCAGGACAAAACGTGAGACCACCTTCCACACCTTGCGCCAACAAATGATCAAGAGTGCCGGCAGCGCCAATCTCGCCTTGGCTGACTTTGTCGCCCCTGAGGGGGTGGACGATTGGATTGGTGGCTTTGCGGTTACGGCAGGCCATGGCGAACGCGAACGCACGCAAGCGTTCAAGGACGCCAATGACGATTATTCTGCCATTTTGTTCCAAGCCTTATGTGACCGTCTGGCCGAAGCCTTTGCTGAGCGCATGCATGAATTGGTACGCAAGAATCATTGGGGCTATGCGCCCAATGAGCAATTGCCAGTGGATGATCTGATCGGTGAAAAATATCGCGGAATCCGACCTGCGCCGGGCTATCCTGCTCAGCCTGACCATACCGAAAAGCAGCAATTATTCAGAATTTTGGAGGCTGAAGCTAAAGTTGGAATGAAGCTGACGGAGAGCCTCGCTATGTTGCCGGGGTCGTCTGTTTCGGGACTTTATTTCAGCCATCCTCAGGCGGAATATTTCGGCGTTGGCCGGATCGACCGCGATCAGGTAAGCGAATATGCCATCCGCAAGGGCATGGAGATGCGCGAAGCCGAACGTTGGTTAGCGCCAATTTTGGCTTACGATCCAACCCAGCCTGCGAAGGTTGTGCAAGAGGCTTAGGGCGCTAAGCGTTTGCCCGCCAAGCCTTCGCCAAAGCAAAGAAGCCTTCAGGCTCTATCGTCTCGGGCCGCGCCGTTGGATCAATGCCAGCGGCGCCTAAGATGGCTTCGCAATTTCCAAGTCCTTTGAGGCTGGCGCGCAACATTTTGCGCCGCTGGCCAAAGGCATGGGCAGTGACATGTTCGAGGCCCGCTAAATCTGCGAATGGCTTGTCATGGTCTTCCAAGATCACGATTGCACTTTCGACTTTGGGCGGCGGCACAAAGGCTAGGCGCGGCACATGCAGCGCCAGACGGGCATCGCAACGGGCTGCCGCCAGTACGGCAAGACGGCCGTAGTGCGAGCTGCCGGGGCGGGCACAGATGCGTTCGGCCACTTCGGTTTGAAACATCAAACACATCGGGCCACGCCAAGGCCCGGCTTTGAGCCACTTCACCAATAAAGGCGTGCCGACATTATAGGGTAGGTTCGAAATGATGCGGGCAGGGCCCGTCGCCCCATGGCTAGCGAGTAGGGCTTCCTCGTCAATCGCAAGCGCATCGGCTTCAATCACCACCAAGCGATCGAGCTGGTCAGCAAAAAAGCTTTTGAGGTGTGCCACAAAGCGGGGATCTTTTTCCACCACAATGACTTTCGCAGCCGGGCTTGCCAGAAGCGCATGGGTCAGGCCGCCCGGGCCTGGGCCAATCTCTAGCACCGTTTCGCCAGCTTGAATCCCGGCTAAGCGCGCAATCTTGCCAGTTAGATTTAGATCCAAGAGAAAGTGTTGGCCCAAGCTTTTGCGCGCGAACAAATCCGATTCTTCTAGTGCTTGTCGCAGATCGCCGCTCATTGGTTCATCCGCCCATGCGCCATCGCCGCCGCCATCTGAATAGCCGCAATCATGGATTCTGGACGGGCAATACCTCGTCCGGCTATGTCAAACCCTGTCCCATGGTCGGGGCTGGTTCGGATGATTGGCAGACCCAAAGTCGCATTGACGCCGCCCCAAAAATCGAGTGCTTTGAGGGGGATCAGCGCCTGATCATGATACATGCAGATGGCCGCATCAAAGGTCGCGCGCGCTTCGGTATGGAAAAGGCTGTCGGCGGGTAGGGGGCCTCTGACATTGAGACCCATAGATTGAAGGGCCGCAACTGCTGGGGCAATGATCCGGCTTTCTTCATCGCCAAACGCCCCGTCTTCACCCGCGTGCGGATTGAGTGCTGCAACGACTAAGCGGGGTGCGGTCAGTCCCAAATCGCGCTTTAGCGCTTCAGCAGTAACGAGACTCGCATGGATGATTGCTTCTTGCGTCAATCGGCTGGGGACTTCAGCGAGCGCGCAGTGAATGGTGACGGGGATAACGCGCAATCCATCGACTGCCAGCATCATTACAGGCCCGCGTGTTTGGTCAAAGGGGGTGGTCGACAACAGGGCCCCTAAAAACTCGGTATGGCCCGGATGACTAAAGCCTGCAGCCATCAAGACCGACTTTGCAAGTGGAGCGGTTACAAGGGCCAGAGCTTGACCAGAAAGAACCAAGTCGACGCCGCTTTCAATCGCGCCCAAAATTACGCCGGCATGGGCAGGATTTGGCTGGCCCAAGACCACACCGTGCGCCTCAAACCCCTGCAGCACTGGCAAGGCATCCCCGAAAACCTGGACAGCTTCAGAAGCCTCTTTAATGATTTGGGTTGGAACTGAGCCATAAAGCGCCGGGTCACCCAAGACGCAAAACGGCGTAGGACCATTACGTAACGCTTGCCAAGCTTTTGCTGTGACTTCTGGACCGATGCCTGCTGGATCGCCCATCGAGATGACCAGCGGCCGTTTCTGGGCTGATAAATCTAGCGTCACGCGATCAAGGCTGGATAATCGCCGCTTCACGGCGGATGTCCCGCAGATAGCGGCGGGCGATTAGGGCCAATTCCTGATCATACAGGCGGTCTTCCAATTGCTCGAGCGTCGGGATGTCAGAGCCCGTGTTTTCACGGTCACACAACACCATGACATGGACACCGGCATCTGTACGGAACACCGCGCTGGCTTGCCCATTCGAAAGGCCAAGTGCTTGGGTGCGGAAAGGCTCACCTAAATCTTCGTCTTGAATTTCACCATAATCAATGACTTCAAGCGAACTGCGTTGAGCCGCACGTGTTACGCCATCACAGCCGTTGCGCAATGCGTCACGGCTTAGGCGGGCGGCCTGCTCAGCGCGCCTCCAAGTGGCTTCATCTGAACCAGCCGCAACTTTGCGGGTCATTTCTTTCAGCTTCAGTGTGGCTTTAGGTGGACTGGGTTCACGCTTTTCACGGACAGAAACGATCATGACGCCGCCGGGAACAACAATCGGGTCACTAACGGTGCCGGGGCCCATTTGCTCCACAGCGGCAGCTACTTCTGTCTTTAACTCGCCCAAGGTAATCCAGCCCATATCGCCGCCGGTGGAGGCCGATGGAGCAAAAGAGAATTGCTGTGCAACCAATTGGAACGGCGTCCCACCCCTTAATTGTTGCACCAAGGTCTTGGCACCTTCGAGCGTTTGGGGTGCACTTTGAGCATTTTCATCTTCAAGAAAAATCTCAGAAAGTAGATATTGCGGCTTGTTTGTATTGGCTAAAATACGATCAAGAGAAGACTTGACCTGGTCTCGATTGACCCGCACGCGCGATCCAAAGCGACCGCTGACAATCCGCTGCCACACAATTTCAGCGCGGGTCTTGTCGCGATAGCTTTGAGCAGAAACGCCGATTTCCGCCAGATCGCGGAAAAAGGTCTCTAGCGTGGCCCCGTTTTGTCGGGCTTGGTTCGTCAAGATGCGGTCAACTTCGCGGTCTGATGCATCCACTTTGAATTTCGATGCCTCCTGCAATTGAAGACGCTCATCAATCAGGCCATTTAGCGCTGCCGAAGTGGCGCGCTGGACAAGCTCTGGTGTGATTTGCTGGGCACCAGATGTCGCAATCAGAAATTGAACCCGTTGACGCACATCCAGGCGAGTAATCGGCTGATCATTTACAATTGCGGCAACGCCTTCACTTAAAGGGCGCCCTTGAGCCAGACTTGTTTGAGGCTTTAACCAGATTGCGCAAGAGAGCGCCAGCACCGCACCTAGTGCGACGCGGCCTGCACATCCGCTGATTGTCCCCTTACTCATCCATTCACTCCGTGCGCCTGTGCGCGATTGTTGACGTTTTGCCATAGTCTTTTAGCCGAAAATCCGTTCATGACCAACGGACTCATCAGGTGCAAGTCAATGCACAGTAAATTTGTCGATCTTTGGGCAGAGATTTCTCAGTCAAATGGGGCGTCAGACAGCTCTCCCAAAGTGCGGAATGCAATTTGGAAGCGGATAGATTGCGAGGGCTCAATGAAGCGATTTCGAGTTCCAAGTTCTTCATAGAAGATACGGAAATCAGTGCAGTCGTCGCCATAAATCACGCCATAAGCAGAACGCAGATTAGTGTCACTCTTGAAGTCGCGATAAAGCGAACCAAACAGTTTGAAGTTTTTATTGAGCGTTAGGATAATCGAGCCCTGCAATTCTTTGTTGGCGCGGGTGGCACCGGCGGCACTGGAATCAAATTCATGATACCGAAGGTTCGTCTCCGTGCGCCATATTTTTAGTCGCGTTATGGCCTCGGTATGGACCAGCTTCCCAGTTTCAGGATCGACGCGCAACCGACCACTCAAGCTGCCATAATCGCCGTATCGGAGCTCAAAATCGCCAACCCAGTCCGATTCCTTTCGGTCCAGATTTGAGGCGCGGCTGAAAGCGCTCGCATCATCGGTCCGGATGCGGCGTCCTAGAAATGCGCTCGCGCGCAGTGGCAGCGGATTAGCCTCAGACGTTGGCAGAACGTCGATCCCCGCCCGCAAGCCAAGACTGACTCGGCTCCCCGGCTCCCACAAATCCATCCCTGCCGCTCCAGCTGGGCGGAACAAGCTGGTTGCATCCATTTCAAAGCCTAGAGCATCTTCCACGCGGACGCGGCTTTGCTGATCATCTTTGCTGGCGACCGTCAGCGACATCCGCGGCTCTAAAGTCAAATTGAAGCGGTTGCCGGGACGTATTAGGGGCCAACGCAGGTCAATAGATGCCAACCCTAAACCCCGGCCAAACGAATCCGCCTTTAGGGGCGTGCTCGACACAGCCCCGGTATTGGAGCCTTCACTATAGTCAAAATAATCACCACGTACCATCGCCATTGGCTCAAGGACAAAGCCGCCGGGAAGAATTTGTGTGCCTCGCCACGTTGCGCCAATGTTGCCACGGATGGAGTCCAAACGTCCTTCCGTCCGCATGAGCGATACGGCAGAACCAGACACATCGAGGCGGCCATTCATCGGACCAATCAGCCAGCGATACGTGCCGTCCACGAGTGGCGCGACGCGTGGAAGGTTTTTCCGCCGTTCTCCTGGCACCAGGTCTTGAAATACAGCACTTAAAGACCTCACATAAAATCGGTCGGTTTGGCCTTGCACGTACAGCTGGGACATAAGCCGCGAGGTTTGTGGGCGGACTAAGCCTGCCTGTAAATTCTCCTGCCCAATCCGATAGCGGAAAAGGTAGAGATCATCACTGGCACTTTCGGCGGTAAAGCCCCAGTTCCAAGTGTCGTTGATTTTAAACTCGCCATTGCCAAAGATATGGCCGCGCCAGTCAGATTCTCCGAATTTCTCGCCACGCTTGCCAAAGAATTTTTCCTTGGTGACGGTACCATTCAGGACGACGCCACCAGAATAGAATTTCCGGCGATAATCCAGTTGAAGAACCGGATTGATATATTGGCTGATGATTGGCGTAATGGTGATGTCTGACGATGCGTCAATAACCTGCAAATAGGGCTGCTCGATATAGTAGCCATTACGAGACGATTCGCCGGGTTTGGGTTGTAACAGCCCCGAACGCCGCCCGGCCGATGGATCCCCATGGGCGAAGTAAGGGACGTATAGAACTGGGACGCCCTTAACTTCAAAGACAACATCATTATAAACAATCGACTCTGTGCGCTCATTCTGCAATGCCCGACGGGCTCGGATGATCCAAGAAGGTTTGGTCTTGCCATCTTTACAGATAGGGCAAGCGGTAAACACTGCTTGCGACATGAGTTTCCGGTCGCCTTCGCGGGTCACAACTGCATTGGCTGCCAAAGTCGAGCCGTCAGCAAACTTGGAGGCAAAATTGCCTGCCACCCCACTTGATAGCTCATCATCTAAAGTCAGCTCGTCGGCGAAGGTCGTTGAACCATCGTCATTAACGACCGTGACATTGCCAAGAGCTTTTACGATGCCGGTTTTCTGATTGTAATTTATTTGGTCTGCACGGACCGTGCGTCCATTATTCCGCGCGGTCACATTACCTTTGGCAATGAGGACTCCGACTTCGTCACCCTGCTCGATCGCGTCAGCTTCCAATAATACGGGGTCTTCAGCTCTAGTTGGCGCACGTGTGTCGGTTATCGCAGTCCTATTGGTTACAACCTTTGCAGCAGGTGCATCTTGCAGATTCCAATCTGGTTTCTCTCGCGCAATCGCGAGCGCTGGAACGAAAAGGGTTCCAAGCGATACGGCCAATAACTGACGATGCAGTGCGCGGGTCATAAGCGATCCTCGATGAGACGCCTCAGCGAAAAAGATTGTTTGGGTGTAAAGAGTGACTCACCCTGCGTCTAGCGTCTAAGCTCACCCGTCCTCGCGATAGGACACTGTCGCCAGTGCAATAAACAAGGCTGCAAGTGGTGGACACCACGCTGCAATCCAGCTCGGCGCATAGCCCGCCGTGGCCAAAGCGCCAGAAATATCATTTATGAAATAGACAAGCAGTCCAGCTGTGATTGCTGCCGCTGCCATAATGGCTCTATGCCCGAAACGATCGCTGCTCAGGGACAAAACAGCTGCGATCATAGCCATCGACAAGAGCGCAATTGGGAGCGCTAGTTTCCGATGGAATTGCAACCAATAACGCTGGGGAGAGCCCCCCGCAGCTTCGGCATCGCGTGCAGCACGCGGGAGGTCCCAAATCGACATCGCCCGGGCCGTTGCATCTTTATTTTTCTGGCTGTCTTCTAAGCGATCCTTGAGAATTGGAAATGTAAGCCTCCTAAAAGGCGCGGCTTGAGCACCGATTGACGATTTGACGCCGTTGAACAGGGTCCACGATTGTTCCGTGCGTGTTGCGGTCATTGCATCATAGCGTGCGATGAAACGTGAATCTGTCTTGCTAAAGGTTAGCAGGGTCACGTTGCTATACTGCCCTGCCGAGCCTGCCTCAGCTGAGATCGTTAGCTGGAAGTCCGGCCCGCGATCCTTGATCCACATCACCGTGCGGCCACCTTCGCCGGTCTTGGTGGTGGCTACCGCAGTGAGAGCCTGCAATTGGGTTTCATAGGCGAGGTTCAGGCGGGCCGATGATGGACCGAGGATGAAGATTGCAAACAGTCCGACCAAGGCCGCCAAGACCGCAACTGGACTCAAAAAGCGCCAGGTCGACACCCCAGAGGCCCGCATAGCTACAATCTCAGAGCTTCGTGCCAATCGCATAAAGGTGACGATCGAGCCCACAAGAACTGCAAACGGCAAGGCCAGTTCCAGAATTCCTGGTGTGCGCATCAAAGTAAAGCGCAGGGCGGTGAACGTGTTAGCATTCGCCACCCCGGAGACGTTACGCAATTGCTCAACGATATCGACCAAAATGATCGAGAGGCACACCCCGCCTGCCGCTACCAAAATGCCATATAATGTGAGCTTGAAGATATAGATATCCAGCCGGCTAATGTGCATAATCGCCCCGCCTATGAGACTTCGATACGGCCTCCAGATTGTCTGATAAACTTACAAAACTGGGTAAGGGCGTCCGCATTGAACGGGTTGCAAAGAAAAGAACAGCTAAGGGGATAAGATAGAGCACGAGGCCAAGGCCCGGTGTGTCAGCAACCGTCGGAATCAAGCCCGTAAAGCTCAAGAGCATGAAGATCAGTCCACCAAAAGCCCATCCAATCCGAGCAGCATAGCCTTGACGCGAGAACGAGCCCCCCAAAACTGCCAGCATCGCTAAAGCGACAGCTGACAGGCATATAATCGGGGCGGCCAACCTTCGATGGGCTTCGGCCAATAAATCTCCAACATGGTCTCGGTCCCAATAATCGGTAAGATCCGGCTTCAACAATTGGGGCAAGAATCGGTCTGAGGGTTTGTAGAAAAGCTCAAGATTTTTGTCGGCAAAGCCACGTAACTCAACGACATAATTAGAAAAACCAATCAAATCGATCTGACCGTTTTCCAGTTTTCGTTGGACTGACCCATCTTGCAGAACGATCACGGGTCCGGTTTCAAGCTTGGCAATTGTGCCACGTTGCGCAGCATAGATTACCGGGTTTGAAGCAGACTTGGTGTCAGAAATGATAAGGCCATTCAAGGTTCCGTCGCGGTCAATGCGCCGGGCAAAAATCATCAGGCCATCGACGGTCGAACGAAACTCACCCTCGCGGACCATTGAGCTCGCAAAATCAGCGCGTATTTCAAACAAGCGCTCGCGCATTTCCCGCAGTGCCAGAGGTTGGACAAACAAATTGACAGCCAGCGCCGCAACCGCGCCAACAGCAGCTAATCTGAAGGCAGGTTCCGCCACCTTCCACAAGGTCCAGCCCGCGCCATAGGCTACAATGATCTCATTATCTTGATGCAGCCGGCCATAGGTCCAACTCACTGCCGCGAATAGACCGACCGGCATAACAATCGCCATGATCTGGGGCGTCGCCAATAGAGAGATGCCCAAGAAGGTTGCCGCACTTTGGCCACGCTCAAAGAGCAAATCGAGCTGTGAGAGACTTTGGGTCAATAAAGCAATCAGCGTTAACCCGACCATAATCAGGAGAAACACTGGGACCAATTGGCCAAAATAATAGCGTTGGAGCTTATTCATGGTTCCGTTAGCTGTGCTGGGGAAGCAACGATTGGCAGCTTGCCAGTTGCACCTAACACCGTGCCGCGCAATTTAGAAGCCATCATCTTTACATCCAGCTTGGCTGGGTCAGTTTGTTGACCTCTTGCTAGGGCAGGCAGGTGCAAGATTTGGGAGCGTGAAAGCTATGAAAATCGAATTTACTTCCGGTACAGAAGCGAAGGCCGTCATTGCGTTTGTTGGCCAAGCCGACGGTCAAATGGCGCTGTCGCCGCCTGCTCAAAAACTCGACCGGGCCTGCAAATCCCGGCTCTCTAAGGCCGCAGCAGCCGCAAAATTCAACGGTGCGTCTGGCAAGGTTCTAAGCATTCACGCCCCAAGCGGCACGCTTGATGTCGTGGTGTTGGTTGGCATTGGTGATCTTGCAAAAGTCGACGGCGCTGCGCTGGAGCGGGCAGCAGCTTCGGGGACAAAAGCGCTGCTGACGGCTGGCATCGAAACCGCCAGCGTGGCTCTGGCAGGCTGGAAAAAGGTTGCCACTGCTGCCCATGCAGCGCGAATCGGTTTTGGGGCCGCTTTGGCAGCATATCGCTTCGACACCTATCGCACCCAATTGAAGGCTGAACAGAAGCCTAGCCTGAAGACACTCGAAATTGATGTGCCAGAAGGCGGGGACGTTTGGGCAGCCCACCAAGCCGTTGTTGATGGCGTCAGCTTCGCCCGTGACCTCGTCAACGAGCCTGCCAATGTGCTTCACCCTGAAGAATTCGCCAAGCGCTTGAAGGAGTTGAAGTCGCTTGGCGTTGAGGTCGAAGTGTTGGGTGAAGCGCAAATGGCTGCTTTAGGCATGCATTCGCTCTTAGGCGTCGGACTAGGTTCCGCGCGCGAAAGCCAATTGGTGGTGATGAAGTGGCAGGGTGGTGGTGACGAAGCCCCGCTGGCCTTGGTTGGTAAGGGTGTGTGCTTTGATACAGGTGGCATCTCGTTGAAGCCTTCTGGTGGAATGGAGGATATGAAGGGTGACATGGGTGGCGCTGCTGCGGTTGCTGGTGCCATGCGCGCCATCGCCGGTCGTAAGGCAAAAGCCAATGTTGTCGGTCTCGTCGGCCTTGTTGAAAATATGCCAGACGGCCTTGCCCAGCGCCCAGGCGATATTGTCACCTCCATGAGTGGTCAAACGATTGAGATCTTGAACACTGACGCTGAGGGCCGCTTGGTTCTTTGTGACGTCATGACTTATGCGCAAGAAAAGCACGCCCCAAAGGCCATGATCGACCTCGCGACCCTCACCGGCGCGATCATCATCTCCCTTGGTCATGAGTTTGCCGGTCTGTTCTCAAACTCGGATGACTTGTCCGCCAAGATCACCAAGGCCGGGACCGTGGCCGAAGAGCCCGTGTGGCGCTTCCCGCTGACCCCAGCCTATAACAAGCTGATGGACAGCCCCATTGCTGATATGAAGAACGTGCAGCGTTCTGGCGGCGGGGCAGGTGCAGGTTCAATCACCGCAGCGCAATTCCTGCAGCGCTTTGTGAAAGAAGGCGTGGACTGGGCTCATATCGATATCGCGGGCACCGCTTGGAAGCCCGGCAATGATGATCCGCGTGAGCCTTCTTGGGGCACTGGCTATGGCGTGCGTCTCTTGAACCGCTTAGTTGCGGACTCGTTTGAAGGCTAAAGTTCATGACCGAAGCGGCGGCCGAAATCTGGTTCTATCATCTGGAATCGGCCAGCGTCGAAGAGACTTTGCCGCCGCTTATTGAGAAATGCTTAGAGCGAGGGTGGCGCGCGCAGGTGCTGTCCCCCTCGTCTGAGCGGTTGCAGGCGCTCGACAGCCATTTATGGACTTGGAAGCCTAACTCTTGGCTGCCTCATCAACCCCCGGGGGCGGAAGACAGTCACCTTTCGCCGATTGAGTTGGGGGTGAGCCCTGTTGGCCAATCTGAACCCTGTGCCAGTGCCGAGGCGGTGTTTCTCCTTGATGGAGCGAGTTGGGGGTCTTTAAACGGGGTGGTCCGGATCTTTGTGTTGTTTGATGGCCGAGACGCCGACAATGTCAGCCATGCGCGCCAGCAATGGCGGGTGGCCAAAGAGGCAGGCCTTTTGCCGACCTATTGGCGACAAGGAGAGGATGGACGATGGGCAAAGAATGGCTGATGATCTTCTTGTTGGCTTTTGCTAGCGACCCACTTGCGAAAACTGACCCCCCACGGACAACACCCCCTGCGACTGCTAATGACAGCACCGAGACCAAAGCGCCGACCCCAGCCGCTACTGGCGTTGATGCTGCGAAAGCACTTACACCTCAGGTTACGCCCAAGTGCGATGTCGGCCCCTTTAAGTCGCTAGTGGGCCGTACCATCGGCGACGTGATGACGCTTAAGCTACCACCCGGCACCCGGATTTACCGTTTGGGCGACCCAATTACCCAGCCGATTACGCCCGGTCGGTTGAACATTGAAATCAACCGGGGAACAAGAGTTGGCAGGATATATTGCTCATAAGGCTTTCAACTCGCCGCAGGGACTGCTAGAGGCGCGCCATCCAAATCCAAGATAGCGCGCTCAACCGAGGGCGCGCTTGCTAACTTCTTAAGGAGGCCACTGTGGCACTCGAACGTACCTTCTCGATTTTGAAACCAGATGCGACCCGCCGGAACCTGACCGGTGCCGTAAATGCGATGATTGAGGCCGCCGGCCTGCGCATCGTCGCACAAAAGCGCATCCACATGACCCGCGCCCAAGCTGAGACCTTCTACGCTGTCCATAGTGAGCGTCCGTTCTTTGGCGAATTGGTGGACTTCATGACTTCTGCTCCAGTCGTCGTGCAAGTTCTTGAAGGCGAAAATGCAATCGCCGCTTACCGCGATGTGATGGGCGCAACCAACCCAGCCAACGCCGCCGAAGGCACCATCCGTAAAGCGCACGCGGTTTCGGTTGGTGAAAACACGGTTCACGGTTCGGATGCTGCCGAGACAGCTGCCCAAGAAATTGCACAATTCTTCGCAGGCAACGAAATCGTCGGCTAAGCCTTCGCTTTAAGCGATCATAATGCAGGAAAATGGCGGTCGCATAAGTGGCCGCCATTTTTGTTTGTAGGGCCTAGCCTAACAGCGCAAAGCCACCCGGCTTGCCATCGATCATCGTGCGCCCGTCCACAAGTTTAGCTTTGCCTGACGCGACGGCCTGCACGCAGATGGGATAGAGGCGGTGTTCTTGCACCAAAACGCGTGCCGCCAAATCATCGGGTGTGTCACCGGGCTTTATCGGCACGCCTGCTTGGCCGATGATTGCCCCTTCATCGACGCCCGCGGTCACCCAATGGACGCTACAGCCATGGATGGTAACACCGGCTTCTAGGGCCCGGGCATGGGTGTGAAGCCCCGGAAAGTTTGGCAGGAGTGAGGGATGAATATTGATCATCCGCCCCTCATACCGCGAGACAAAGTCCGCACCCATGATGCGCATGAAGCCTGCATAGACGATCAAATCCGGGCTGACTTCATCAATCATCTGGGCCAAAGCGGTATCGAATAGGCCACGCTCTTTAAAGGCCTTATGGTCAAGGCAGCGGGCCGTGATACCCGCCTGTTCCGCACGCTGGAGGCCGTAGGCTTCTGGGCGATTGGAAATGACGTGGACGATGTCATAGGCAGATTCTGCGGTACGACTGGCATCGATCAGGGTCTGCAGATTACTGCCCCCGCCCGAAATCAGTACCAAGACACGCGCTTTGGTCATGCCGCGCGAACTTCGCCTAACACAATGGGGTCTTGGCCAAGTTCAAGCCAAAGGTCGAGTAGGGCTGGCACGTTTTCAGGCGCAACACTTGCAACCAAGCCAATGCCACAATTGAAGGTGCGTGCCATTTCGCTGGCAGCAATGCCACCTGTTTTCTCTAGCCATTGGAAGACTGGCGGCAAAGTCCAAGCTTGTTGATCCAGGGCGGGAGCCAGATGCTTTGGCAACATACGTGGAATATTGTCGGTCAGGCCGCCACCCGTAATATGGGCCAAGCCCTTGACCAGATCGGCCCGGATCGCCGGCAATGCAGCCGCAGGATAGAGAGTTGTCGGGGTCAATAGCGCCTGACCCAAAGTTTGCCCGTCGCTAAACGGGCTTGCGGCCTCCCAAGATAGGCCACTGACCGCAACAACTTTGCGGATCAAAGAATAGCCATTGGAATGGGGTCCAGAGGACGGCAAAGCCACCAGAACATCACCCGGACGCATGCTGTCCAGTTTTGGCAAGACTTTGTCACGCTCTACAGCGCCAACGGTAAAGCCGGCGAGATCGTATTTTCCCTCGCTATACATACCAGGCATTTCGGCGGTTTCCCCGCCAATCAGCGCACATCCTGCTTCTTTACAGGCCCGCGCAATACCGCTGATGACGGCAGTAGCCACTTCAAGGTCCAGTTTGCCGCAGGCAAAATAGTCAAGGAAGAAGAGGGGTTCTGCCCCTTGGGCTAGAACGTCATTGACGCACATCGCGACTAAGTCCTGGCCAATGCCATCATGGATGCCAGCTGCCAAAGCAATTTCAAGCTTTGTCCCGACGCCATCGGTACCTGACACCAAAATGGGATCGGTCATCCCAAGCGCCTTTAGGTCAAACAAGCCACCAAAGCCGCCGAGCGCTGCATCGGCACCACGACGCGCTGTTGCCTTTGCCAGCGGCGCGATCCGCTTGACCAATGCATCACCCGCATCAATGTCAACGCCTGCGTCCTTATAGGTCAGGCCATTGGCTGGCAGCGTGCCGGGAGCGGCATCAGGACGGGGCGGCGTGGGTGAGTCAGAGGTCATGCAAGCCCTATGATCGGCAACAGCTCAGACCGCAAGAGTGTGTTTCACGTTGACCTGCATTCGCGCTATAGAGAGCGCATGACCCACACACGCTTTAACGGCTCTATGCCCCGATGGATTGGTCCCTGTCTTGGACTGGGCCTGATCCTTCTCACCCCGTCCGCTTTTGCCCAATCTGTGGCCAGCCCTGCCGCACCAGTAACGCAAGCGACGCAATCCAGTTTGAGTGCATCGGCCATTTATACGGGTATCGAAGAGTGGGGCAAATTGCGCGGGGCCTTGAGCCGACTGCAGGGTGTTTCGGTTTCAATCAGCGCGATTTCGATTGACGGCGCCCTGATCTTGTTTCGCTATGACGGCTCCCCAACTGATTTGCAGGCCATTTTGGCGCGTGCGGGGCTAGAACTGAAACTCGATGGTGCCGGCGCAGTGGTGAAAATCGCGGCTTCTTAAGTTTAGGCAATGCGATCTGCTGCTGGAAAGAAACCCAACGCCATGAGCCAAGCGCATCTGGATTTCGGAACGCCAAACTATGCTGCTGAAGCTTTTTTGGTTTCAGAGGAAACTGCTGCTGCATGGGCGGCCTTAGACCAGTGGCGCACGTGGCCCGGTGGGGTGTTCTGCCTATTTGGTGAGGCGGGATCAGGTAAATCCCATTTAGGTGCCATCTGGGCTGAAAAGGCCTCCTCTCATGTACTTAAGGGCACTGACCTAACCCTCCAATTCGCTGAAGCACCAGCCGTATCGGGCAAGTTGGTTGCGTTGATCGACGAAGCCGATCAAGCCGACGAGACTGCTTTATTTGCTCTATTATCGCGCCTTGAGCGGGAAGGTGGGGCTGTTTTATTGTTATCCCGACAACCGCCATCGCAATGGCCCTTTGGTTTGCCTGACCTACAATCCCGCTTGAAGGCCATTGCCACCGAATCTTTGAAGGCACCAGAGCAGAAATTATTGGCGCAACTCATCGTCCGCTATGCTGCTGCAAAGGGCTTTAAACTGGATGAGCCTTCAGCCACCTATCTCGCAGCGCGGATCCCACGGACCTTTGAAGCTGCAAAAGCTGTGACTGCTTGTCTCGAAACAGTCGCGACTTCTTCACTAAAAACGCCTATGGCATTAGCACAACGTGCGCTGCGCGCCCTCTATCCTAACGATTGGACCGATGAGCAAGCGCAAAGCAGTGACTTATTTGAGGCTTAGCTGAGGACTTCTATGACCCAACCCACAGATACCGATCCGGCACTGGGTGTTGAACCCTCGGTCCAAGGTTTGGCCATAACGCCAGATCAATTGGTGACCCGAAAGGCACCTGTGCGTCAGACCAAGCCAAAAGCCCCAATCGCACGCGGCCACGATCCCCAGCGGTACCTCAACCGCGAATTGTCTTGGCTGGCCTTTAATGCGCGCGTGCTGGATGAATCTGAAAATCATACCCATCCCATCATGGAGCGCCTGCGGTTCTTGTCGATCTGCGGCAGCAACCTCGATGAATTCTACATGGTGCGTGTGTCAGGTTTGCGAGAGCAGGTACGCGATGGCATCAAGACTCCCAGCCAAGATGGCCTGACGCCGATCCAGCAATTAGCCCGCATTGATAAAGTCGCCAGCGCCTTGATGGACCGTCAGCAGGCCTGTTGGCGCGCGATCCATGCCGAGTTGCGTGAAGTCGGCTTTGCCGTCGTCTCGGTGGAAGAGGCCGGCGAAATTGATCGCGAGACTTTGCGTGATGACTTTTTGACGCAGTTATTCCCGGTTTTGACGCCTTTGGCGATCGATCCAGCTCACCCATTTCCCTTTATCCCCAATCTCGGCTTTACCGTCGCGTTTCGGTTGCGCAGAGAGCATGATGGCCGCCTGATGACGGCGCTGGTGCCGGTGCCGATGCAAGCAGCCCGCTTTATGCCACTGCCCATTTTGGACGGTGTGCGCCGGTTTGTGGCAGTCGAAACCGCGATCAGGTTGTTCGCAGACACGCTGTTTCCGGGCTATGAAGTCATTGGTTCGGGTGCTTTCCGGGTTATCCGAGACAGCGACGTTGAACTTCAAGAAGAAGCCGAAGACCTTGTCCGCCAAGCAGAGGCAGCCCTCCGCGAACGGCGCAAAGGCGATGTGGTCCGCCTGAAAATTGAAGCCAGCATGCCGATGGACCTGCAAGCCTTCATTATTGAGCAGTTGCGCGCCGCCCCAAATGAAGTGGTGCGCGTCAACGGCATTTTGGGCATTGCGCAACTCAGTCAGATCATTCCAGATGACCGGGCAGAGCTTAAGTTCAAACCCTATGTTGCCCGCTTCCCCGAACGGATTCGCGACTTTGGTGGCGATTGTTTTGCCGCCATTCGCGCGAAAGACATTCTCGTCCACCATCCGTTTGAGAGCTTCGACGTTGTCGTCCAATTCTTGCGACAAGCGGCGAGTGACCCCAATGTCTTGGCGATCAAGCAGACCTTGTATCGCACCTCCACCGACTCTCCCATCGTTGCGGCGCTGATTGCGGCGGCTGAACAGGGCAAGTCTGTTACGGCCTTGGTTGAGATTAAGGCCCGCTTTGATGAAGAAGCCAATTTGAAATGGGCGCGCGACTTGGAACGTGCCGGCGTCCATGTCGTTTATGGCTTTGTGCATTTAAAGACCCACGCCAAAGTCAGCCTCGTTGTGCGCCGCGAAGGAACGGCGCTGCGCACTTATGCCCACTTTGGCACCGGCAATTATCACCCCGTCACCGCCCGCGTTTATACCGACCTTTCTCTCTTTACCGCAGACCCGGCCTTTGGCCGCGACGCGGGGCGTTTGTTCAATTTCGTCACCGGCTATGCCACGCCTGCGCAGATGGAAAAGCTGTCGGTTTCGCCCGTTAATATGAAGACTGTTCTGTTAGGTCTGATAGATAAAGAGATTGCTGCCGCCAAAGCGGGCAAGCCATGCGGCGTGTGGGCGAAAATGAATTCGCTCGTCGATCCAGTTGTGATCGAAAAGCTGTATGAAGCCAGCCAAGCTGGCGTACCAATTGACCTCATCATCCGTGGCATTTGTTGCTTACGCCCAGGCTTCCCCGGCCTGTCGGAGAATATTCGGGTGAAGTCGATTGTCGGCCGTTTCTTAGAGCATTCGCGCATCGTTTGCTTTGCCAATGGTGCAACTTTGCCCAGCCCATCGGCGCGGGTCTATTTCTCGTCCGCCGACTGGATGCCGCGTAATCTTGATCGTCGCGTGGAGACATTGGTGCCGATTGAGAACCCAACGGTGCACCAGCAAATCCTAGATCAGATCATGGTCGCCAATCTGGCCGATGAGGCGCAAAGCTGGTCGATGCTGCCAGATGGCACTTATCAGCGGGTCGCGCCTGTCAATGAGGCAGAGCCCTTCAATGTTCATACGTGGTTTATGGAGAACCCAAGCCTATCAGGACGGGGCCGAGCCGCCAGCCTGACGCGCCCAAATGCCCCGCGCGCAAAAATCCGTCGCAAGTCGTCGCGCAGCAGTACCAAGGCCTGATATGCCCAATCGTTTTGTAGTGAACCCGCTGCGCGATCAGGCGGTGATTGATATTGGCTCCAACTCCGTCCGCTTGGTGATTTATCGGGTGGAAGGCCGCGCCAATGCGCCAATCTTGAACGAGAAAGTGCTGGCGGGTCTTGGGCGTGGTGTCCCTGAAACCGGTATGCTGAACCCGATCGGTGTGCGCAGGGCACTAGAAGCGTTGCGGCGGTTTCGGCTGCTAATTGACGCCATGGGGATTACAACCATTCATGCCGTGGCGACCGCTGCCGTGCGTGACGCCTTAGACGGTGCCGATTTCGTGAACCAAATCCGTCATGAAACCGGCTTTGATGTTCGCGTCATTTCCGGACCTGAGGAAGGGCGTCTGTCGGCCTTAGGCGTTCTGGCTGGTGCACCCGGGGCAGGGGGCATTGCTGGCGACTTGGGAGGCTCGAGCCTTGAGTTGGTTGCGTTGAGTCCGGAGGGCCCTGGCAAGGCGGAGAGCTGGCCTTTGGGGCCTTTAGCCATGGGCGTTACGGACAATTTCGACGTTGCCGACATGCGTCAACGCATCGACAACGTGTTGACCAAATCCGATGTTCTGCCACTTGGACGCGGAACGGAATTACATGCGGTTGGTGGCGCTTGGCGGGCCATTGCCAAGATCGACATGATCACCCGCAATTACCCTCTGCAAGTTCTGCACAATTATGCCATGACGCGGGCCGAAGCGATCACGATCTGCGACTTTGTCTCGGGGCAAAGCAAGCGCTCTCTCGAACGCATTGATGGCTCAACCGGTAAGCGGGCTGAGACCTTGCCCTATGCGGCCACTTTGTTGCGGGCTCTCCTCGACTTTGGCGCGTTTGATAGTGTCATCACCTCATCCCATGGCCTTCGTGAAGGCATTTTGCTGGAAGAATTGAGCCCGCAAGAACGCGCGCAAGACCCGTTGGTGGCTGGTGCGATTGCCATGGTTGGTTCCGACCCCCGCATGCGCGAATTTGGCGAAGCCTTATTCTGGTGGGTGATGCCCGTGTTTGAGGATTTGCCGCGACTATTCCCAGATCGCCGTGGCGAGATTTTGCGCGCAGCAGCCTGCATGCTGGCTGATGTTGGTGCCACTTTACACCCCGACGATCGCGCCCGGATTGCCTTTGAAATTGTGCTGCGCGCGCCTTATCCGGCTGCCTCCCATATTGAGCGGGTCTTTCTGGCCCGCGTTTGCGCCCGCCGTTATGGTGCCAAGCTCGATGAGGTTGAGCCCAATCTGGTCAAACGCTTACTGGATGAAGAGCGCTTGGTACGTGCTGATGCCTTGGGCGCTGCCATTCGGCTGGGGGCTGAGTTATCTGGTCGCTCCGCCAAGCTTCTAAGCCAAACCAAGCTTAGTCATCGAGATGGGAAGCTGACGCTTTCAACAAACCCAGAGTTTAAGGGGCTTTTTGCAGAGCAAGCACTCAAGCGTCTTGATCAACTTGGTCAAGTCCTCAAGACCCCTGTTGCGACTTTGGTGGAGTGAGGTCAGCAGAAATCAGCTGTCGTCGCCATCCATCTCAGGCTCATCATCGATAATTGCATCCGCCGCCACATCAAAAACGCGCACGCGCTTGCCTTTCATGACAAGGCCGATTTCGCCGCGCTTGAGGCGCAGGGCCTTTTCGCCAAATGCTTCGCGCCGCCAACCCTTCATGGCCGCCACATCAGCAGTGTCGCTCGCAGCGATTTCTTCAAGGTCTGAGACAGTTGCGAGAAGTTTTGACGCCACCCCCAAACGCTCCGCCTCACAGCGCAACAGCACTTTCAGCAATTCTACCACAGGGCCAAGACCAGGGGGAGAAGAGGGTGGGCGCTCTGTTTTAGGCGCAAATTCGGCTGGATTTTCCAAGGCCTCGTTTAGAGCTTCCAGCAATTGCACGCCCCCTTTTGACCGACCAAAGCCTTTTGGCAGAGCGCGCATGCGGTCCATCGCGTCTGCATCGCGTGGGCGCTGTTCTGCGATTTCGAAGATTGCATCGTCCTTCAAGATACGGCCGCGTGGCACGTCGCGTTCTTGCGCAAACCATTCCCGCCAAGTTGCTGCCGTAAAGAAGGCCGCCAGATAATCTTGCGCAAAACGCTTCGGTTTTAAGCGCTTCCACGCATTAGCGGGCGTTGTGTCATAGGCCACGGGATCAACAAAGGCCTTCATTTCTTCGCTGACCCAATCAGCGCGACCCTTACGCTCCAGCTGTGCGGCCATCTTTGGATAAAGGTCGCGCAAATGGGTGACGTCGGCTAAAGCATAGGCCAATTGGTTTTCCGACAAGGGCCTGCGGCTCCAATCGGTAAAGCGGTGCGACTTATCAACTGGCCGCTTTAAAAGCGCCATCACAAGGCCATCATAAGCAATCTGCTCACCCAAGCCCAAAGCCATTGCCGCTGTCTGGGTGTCAAACACCGGGGAGGGGAGCTTGCCAGCCATCAAACGATAGAAGATTTCCAAGTCCTGACGCGGCGCATGGAAGACCTTTAAGACCTTGTCATCGGCCATAAGTTCCAAGAACGGATCAAGCGAGAGCCCTTCGATCATCGGGTCAATCAAAATCTCAACCTCGCCTGCTGCTGCTTGGATCAAGCAGAGCATCGGCCAATAGGTGGTTTCGCGCAGAAACTCGGTATCGACCGCGACAAACTCATGTTGGGCAATGGCGGCGCAGGCTTCGGCCAGCTCTTGGGTCGTTTGGATCAATTTCATGCGATCTCGTATGGAGTGGATTGAGGTAAAGTGCGAGACCCAGAATCTAACTCGCAGCTAAAATAATGCAGAACGGGCTGAATTGGCGCTTTGTTGCAACACGTCTTGTGCCAAAAGGTGCGAGACCTAACCTTATGGCCGCGCTATATGCCCTCCTTTCTTGACCTTTTGGTCGTCACGCGGTCTATCGCGCACTCAAACAAACTCATTGAATCGGCACTCACCCATGTCAGCCTTTCGTACACACACTTGTGGCGCCCTTCGCGCCGAACATGTTGGCCAAACCGTCAAGATTGCCGGCTGGATCCATCGCCGCCGCGACCATGGGGGCGTAGCCTTCATCGATTTGCGCGACCATTATGGCATCACCCAGATTGTGTGCGGGCCAACCAATCCAAGCTTTGATAAGCTAACCCGGTTGCGGGCTGAAAGCGTCATCGGCGTGGAAGGCGAAGTGATTGCCCGTGACCCGGCTACGATTAACCCTGATCTTGCGACGGGTGCGATAGAATTGCGCGTCATCAGTGTGGAAGTGCACTCTGAAGTCACCAACGAATTACCCGTGCCTGTCTTTGGCGAGCCCGATTATCCTGAAGACATCCGCATGCGTTATCGCTTCATCGATTTGCGGCGGGAGACCCTGCACAACACAATCATGCTGCGCTCGAAAATGGTCAATAGCTTCCGTAAGCGCATGATGGACCAAGGCTTTACCGAGTTTACCACGCCCATCTTGACCGCTTCGAGCCCTGAAGGCGCGCGCGACTTCTTGGTGCCGAGCCGCCTGAACCCCGGTAAATTCTATGCACTGCCGCAAGCGCCTCAGCAGTTCAAACAGCTGATCATGGTTGCGGGCTTTGACAAATATTTCCAGATCGCCCCTTGCTTCCGCGATGAAGACCCCCGCGCCGACCGTTCGCCAACGGACTTCTATCAGCTCGACGTGGAAATGAGCTTTGTGACGCAAGACGATGTGTTTGCGACCATGGAGCCCGTGATCGCTGGCGTGTTTGAAGAGTTCGGTCAAGGCAAGAAGGTCGACCGCGATTGGGTGCAGATTTCCTACAAGGATTCCGCGCTGTGGTATGGCACCGACAAGCCAGACTTGCGTAACCCGATCAAGATGCAAGTGGTGAGCGAGCATTTCAAAGGCTCGGGCTTTGCCATTTTTGCAAACCTGTTGGAACAAGCCGGCACACAAGTCCGCGCCATCCCAGCGCCAGGTGGCGGCAGCCGCAAATTCTGTGACCGCATGAACGCCTTTGCACAGAAGGAAGGCCTGCCGGGCATGGGCTATATTTTCTGGCGTCAGGCCGAGGATGGCTCTGGCCTTGAGGCCGCAGGGCCTTTGGCAAAGAATATTGGACCCGAACGTACCGAAGCGATCCGTCAACAATTGGGTCTTGAGTCTGGCGATGCGGCCTTTTTCTTGGGTGGTAAGCCACAGGCGTTTGAGCGCATTGCCGGCAAAGCCCGCATGGTCATTGGAGATGAACTTGGCTTGACTGAGACAGACCGCTTTGCCTTTGCCTGGATCGTCGACTTCCCGATGTATGAAGCCGATGAAGTCACCGGCAAGATCGACTTCTCGCACAATCCGTTCTCCATGCCGCAAGGTGGTTTGGAAGCGCTGCAGGGCGATCCATTGAGCGTCTATGCCTATCAATATGATCTGGCCTGCAATGGCTATGAATTGGTCTCGGGTGGTATTCGCAACCATAAGCCCGAAATCATGTTCAAGGCCTTTGAACTGGCAGGCTACCCAGCGTCTGAAGTTGAGGCCCGCTTTGGCGGCATGGTGAATGCCTTCCGCTATGGCGCGCCTCCACACGGCGGCTGCGCGGCCGGGATTGAGCGGATGGTGATGCTTTTGGCTGGCACCGCCAACATCCGCGACGTCATCATGTTCCCAATGAACCAAAACGCCCAAGACTTGATGATGGGCGCTCCAACTCTCCCCACCCCACAACAATTGCGCGATTTGGGTCTGCGGGTTGTGGCGGATGATAAGAAAGCCAATAGTTAGCCAAACCACCCCTTCACCGGCTTCGCCGGAGCTTCCCCGCAAGCGGGGAAGCGGCAACGGAAGCAGTTGGGACACGCCGCTTCCCCACTCGTGGGGAAGCTGTCCCGGAGGGACTGAAGGGGCTTTCATCCCCCAACACCCATAGCCCCGCGTGGAAAACCACCGGGGGTGCACCTTGTTGCCTCCTTAAGAAGCAGAGGGGCCGGGGCGCGTGGTGCGCGCCAAATAGGGGGTGGGCCAGATTAACGGACTGGCCCGGAATACGACGCAAACCGTGCGCCC
>JAPZTJ010000068.1 GCA_027532555.1 Aquidulcibacter sp.
CGAATTAAAGATGAGTTCATCGTCAACCTCTCCTGAGTTTGGTCGTTCAAAGTGCATCGAGTCACCGACCTATAGCACGCACTTGGTCTGGATTTGGCTACAAGAAAATGTGAACGCGTCGCGGGATTGTATGCGGCTACCTGTAGCTGAACATGTTGAGCATAGGGTCTTTAGGGTTAACGAGGTTGACCGCCCGCCAAAGACTTTTGCCATTTATTTGGAAAATCCACTCACTTTTGAATGTCCGCTTTCGCCTCCCACGCCCCCGAAGCCGACCTTCCGCAATCGGCCAAGTTTTGCCGAAATGCCGACAATCTCAAATGCGGTAAACCAGGTCAATTAGGCGGTATTGAATGCACAATTAGTCCGCGGCCTTTGGGCCGCGCAAATCCTCCGATTTTTTGGCGTAACCAGTATTCCTGAGTGGTTGAGTGTTGGCTTTCAGAAACGCAAGCACACGCGGCCAGCTGTCGACCCGAGCGGCAGCATTGCCTTCTACGCTGCCGCCATATTGGCCAAGACTGGCGTAAAACGATGCGTCCTTTGGGATCGGCGGTCCAAACAAGAGATGCCCCGCATCGGCATATGCCAGAACTGTCACAGGGGGACCGTCCCGTGTTTGCGCGCGCGCTTGGACATTGCGTGCCATGGGGCAAGCTGGCCACATCGTCTCGGCTTCTCCGCAAACCAAAAGCGTGGCCGCCTGTGCATGTTCGATCGGGATGGCTGCGCGTGCGGCGGCATCTTTTTGGTTGGGATCTTCAACTGAACGATAAACGCTGATAACACCCTCGACTGGGTCCCAGCCGGCAAATGGCATGGTGGGAACGTCCCGCCCATCTGTTGTCCACGAGGCTATGGAGCTAGCGCCACCTTTTGTCCAATCAATGCCATTCCACGCCACACTGCTTGGCATGCCGGCGACAACGGCGCGCAAATCTGGTCTGCGTGTAGCGACAAGCAGTGCCGCTTCTGCGCCTTTCGATCCACCCATCAATGCTAAGCGATTTGCATCGACCCTGGGCTGCGTAGCGAGCCATTCAAAGCTGCGATCAAACAGCTCAAGGGGAATACGCTCTAGCGTTTTTGATGTGCCGGGTGCACCAAAATATGCCAGCTGCAATACGCTGAAGCCTTCGCGTTGCAGGGCTAGTGCCATATCCAGCGTAGCGTGCCCCAAACCGCCTTCAGATCCGCCAAGTAGAATTATACCGGGTGACTTTTTGGTCGTCTGGGCTGGAAAATAGTTTCCAACTAAGTTCGCTTCATTGACGTGCACGCCAGTGGGACCGGGGGCAAGTACCTCGGCTTTCGGTGATCCATAATCTTGGGGCGCGGCCAGCTGAAACATTGAGGCGGCACCTAACAGTGACGCGACCAATAATCCGACAACTAGTCCTTTGTTCCAGCGCATTGAAGGGCTCCAACGTGATGGGGCAAACTCGCTCAAAAGTGATTGTTGTTGCAGTGCTGAGGATCAGCGCGTCAGGGTGATAAACGTCATGTCATAGCCAGCCCTTATTGCGCGCAATGCGCGCTGCTTCGATGCGGCTAGCTGCACCGAGTTTGGTCGATGCTTCAGACAAATAGTTCCGTACCGTACCCGGCGACAGATCGAGCATCCGCGCAATATCCTTGTTGGAGCAGCCTTCATCAGCATGTCGCAGGACGGCGCGCTCGCGATCGGATAGCGGATTGCTTGGGGTATCCCAAGCCGCATCGGCAAGCTCTGGCGCAATCGCCCGCCCGCCTGCAGCGACTTTGCGAATTGCAGCGGCAAGTACTTCCGAGGGCGTATCTTTTAACAAATAGCCGCGCACGCCTGCATCCATAGCGCGCCGCAAATAGCCCGCGCGACCGAATGTGGTAACAATGAACACCTTTGTGGATGCCTTTTCCTTCGCAAGGGTTTCGGCAACATCCAACCCAGTAAGCTTTGGCATTTCAATATCGGAGAGCAGAACATCTGGGCGGTGCGTGCGTACGGCTTCGAGTGCTGCCTCGCCGTCGCCGACACGTGCAACGATCGTGATATCGCTTTCAAGCGACAGGAGCGCTGCAAGTGCGCCTAGCACTAGCGCTTGATCCTCGGCCAATACAACGCTGATCATCAGGTTGCCTCTATTGGTAAATAGGCTACAATTTTTGCGCCAGCGCGTCCGCCAGTAACGCTTAATCCTCCGCCAGCCGCAGCAAGGCGTGCGCGCATCCCGCCAATCCCGCCACCTTCACGTAACGCTTCCCCATTGCCGTCATCGCTTACCGTGAGGCTCAATCTATCGTCTGCGTTGGTAATAGCGATCCGACAGGAGTTTGCGCCAGAATGCCGGATGACGTTTGTGATCGCTTCACGCAATGTCATGGCGAGCATTGCGTTTGCTCCGCGCTCGATTGCTTCGGCATCGCCCTCTACGATGGAGGCGATACCAGCAGCAGAAAGGGCTGTTTGTGAGGTTGCGATTTCGCGTGCCAGTGTAGCTCCAGTCATGCCAGCAACGGCAGCTCGGACGTCGGCTAACCCATCGCGTGCGGTCGCAGCTACGGCCCGCATTTCAGCCTCGGCTCCTTGAGGATCGCTCGCAGCAAGCCTAGCCGCGAGATCGGCTTTGATCGCAATCAACGTCAATGTGCTCCCGAGCATGTCGTGCAGATCTCGGCCAATCCGTTCGCGCTCGGCAATCGCGGCGAGCTGCTTGACCTCAATTTGGGCCTTGGTGAGTGCGTGGTTTTTATCTCGCAACGCCGCTGTTGAAATGGTGCCGATGCCAACCATCACCATCATGAAGATGCCGAAGCCCCAGTAGAAGGGGTTTTGCTGACTTATAATCCCTGCGAGCACCGCGATGAACGCAAAAGCACCAACCAAAATCGCGGCCCGGCGCGTGGGGCGCAGATCCCCAATCATGGCCGCCGCATAAATCGCGATGACAGTCCAATTGCCGTAAGTGGGGATCAATGCAATCGCGATAAATAGAGTGACGATGGAGCATATGATTAAGCGCCAGCCGGTTGCGCCGATCGCGAGACAATAGACAACCAAAAAGATCGTGACGCCGATCGTTGCACCAATTATTTGGATTGGCGTCGGCGCTTGAATGAACCAAGGTATGAAGAACATCGGCAGATAGGCCAGCCAGAGCATAGGGCTTTCAAGGCTTCGCCACTGTGGTTTGGGGCTCTTATGCTGGTGGGTGTCAGTCATGTTCGCACATTCATCGTAGTCGACCGGCTTGGTCAAGCGGCGTGCCGTTGTTGACCAGTCCAAGCAAACACAGCTGCTGCCAGAGACAGAAGTGCCAGCGGACCCGCATGCAGCCAAAAATAGGCCATTTCGCTGTGGCCAACTGCCATGAGCGCTAATTCGCCTAAATGATAGGATGGCAGCACCCATGCGATGGTTTGGATCGCCTCCGGCATGAGCGCGAGCGGTATCCACAATCCGCCCATAACTGCCATTCCCAAGAAAAGAACATTCACGATTGCCACAGCGCTTTTTGAGCCCATGCGATAGCCAACGCCAAGTCCTATCAATGCGAAAGGAATTACCGCCGTGATCTGCGTGCTAGCCATTAATGCCCATTGGGAAGCAGAAAGCTTGATGCCAACCATGGCAGCCACTGCGTAGATAAGTGCGATTGCGATCGCGCTAAACGCCATCGTTGCCACAAGTTTACCAACAATGTGTGCGCCGGTTGGCATGGGGGACAGACGCTTCAGCTCGAGCTGGCCGCTTTCGCGTTCGCTGGCGACATTTGCTCCAAAACCAAATAGTGCCGGACCCATAACGGCGTAAACTCCAAACGTCGCCAACATTTGTGTCACCACCGATTGATCACCTCGCCCCATGCCGACCGCAAACAAAGCATAGAATCCGACCGGCAATAAGACGGTAGGAATTGCAAACATCGGCATTCGGGCAGCTTTCAAAAATTCTGCCTTTGTCTCGCGCCAAAACACACCGGGCGCCGCAGCAACAAGAGTGGACATTATGCGGCTTCCTTTAAAGTGGCTTCGACAATGCTAGCCAACGCGTCTTCCAGCGATGCGGCGGTAACATCAACATCGTTGAGACTCGGGTCCGCGCGGAACAGTGCTTCCAGCGTATTACGAGCATGGCTGCTAAAGATTGAAGCGTCAGCACCGCGCAAAACAACTTTGATTACTCCGGGCAACGATTGTAGCACGCCAGCGCAAAGGGGCGTGCGCACACGGATGGTTGTACCAGCAACACGCCCTTTGATCGCCGCAGGCGAGCCGTCCGCCGCGATACGGCCATCGGCAATTACCACAAGGCGATCAGCAAGCGCTTCGGCTTCGTCCATGTGATGAGTGGCAAGCAAAATTGCGGCACCATTGGCAGCCTTTTCCCGGACAGTGCGCCACAGCGCATGACGCGCCTGCACATCCAAACCGGTTGTCGGCTCGTCGAGTACCAACAAATCTGGAGCTCCGGCAATAGCGAGCGCGAATTGCACGCGCCTTTGTTCGCCGCCAGAGAGTTTGTCACATGGTCGTTTGGCTAAAGCCGTAAGACCAGCTTGGTCCAGAATATCGGCAGTTTTCAACCCGCGCTTAAAGTAACCTGCATGCAACGTGATGACCTCAGACACGGTCAAGGCATCCGGCAGGCCCGCTGCTTGCAGCATGACACCGAGGCGTGCGCGAGCATTCTGATGTCGCGGGTCGAGGCCAAATAATTTAATCACGCCAGCATCTGGCGAAAGCCGACCGCTAAGCAGGCCTACGATGGTCGATTTACCTGCACCATTGGGTCCAAGCAGAGCGGTTACAGTTCCAGGCTCCAAGGCGAAATCGAAATCTTGCAAAACATTGCGCTTGGCATAGGATTTTGAAACGCTTTGCAAAGCGGCAAGGTCCCCAGACGATATTGATGGCAAGGCACATCTCCTTATGATGCGCCTTCATATTGCGACAGTTATCTTCTGGGACAGTGCGGTAAGTCAGATGCCAAACGTGACAAATGTCAGGCGGGCATGTGCGCCTAGCGGTGCTGTGTCCAATGAATGGTGCACCGCCTGTGCTTTGGCCCAAAGTTGAGGGAGGTGCCCCTTCGAATTCGGACGACCGGAAGTTAGAGTTTGCCCTTCAGACGAAGGGCCGCTTTTGGCTGCCGCGTGCTCCTAAGCAGACCAACCGCTTTCGGCCAGCTATGGCCAATCGTCGTTGCAGTCAGGGGGCGATTGGTTTGCATGCCGTTTGAATGTCTCAAGTGACGATAATCCTTGGCATTAATGTCCAAACATTTCGCAATGTTGTCCAAGCGGATTGGCAATTTGGCTGGATTGCGATCTGTCCTAAGCAAAACATTCTGATGGCCCTGAACACTTGTCCCAAGATCACCAAAGTTTCGTGCTCATTAGAAACGGGAATTGTTGACAAGCAGAATTTCGTCATTTAGCTAAATAGCTATGAACGATGTATTTGACGCCCTTTCTCATCCAATTCGCCGCCAAGTCCTTGAAATGCTCAAGCGTGGTGGAATGACTGCAGGCGAAATCGCGGGTCGCTTTCCAGTTTCAAAACCAACGATGTCAGGGCACTTCGCCAAACTCAAGGCTGCCGGCCTGATCCAAGGAGAAAATCAGGGTGGCTCGATCATGTACACTTTGAACCTCTCAACTCTGGAGGAGGCCTTGTTGAGCTTTATGGGACGGGTGGGAATTGCTGGCGGGAAGCCAAATGAGCAGCCCAAAGATGGGGTAACCGCATGAATACTGGCCGTCTGCTTTTTACAAACTTCTTGATTGCAGGCGCCATGATCTGTTTTGGATTCTGGGTGGCTTCAGGCCTTGAACCGAATGCAACATTGCCGATCCATTGGAATGCGAGGGGCGATGCTGATAGGTTCGCCCCAGCAGCCGCGGCGTTGCTTTGGCCTGCAGGAGCCTCGCCTCTATTCGGTTTACTTTTTGCTTCTCTACCCAGCGTTGAGCCCTTCCGGCGGCGATTAGAATCTTCAACCCATTTGTGGCGATCCATATGGATCGGGACAATGTTTCTGATGGCCTGCCTTCAGCTCATGATCGCCGCACTGGGTCTTGGTTGGCAGCGTACTCCGGACTTTTTATTGATTGGGCTTGGCGCGCTTATGGTTCTGATTGGAGATAATCTTCCCAAATCTAGGCCAAACTTTTTCGTCGGCATTCGGACCCCTTGGACACTGGGCGATACTGATATCTGGATTGCTACCCATCGTTTTGGCGGGAAGATTATGTTGAGCGCTGGTTGCGCGACCTTGCTCATGGCGTTCTTGCCAATTTCACCAGAGGCTCGTGCTGCCACTATAATCTTCTTGCTTGTAATCCTTGTGGTGGTCCCGACACTTTATAGCTGGATGCTTTGGCAAAAGAGAGCGCAGTAGTGCGACGGAGCAGAATATGTTGAAACCTCTCTGGGCAATGATATTGGCCGCAGCACTTAGCCTTCCTGTATCTGCCGCCCCGGTCGGCTTGGATGGCCAGATTCAAGCGGCTGGGCCACAGGGCCCATTGGCCGGGACGATTGTGCACTCCAGCAAGCGGCAAAGTCCTGTCGCATTGATAATTCCCGGTTCTGGTCCGACTGATCGAGATGGAAATAGTCCACTCTGTGTCCAAGCTTCCACTTATCGCCTTCTAGCTGAAGGGCTTGCGGCACAGGGCATATCAAGCGTGCGAATTGATAAACGCGGCTTGTTCGGAAGCAGCACGGCGGTTTCAGATCCCAATACTGTGGTCATCGATGACTATGTGACCGATACTGCTGCATGGGTAAGTGTCATTCGCGAGCGAACGGGTGCCCCGTGCGTTTGGCTGATTGGCCATAGCGAGGGCGGGTTGGTAGCGCTCGCCGCAGCACAAAAGGTCGAAAACCTTTGTGGATTAATACTGATTGCCTCTTCAGGCAGGCCAATGGGCGAAGTCATTAAGTCTCAACTTCGCGCAAACCCAGCCAATGCTCCAATAATTGCAGCTGCCAATCGTGCGATTGATGCCCTGGCTGCGGGCCAAAGAGTTGATGCCACAGATCTGCCACAGCCACTTTTGCAGCTGTTTCATCCAGCAATACAGGGCTTCCTTATGAGTACATTTGCTCTCGACCCGTCAAAACTTGCTGCCCAAGTTCAATTGCCGATCCTTATCGTGCAAGGTGGCAAAGATCTGCAAGTATCGACTTTAGATGCTGAACGGCTGAAGGCCGCAAACCCCAAAGCGACATTAGAGATCCTGCCAAGCGCCAACCATGTACTCAAAGACATTGAGGGCGATAGTCCAGCTGAGAATCTTGCGGCCTATGGCGCAGCAGACTTGCCGCTCGCAAAGGGCACCATTGCAACGATTTCTAACTTCATCGGCAAATAGAAACTCTGCCCCTAAATTCATTTATGCTGAAACTAAAGCTGCTGCCGTAGATGATCCATGTTTAAGTGCTCCCTAATCGTTAGCCCGCTGGGTGTTTCTGTCAGCTCTCAAACCTCCGCTTTAGCCTCTACACACACCCAAACCAGACCAGCCGCAATCGGCCACTTGAAGACATTATGATCGAATCATGTTGTCGTATTAATTGAAGTTCACTGTGCTTGTTACATTCAGGAACAAGTTCGACAGGTCAGAGCCGCGGACGTGACATCCAATAGTGACGCGCTTTAACTGGCAAAAATGCGCGCTTTAACTGGGTCGCACAAAACTGTGCGCGCCACCTAAGCCGCGACTTAGCACTTTCCATATTTTATGGGGTTTGGCGACCGTCAAACTTAAAGTGCGTCCTGAAAAACAGTTAAAGAGCGTCTTTTCCCGACAAAAATCAGTTAAAGGGCGGAATTTCGCGCGGTGATGACCGTCTTGTTCGTCGACGCCACTAGGCAAAAAAGGCGTGACCCATTTCTAGTCTAGCTTGAAAAGACGTCCAATGCCCGAGACTAAACTCCATAGGCCCAACGATGGGTAGCAGTGCAACCGTGACGTGCTCCCCTGAATTCGGGCCATGGTAAGTTAGAGTTTTCCAGTTATCTGTCCCTGTGCTGGGGAGGAGTGGAAGACGATGAAAGCGAGCAAATTTACGGACGCGCAGAAGGCATTTATCTTGAAGCAGGGTGCAGATGGTGTGCCGGTTGCTGAGATTTGCCGGCGGGCTGGCATTAGCCAGGCGACCTATTTTAACTGGAAGAAAAAGTATGATGGTTTGCTTCCAACTGAGATCAAGCGGCTGAAGTTCTTGGAAGACGAAAACACAAAGCTGCGCAAGATTGTTGCTGACCTGTCGCTCGACAAAGAGATGCTTCAGGACGTTATCCGGCGAAAGCTGTAAGGCCTGATCGAAAGCGTGTGCTGGTGGCTGAGGCTTGTCGGGAATGGAATATGTCACAGCGGAGAGCCTGCCAGGTTCTAGAAGCAGACAGATCGACCATTCAATACAAGCTTCGGCGATACGATCAGGCCAGTCTGGAAATGGCGATCAAGGAGATTTGTGAAACGCGTGTGCGCTATGGCTATCGACGCGTACATGTGATGTTGCAGCGCGATGGTTGGCAGCACAATGTCAAGAAAACCTATCGTGTTTACAAGGAAATGGGGCTTCAGCTCAGGAATAAAACCCCAAAGAGGCGGGTCAAGGCCAAGCTTCGCGAGGACCGCAAAGACGCCGTTCAGGCTAATGAAACATGGGCCATGGACTTTGTTCATGATCAATTGGCGACTGGCCGCAAGTTCAGGATCCTGACGGTTGTTGATACGTTCACACGCTTCTCGCCCATCATCGACCCCAGATTCAGCTATCGATCAGAGGACGTCATAGAGGTTTTGGAACAGGCTTGCTCGCAGATCGGCTATCCCAAGGCCATTCGCGTTGACCAAGGTTCTGAGTTCATCTCCCACAATCTGGACCTGTGGGCCTATGCCAAAGGTGTCACGCTGGACTTCTCACGGCCCGGGAAACCAACCGACAATGCCTTCATCGAAAGCTTTAACGGCAAGTTCCGCGCTGAATGTTTGAACGCTCACTGGTTCTTGTCCCTTGCGGATGCGAAGGAAAAGTTGGAGACTTACCGCAGATACTACAACGAGGTCAGGCCACATAGCGCCATCGGCAACAAAGTCCCGATCTCATTGATAAATCACGTCGGCGATCCCAGCCCGCTAACGTGACTTAGGCCGGGAAACTCTAGCTCCCACTGGCCCGAACAATGGGTGCACTTCAACCGCTTGATGGACTCTCCTTTCAAATGGCGGACCAATCGGGGCTCAGGTCACGGCAAAAACACTAATTCCAAATGGTCCAAGTTTCAGGTGGCAGCTTCGTCTCTCGGCGTCCTGACGCCCACACAGCGGCTCGATCTGAACGGTTCGGCCCTCCCAAGGTCCTTTAGAAGAAAGTTAGGCAGATCCCGTGGGATTTGCACCTCTTCCTATTCCTTGTAATGAGCGGCGTCGCTCCAGAGAGTTAATCAAATCAAGTGTTGTTATGTTATCCCTGTCGTCCAAAACAGCTCTGCGTGCAGCGTCTTCGGCAGCAGCAACAATGTCCGCAGTCGACAAACCAACGGCATAACTTGTGACCTTCGACCAAGATAGCCTCCCATGTGAGAACCTGACAAGGCGTCGTTCAATAGCCTGACGTATTGATCCGGCATCAGGGAGTTCGTAGGAAAGAACGAGATCAAAACGACGCAACACCGCCCGATCTAGAATTTCAGCAAGATTAGTTGTCGCGATAACGATTGAAGGGCCAGTATCTTCATCAAGAAACTGCAAGAACGAATTCAGCACCCGACGCGCTTCACCCACGTCATTCCCATCAACTCTCGCCGCTGCTAAAGCGTCAATCTCATCAAACAAATAGACACCGCGAGTTGTCTTGATCGCGTCAAACACAAGTTTCAGTTTTTGCGCTGTTTCGCCCATGAACTTGGTGATGAGGCCATGTAGCATTACAGAAAAAAGTGGAAATTGAAGTTCGCCCGCAAGGCAGTGCGCTGTCATTGTCTTTCCTGTCCCTGGAGGGCCAGACAAAAGCAATCGTCGCCTTGGCTTCAAGCCTTTTTCCTCGAGCTTATCTCGCATCCGCGTCTCAACAACTATGTGCGACAGTTCTTCCACGATATTCGTCGGCAGGATAACGCTGTTGAGACGTTCGCTGGGATAAGATGCGAGCAGAAATTGCGCGAGGTCACCACGGGGTGCAGCCATTTGTGTGAGGTTTGGAGCCCTTGTATATGCCCGCTGAGGCAGTTGCCCAGCAGCGGCCCATTGACGCAATTGCTCAGCTAAGCGTTTATGACCTTTCTGTTCCTCCGCAGCCGCTAGCTGCATCGCTAGATCGAAGAAACGGTTGGAATCCCCTTCTGCATGACTCTTGACGAGACCTATGAGTTGCTGTGCCGATGCCATACACAATCCGTATCGCGAAACTGAAAACGATACACCCCAAAAACTCCTTTTAATGTAATTCTTGAAGTGGGCCAGCCGTCAACACCATTCGATGGATTGGACACGGGTTGGATGAATTCAAAACTAAACCAAACGAGAGGTGTGTTGCAGCGCGAAAAGAACGTCAGCTTATCAATTGCCGGTGCCCAAACCAGACCCTCCGCAATCGGCCAACTATTGCGAAAATCAGACTGTCTTGAATTGGCATAGCGTCGTTGATTTTTGAGCGCTCAAACCAACAAGTACGCCATCACGACGCCTTTGGGGTGCAATCGCCAGCCAACTCATCTTGCAATCAGCAAGCGATTTGTTTTCACGCCTTATATATATATGTCTCGTGTGACCATACTCCCTGGCTGTCTTGCCCGGACACTTGGCATTTCTGGCAAAGTAGATTGGCCATTTGCTTGCACCGCTCTTTGTCCCAAGCAGACCATTCTTATGCCCAATAACATCGCGCTTAAGTCCGAGCAGGATGCTTTGAGGCTGTTTAAATCCAATGGGGTTCGTTGCCGCGCGATTATGTAGTGCAACCTAAGCGTAAGCGCGCTACTCTGGCGCGGCACACTTTGGCTGATTTAAAAGGAAGGCATGATGGTCCCCAACAAACTTTTTAAGTATCGCAAGTTTGACGCTAGAACTTTGAGACTGATTACTAATCAAGAACTCTATTACGCTAATCCTCGGACATTTAACGATCCATTAGATTGCGCCTTCGAGGTTAATGTCGACATAGGCTTGAAAGAGCTGGTTGCGTTATTGAAACGGGTTTACGGGCCCGATCGAGAGCAAGAGTGGCGGTATGAAGTGGATTACATTTTCCATCGTGCGACTGAGGAGGGCGATTGGACAATAGATAAGAAGGCGCGCGATTATTTGGAACGCATGCTTGCCGGGTCAATAGAGTCTCAGGTCCGGCAAGAGTTTGATTCTCGCGGTGTGCTATCATTCTCGACGACTTGGAAATCAGTGTTGATGTGGTCACACTACGCAGATGAACATCGTGGTATCTGCTTGGAGTTTGATACTGGCGAGCTTCAGCATGACCGTTTGGCCCCCGTAGAATACCGAAAAGGTAGGTCCGTGCTAGCAAGTGATTTATATGCTTGGAAACTGTTGGGCGATTTAGAGGCCGAAAAGCGCGCATTCAGTACACATTTCTATTCCAAAGCACCTGACTGGCGCTATGAAAAAGAGTGGCGCGATATAACCGATCAGCCTTGCTCTCGCGGGGATTACAGAATTAGCGGCATATATTTTGGGTTTCGATGCGACTATGCAATCAAGGTTGCAATAGTTAAAATGCTTGGTATTGAAACTGATGTTAAGCTATTTGAGGTTGCTCTTGCCCGGTCGTCCTTTAGGCTTAGGCGAATAGAAGTAGATGCTTCTGAAATAGATGCTGTTGGCATGAGTGAACCGTCAGGAATACTTGCCGCGCGGATGGCCGTCGACCTAGATAATCTAGAATGGCCAGATCATACTTGATTTCACGTAAATGCTCCGGATCGAAGCCCTTTTTGGTTGGTTGTTTAAATTTAGAGTAAGGCAATTTGAAGCTGCTCGCCCAAATGGGCTTTATCCCCGGCTGATCAAGGTAAACCAGAATATGAGTGAAATTGCCGACGTGCTTTTAGAAGGGACGAATGGGTCATTACGGCTCCGGCTCGTTCGCTATGAGTTTCCTGAAATCTTAGATGACAAATGGGATTCAAATTGGCTGGTTGCTTTTGGTGAAGGTCATATCGACGGCCGAAGATGGCGGTTTGAGTCAGCTTGCCTTGGTACTATAGAGGTAGGCGCGTTGGCGGATTGGCTGCAAAGAGTTGCCAACGGCGACGAGGTTGATGAGATTGATTTTATAGAGCCAAACTTGGAGTTTAATCTTATAGGGAAATCACATGTCAGAGTGTCCTTCGCACTTGAGTCTGCCCCGCCTTGGGTCGATGGCTACGACCTTGATAACAGAGTAGGCTTTGACGTCACGATTGGGGCCCATTTGGCCAAAGCAGCGGTCGACCTGAAGTGCCAATCCGAAGCGTTTCCGGTTCGAGGAATGGATGAGTGACCTCTGGCGTGTTCGATCCTTTTGAAACAAGAGCACTTCAGATGCGAAGTATTTCTCCCAATGAATAGCGGAAACATCGGGGCTCGGTCATGCACCATCTTGCAACATAATGAAGTGGTCGGAAGAAGCGGACAAAACTAGCAAGCGGGGGCTTTGGAATGTGACAATCAATGATAGAGTAATTTCATGAGTCAATCTCCTGAGTTAGCTGGCGGTGCCGGCTTCACGTTTGCGGATCGCGTAGCAACTCGTTATCTCGCGGCTCTGCTGCATGGGTCGGGCGCGGTAGGCTTGGCCGACCGGAAGGTGATCCGTGTTGCGCTTGAACAGCGAGACGCTGGCGAGCCACTCGACGACATCGTCGTTGATGGAGAGGCTCCGGATGGTTCAGTGGCGCGACTGAGCCTCCAGGTGAAGCGAGAGATCACCATCAGTGCAGCCGCTAGCAACCAAGACTTCCGCGAGATCATCCGCGACAGTTGGGCGACCATCGATAAGCCCGACTTCCGTATGGGTTTGGACAGAGTCGGAGCGGTGGTTGGGGTGTCTACTGCGGTCGGTAAGTCACGCGACCTAATTGCGCTTGGTGAGTTGGCCAAGGCCAGCGCCACACCGGTCGATTTCGCAGTAAGGTTCGCGATCGGCGGAAGTGCCTCAAATGAACAACGCACCGTGCTAGAGGACCTCCAAACTATCACCAGAGCCCTTGATAGGCCTGCCAACGTCGAGGCTATGCACTCGCTACTGCGCCATTTAGTCTTAATTCGTTTCGACGCCCTGCACGAAGGGGCCACCGACGATGCAGCTACAGTCGCGCTTCTTGAGCAATCGCTCGCACCGGGGCAGGCAGGTCAGGCCTCTGCCCTTGCAGACCGACTTCTCAACTTGGCACGTGTGGGGGCGGGGAAAGCTCGATCTTGGGATAGGGATAGCCTGAGACTTGACGTTGCGCCGTGGTTCAACCTTGCGGAGGATCGATGGCTTGCCGCTGATCTTAGCGCCCTTCTGGCTAAGGTAAGGCTGGACACGGAGAGCATCCGCGACCGGATCGGAGACGTAGCGCTAGACCGACCAGCAGTGGGCGTAAAAGTGGCGCAGGCGTTGACCGATCACAAGCTTGTGACGCTCCGCGGGCCGCCGGGCTCCGGAAAGTCAGTGATGCTGCGCCGTGAGGTGCAGGCGGCACTTAATCGGGGACCTGCGCTGCTGCTCAAGGCGGATCGTCTGACCGGAAGCAGCTGGGCGCAGTACGCGGTTGCCATTGGGCTGACGCAAGTCGATGCGGTCCCTCTGCTGCGCGAGATTGCGGCGATCGGTACATCAACGCTGTTTATTGATGGCCTTGATCGCATTGACAAGGCACAGCGCGGCATCGTCGTCGATCTGTTCAATGCACTAGAAAGCCGGACAGAGTTATCGGGATGGCGTGTCCTAGCGACGATGCGAGACTCCGGTGTCGAGCCAGTACGCACTTGGTTGCCGCGCACTTTCGATAGCGGTCGGATGACCACCGTTGAAGTTGGTCCGCTCATCGATGAGGAAGCAGAAGAGCTTGCGACGGCGAAGCCAGCTCTTCGGAGCTTGCTGTTCGGTCCTGACCCGGTCAGAACGCTGATACGCAGGCCGTTTTTCGCGATGATCCTCAACGAAGCAGTTCTCGGACCGGGGACAACACCGCAGTCCGAGATCGAACTCATGTCGCGATGGTGGTCACGCGGCGGATTCGATGCTGAGGGCGTCGAGGCGCTCCTACGACAACGAACGTTGCTGCAGTTGGTCCGGCTCCGCGCCTTGCAGCCTGACACCTCTGTCCCACTCGAATCGCTAGACCCCATGCTCTTGGCATCCGTCGAAGCGCTCAGGAACGACGGTGTGGTTGTATATACCAGTGATGGCCACTCTGCGCACTTTGCTCACGACATTTATTTCGAGTGGTCCTTCGCTCAGGCACTGTTCAGTGAGCGGGACAATTGGATCAGCCTTCTTCGGTCATCGGGTGAGCCACCCGTTGTCGGGCGCGCTGTGGACCTGCGGGGGCAGGCCATGTTTGTAGCAGATCCCAATGCCTGGAACACAGCGCTTGCGCAGCTGTCCGACCCGGCTCTCCGCGGCCAGTGGCACCGCACGTGGCTACTAGCACCATTGCACCTTCCTGACTTTAGCGAGCGGTCCGCGCACTTCACAGCTGCCATTGAAGTCGACGACTACGCATTGATGCGGTCGGCACTGGTCTGGTTCCAAGCGCAGCACACCGTGCCGAACCCCAGTGTGTTAGACGGGTCTCTAGGAGAAATAGTTGACAGGGATACGCGGGTGCGGGCCGCCGATTTGTTGGGGGGGCCGGACGACTTCCAAACCTGGATACAGTTTCTGCACTATTTGGGTACTCAAATGGGCGCAATTCCGCGCCGACTTTTTCCGCAGGTGGTCACGCTATTCGAGGTTTGGCAGAACGCGCTTGCTGATTTACCAAACCGGATCTCGGCCATGATTGTTGAGTATGCGTCCAGTTGGCTTGCCGAGCTTGAACATCGTGACAAGTTGCAGGGACGTCTCCGCCGAGACGACAAGAATGTGCCCCAAGACACCTGGGAATGTATCGAAAACATCGACGAGTTTGTGCGAGCCCTCCGATGTCTTGTGCTCCGAGCTGGTCGAGTTGAGCCAGAACGCGTTGCTGGCTACCTGCGGATGTTCGAGTCCGGGCGAGCCGCTTCAAAACTTGCTTTCGAAGACATCAATGGGTTCGCTCCTCTTCTCTCGCGATGGCTGCCGACCGGACTTGTGGACTTCACTCTGAATTACCTCCGCCGCGAGCTGCCCGAGGAGCAACGGAACCGGCGTATTGAGGAGGACAGGCGATCGGCGACATATCGGAACGAGCTGCGGCTTCGACGGGAAGAGAGCCTCGACTGGGGTGAACGGATGAGTGTCTCGCATTCCAACTTTGGATACGGCGGACCAAGCCGCTGGGAATGGGAGACGCTTTCGCTTGAGCGCGACTCCTTCAATTATTTTCCTGCATCGCCCCTTCACCAACCGTTCCAGGCTCTTTTTGAAAATGCCCAGGACGAGGCTCTGCGGCTTGTGTGCTCGATGTCGAACCACGCGGTGGAGGCCTGGCGCCAACTTCATCGACTTCAGCCTGACTTCGGCACACCCGTCCCAATCAAACTAGACTTCCCGTGGGGGCACCAGATATTTTGGGGTGGTGTCCGGGAGTACCTATGGAGCCGTGGGCTATGGGCGCCGAAGCCTCTAGCCTCTGCGTATCTCGCGCTCGACAAATGGGCAATCGAGCAGGCCGACGCCGGGGTTGACAGCGACACGCTCATTGAGCGCATCGTTCGCGGCAACGACTCTATTGCCGCCCTCGGGATCGCCCTTCATGTTGCGCTAGCACGCCCTTCTATCTCACCCGTCAACGAGGCCCTCGTCACCTGTCAGCGGCTCTGGTCGGCGGATATGCAGCGATATGTTCAGGAGGCAGGCATTCGGTCGAGCAGTCAGATCGGTTTCCGACAAGAAAATCAGCGCAGGGACGCTATGGCAGTTGAAGCGCTCAATACTCTACCCGTCCGCGCGGAGGAGATCCGAAGCCTTGCGATGCTTCATGTTCTCCAAAGCGATGCTGTAGCTGCACAACGCGTCCGCGACGCGATCAAGGCATTCGCCGACGCGCCTGACTTTGAGCTGGAAGAGCGGCCCAACCATCCTGCGGCATGGGAAAATGCTTCCGAGCAAGCGCGTACATACGCTGCCTGGGGAGAGCTGAGCAATTATAGACGGTTGAACATTACCAACCAGCCAGAGCACCAGGCAATTGTCGTGGACAACCCGGTGCTAGATGAACCAGGAGTCCGGGAGCGGCTGGAGGAGGGTCAGGAGCATTTGCTGGCGTTCGCTTTGTTTAATTGGGCAGATAAGTCGTTCGAAAAGGGCAGCATTGCAGACGATATGACCTTAGACCGGGCTATTGCGAGCGCACGCTCGCTAGACAGCGGGACGATCTTCCAGCGGTCGTTTGATGGCGATCAAATTTCAATGCGCCAAGGCGCGGTTGCAGGCGCGGCCGCCGTTATTGTTGCATTTGCACCAGAGGGAAAAGACATCGAGTGGGCAAGGGGCGTGCTGGCGCGGGCTGCAAAGTGTCCCGAAGAGGGTGGCCCACTTTGGTCGTCAGTCGGTATCGTTTCCTGGCACCACGTCATCTTCGTGGCGCGAGCGGCAGCTGCGGACCTTCGCCGAGACCCCAACTCACGTCAACACGCGGTCGAGCTTCTGTCGACGTTGATCCATCCGCTTGACAATGTCGGATTAGAGGCCTCCGGCGTTCTTGCGTCCTTGTGGGATGTCGCTCCTAAGCTCTGCTGGGTAGGCTTGGGACTCGCGCTTGACATTTGCATCGTAGGTCCCGACGAAATCAGTCCGAACTTGATCCATGATCCTGGTGCGGGTGCCGGGGCTCGGCAGCACAAACTTGTTGCAGCGATCGCGAAGTTGGACATTGAGGCTGGCCCACTGCCAGTTCCGCCGACGCCTTGGCTGGCAACTGCGGTCGTCGGAGTCAGGCGCAGGAAACGCGCACTCACGTCTGATGCCGACGAGGTGGCGAATCACTGGCGCAGCGCTGACGGGTGGTGGCGATCGGCCCGTGCAGGGGAGATCTTAAAGAAGCAACCCGTGCGCGAGATACTGGCTTCTTCTTTCGAGGGCTACTTTGTCTCTTATTGTGAAGTAATGCTCTCATGGACGATCGAAAGGCTGGCACCGGTTTGGGCCTCGCACAGCCGCGAAGTCGAAAGGGCTGCCGTGCTGGAGTGGACCCATGAGTTTGGCGACGTGCTTGGCCAACTCGTCGGCTTGCTCGAACCCCGGCGGGCCGAAACGAATTTCATCGCTACGATCTGCGCAGTCGAAGATGAAGACACATGCTTTGATCTTCTCATGCCGCTCGTCAGAAGTTTCATCTGCGAGCACGTGTTAGATAGCGCCGAAATCGCAACGATCTCGCCGGTAGTCTTGGAGCGCTCACTCGACCGGCTGCTAGCCGCACCAACGTTTTGTCGAACTAGCTACCGTGCTGGGGAGTTGAATGGGTTCTCTAAGCCAAGGCTTGCGCGATGGCTGATGTTCGTTGGAATTGAAAGAGCCGAACTCAGCCATCGGTACTGCAATGGCGATTGGTCAGAACTGCCCATTATCCTGCCAACGATCGACCGATTTATCCGTACCGCCGGCTGGGTTCCCACGGTCTTGCAAGACTTCCTGACGCTCGCAGAGCGTGCACGCGATCATTACCCTCCCGAAGCGTTCGCTGACGCGATCCTTTCGGTGCTTTCTTCCGGCGGCGATCTTGAAGCACACTGGCGCGGCACCACTATCGCTGCTCGAATCGCCTCACGGATTCAGGATATTGCTGACCGCGCCTCCCCACTACCCCTCGAGCTCGGCCAGAAACTGCTTCGTATTCTCGATATGCTTATTGATCAAGGCGATCGTCGGAGCGCGGCGCTGCAAATCAGTCCGGCTTTTCGTGATTTGCGTGTCATCACAGCCGACCGCCCACCAACTCTTTAGTTTGATTTCTGTTCAGCAAATGGCAATCAACAATGCGGCGACCTAAGTCTTCTTTGGTTTGAGTTCGTCGAGAAACTGATCGGCAAAGCAGCTGTAGCGTGCCCCTAAATGCTTCTCAGGGCGACCGTGAGCGGTTTTTCGTGCCCATTGGCCGTCATGTGCCGCTGAAGAGCGTAAGCTGCCTCGGTACGTCTTTCTGTGACTTTTCGTCTCTTTGGTAGCTGCTGGGCAAGAACGGCTCAATCTCAGCTCGTCGCCACAGCGTGATGCCGTCAGGCTTTTTCAACAGCCATTTTTTCGCCCACGGGCCAATTTGCCTGAACTCGAGGCCCATTCGCGCCGCAATCTCTCTGGTGCTGATGTAGTTCCTCGAAGCCTCAATCACGCTTTGTCGCTGAAGCTTCGCGCTCGTGCGGTTGATGCGCTTTAATTCGCCAGCCTTTAGCAAGGCTGAGATGTCATTCGGATTGCAAGCGAGACGTTCTTCCGCTTCAAATTGAGTACAATCCTCACGATTGGGTTCAGGCGGGGATGCCCAAGCAAAGGATCGTGTGACGATTTGCACCGCGACCTCTGGGGCAACAGTCAAATTTGAAGCCTTGAAGCCATGTTTGTTAGAAATGCGCTTTAAAGCACCAGTCAATGTCCCGGCCAGGGTAGCCGCCAGGAGGCTCCCCCATGGCCTAGGCGACGTCCCCGTAAGCGCAAAACACGAGGATAGGTTTATCCTTTCCACATCTGCAGCGCTGTGTTGGTCGATCTCCGCCTGCAGCCGCCTAATGAAGCTTTGAAATTCACTGTCGACTAAGAATTTTCCCGCGAAGCATTGTGTGATTGCTGGGGAGGGGTGCCACCTTAGTTCTTTTAGATCGACCAATTGTTCAATCGCGGTGTATGTGAGGCCGAATTCGGCGTGAATGCTATCCGTTGAAATCCGGTCTTTGAGGGTCGCAGCAAGCTTCTCGACGTCGTCCTTGTCGAACCAATCAATTTGACGTTTTTTACCTCGGATATGTGTTGGCTTCAGCGCGCCGATGCTGACGATTCTGCGCGTCGCTGCATTGTCCACGCCCAGAATTGATGCGGCTTGGCGTATCGTAATCTTCCCGGTGTCTTGCCGCACGATGGCGAGCGTCTGGGCGGAGTAACTCGCAATCGGTTTCACCTCCTTGATCATGTCTAAGACAAAGCTGACTGTCGATGGCGCGTGGCCTGTTTTGATTAGTTCCTTCAGACGGGCGAAGAAATCTTGGGAATTAAATCCAACTTCTTGCTCGTCAGCTTCAAAAATCGAGGCTGGGAATCCGCGTAAGATCTTAGCGCCGGCGATTGTTAGGTGTGGATAAAGAGCACTTGGGGCGAGTTTACCCGAACATTTTTTTTGCTTTGGTCGCGTCGCTCGCCCAAAAAGGCTGATCAACTGCAAGAGTACCCCGCGATTTAGGTGCCGGAACAGTGGGTGTACCTGCATTAACCCGCGACGCACTTCGATGTCGTCAAGGCTAACAATGTCAGATACGAATTGCAGAATTCCGCGGTCTTTCTTCGCAATGCTCACCGGTTCAGCTCTTCGTAAATCAAAGCCGCAGCTGTCGCAGCGATGAACACTCGAGCGGGGTAATGCCGCCAATTCCTTGCCGCAATCAGGTGCTGGGCAGTTCTCTTGCAGCACTTCCCAAGACTCACGGCAGAAGCCAAGGTCGCTCAGTTCCCAGGAAAAGCGCTGATGCGGACTTTGTGCCAAACTCGTCGGTGAGAAACGCCGCGATGAGCGCCAAAAATGTTGCTCGCGCAACTCTAGTCCGTGAAGCACAAGCGTCTTTGGATCAGTTGCTTCAGGGGCCGGGATGGCCGCTCCAAGTTGCTCCTCTTGTGCACCAAGGATTGCGGCTACGGTCTTGATCTTCTCCCGTGCCAACCGAAGTCTTGCCACAAAACCCTTGCATTCAAGTTCAAGTGTTTCACACAGTATCTTCGTGCTCGGCAGGACATTGCGCTCAGCTACGCGAGCGAGGTAACCATGAAAGCTCTCTCCCCCAATCAATGGAACTCGAATAGGAATTTCTTTTGGATTTGACATGGCTACCCCTTTGTAAATGGGTTGGTTTTGCAGAATCCACTTGGGATGGCCCAAGTATCGATTGCTTTCGAAACATCATAGGTTTCAATTCGATCTGCGTTGCGCCTGATGGCTGTTTCAAGCGAGTTTTGTAAAATGCGCGCCGATAAGCCCATTACGCCCTTTGTGGTCTTTAGGAGCCCGTCAACACATTGCTCGTTTGTGAAATCTGATTGACACCCGAATATACCTAATCGCTGCAACTCTTGATCAAACCCACTTAGAAACCGATGAAGTATCACTCGGCCGCTAGCATTTCTTGGCAGTGGTTCGATATCAGCGATGTTTGCAATTCGTTGGGCTAACTCACCGTTGGAAGTCAGTAACTTTTCAGCATCCTTGGTTCCGAGAAGAGCCAAAGGACAAATCCTTCTATTCAACAGTGTTTTCAGAGCATTAATTACTTCAGCCACATTTCTGCGAGTAGCAAGATGATGAACTTCATCAATTATGATAAGTTCAATTTGCAACTCTTTTACAAGGTCCTCGAGGCGTTTTGCTAGTAATTGTTCTCCCCCATTGGTGGCGTGAGGGTCGCCGAGCTCCATTAAAATGGCGGAAATCAGCCTTTTTGAAGTCATCGAGTTTGAAAGTGCCACAAGTAGGACGGGCTTTTTCTTACCTGGCGATCCGGCCTCTTTGTTTATGAGATCTCTGTATTTCTCCGCAACGGTAGTTTTGCCCGTGGAGGGCGGCGCTAAACAACGCAAGGCGCGGAGACTACCGTCATTGTGCCCTTGACCGAGCAAGCGAACGGTATCCAGCCCGCTTTGAAGTTGATGATGATAGGGGGTGTCGATCCAAACGCCTGAAAAAAGCTTGAGTTTTGCTACAACTTCTTCAGTTTTGGCGCGATCATATGCCGGCCTTATCATGCCAGATTTGGGGGTTAGAACATTAGTCGACATATCAATAAGGCTCCCAGTCTGCGTCCGTGAAGACATCCCATAGTGCTTCGTTCGGCTGCATGGTCGCGTCGTATCGCTCTTGTGCCAGCCTGTGCCTTTCGGCGTTGTCTTGTCTTGTTTTCCGCGCCTTGCTAGCTCCCCTTAGAGACCCTTTTGGGATCGCACCTGCGTCTTTACTGCGCGCAACCAATGGCTCGTGAGGCAACAGAGTTTTGCCGGTGATGGAAGTCAAACCAGATAGATCACGTTTTGACGCGACACTTGGCATGCTGACGAGCTTGGCAGTCGCACGCCGCTGAGCTGCAGTAGCGTTAGGTGTCAGTTCGAGAATTCTATTTTGAAGCAACACTCTTGCTTTGGCGCGATCAGCAATGCTTGAAAACTCGAGTCCAGTTTCTCGTAGATGCTTTCGAATGGTTTTGTGCTGGGCCAATGTAAGCCCGGAAGCATAATCCAGATCGACGCATGGAAATTGCAGGTAGTCGTTATCTTTCTCCCGAAATATCCAAATGTGGCCGAGATCGTATGGATTATATTTTATTTTGACCCTGAGACTGGCGCGCTTTCGATCGCTAAGGCGGGCACATTCTTCTTCTAAAATTAGATTTGTTGTTGGGCGGTCGTTGTATTGAAGTCCAAATAGCTCAATTCCGTCGTTAGACAGCGTTCGCTCGTCTAAAATTCCCAAAAGGGGATCCAGCCGATCACAGGAGAAAAGGACCGGGATGCCATATCGCGCTGCATCCTCTTGCCAGACCAGAGCTGGGGGCCTTCCGTCCAAGCCCGAATGCGGGGAGATGTGATACGCGTAGGCTACGTGCTCAGTAAGCTCCTCGAGTTCTTGAAGGGTGATCGTCGCTTCGGATTTGAACTTATCGGCATGCTCTTCGCGTTTTGATTTGTTTAGAGTGGTCCCTGGGAGCTTGTGGAAAAGCTTGGAATTCAATGTGCCAAAAAGGCGCTCAACGAAGGCCTTTGACTCCGGGCTCGCAACCTTTGACGCGACCAATGTTATGCCCAGATCCTGTATTTGATCTTGGATACTCGTTCCTACGAACTCCATACCATTATCGCACACGATGTTAGACGGCAGACCAAATATGTCCTGCAAGATTGGAAAATCGGAGCTCCCTATGCAGTTTAGCTTAGGTCGCAAGCAGCGCTTCAAGGCTTGAATGACGCTAGCAAGGCTGGGGCCGGCGAAACTTATGTACCAAGCGAGAATACACCGACTTTTCACACAGATAACGGTCGCCAATGTTGGCTTACCGAGCTGGGTTTTAGTGGGTCCATCTAATACATCCAAGTCAATGAGTTCAAGATCGATAATGGTGTGGTCGATTTGGACGAGCTCCAAGATTCGGCTGGCCGGGATAGCTTTGCCCATGGCCTTAAATTTTGCTCGGGCTGCAACTTCGCCAAATTTGGCGCGCATTGTCTGAAAGGTCTCGAGTTCGTCGATACAATCACTGAGCGTCGTTGGTGACGGGCAGTGCAACTGGGTCGCTGTTCCACTGGCCTCATCGAGCGCGTTTCTTATTGTTATCGCGTTCGTCAAATGATTGTAGGCATCCACCTTGCTGGCAGTCTTATTTGTCCAATAATAAAGCGCACTCGCAGAAATCAAGTCTGTCAGGGCCTGATTCAGGCGACGCGGTCGGGGGCCTTTACCTGTCTTTGATATGCAGTCTGACCAAGCACGTGCTTGAAATGAGCCTCTCTTCTTTCGCCATTCTTTAACGGTTCTTGGCGTCAGTCCATCGACGAAGTGTTTCGCTTCCTCTGGATATTGCCGTTTCACTCGATCAACTATGATCTTAATCTGATCATCAGAGACTACCGAGCCCAGTTTATCGAGGCCGACGAGAATTTTGTACCTAATGACGGAGCCTGGGTCTGCTTTCCGAGCTTCTTCCTCTCCCATCATGAAGCGGTTTGACTTGACTAATGACGGTCCCGGATCTCTGGTGTGGAAGCGACCTGCGGAGATCATAGAGATCACCCAGTCGCTGGTGGGAAGATCTGAACGAGATTCCTTCCAGTCGACACGGAAGGTAAGTTCCGTGTGGATCAGCTTGAAAATGAGGCGATTGTCTTCGCCATACCTTTCAAAGACCATTTGTTGGCCGTCAAAAAAGTAGGAATTACCACGTTCGAGTTGGATCGTGGCCCTCACATGCTTGGAAAGTGTGTCTTTTGACTGGCGCTCGCTAGGAGCGATTGCAGCAGCATCATAGGCCATGGTTGTAGCCTCCAATTAAAGCTATGGGTGCGTTCAATGAGATTGGCTGGCTCAGATCCAGATGCACGTTGCCCCTGCAAATTAATGCGCAAAGAAGTGCGCGGGCTTGTTCCAAACCAGAACAAATTGCTTTCAAATCTTGAACGGTTGAGTGGCCGCCGCACGCATCTGCGAGCCGCTCTACAGCCAAACTCAACCAGTCAGGGATCAAGTAAAATCTATACCTATGCGCCCAATTGACATGAAAGTTGTGAAATGTCCGCTTTTGTAAATCGACGCCAAAGACGGGGGTAAACATCCACCCGAGTTCGGCACAAATTTCGCCAGCAGCTTCTAGTTTTTCCCGATAGTCTGGTCGGTCGAGATGAGACGCATCCGGTTTCACCTCAATAATCTCAATTGCGCCATCGGCTCGCAACCGACAAAAGTCGCTATGATATTTTGTCCATTTCGAACCTACTCGAGTTTCAAACAAAATTGCTTGGCTTGCGTATTCTATGACGCCGATGTCCACCTCGCATTGGGCGGCAAACAACAACTCATTTTGTCCCTCGCAGACGATGGACTTGCCGCATTTTCGGCTTGGGAAAATCGATGTCTGCCAGTATCTGCGGCCGGTAAAGACTTGGCGGGTACCATCTCGATCAAGATTTACAGTGATTTTGCAGTTCCGATTGACCGCCGCGGCTTGCGCAAAGTCATCGAGCTTCTGCGCGAGGTTCGAGCTCAAATTCGTGGTTTGGCACCCCGGCAAAAAGCCAAGATGTGATGGTGGTATTTGGCTATACTCAGCTCGATTTTCGCGATTGAGTAATGCGCGGGGATAATCAAAGAATTCGGACATGGGGGCTCTTTCACCGATTGAACGGCGCTCCTTTTCCAGAAGAAAAGCGGGCGAAATTGTGCAATCCGGCGCTAAAGCCGGTTGACAGTTTCAACGAATTTTGGGATTTTGGGATTGTACTTAGTGAATACCAAAGTCCTCGACGTTAGCGCGTCGGGGGCTTTTTCTTTTTGGGCTTACGGTGACATTTTATTTCCCTGTCGTTATTGTTTGAGTTTCGAACTGCGCAATTGGACTTCCCAGTTCCTAAGGCTGGACTGCTCCTAACTAGAAGCTGTAAAATGGAACGCCTTCAAGCTGGCGGGGTAACAACCGCTTTATCCAATTGGCTTCGAACCATCGGCCTATCAGGCCAGATTTGGGCCGGCTCAAAGCCAATTTCCTCCGAGATCAATCTTTCGAGGCGAGCAGATCGAGCGAGGCCTTTCGATACGGCATAAATTGTCGAAGTGCTTACGCCTGCTTTGCGCGCAACATCGGAGAAATTCTTGCCACGGCGCCTCAAACACTCCTTGACCCATCGATGAGTTTGGGATTGATCTGGTGGCATGAGCGGCCCTTGCATGTTACTACTGTGATCATGTATGTATGCTGCAACATCGGTATGAGTCAAATCGCGAGTGATGGGCTGTGAAAACAGAAGATAAACTATATTCACGTCAACAAGTTGCGAAGCGATTGGTTGAGTTTCGAGAAGGAATTCTCGACGCGAGTCAGGTGACCCTCGCAGCTGCCATTGATGTATCTGTACGAACAATGCAGACTTATGAGCAGAGCCGAGCCGATATTTCTGTGGAGGTTCTCATAAGGTTATATGAGCGCCTCGGTCTCGATCCATTATGGCTATTGCTCGGTGAAGGACGTGACCCTAGCCACCAGCATGGTAAGTCAGAACTGTTGGTCCAAGAAGCCTCACGGGCTGTCGAAGTCGTACTGCAAAAGCGGAAGTTAACCTTAACGCCAGAAAAGCACTCGACGTTGGTCAAGATGGTTTATTTGCGCCTTCGGGACGAACTCGGTGACATAACTAAAGTTGATGTCGCAGGAATGGTAAGTTTGGCATCATGACGGATGAAACTGAACCAGCACCAGAAGCTCAGAACTCGCAACTGGTCGATGCGAGCGGCAGGTTTGAAACAAAACGAGATATGGTCCTCTTGGAAGAGGCGGTCACTGAAGCCCGCTCAATGGGACTATCAGCCTTCACAGACGGAAAATCTGCGAAAGAAAGGCTGCTGACCTTCGGGTTAAAGCACGCGGAGCATGTGCTGAAGGACCGAGCCCGCGTCCCAGTATTTGCTTTTCTTGGCGTTTGGAGTCTGCTGGCTGCCTACATGAATTATGAAAAGAATGCGTTTGGTACTCTAATTTTAATTGGGTTTTTGGCGTTATCCTTCGCGCTGATAAAGGATGCAATTGATTGGGCAAGCGTCTTTGATATGCAGAAGCGGGCTCAAAAAGAGCACTTGGACGAGCTGCGGAAGTAAAAGCGCAAACCTCCAAAACCTTGCTACCGTCAGTTTCTAACTTCGGCCTTGGGTCTGCTTTGCGCCGATACTGTTGAAAAAGTCGATTTTTGAGTAATTATGAAGAAAAATTGGGCCGCTGAGCTCGATTGCGACAATTAACGCGGGGGGAGCCACGAGTTTTTCATTGGGCACTCACTGGCGCTCCCAGCCTGATCTGATGGATGTTTCCCGCCGATCAGCCATTTCTCTTACAATTCGCTGAATTTCCGTGTCAGCGCGGATGGGGAGTTTTTCAACAGTATCCGCCAAACGTGGCCAATAACGACCAACTCAACTGAGCCCGAAAGCGGACATCGCAGACTCAGGTCCCTTGACCGAAGTGAAGTTTGAGGCAGTAGCAGAAAAACACCTTTGATTCTCGGTGCCTTTAGGCCAACATAGGTCTCATGGCCCATACGCATAAAGACCCAGCCGCACTTCTGACCCGTCTTCGCCGGATCGAAGGACAGGTGCGCGGCATACAGAAAATGTTGGAAGAAGATCGTGACTGTATGGATGTGGTCACCCAAGTCCAAGCAGCGCGTGCGGCGCTGACGAAGGTGGAAGCGGAAGTTCTGAAGCGACATATGGAAAGTTGCATCGAAGGCGCGATTGCAGCTGGCGACGCTGATGCACAACGCAAACTTTTGGGCGACCTCATGCAAGCGCTGACGAAATCGATCGACTAGGGAAAATTCGAGGCTTGCCATATACCCCCCTCCGGTATATTTAGGAGACATGCAGCTGACTCGCGCCCTGTTTGCTTTTTTCCTCGCGTTGACGATGGCCTTTGCGCCAGTCGCGACGAGTGCGGCTAGTTGGCGGGCTACCTGCGAGAGCAATCCTCCCTGCACTTCAGTGGAAGTCGATCACGTGAGCGCTACTGTTGAGGCCGCAGACTTCTGCGAGAAGATGCCGAAGCCAACCGAAGAAAAGTCGCAAAGCGGTCATTGTGGTGGCTGCTGCTTGGCCCATTCTAATGCGACACTGAGCGCTGCCGACACACAAATTTCAAAGGTTGAGCTTTGGGCTATTTCACTGAAGCCTGACGCCGAAGCACCCTTTGCTTTACCTCATCGCCTTTACGGCCTGAAACGACCGCCGCGAGCCTGATCCATCCGACTATTGCCTAGCAGACATCTTGTCCGCTGGGTCCACGGATCGTGATCAGGAGACCCATTTAATGAATTCCCAAAACTATGAGCGCCGACGGCGGAAGTCTGTCTTTGCGTCCTTGTCTCTCGCCTTTGCAGTTATGACGCCCCTTGCGGTGACAGGTGCCGCACAAGCACAAGAAATTAGTGGCACGAATGAAGCCATGCCAACGCGCTGGTCAACGCTTCTTGATGCGGCTGTCGCACGTCGCGCGGCAGATGCGGACGCTGTTGCGCTGCGTGGATCAGCCGATGCGCGGCGCGCTCTCTCGGCCCGTCGGTTTGCTGGGCCGCTAGAAGCTGATGCAAGCGCACGGCAAGATCAAATTGGTTCCGGTACAGATTATTTTGAAGTTGAGGGCGGGATCAGTGCCTCTCTGTGGCGACGGGGCGAGCGCGACGCATTGCGCGGTGAGGCGGATGCCTTGGCAGCTCGTGCTGGGGCCGAACTTAATGTGGTTCGCCTCGAGCTAGCTGGTGAATTGCGCACGGCTTGGTGGGAGTTGGCCCGAGCGGTTGCTGACGTTCGCGTTGGCCGCGAGCAAGTAGAATTTGCCCAAACTTTAGTTGCCAATACCAAGCGCTTGGAAGCCGCAGGGGAGCAGGCACGTCTTGATCTTCTGCAAGCGGAGGCAGCACTGGCAATGAGCGAGCAAGATTTGGCCCAAGCCATGGGTCGGGAAGGGCAAGCCCGCGCTCAGATGATTGGCTTGGTAGGCTTTGTTCCAGCCCAACTAACTGCAGAGACTGTGGGCGCGGCGCAAATCGATGATCATCCGCTCGTGCGGGTGGCTTTGGCAGAGGCCGACCAACTTGCCCGCCAAGCCCGCTTTGCCCGGCTCAAGGCCGAGCCAGCTTGGCGCGTGGGGCTTGATTTGCGGTCTGAGCGCGATGGGCGTGGCTTGGATACACGGACTTCAACTGGCGTAAAGCTTTCACGAGCTTTAGGACGCGACCCGTCGGCAGGGGCAGAAGCAGCCAGTCTTGAAGCCGAAGCAACTGCGGCGCGTTCAAAGGCCGCAGCGGTCCGTTTCTCGCTTGAAACCATGCAAGCACAAGCAATTGCCAATCTCACAGCCGCACGCGCGAGCCTTAAGGCCCAAGAAGCGCGACGGGCTATTAGCGTTGAAGCCCTGGCCCTTACCGAACGCGGCTGGCGCGAAGGCGAACTTCCCTTCTTAGAACTCTTACGTGCCCGGGCCGCGGCTTCAGAAGCCTCCCGCGCTGCCGCGCAAGCTCGTGTGGCCGTAGAGGCCGCAATCTCCTCTTTCAATCAGGCGCAAGGCCTGCTCCCTCAGGACCAAACATCATGATCAACCCAAGAAGCCTTAAAAGCCGCTTGTCTGCCCTCGGGCTAATGACAGCGATCACCTTGCCTGTCCCGCTATGGGCAGGTCCGGGCCATGACCATGGCACCGAAGCGGCCACAGCATCGGTTGCGGCACCGACTTCCCCTCGCTTTGAGGCGGTCTCGGACCGATTTGAAGTCGTTGGACGCCTTGATGGGGAAAACTTGCGTCTTTGGGTCGATGACTGGGCGACCAATACACCGATCGAAGGTGCGTCGGTAAATCTAACGATTGGGCCCCGTAAAGCTCTCGCAAAAGCTGACGTCGATGGCACCTATGTGCTTCCTTTCCCAGAGCATGACACGCCAGGCACTTATCCTGTGACAATCTCATTGCGCGGTGCGGGGGAGCCTGCGCTTTTGGGCGCATCCCTAGTAATCGATGATAGTGCAGTTCACGCTCATGCTGAGGAAGGCCTGCCGCTTGGCCTGATGCTCGGCGGTGCAGCCCTTCTTTTGGGTGTTGCGGGCGGTGCTTTATTTTTGGTGCGCCGCAAACGAGCGGGGCTGGCCCTTGTTGCCTTTGGATTGCTGGCTGGCAGCTGGACATTAGTGACTGGAACGCCGAGCGAGGTCGTAGCTGGTCCTGGTCATGGTGATGAAGGACATGCCGACGTGGCAGGTGGTGTGCCGGATAATCGAGCCATGCGTCTTGCAGATGGCGATATCGTCGCGCCGAAACCGATGCAGCGCTTGATCGGGCTTCGAACCATTCTGGCTGGAAATTCGGCAGAGGGTTCTGCATTGCAATTAAACGGGGTGGTGATTGCAGACCCGAATGGCTCTGGTGTTGTGCAAGCGAGCAGTGTCGGCCGTGTCTCAGGCCAATTGCCAGCCCTTGGCCAAAGAGTTGTGAAGGGACAAGTTCTTGCCCTTGTCAGCCCTGCATTGGATGCGGATGTCTCCTTGATTACGGCGCGCGGCGCGGCTGAAACAGCGCTTGCTGAAGCAGAGCTCGCGGCAGGCCCAAGCGGGTTTGCGGCAGAAGCCGCCGAACTGGCCCAGGCGCGCAGTCGCTTGGACCGCTTAACCCGGCTTGAAGGGGTTGTACCCAACCGCGAGATTGCGGGAGCCAGAACGGCAGTGGATGCCGCTGCGGCACGGCTAAATCTCGCAAAAGCCCAAGCCGCTGCGCGTCTGCGCACGGCGCGTACTGAGGCGAGCCGCCTGCGCCAAGCGGGCTCAAATGCGGAAGTGCTTCGAGCGCCGGTCTCTGGCGTGATCAGCGCTGTCTCTGTCGCGCAGGGCCAAGTGATCAATCCCGGCCAAACCGTCTTCACCATCACCAACCCAGACCAATTGCTCGTGGAGGCACGCGCTCCATCGGGCAAGTCAGTCCCCTTAGCGGCAACAGGTTCTGCCCGCACCAGCGATGGTCGAAATCTCTTACTTATCCGCCAGGGCGAAGGCTTGGCGATGGTCGATGGCGCAGCACCGCTCCGCTTCAAAATAGATGGGCCAAGCAGCATGCGGGTAGGAGAGCCTGTGATGGTCTTCATCACCGGGAGCGAACAAACCGCAGGTGTGGCTCTGCCGCGTGATGCTGTGGTGAAGGGGATGAATGGCCAGACCATGGTCTTTTTGAAACAAGCCGCAGAGCAGTTTCAGCCCACCCCGGTTACAATAACCGATTTAGATGCAAACCGCGTCATCGCCACATCCGGCATAAAAGCTGGAACTCGGGTCGCGACCACTGGCGCACCACTTCTTGAGCAGGTGCGATGAGCCATGTTTGACTTTCTTGTTGCTACCTCACTTCGAAATCGGGTGCTGGTGCTGTTTGCATCACTAGCACTTATCCTATTTGGCATCCTCGCCACCATGCGACTGCCGGTCGACGTCTTGCCCGATCTCAACAAGCCAACGGTTACGATCATGACCGAAGCAGGCGGGATGGCCCCGCCCGAAGTCGAAGCTCAAATCACCCAGCCACTTGAAAACGCCATGAGCGGTATACCCGGCGTGTCGCGCGTGCGATCGGTAACCGGTGTAGGCCTGTCTATGGTCTATATTGAGTTTGGCTGGGATGCAGAGATTTTCCGGGCCCGCCAACAGGTGTCAGAGCGGCTCGCTTTGGCCAAAGAGTCGATGGCGGACCTCGATCATGCCCCGCAAATGGGCCCGGTTACCTCCATCATGGGCGAGATTTTGCTGGTAGCCATTCCTTATGGCGACGCTGACCCCATGGCTGCGCGTGAAGTGGCAGACTTCCAAATCCGACCACGCTTACTTACCATTCCAGGTGTCGCACAAGTGATCCCTATTGGCGGCCAAGTGCGACAATTCCGCATTTCGCCGAATGCGGCTCGCATGGGTCAATTGGGCGTCAGTTTGGAGGCCATCGAACGCGCCGCGCAGGGTTTTGCCTCAAATGCGGGTGGCGGCTTTATTGATCAGGGTGGTCGAGAATTTGTCGTACGCGCTTTATCGCGCACGGCGCGGGTTGAGGACTTGGGCTCTATTTCGGTTACCACACGCACCGGCGGCATTGTCCGACTGGACCAAGTGGCTGAGGTTGAGTTTGCAGCGCGCTTCCGGCGCGGTGATGCAGGGTTTGCGGGTAAGCCTGCCGTGATCATTGGCATTCAAAAGCAACCTGGTGCCGATACCGTGGTCGTCACCAAGAGCGTCGAAGCGGCTCTGACAGAGTTGAACAAGACCTTGCCCAAGGGCGTAACTGCCAGCCAGGTGCAAATGCGACAAGCAGACTTTATCGAGGCCTCGCTAGGCACTTTGAAGAAAGTCATCATCGAAGCGGGCCTTGTGGTTGCAGTGATCTTGTTCCTTTTCCTACTTAATGTTCGCACGACAGCCATTAGTTTGGCAGCCTTGCCAATGTCGATCCTGATCACGGCACTCGTATTTTCTGCCTTCGGGCTGTCGATCAACACCATGACTTTGGGGGGCTTGGCTATTGCTGTCGGTGAATTGGTTGATGATGCCGTCGTGGGGGTGGAAAATGTCTACCGACGCCTCAAGGAAAATCGCGCCCTGCCAGCGCCTTTGCCCGCGGTAACTGTCATCGCGCGCGCGACGGGCGAGGTCCGTTCGGGCATTGTCTATGCTACAATGATCATCATTCTGGTGTTTTTGCCCTTATTCTTCTTGTCGGGCATTGAAGGGCGGTTGTTCCAGCCTTTGGGCATGGCTTATGTGGTTTCGATTTTGGCAAGCTTGCTGGTGTCGATCACCCTGACACCTGTTTTGTGCTATTATCTTCTACCCACTATGAAAGCCTTGCCAGTCGAGCAAGATAGCTGGCTGGTCGCACGTCTTAAGCGTGCCAATCAAAGCCTGCTCGAATGGGGGTTCCAGCATGTAAGGCCTGTCCTGATTGGGGCGACATTGGCCGGGCTTGTTGCCATTGGCGGCGCATTGATGTTGCCACGCGCTTTCCTGCCAGCCTTTAATGAGAACACCCTTCTTGTTGGTTTGACCTTACAGCCCGGCATTAGCCTCGCCGATAGTGCCCGCATGGGTGCGACGGCAGAACGACTGATCAAGGAAGTCGATGGGGTGAAAAGTGTTAGTCGCAGGACAGGCCGGGCCGAGTTGGATGAGCATACAGATGGCATTCATTCCAATGAAATTGACGTTCGCTTGAACCCTGGGCTGTCAGCCAAAGAACGTGATGAAGTTGCAGCGAAAATCCGCCAAGCGCTTGCGCCATTGCCGGGAAGCTTTGGCGTGGGTGGGCCCTTGGCGCATCGGATTGATCACATGCTGTCTGGCGTCAACGCGCCCGTCGCGGTTAAAGTCTATGGCGAAGATATGGATGCCGCCCGCAACGCCGCAGACGCCTTGCAGGCGCGGATGGTTGGCATTGAAGGCTTGGTTGATGTGCGGGTCGAGAAGATCGTCCGTGTGCCGCAGCTTGAAGTGATCGTGGATTATCAACGCGCTGCCCTCTATGGGGCCAACCCCGCTGAAGTGACGCGCTCTGTTGAAGCTCTATCCGGCGGTCAAACGGTCTCTAGGATCATTGATGGGGTACGCCGTTTTGACGTAGTGATCCGCTTACCAGAAGGTGCTCGCACGACCCAAGCCTTGTCAGAGCTTTTGATCGAGACACCGAGCGGGGTAATTCCGCTCTCCCAAATCGCGACGGTTCGCGAAACCGATGGGCCGAACCAGATCAATCGGGAAAATGGCAAGCGGCGGATTGTCGTGCAAGCCAATCTGGCACCGGGTGCCAATCTTTCGGCAATCACTAAGGAGATCCGAGCAGCAATGGAGGCTGTGCCTGCGCCAACGGGTGGCTTTTACGCACTTGAAGGGCAGTTCGAGGCACAAGCTGAAGCCACGGCGACCATCGGGGGGCTGACACTGGTGTCCTTCACCCTCATCTTCGCCTTGTTATACAGCCGATACCGGTCGATCGCGCTGGCCATGATTGTGATGGGGGGTGTGCCGATGGCGATGATCGGCTCGGTCATCGCGCTTTGGCTCTTTGGCCTACCGCTCTCTGTTGCAAGTCTCATCGGCTTTGTTGCGCTAACCGGGATTGCCGCGCGCAATGGCATCCTAAAGATTAGCCATTATCTCAATCTGGTTGTCTATGAGGGCGAGACATTTGGTGATGCCATGATAATCCGCGGCACGTTAGAGCGCCTGACACCCGTTCTCATGACGGCCCTATCCGCAGGCCTCGCTCTCATCCCGCTTATAATTGAGGCAGGCGAACCCGGAAAAGAGATCCTGCATCCTGTAGCAGTAACCATCTTCGGGGGGCTTATTTCTGCAACCCTGCTGGATGCGCTTGTTACACCGATTTTGTTCAAATTGTTCGGGCAAAAACCACTCGAACAATTGGTCTTGGCCCAAAAAGATGGGCAATTAAAGGAGGCGTTCTAATGAAACGGACAGTAAAACTAACCGCTGGAATCTGTGCTTTGGCCTTGCTGGCTGCTTGTGGCGGCGGCGGGGCAGACGAAGCAGAGCCCAAGTCTGAGGTCTCTGCGGCAGCGAGCTCTGTAAGTGAAACCAAGGATCAGCCAACCATGTCTGTTGCGGCGGCTGCGACCCCTGTACCGGGCCAGGCTGTTCGCCTAACTCTGACCCTAACAGGCGCGGATGGCAAACCCCTCGGCCCCGATGACATCGCAACCCAGCACGAGCACAAGGTCCATGTCATGATCGTGGATAGCGCGCTGGAAGATTACACCCATGTCCATGGTGAGCCAGGCGCGCAGCCCGGACAGTGGACGGTCAGCTTTACCCCGAAATATCCCCGTCAATATCGCGTTTGGGCGGACTTTAAGCCCGCAGGCAAAGAGCAAGACGGGCACGCTCATGACCATGGCAAAAGTGACCATGGTGATGAAGGTCACAGTCATGAGAAAGCAGGCCATGATCATGGTGAAGGAAGTCATGGCCATGAAGATTCAGATGCCCATAACCTGACGCCTTCAGTCACTCTAAACGTGGGCGCAGAAAAAGGTCCAGAAGTTGCAGCGACCCAAACACTTTCCACCAAGGTCGACGGCTATACCCTGACCCTGTCGCTTGGCGGCGCGCTCACGGCTGACGCACATACGCCAGCTACGCTGACAGTTGCCGATGGAACCGGGGCTCCGCTTGCCTCGTTAGAACCGCTTATGGGGGCCTATGCCCATTTGGTTGGCTTCTCGGCCGATGGCACGACGATGGTGCATGGTCATCCTGAGGGTGCAGAACCAAAGGATGCGACGGCACGCGGCGGGCCTGCATTAGCTTTTGAATTGCACCCAAGCGTTGCCGGACCGCACCGGGTATTCCTTCAAGTAAAGATCGGCGGCAAGGTTATCACTGCGCCGTTTACGTTGGTGGTGGCAGACTGACATGGATTTACCGACGACGATAACAACAGTCCTATTGTACGCCTATTTGGTTGGGTTTGTATTGCTAAGCAGACAAGCGAAAGAGTCCGCTGGACGCAATATTGACTCCTTCGCTAAGCCTGAGGGTACCCAAATTTGGACGGCACTCTTGTTCAAGATTGGATTTGTCGGCGCTGCCGCTTGGGGTCTATTCCGAGCAACTTTTCCGACTTGGGTGCCTCAATGGCCACCTATGTTCGATTGGCTTGTTTGGCCGGGATTCGTTGCTGTCTTCGTCGGGGTATGCGTGGCTCTGGGGGCGCAATCGCAAATGGCCGGATCTTGGCGGATTGGTGCTGTTGAGGGCACTCTTGGAACACTCGTGACGGGGGGCTTTTTCGCCTTTTCGCGAAATCCGGTTTTCGTTGGCCAGCTGGCCCTTTTTGCCGGGCTTGCCCTTGTCAAACCTGATATCGTCCAAGTGATCCTTTCGGCCTGTGTTTGGATTGCCGCTGTCTGGCAAGTCCGCATCGAAGAACCGATTTTGGCCAAAAGTCTTGGGCAAGGCTACCGCGACTATGCTGCCCGAACCCCGCGCTGGCTGGGCTTTTCAAAGGAATAAAATAGTGGGTCACGATCACAGCGACCAACAAGACAGCGGCCACAATCATGGTGCCTATGCCCATGTGCACGGTCCTTCCAGCTATGATGGGGCTTTCGCGCTTGGAATTAGTCTCAATGTCAGCTTTGTTCTGGTTGAGCTTGGAGTGGGGTGGTCCATCAATTCCCTCGCGCTCATCGCAGATGCGGGCCATAATGCAACCGATGTGCTAGGTCTCTTGCTTGCTTTGGGCGCAACGGCACTCGGGCGACTTCAACCCCGAGGGCGGTTTACATTTGGATTTGGCCAAGCTTCCATTCTGGCGTCTCTTGCGAACGCCTTACTCATCCTCTTGGCCGCCGGAGTTATCGGTTGGGAGGCGATCCGCCGTTTTGCAAACCCCAGCCCGCCGGATGGCGCTTTGGTTATGGCGGTTGCAGCCGTTGGGGTGGTCATAAATCTTGGTACGGCCTGGTTGTTCTCGCGCGGCCGAAAGTCGGACATCAATATTGAAGGTGCCTTCCTCCATATGCTGTGGGATGGCCTTGTCTCTCTTTCAGTCATCTTGGCGGGTGCTGCCATCTTGCTGACCGGAAAGGCTTGGATTGATCCGGCGATCAGTCTTGTTGTAGTGGCCGTCATGGTTGCAGGGACGTGGCACTTACTTTTGGCCTCATCCAGACTGTCGCTGGGGGCAAGTCCTGCGGGCGTTGACTTGCCTTCTGTAAAGGAGTGGCTTGCAGCGCGCCCGGGCGTGGCATCGGTGCATGACCTTCATGTTTGGCCCCTATCCACCACACAAGCCGCTTTGTCTGCCCACCTAGTCATGCCCGGAGGTCATCCCGGTGATGTAGTACTTGCCACTCTCGCGCATCAACTCGACGAGAAATACGGCCTCAGCCATGTCACCCTTCAGATTGAAACAGGTGATGGAAAAAATTGTCGCCAATCTGCTCATGGCCGATGAGAGGAAACAAGAGTTCCATTTTTTAATGGCCATTGGGCCTTGGATAACAACCTCGCAAGACCAAACCACATTCGGCAAATTCCAATGTGGCTGCGCCAATAGGATAAAAGCCCTTTGTTTTTGTCTGCGTTTATACACGGAAGGAAAATCAAAATGTCAAAGATTCTCATGCACAGCGCTATTCTGTTGGCGCTGTTTGGACCGATTTCATCTTGGGCAGACGAACCTGTTCCATCAAAGACGAATGATACAGTTATGTCTGCGCCACAGTCCGCGGATCTCGCGATTCAATGTCGAACTGAGGCCCGACAAAATCACGATGTGGGCGTCTTCCCAAGAAAGCAATCACGGAACAGTGCAGCAGTCCGCGTTCACTCACTAGCGCTTGATAAGTTTTGTGATGCCTTTGAAGGTAAAGCTAGCAAAGAATTTTGGGATCAAATCTCAGCATCTAAGAAGCCAAGTGAACGACAAGAAGAATTCTTAAGAGCTTGTCTATCGGAAGCAAATGGTGGGCGATCAACGGTGTTCAAGCCCGCTCGTCAACATATCGAACGCATGTCCTCAATTTGCCAGAAAATGGCAGATAATTTGCCGAGCGAATGACTTGCGGCGATCATTGAAGTGCTTGAAGAAAGGTTGTCACTAAGAGAAGTCACGTAGGGACTGACTGTTGTGATATCGCTTCATGCTTAAGCATAACTACGTTCATAGGCGTTACCCAATGACTGCTACTGGCCTTGCATTCCAGGTTCTAGTGTACGCCGCAGCCGCTGCGGCTGAGATTGGGGGCTGCTTTGCGATCTGGGCGGTTCTCCGCAATGGGGCACCAAAGCCTTGGCTTTTGGTCGGTGTTTGCCTGCTTGTGATTTTTGCTTGGCTATTGACGCTAATTCCTTCAGCCTCGGCAGGACGGGCATTTGCCGCCTATGGCGGCATTTATATTGTGGCCTCAATAGGGGCAATGTGGTTTCTCGAGCGCACAATGCCAGATGTTTGGGATATCAGCGGTGGTTTGGTTTGTTTAGCGGGGGCTGCCCTAATCCTTTTTGCGCCTCGGACAGCATAAGGGCAAATTAGATAGTCCTTCAGCGGGAATCTTGAATAACTCATGAATCCCAGAGGTTGTCGATGCTTCTTGAGTGAAGAGATGCTCAACTCTTGCCCTTACTAGCATTGCAAGCAAATTTTAGGTTTTCGGACAGCCCGGTCCTTAAAGAAAATGACCCGAGGCATATTTGATCCGCTTTGTGACAGGAGTACGCAAAAAAGTGGCGTACTCCCTAGTTGTCTTGCCAACAGTAACGGGAATTGACCTTTAGAATATACGTCCGCTTTGGCCGCCTACCCCCCAAAAAACCAGACCATCCGCTTTCGGCCACTTGAAGACATTATGATCGAATCATGTTGTCGTATTGATAGAAGTTCGCTGTGCTTATTACATCCAAAAACAAGTTCGACAGGTCAGAGCTGCGGACGTGACATCCAATAGTGACGCGCCTTAACTGGCAAAAATGCGCGCTTTAACTGAGTCGCACAAAACTGGCGGTCCCGAAGGGACTTGAACCCCCGACCCATCGTTTAGGAAACGATTGCTCTATCCTGCTGAGCTACGGGACCGCACGCCTCATGCTTAGCGGGCGAGGGGCGGTTTGGGGAGGGGGGTGTAGCAGAATTTTGGCCGACCCTAATCCTGCGCCGTCGCGACCACGCGGGGGAGTTTGAAGATCACGTCTTCACGGGTCACTTCCACATCTTGCAAGGTGATGGCAAAGCGCGCCTGACAGGCGGCGATGACCGCTTCCACCAAATCCTCAGGCGCGCTGGCTCCGGCGGTGAGGCCGAGGGTGGAGATGCCGTCAAACCACGACCAATCGATGCCATGCGCATCATCGATCAGATGGGCGGCCTTAGCCCCGGCGCGTAAGCCCACTTCAACCAGCCGAATGGAATTAGACGAGGTTTTTGAGCCAATGACCAAGAGGAGGTCAGCTTTGCTGCCCAGCGCTTTGACCGCCTCTTGGCGATTCGTCGTCGCGTAGCAGATGTCTTCTTTGTGGGGCGGCGAGATTTCGGGGAATTTGGCCTGAAGCGCGCCGACAATTTCTGCCGTATCGTCGACGGACAGGGTGGTTTGGGTGACAAAAGCCAGCTTTTTGGGGTCTTTTGGCTGAAAATCTGCGATTTCTGCCACATCTTGGATCAGGGTCACAGAGCCTTCGGGCAATTGGCCCATGGTGCCGATGACTTCGGGGTGACCTGCATGGCCGATCAGAACAATTTCACGCTCCGCATCAAAATGTCGTTGTGCTTCTACATGAACTTTGGACACCAGCGGGCAGGTGGCATCAACGAAAATCATGTTGCGGCGTGAGGCCTCTTCCGGCACCGATTTTGGCACGCCATGGGCCGAGAAAACGACGGGGCGGTCGGTTGGGCATTCCTCTAATTCTTCAACAAAAACAGCGCCTAACCGCTTGAGTCTTTCCACGACATGGACGTTGTGGACGATCTCGTGGCGGACATAGACCGGCGCGCCCCACTTCTCAATCGCGCGCTCAACAATCTGGATTGCGCGGTCGACGCCGGCACAAAAGCCACGCGGTGCAGCCAGTAAAATCGTCAAAGGAGGGGTGGGGGCTGTAACTTCCGACATGATTTCTCCGGTGGCATTGCCTTGTTGGCGCCGCATTGCGTTGCTTGAAGCAAGTCTGACCTCTAAAGACATGGTCTATAATTGCGGCAGTGCCAAGATGGTCTGCTTCGCTTCTTCTGTGGAATGCAACATGCGCCCCCAAGCTATTGCCTTTGTGATCACTTCGTCCATCCTTTTTGCCGCGTGCTCGTCCTTGCCTTTCATGGGCAATCGTGAGGGCCGCGACAAGGCCCCACCGCCGATGTCAGAAGCCGATGCGCCAGCCGCAGAAGCGCCAAAGCCTGCGGTCGAGGTACAGGCGGGCGATGCCGAAACGTTGGAGACCCCCGTCGGGCCACCCCGCAAGCGCGGTTTCTTTTCCGGGGTCGCGAAAGCCCTCGGAAGTGATTCTGGTGCCGCCAACGTTGGGCCGTGCCCAGCGGTGCGCGTGCTGTATGACGCGCAGCGTTTTGTAGAGCTTGACGGTCCAGAGCGGTTTGAGAATGTCGGCTATACGGGCGAGATTTTGAACGTAAATTCCGATTGCCGCTATGTCGGTAGCGATCCGATTGCCATCAATCTGGAATTGGATATGGCATTTGGCAAAGGCCCTAAGGCTAAAGGTGCCTACAAGGATGCGAAATATTGGGTCACTGTGACGCGCAAGGACATCGCCGTCATCAGCCGTCAAGTCTATACACAGCGCGTGATCGTACCAGCGGGCACCGACCGCGTCGCGCTGAAGTCTTTACCGATTGCAATCGAAATTCCCCGCGCGAACAAAGACATTGCCGGGTCGAACTTTGAAGTGCTGGTTGGCTTTGAATTGACGCCGGAGCAATTGGACTTCAACCGCAACGGCAAGCGCTTCCGTGTGGATGCTGGCGTCCCGCGCTAAAGGTCCCTGTTCATGACCCATTTTGCGTTTCAATTAGCCCACAAGCTGGGTGATGCCTTTGTTGATCTGGGCTTAAGCTCGGACTTGGGTGCAGTTGTGCGAGCCCAAAAGGCTGAGTTTGGCCATTTTCAGTGCAATGGGGCGATGGCCGGGGCTAAACAAGTCGGCAAGAACCCGCGTGAGATCGCAACCGCGATTGCAGGAAGATTGAGCCAGGACCCCGATATTGCCCGCGTCGAAGTGGCCGGTCCCGGGTTTTTGAATATCACTTTGTCCGACACGGCTTTGATCCGCCAAGCAGAGGCGATTGCCGAAGATGGTCGCGCTGGGGCGCAATTGGTTGAGGTACCGCGCCGCGTCATCGTGGATTATGCAGGGCCAAATGTGGCTAAGTCCATGCATGTTGGCCATTTGCGGGCGACCATTATTGGCGACAGCATCAAGCGCCTTTATCGCTTTCGCGGCGATCAGGTGTGGGGCGATGCCCATTTTGGCGATTGGGGCTTTCAGATGGGCCTGTTGATTGCCAGCTTGGCGCAAGAGCTACCCGACCTTCCTTATTTCGATGCGGATTTCACAGGACCCTATCCAGAAGCAAGCCCGGTGCAATTGGCCGACCTAGAGCGCATCTATCCTACCGCGGCTGCCTTGGCCAAAACAGATGTTGAAGCGCGTGACCGTGCCCGCAGAGCCACAGCAGAATTGCAGGCCGGTCGGCCCGGCTATCGGGCGCTGTGGCAGCATTTTGTCGCCGTCTCTCGCGGCGCGCTGGAGCGCGAATTTGCCGCCCTTGGCGTGACCTTTGATCTGTGGCTGGGCGAAAGCGATGCCGATCCGCTGATCCCAGATATGATTACGGACTTGGAAGCCAAAGGCCTATTGCAAGACGATCAAGGCGCGCGGGTTGTGTTTGTGCACGACAAGATGGTGCCGAAGAAAGATGGCAGCGAAGGGCCAAATGTCGCGCCTTTGCTGGTGGTATCGTCTGAAGGTTCAGCCATGTATGGCACAACCGATCTTGCGACCATCGTGGATCGGGTAAAGCGCTTTCAAACTGACTTGATCATTTATTGCGTTGATCAACGCCAAGCCGATCACTTCGAAACTGTGTTTCGTGCCGCAGACAAGGCTGGCTACATGCCGCGTGAGGGTCTCGACCATATCGGCTTCGGCACGATGAACGGTCAAGACGGCAAGCCCTTCAAAACCCGCGAGGGCGGCGTTTTAAAACTGCATGACCTTATCACCCAAGTGCAGGAAAAAGCCCAAGCTAAGATTGATGAGGCAGGCGTTGGCCAAGATTGGCCGAAGGATGAGCGCGCCGACATCGCGCACAAGGTTGGCATTGCTGCGCTGAAGTTCGCGGACTTACAGAACTTCCGCGGCACTTCCTATATTTTCGACCTTGATCGGTTTTTGAGCTTTGAGGGCAAGACCGGACCTTATCTGCTTTATGCCGCCGTCCGCATCAAATCGATTTTGCGCAAAGCCGATGAGGCGGGCTTTGCTGCTGGTCCTGTGGTGAAGCTGGAAGGCGCAGAGCGGGATCTAATTTTGGTCCTCGATGGGTTTGAGCATGCACTGCGCGGGGCTTATGACAAGCGCGCGCCCCATATTCTGGCGGATCACGCGTACAGCTTGGCTGGGGCGTTTTCTGCCTTTTACGCCGCCTGTCCGATCATGAATGCAGCAGAAGCCGATTTGCGGGCGTCGCGCTTAACCTTGGCCAAGGCGACCTTGACCCAATTGCTGATCGCGCTGGATTTATTAGGGATCGAAGCGCCGGAGCGGATGTAAACTCTATTTGAGTTAGCTCTGATATATCGGGTCCAGCTTATCACGGCGACTTGGTAATTCTGCGGTGATGGCAGCGCGCTGGTCTGGCGTAAACCGCATCCATTGCGCGATCTCGGGCAACGTACGGTAACAGCCCAAGCAAAGGCCAGATTGCGGCTCTACACAGCAGACTTTGATGCAGGGTGTTGCGATGGGTTCGGCCACTCTAGACCCCAAAACCCGGGATCAGTGCCACGATCCCGGCCAAAGCGCCAAGTTCTGCTGCAATGGCACTGGCCCCCAAGGCGTCGCCTGTCTGACCGCCCAAATGCTTGCGCGCAGTCAACGCAATCGCCCCAGCCCCCAAGACCGTGCCGATGACGGCACCAACAGCGGGCCCTACAAAGCTCAATTGAAATGCTAGGATCACACAAACGCCGCTGATCACGGCCCCCATGATGGTCGCAGTCGTTGCTTCGGTCGCAGTGGGCTGTCCGGCCGAAGCGGAAATCCCGTCATCGGTAGCGGGCTTCAGCAGCGTCATGACATGGACTAGAGCGGTGCGTGCCAAGGTCCCGCTGATGATGAGACACAGGCCTGCCTGCCAGGGTTGGGCAATCTCCGCCACCAGAAAGATTTTGAGAATGATCGCCAAGAGAAGAGCGACGCCCCCAAAGGTGCCGATGCGGGAATCGCGCATGATGGCGAGGCGTTCTGTGACGGTCTTGCCGCCACCAACGCCATCAAAGAAATCTGCAAAGCCATCTTCGTGGAACGCACCGGTGGTGACGACTTGGGATGCGACAGCCAAAGTCGCCGCGATATGGACACTGCCGTTAAACAGCCACATGGCTAGCCCATAGGTCAGTGCACCAATCAAACCGGTCACGAGGCCAGCCACTGGCGCAGCTTGGAAGGCGCGCGTTATGCGCTCTCTTGGCAAGTCTTCCGGCCATGTCACCGGCAAACGCGTGAAGAATATCAAGCAAATTCTGGCGTCATCAATAATGCGCATGGCGCGACTCAACTTTGGCTCATTTTGTTGGAACGTCTTTTCGTTCTTGTAGACGAACCTATTGAAATTTCGAGATGATAATACTTAAAGTCTGAGTGATGCTGTCACACTGTGGCGCCGAAGTCGCACAGGGGGTAACACGACGCCTGCTGTCTTTTACCTCGTATCATGGCCTTTCTCGCAAGGTGATTGCGCGCTAGATCACCCCTATGCCCCATGATGATTGTGCGCCCCCCAAACAGCCTTTTGACGATATCCGCGCTTTAGTGCAGGACCTACCTAATCGAGACGAGGAGGCGAGTGCCCGCACCGCTTGGCGCGAAAACCAATTGATAAAGCCACCGGGTGCCTTGGGGCGCTTAGAAGGTATCAGCAATTGGCTGTCAGCTTGGACAGGCAAGAGTCCGCCACAGGTGTTAAGGCCGATCATTGCTGTCTTTGCTGGCGATCATGGTGTCGCCGCGCGCGGGGTATCTGCCTATCCGCAAGAAGTCACCCGGCAGATGATTGATGCCATGGCTGCAGGCGGCGCTGCTGTTTCCGTCTTGGCACAGCAGGCTGGCGCGGGCCTTAAAGTCTATGACTTGGCCGTGGGAAGACCTACGCCAGATATTGTTGAAGCCGACGCCATGACGGAGCAGGAATGCGTGGCCACGATGGCCTATGGCATGGAAGTGTTGGCTGAGGGGACCGACCTTTTGGTCCTCGGTGAAGTTGGCATCGGCAATACCACGGTTGCTGCTGCTTTAGCCTTGGCCTTGTTTGGCGGTGAAGCTGGGGAATGGACTGGCCCAGGGACGGGTGTTGAAGGTCAAGCCTTGGCAGCAAAGCGTGAGGCAGTCGACGCCGCTGTGGCCCGTTTGGGGGTCGATCGCGATGACCCGTTGAAAGTGATGGCGCGCATCGGCGGGCGTGAATTTGCCGCGATTGCAGGCGCAATTCTGGCAGCGCGTTTACAGCGTGTACCTGTCGTGCTGGACGGCTTTTTGGTTGCTGCCGCAGCAGCAATTCTTCACCGTATGAACCGCGAAGCGCTCGATCATTGTATTGCCGGCCATGTCTCGGCAGAGCCCGGCCACCGCGCCCTTTTGGCCCGCTTGGGCAAGCAGCCGATCTTGGACCTTGGCATGCGTTTGGGTGAGGGGACCGGTGCGGCCCTTGCTGTCCAAATCATCAAATCAGCCGTCGCCTGCCACACGGGCATGGCGACCTTCGCTGAGGCCGGTGTTGCAGGGCCTGCCGCCTGATGCCAGTCTCCACCGCCTACCAGCCCGATCCACGATTTGCAGCCTTAGGCCCAGAGTTTGCCGATCCCGTTGCAGCGGCAGACTTTCCGAAGCAACGTCTTGTCTGGCGTGATCAGCGGGCGGCTGAAAGTGTTGGCCTAGAGACGTTGAGCGATGAGGAATGGGTTGCCCATTTCGGCCGCTTCGAGACTTTGCCAGATATGGCGCAGCCGCCCTTGGCCATGCGCTATCATGGCCATCAGTTCCGCACCTATAATCCGCAATTGGGCGATGGGCGGGGATTTCTTTTCGGCCAATTGCGCGATCGCGCTGGCAGATTACTTGACCTTGGCACCAAGGGCTCTGGCCAAACGCCTTGGTCGCGCCAAGGCGATGGCCGTCTCACCTTGAAAGGCGGCGTGCGTGAAGTGTTGGCCGCCCAGATGTTAGAGGCGCAAGGCGTTACTACGTCTAAGGCCTTGAGCTTGATCGAAACTGGCGAAAGTCTAATCCGCTCAGACGAACCTTCGCCAACGCGCTCGGCCGTCTTGGTAAGGCTACAGCACAGCCATGTCCGCTTTGGCACGTTCCAGCGCCATGCCTTTCTAGAAGCCCCAGAACGACTAACCGCCTTGGTTGATCATTGTGTGGCGGTCTATTATCCGCATTTGCAAGAACTGGAAGGCCCAGAGCGGGCTGCGGGCTTGGTGCGGGAAGTGGCCTTGGCGACGGCAGATATGGTCGCTGGCTGGATGGCTGCAGGCTTTGTGCATGGGGTTCTAAACACCGACAATATGAACGTGACGGGCGAGAGCTTTGACTACGGCCCTTGGCGGTTCTTGCCAGTTGCAGACGGTAACTTCACCGCCGCCTATTTCGATCAAACCGGCCTTTATGCTTATGGCAGGCAGCCCGAAGCGGGCTTGTGGAACCTCAAACAATTGGCGGGCGCTTTGACCCCGATTGGGGATCTAGACGGCCTGACGGAGGCTGTGCGGGCTTATCCGCCTGCCTTTGCGCACGCCCAACAGGCCGCGCTGCTGCGACGGCTTGGCCTCCTGTTTGCCTCACAAGCGGAAGACAATCGAACCATGCTGGATGCCATGTTTGCGTTCATGGCCCGATCTGGCGTCTCTTGGGACGGGTTCTTTCATGATTGGTTCGGCGGCCTCGCGAGTGAGGCGCGCGCACAGGCTGGTCCGCGTGCTGCCTTCTATCAAGGTGAAGATTTCATGGCGTGGTTCAACTGGCTCGACCGCTTTCAGCCAGAGCGCCCAGATCGATTAAAGCACGCCTATTTCCAAGCCACAGAACCCGTCAGTCTGGTAATTGAGGAGGTTGAGGCTGTGTGGGCCAAGATTGCAGAAAATGATGACTGGTCGGGCTTTCACCAAAAGCTGGCCGATATCACACGTTTGCGAGAGGCTTTGGCTTAAGCCCAATATCGCTAAATTTCGGCAGTTTAACCAGCATTTTACCACAGGCTTTAGGGGCTTTGTAAGCGGTCGCTGCTATATTTCTGCGTGGTTGGGATGACTTCCGTGGCTTAAGTCATCTTCCAACCCACTTGGGACGAGCGTTTGAGCTCTTCTTGTACGTGGGAACCATTGTTATGCGTGAACGCTTTGTCGCCTTACTACCTCTGACGCTCAATACTGATTTTGCCCTTGACCAAATTTTGGCAAGCTTGAATGGCTTGTTCCCAGCGTTGGCATCCAAGGTGCGTGTTGTGCGCGCGGGCGGCTATGGAGAAAATGGAGACGGGACGCCATGCTTTTTGGCAATTGGTCCGAACGTTATCTCTGTACATCTCTATCCTGGCCCAGCGACCCTTGAGACAAGCGAAGCCCTCGATGAGGTTTGTCCTGCGTGGTTCGGCTCGCGGGCAAATCGTCCAAGAGCCCATTCCCATGTGATCGTCCGCTCAGATCAAGATGTAAATCACCCCGCTGAAGCGCTGGCTGCTGCTGCTGCAGTGAGCATGGTTGCTGCGGCTATGATTTCTATTGTCCAGGTTGAAGAAATAATCTGGAAGACAGGGCAAGTCAGTATCGAGCCGCAGGCCTTCCAACTTGCGGCCCTGCGGCTGACCATTCCAGAAATCAAAGTGGGTCATTGGTTGGCTTGGCGCAGCTTTGAGGGACCTCTAAGCCCACAGGGAAGGCCAAGTGTGATTCTGGGTTCAAAGGGTCTCGCACCCTTCTTTGGTCGCGAGTTGGAAACAGTCGCCTCCACTCTTTCTAAAGTGGAGGTTGAAAAGCGCGCGCTGTCCGTGACAGACTTTCTGATTTTGCATGGGCCGCCTCTGTTCGATGATATGCCGCTTTATGTCCCTAATCACGATTTTGTTCGGTTACGACTGCGCGATCGCGGTGTCATAGACCCCAATCCCGTTCTGCTCTTGCGGATTGAGGCTGGACCAGTAGCAGCTGACGTGTTGCGCAAAAGTCAGGGTTTGCCCCCTGCAGGTGGCTTTGGCAGGCGGGCTTGGACCTAGGCTGACGTCAGCGCGCAGGATTATCAGCCTTCCCTTTTTACAAAACTGGTCCATGATCTGATCCTTGTCGTCTATGGCGAACCAAAGGGGTAAGGCATGGAACTGAAACGTCGCGAAGTGGTCTCCGGTCTTGTTGGATTCAGCATGGCAGGCCCAGCTCTCGCCCAAAAGGCCCCGCAGGCCCCGACCGAAACCGTAACCGTGACCGGGCAGACCCCGATCGTAACTTTGCAGACCTGGATTGATCTTTATGGTCGGCCAACGGCAGAGGTGAAGGTGAACGGCCAAGGTCCCTTCAAATTTGTGGTTGATACAGGCTCCAACACCTCGGTGCTGAGCCCTCGTGTGGCGAGGAGCTTGGAACTTCCGGAATTGCCGATGCGAACAGTGCATGGGGTGACAGGATCCAGCGAAGCCCGGTTTGCCCGCGTCCAGCAAATTGAAACCGGACGCAGCGTGTCAAACAATCTGTCTGTGGCGATTATTGATGCACCGGCTTTGGATAAGCTCGACGGTATCCTTGGCATGGATATGTTTGCCAACCGTCGGGTACGCTTCAATTTCAGCCGCAAAACCGTGGAGCTTGAACCCGCAAATTCAAGACGTCTGCGTAAATTGCCGATCTCGGTCGGCGTCAAACTGCGTCATGGGCTTTTGATTGAAGCCGATGGCCGCGTCGGCAGTGTTCGTTCCAAATGTATTCTGGACACCGGCGGGGATACGACGATTATCAATATGCCGATGCTGGAAGCTCTTAATGCGCGAGCACGGCGCCGGCCTAGGTCTGAAGAGGCCCCCGTTATCCTTGGCGTCACGAATCAACAGCTGAATGGGGTTTGGGCGAACTTGCCTCAGGTCGATCTGATTGGCCTGATCATTCGACGGCTTACGGTCGTGGCCGCCGACGCGCCGGTCTTTAAGCTTTGGGGTCTTGAGAGCACGCCGGCCATGTTGGTGGGCATGGACATTTTAAGCCAAGTCGAGACACTGGTCGTGGACTATCGTCGTCGTGAGGTGGAGCTTCAATTACTGGCCAGCTTAGTTGGTGGCGAAGGCAATATTTATCGGGGCTAAACCCGATTAAGAGGAAACAATCTTGACAGACATTCTGCGCTCTGGCCGCGCTTCCGGCTTTTCTCGCCTTTTGGGGCTGATGTGTCTGTCAGTACTCTTGCTAGCTTCCCCGCACTTGGCCCAAGCGCAGTTTAAGTCCACCAAACCTGAGGCGCGGGTTGAATATTGGCAAAGCCGTTTGGCCTCTATGGAAGCCCAATTGGCGGACAAGCAGGGGCTTTCGCAATATCGCCTCGTGCTCTTAGGCGATTCCATCACCGACTTTTTTCTGATGGGCGACAATTTGTGGTTTCCGGGCGTGAGGAATGGTCGCAGCGTTTGGGATGCGACATTTGCAGGAAACGACCCCGCCTTAAAGGCGATCAATCTCGGCATTTCGGGCGACCGGATTGAGCATATGCTTTATCGCATCCAGCCCAAGGACCAAGGCGGGCTAGGTCAACTGGATCATCCCAGCTTAAAGCCTGATTATGTGGTCATTCTGGCCGGGATCAATAATTCTTGGGCCAGTGAAACCCCAGCCGACACCAGTATCCTTGCGGGGGTGAAGGCCTTAGTGGCTTCCGTCCATGCGCGCCAACCCAAAGCGCGGATCATCTTGCAATCCCTCATGCCAACCCAAGAAGTGGCGCGCACCAAAGATATTGTGATCCCCGTCAACCGCGAACTGAAAGCCTTTGCGGAGCAGGGGCCACAAAAGGCTTACATCACCTTTGTAGACCTCTATCCCCATTTCCTCACAGCCGAGGGGGCTCAGAATAGCGCCTTGTTCTATGACGGCTTGCACCCGTCTGAGGCAGGCTATGCCGTGTGGCGTGATGTCTTGGTGGCAGCGATTGCAGCAGATCGCGCCCGCTGAATCCGGCGTTTAGGACGTGAAGCGGAAATGCATGACATCTCCGTCTTTTACGATGTATTCCTTGCCTTCTAAACGCATCTTGCCAGCTTCTTTCGCGCCGCCTTCGCCCTTAAAGGCGACATAATCCTCATACGCGATGGTTTCGGCGCGGATAAAGCCCTTTTCAAAGTCGCCATGGATCACCCCAGCAGACTTTGGTGCCGTCCAGCCGCGATGGATCGTCCAAGCGCGTGCTTCTTTTGGGCCAACGGTGAAATAGGTTTGCAGGCCCAAAAGGCTATAGCCTGAGCGGATCAACTTATTCAGGCCAGGCTCATCAAGGCCAGCCGCTTCCAGATATTCGGCCGCTTCTTCATCATCCAGCGCTGCAAGCTCTGCTTCCATCTGCGCACAGATGACCACGGCGGTGGCTTTATGCGCTTGGGCATAGGCTTCTACCTTGGCTGAATACTCATTGCCGGTTGCAGCAGAGCCTTCGTCCACATTACAGACATAGAGAACGGGCTTGGCCGTCAACAACTGCAGCATGTCATAGGCTTTTTGGTCTTCTTTTGCCGGTACGAACAAGCGGGCAGGCTTGCCTTCATCGAGCAATTTCTTGGCTTCGATGCACAATTCCAGCGTCAGCTTTGCATCCTTATCGCTTTGCTTGGCCTTTTTTTCGAGATTGGGAATGCGCTTTTCCAGGCTTTCCAAATCCGCCAGCATCAATTCGGTTTCTACCGTTTCCAGATCGGCGAGGGGGTCAATGCGGCCTTCGACGTGGGTGATATCTTCATCGACAAAGCAACGGGTGACATAGGTGATGGCATCGCACTCGCGGATATTGGCAAGAAACTGATTGCCCAAGCCTTCGCCCTTGGACGCGCCGCGTACCAGACCTGCGATATCGACGAAGTTCATCCGCGCAGGAATGATTTCCTTGGACGAGGCGATTGCCGCCAGCGCGTTTAGGCGCGGCTCTGGCACGGCCACTTCACCCACATTGGGTTCAATCGTGCAAAATGGATAATTGGCGGCCTGCGCGGCAGCCGTCTTGGTGAGTGCATTAAACAGGGTGGACTTGCCAACATTGGGCAGGCCCACGATGCCACATTTGAATCCCATTGGAATCGTCTTTCAAAAAAGTGGACAGCATGGTGAAACATCACGCTGACGGTGCACGCTCATAGCGAAAGCCTAGCGAAGTTGCACCCCATCTAAAACAGGTGGCAATTTAGGCCTCGCTGCTCCCACCCCGCAACCAAGCTGGCACGGGCGGTGGCGGGGCAAGGGTGGAGACTTTGGTCTGGAAGGCGTCATGCTTGTCTTCTAAGAGCAAAGGCGTTGTGCGGGCCACCGCATCGCACAATGTGTCCACCCATCCCATCTCAGCGCTGGAGAAGTCATCCAGCACATGGCTCAACATTTTCTCCCGCCCCGGATGGCCGACGCCCAGACGCACGCGCTTAAAACCAGCACCAGATTGGGCGACGATGGAGCGCAAGCCATTGTGGCCTGCGGTGCCACCGCCAACTTTTATCCGGCAGCGACCAGGCGTCAGCTCTACCTCATCATAATAGACGATGACTTTAGCCAGTGGGATTTTGTGGAAGGTCATAAACCCACCCACACAACGACCGCTTTCATTCATGAAGGTCTGGGGCTTAACCACAATGATTTTCTGCGGGCCTGTCTCGGTCTCGATCACACCCTCGCGGGCAAGGCCCTGCAGGCGGCTGCGTTCGGCCCCGAAATTAAACTGGCGTGCAATTTCATCCACGGCCATGAAGCCGATATTGTGCCGGTTCTTGGCATATTTGGCACCGGGATTGCCGAGCCCAACCAATAGAAACATCTGATCACCCCATGATCAAAACAAAAAAGCCCCGGACGATGCCGGGGCTTTTATCACGTGCATCCAAAGAGGCTTACGCTTCTGCGGTTGCGTCGTCTTGCTTGCCACCGCGGCCAATCAGGGTCGCAACAGTAAAGTCGCGGTCACGGATGGTTGGACGTGCGCCGTCTGGCATACGAACTGCCGAGATATGGATCACATCGCCGATGTCGCGGCCAGCAAGGTCAACGATCAATTCTTCTGGGATTTTGCCAGCAGGCACATCCAGAGCCACGGTGTGACGAACCACATTCAGCGTGCCGCCCTTTTTGATGCCGGGGCAGGTGTCTTGGTTGCGGAAGTGCACGGGCACTTCTACCGAAATCACCGAACCTTCTTCAACCCGATACAGGTCAAAGTGGACTGGCAGGTCAGTGATGGGGTCCCATTGCACGTCGCGTGGGATCACAGGCTGGCTCTCGCCGCTGTGATGCAGGTCAACCATGTGGGCCAAGAATTTGCCAGAGCGGATCGCCTTCAGCAATTCCTTGCCAGAAGCTGCGATAGCCACAGGGTCTTTGCCGCCGCCATAAAGGATGCCGGGCACGAGGCCTTCACGGCGGGTCTGGCGAGCGCCACCGGTACCAGTGCGTTCCCGCACTTCAACATTGATCACGATGCCGGTCATCCCCGGTCTCCGTTCGTTGGTGTGTAAAAACTGCGCCGCCTACATGATGCAGGCGGCGCATGAGATTTCATGAAGGCGGGGCTATAGGGGAAAGATGAAAAGAACTCAACAGTGGCTGGCAGCTTTAGACCAGCATGCTACTGAATAAATATGTTCCTATCCCATATCACCCTGCTTGTAAGCGATATTCCAAGGTCAAAAGCCTTTTATCAGGCGCTTGGTTTAGAGCTGATTGTCGATGCCGCCCATTATTGCCGGTTTCGCGCCAATCTAGACGGGCAGGGCAGCCAAACCCTGTCGATCTCTCACAGTCCGGGCCCCATTGGCGCATCGTGTCATGTGGGCTTTGAGTTTGCGTCGCCTGAGGCGTTGGACTTTTATGCAGATTTACTGCAGTCCCGGGGCTTCGCGCTGGCAGAGCACCCACAAGATCGCAGCTGGCTGTGGCGCGATGTGATTCTCCACGATCCAGACGGCCACGAAATCTTGCTGCTATATGCCGGTGACAACAAACTCAACCCGCCGTGGCGGGTTGAGCATTTGCCGGACTAGACACACTTCTTGTTTAAGCGGGATTACTTCCGCAGGATCACACGCATCGACTCATAGCCCTTCACAAAGGCCGAGCGAATGCGGGTGGGTTCTGAGACAACCTGAATGTCAGAAAAGCGCTTCAAGGCTTCTTCCCAGACAATGCGCAATTGCATTTCTGCCAAGCGATTGCCGACGCAGCGATGGATACCAAAGCCGAAAGACAAGTGGTTGCGCGCGCGTGGCCGGTCGATCCAGAAATCATTTGGTCGCTCAATCATCTCGTCATCGCGGTTGCCCGAGACATACCACATCACGACCTTGTCGCCCTTTTTGATCAGCTTGCCACCCAATTCGACGTCTTCAATTGCCGTACGACGCATGTGGGCGAGTGGTGTCTGCCAACGAATGATCTCCGACACCATGTTTGGAATAATGGAAGGATCGGCCCGTAGCTTCTTGAATTCTTCCGGATTTTTGGAAAGCGCATAAAGCCCGCCGGTCAAGGAATTGCGCGTGGTGTCATTGCCGCCAACGATCAACAGGATCAAATTGCCAAGATATTCCAAGGGCTCCATGTTGTGGGTGGCTTCGCCATGGGCGAGCATGGAGATGAGGTCATTGCCACCGCTGTTATTGACCCGCTCATTCCACAAATTGGTGAAATAGGCCAAGCATTCAAAAAGTTCTGCACGGCGCTGGTCTTCGGTTTCGATGATGCCACCTGGAATAGGCTGCGCCGTAGCCACATCGGACCAACGGGTTAGTTTGCGGCGGTCTTCCCAAGGGAAGTCGAATAAGGTTGCCAGCATTTGCGTGGTCAATTCAACCGAGACTTTATCAACCCAGTCAAACTCTTCATCGATGGGCAATTCGTCGAAAATCAAATTGACCCGCTCGCGGATCGTGCTTTCCATTTTCGCCAAATTGTCTGGCCCGACGATGGGCTGCACCACTTTGCGCTGGGCGTCATGCTTGGGTGGGTCCATGGCGATAAACATGGGCAGAATGAAGTCTTCATCAAAGCCGACGATCGTAATCCCACCCAAGAAAGCATCGGACGAGAATTGGTGGTGGTTGGTGTCCACCGCCATAATGTCCTTATAGCGGGTCACCGACCAATAGCCGCCCACTTTCTCCTCTTGGCTGTCACACCAATGGATGGGGTCTTCCTTGCGAAGGCGCTCAAAATAGGACCAATGGCAATCATGGGTCCAAAGCTCTGGCATGGCGACATCAATCTCTTCGAGCGGAATAGACCAAGCCCGCTTGGCGTGATGTTCTTGAACAGACTTGAAATCTGCAGGATTGAAGTTGCCGTCGGCCATAGAAGTTCTCCCAATATCGAGCTCATTTTGTGCGATACTCATTTTCGCTATGGGGCCACATTTTGAGGCTTTTGTCACCCCCTGACGCATGCGTCATGTTTGAAAAAAATTGTAGCTGGAAAACTTTAAGCAGCCTATGGCCATCTTGTCCCTATTTTCAAAACCCCTACAAACCTTTAGCCTGAACCTTGGCCAAATCGCTCCTTCGTTGCGATCCAGATAAGGACCCCGGACATGGATCTGAATATGGCCTTGATGCGGGCCACATTTAAACTGGACCAGCGTCAGGAAGACGGGGTTACGACGATTGGTACTGGCTGGTTGGTGCGTTTGCCTGAGGCAGACGGTCAAGGCAGTTCAGCGCGGCTCGCCCTGGTCACAGCAGGTCATGTGTTGGACCGAATGAAGCATGAGCAAGCCTCAGTCCATTGGCGTCGGGTAGATGCAGATGGGCGCTGGCACCGCGAGCCGGCACCTGTCCAGATTCGCACCGACGCTGGCGCGCCTTTGTGGCACCGCCATCCCGATCGCGACATTGCCGCTTTACCCATCGACCCTCCGGCCCACGCGCACGATTGGGCTATCGACTTTGAACAATTAGCTGATGATGCTGCTTTAGAGTCTTTTGACGTCCAGCCAGGTGATGAAATGCTGGCACTTGGTTATCCGCGCGGTCTGTCGGCCAATGAAATCGGTTTTCCGATCCTACGCGCGGGGCGCGTGGCATCTTACCCCTTGTGGCCGAGTGCAGATTTCCCAACTTTTTTGATGGATTTCGCCGTCTTTGCCGGTAATTCCGGCGGCCCAGTCTATATGTCAGACCGGGCGCGCAAGCGGGTTGGCGCGCGCGATTTTCACGAAGCGCAGTTTGTAGCAGGCCTATTGGCCCAACAAGTTGTCTTGACCGATGAGCGGTTGGAAATCGGCATTGTGCTGCATGCAGCTTTTATTCGCCAATGCTTACTGGCGTTGAAGGAAAAGCTAGACGCTTAGCCAGCTTGATCCTCGTTGGCTTGAAACACGAGGACCACACCATTGATACACCAACGCTGACCAGTCGGCGCAGGACCATCTGGGAACACATGGCCTTGGTGGGCGCCACACGTCGCGCAATGGCACTCTGTGCGGGGATAGAGCAGCTTCCAATCGGTTTTGGTTGCAACGGCTTCGGTTGTGATCGGCTTGGTGAAGCTCGGCCAACCGGTGCCAGAATCAAACTTGTCGTTGGTTGCCCATAGGGCGGTGCCACAGCCAACACAGTGAAACGTGCCGTCGCGCTTTTCGTCATTCAGGGGCGAGGTAAAGGCGCGTTCGGTGCCTTCTTGGCGCGCGACTTGAAACTGAGCGGGCGTCAGAATGGTCTTCCATTCGGCATCGGTTTTCTGGACGGTGAAGCGGTCGGACTTGGCCATGATAATCTCCTATAGGCCTCTTTACGCAAGGCAGGCGCGATTGGTTGCAGGGAAGATGCGTCACATACCGGTCTTGACGACGCCTTTGCCGTAGCGCGCATGCACTGAATCGAGCGCGCGCTCTAGGGCGGCGCGCTTTGGTGCCTGCGTGTTCAGGAGGTCGCCCTGATCGGCACCCTCTAGCGTGCTTAAATCCGAAAGCCCAACCCCAATCAAACGAAAGGGGCCCTTGCTGATTTCTGCACTCAACAAAGGCCGCGCGGCCTCAAACACAACGCGTCCGGTGGCGGTTGGTTCTGGCAGGGTCAGCCGCCGCGTTACTTGTTTGAAGCCAGAGGTCTTAAGTTTCAGCGTGACAACCCGGCCCGCACGGCCCTTGGCGCGACTGATTTCCCCGACTTTAGCGCATAGCCGCTGCAAAATGGGCTCCAGCTCGTCCAAGCTCTTTAAGTCATGATGAAAGGTGGTCTCAGAGGAGATTGACTTGCGCTCGCTATCTGGCTCCACGCGGCGGTTGTCGATCCCGCGCGCCATATTGGCCAATCTTGTGCCTCCGTCGCCATAGCGGCGCGTGAGGTCAAGGGGGTTTGCGGCTGCAAGGTCACCGATCAGCTGGTAGCCGTCGCGGTTTAGCGCTTTGGCAAAGGCTGGGCCCACGCCATGAAGAAAGCCCACAGGCCTCGGCCACAAAATCTCGCCCACATCCTCGGGGCCCAGAATGGCAAAGCCGCGCGGCTTGTCGAGGTCGCTGGCCGTTTTGGCCAAAAATTTATTGCACGACAGGCCGATGGAGACGGTGAGCCCCATCTCGGTTTCGATCTTGTGCTGAAAGCGCGCCAGCGTCAGGGCAGGGGCACCGTGATGCATTTGTGTGGTGCCTGAGAGGTCCAGATAGGCCTCATCAATCGAGACCGGCTCTACCAAGGGCGTCAGCGCCTGCATGGCTTGGCGAATGGCTTTTCCTTCCCGCGCATACAGGGCCATATTGGGCGAGATCACGGTCGCATCTGGGCAGAGCTTTAGCGCTTTAAACATTGGCATCGCAGACCGGACGCCCGAAGCCCGCGCGATATAGCAACACGTCGCCACCACGCCCCGTCGCCCGCCGCCTACAATGACAGGCTTATCGCGCAGCTCTGGCTGATCGCGCTTGTGGATCGCTGCATAAAAAGCATCGCAGTCGATATGGGCGACCGAGAAGGTTTGCAGGCTTTTATGGCTAATTTGCCGCCTTGAGCCGCAATTTGGGCAGCGAAGCGCCTGTTCGCTCCGCGGAGACACGTCCTGATAAAAACAATCGCGGCATAGACTTGGCAAGGCTCGATTAACTCCCATGCGATACAAGCACACTTCAAGCTTGGGGTCACTCTGAGCAAAAAGATTGGAGCGGAGTATGGCGGCGTCGGTCGCAACTCATGAAACGGAACAGCCGTTGGCAGAGCCAAAGGCGCAAAAAACCGTGATGATTGTTGAGGATAATGAACTCAACATGCGGCTGTTTCGCGACTTGCTGGCAGCATTTGGCTATCGCACGGTGGAAACCCGTGACGGCCTGATGGCGCTGGACTTGGCGCGTGCTGAAAAGCCAGACTTGATCTTAATGGACATCCAATTGCCAGAGGTCTCTGGCCTCGACATTACCCGGTGGATGAAGGCCGATGATGAATTGGCCAACATCCCCATCATCGCTGTGACCGCCTTTGCCATGCGGGGCGATGAAGAGCGTTTCCGCGAAGGCGGCTGCCAAGATTACCTGTCAAAACCTATTTCCGTGGCCACCTTCATTGGTGCTGTGCGTAAGTTCATAGGATAGTCCGATGACTGCACGTGTCCTTGTTGTTGATGATGTCGAACCCAATGTTCGCTTGTTGGAAGCAAAGCTTCAGCATGAATATTATACCGTCATCACGTCTAATTCTGGCGAAGATGCCATCGTGAAGGCCAATCGTGAGAATCCCGATGTGATTCTGCTCGATGTGATGATGCCGGGCCTCGATGGGTTTGAGACCTGTAAGCGTCTGAAAGATGATCCTGCCACCCGCCATATCCCGGTGGTGATGGTGACCGCCCTCGACCAGCGCGAAGACCGCGTCAAAGGCCTCGCCGTGGGCGCAGATGATTTCCTCTCCAAGCCAATTGACGACATCACCTTGTTTGCGCGGGTAAAGTCGTTGGCCCGCTTTAAGGCGGTAGCCGATGAGCTTCGCTTACGTGAAGCCGCTGGCCGGCGCATGGGCGTGATTGAGGGCGGTTCGAACCGAGAATTGGGCCTCAACGCCCGCATCCTAATCGTGGAAGATGACCCCCGGCGCGCTGCGCGATTAAAGCGCACGCTTGAAGCCGAACAGCGCCCGATGCTGATGCAGGATTCCAACGAATTGGGCCCCATGGGTCAATCGACCGTGGAATTGATGATTATCTCTGCCTCTGGGGCATCCTTTGACGGTCTGCGCCTTGCCGCCCATGTGCGCGGCCAAGAAAGCACCCGCAGTTTGCCAATCCTTGCGATCTGCGAACCGGAAGAAAAAATCAAAGCGCTGCGCGCGCTGGAAGTGGGCGTCAATGACTTCATTTATCGCCCGATTGATGACGAAGAATTGCTGGCCCGCACCCGCACCCTGGTCAAGCGCAAGCGCCATATCGATCAGCTGCGCCTGACGGTGGATTCCAGCATGGAATTGGCCGTGACCGACCAGCTGACCGGCCTGCACAACCGCCGCTATATGGAAAGCCAGTTGAAGTCCTTGTTGGCACGCTCCTCACGCGGTGGGCCGCCTGTGTCGGTGCTGATTGCCGACATCGACCATTTCAAACGCGTGAACGACTTGTTTGGCCATGATGCCGGCGACAATGTGATCCGCGAGTTTGCCGCGCGCTTGGCCTCCAACTTCCGCCCGCGCGATTTGGCTTGCCGCTATGGCGGGGAAGAATTCGTGGTCATCATGCCCGAAACCAACGCCAATGACGCCAATATGATTGCCGAGCGTCTACGCTCCTCCATCGAAGAGGCCGCGTTCTTCATTGGGTCCGCTCGCGATACGCTGGAAGTAACCTGCTCTGTTGGTGTCGCCGTGGCTAAAAACAGCGAACTGGACTTCGAAACCCTGCTCAAACGCGCTGACGAGGCGCTGTATGTGGCGAAGCGGAGCGGTCGCAATAAGGTTGTTTCGCAGGCTGCTTAGTTGGCACCAGACGCCTGTCATCCCGGACGGCGTTAGCCGATCCGGGACCTGCATATGGAAATCCACCGGGGTCCCCGCTCTCCGCTAGCACTGCGGCGGGGATTGTCTGTTTGTGATGTGTAAGTATGGTTGGGCTGGTTAGGCAATTTGGTGGGTGGCCGCCCACCAAATTGCCGACGTTGGTACGACCGTGCGGGGATCGGGTTTTGAGGCCCGTTGTCATCGAGGTCTGCCAGC
>JAPZTJ010000028.1 GCA_027532555.1 Aquidulcibacter sp.
TTGTGCAAAACCATCGGAATTGGCCGTCAGATCGCCGGATATATGATGCAGGCCTGCAGCCGTCGTCATATGTATGGCAGTTCCAGCGGGGCCTTGGACGCGCGCGAGAAAGCCGTCAGCTTCGCGGGTTAGTTCAACATGCACATCGCCGACAGGGGTTGGAAAGACGCCCGACGCGTGATCGAGATTAGCCAAGTTCGGCGCGACACCAATGCTGCGATACCCCGGTGACAAAGGATAAACGCCCAGCACGCGGCGGCTCAATTGCCAAGTAGGGGAGGCCGAGAAAGCGTGGCAAAGACTAGCGGTCGGTTCAAAACTCTCCCATAAAGTGGTTGCGCCGCGTGCGAGCATCGGACCAAAACGCGCGCGCATCAGCTCAATGGCGGCAGCCGACTCGCCGCGCTCGGCCAAAGCCTCATAGACGAAGTGGCTGTAGAAGGTATTGGCAAGGACCACACCACTTTCGGGATCCAATGTTTCACCGCTATTGGCTATTGGCGGGGCGGCGGTGAAGGTCAGGCGCTCCCCATCCGTGATACGCGCGATAGCAGATGCCGCGCGGCTGTCGGGCATCTCGCCCCACAACATGAGAGCTGCATTGGCATGTTGGGAAACACGAAGTTCCTGTTTTCCTGTTGAGGGGTCAAGGACGTCCACATAGACACCGCGCCTCTCATCCCAATGGAGCTCATGCAATGCTGTTTGTGCCTTGAGCGCGCGGGCTCGATATCTAGCAGCGGCCCGACCCATGTCGCAGGCTTCACACAATGCGGCGGCGGCTTTCCAAGCGCCGACCAATTGGGCATTCAAGGCAGCGGCAAAGCCATGGCGTCCTACACCCGCCCAGTCCATGAAATGCCAGTAGGGCATATTTGGCAAAAGCCCATTGTCAGCCAATAGTCGTTCAAACCACGCCAGAGCCTTTTGGATCGAGGGCATGATGGTCTCGATCGTGGCTAAATCTCCACTGTGCTGATAATGGTCACCCGCATTCAATATCCACTGCAGCGTCCAATCCGGGATCAAAAGTCGATTTGTATGATGGTCGCCGGGGGCAAACATTTGTGTCAGCCCGTCAGGTCGTTGGCTTTCCGCCGCTTGGCAAAGGAACTTCGCGTTTAACGGCACGATGCTTGGCCCAAACGCCGCCCAACCCACGAGATTTTCAACTGTCGCATCCCCAAGCCATTGGCGCTGCTCCCGGCTTGGACAATCTTCCCACGCATCATGCATACACATTTCTAGTGTATAGGCCCCTGTGGCCCAAAGCTCATTGAGAAAGGGATCAGAGCAGGTAAAACTGCCGCGTCTGTCGACCGGATAATTCTCAGTTTTGGCACCAAGGCCGGTTAATGTTAGGCCGTCTGGGGCATTGCGAATGACAACTTGCATCCATCGGATCGCGCACCATTCAAACCGCTCGAAGACTTGCTCACCTGGCCGCGCTGTATAGCGACAGATATGGGCATCGAGCCCCAGGAGCGGTGTCCTCGTAAGTCGCACATCTGCCTTTAGCCCAGCTGGGTCCCATTCACCCGGTAAATGCTCTGAGCAGGCAATTTCGATCATTTCGCCGCCCTTGGCGATCATTGAGATGCGTGGGCGAGCTGTGATGATGCGACCGAAATCGAGCAAGAAGGAGACATCTTGGTCTGACGTCGTCTTGATTGTGACATTGGCCTGCTCGGGCTTCAAAAGCTCCATGCGATCAGACACTGCGTCTTCAGCGCCAACCAGCAAATCTTCTTCATACAGGCGACGCTCAATGGGTAGACTGGAATCAGAACGTTGGCCTTTGATCCAAACCACGCGTTTTGCGCCTACCAAGCCATAGCGCATCGGTGGAATGCCGCGCGGCACAAGGGTCGGAAAAGGTTTGACTTCCAAACCGCCAAAGAAAGCCTCTGGTCCACCCCCGCCCGCCTGCAGGATTTGAGCCTCGTCCCATGCGGCATCATCAAAGTCAGGGTCCAACCAATTGTCCGGCAACAAATTGGCATTAAGGCTTTCGATAAAGCCAAGGCCATGATTGATCCGCGGAGTCGCTTGCTCCCAAGCATGGCTTTCTAGGCAGCGCCACGCGCCATCGCTAATTAGGCGTTGTGTCTGGGATGGTGTCGTAATCTGGCCTTCAACCCAAAGGCCACCCTCGCCAAACACAGGATTCCACATACCTTTGACGCCTTCGTAAAAGGCGGTATCGACGCCGTAGGTATGGATCAAAACACAGATTGCGTTCGCGCCAACACGCAGATGTGCCTCGATCGGCCAAGTATCATAGCGCTGGAACAAGGGGCTGCACCGAACCGGTCCCCGGCCAATTTCTCTTCCATTGACGAATGCCACATAACGTCCGTCAACTGTGATCGAGAGCTCGGTCTGGGTCGGCACATCCGAGACGTTTACCACCCGACGAAACAAGAACCACCGATTGGGCTTTTCTTTGCGTGCGCCGCGGCCGCGCGGGGCAGCCAACTGACCCATAGGGTCAATAGGCTGTCTTGGTGACCAGATGAAAGGGGCAGGTGGATTCAAGCGCATTGTTAAACGTCCCCGTTTCGAACTTCAAACACACCTAAAGGCAAAACAGAGGCCTTCTCATTGGCAGAGATCTTGGCTGACTAGAACAAACGTCTTCAGGAATGTGCTAATCGCAGGAAGATGCATTCCAGCCATCGAATGCACTAAGGTCAAGCACAACGGGAAGTTCAATACAGCTGCCCTAGACAGACACGGAAATACCCGCAGTCGTCCACCCCACCGAAAAGTTTTCCATAGCTCCCTTCACACACCAAAGCCGTCAAACCATGGTAGCAAATTGGTGGCAAACCTAAAATGGGTATCTTTCCCGACCCGCCGCAAAGCTTGGTCTCGGCTTTCAGTTGTTGATTTTTAATAAAAAACTGGTGCCGCAAACAGGATTCGAACCTGCGACCCCATCATTACGAAAAGTGAACCCCTCGTTTTTTCGCGTTTTCACGGCTTGTCACGATTTTTCGTAATATATTGCGATACATAGTTTTTCTTGTAATGTTATGGGGTAGCTTGTTACTGAATTTTTCCCATTTGGTAGCAAATTGGTAGCAAAAAAAGCTGAAATTGGGTCCAAACTTCGCCATTTTTGAGGTGATGGTGTCGCGTGATGGGGTCGTTTGGTAGCATAAAGATGGCATAGGATGTTGACAATGTCAGACGTTTTGAAGGCGAAAATCAACAAGAGATTTGTCGATTCCGCGATGCCGCCCGAGACCGGCGACACGCGGATTTGGGACATTGAGTTGCGTGGCTTTATGCTCCGGATCTCGTCGAGTGGCCGGAAGACCTATTGCGTGAAGTATCGCGTCAACCGTCAACAACGATGGATGACGATTGGCGAGCACGGTTTGCCTTGGACTCCTGAGGCAGCCCGCAACCGTGCGCGCGAAGTCATCACAGAGGCGACCAAGGGTATCGACTTATCTGAGACCCCGAGTGAACGGGTAAAAGCTTTGGCCGGAAAAGGTGGGCTGGTCATAGCGAAGGCCATGCGTGACGCGACCATCGGCCAGTTGTTTGAGATGTATTTCCGCGATGGACCCAGTGACAAGCCGCTTAAGCGGGAGTCGTCTTGGTCGGTCGATGCCACTTCTTACAAGCGCCATATCAAACCCCTTCTGGATGATGTCATTGCAAAGGACATTCGGCCCAGTGATCTTGCTGCTTGGCAAAGAGACGTTGCGGCGGGCAAGACCTCACACGATATCAAGACTGGCCCCCGGGGCCGTTCTATTGTTAAGGGTGGGCCCAGTGCTGCCTCCCGTGGCATGAGATGTTTGTCCGCGATGTTTTCGTGGGCGATTTGGCGGGAAATTTTGGAAACCAATCCCTGCTCCAAAGTCCAAAAGCTGCGCGACAACCGCCGGGAACGATCCATCACCACGGAAGAGGCAAAGAAGCTTTGGACGGTCCTTGATGAAGCGCAAGCTGCATGGGTCATCGCGCCTCATTATGCCAACATCATTCGCCTGATCATGCTGACAGGCGCGCGCCGTAACGAAATCACCGAGCTCAACTGGTCTGAAGTTGACATTGAGCGCTCGCGTCTTGTTTTGCCGCCCATCCGAACAAAGATGGGTAGCCAGAATAAATCACGCACGATCATTCTGTCCGAGCAAGCGCGCGCTATCCTCGAATACCTCCCGCGCTTGGGTCCTTATGTCTTCATGTCCCAAATCTCCGGCAAGCCGGTTTTGGGGGTCAATAAGGCATGGCTGAAAGTCCGCGAGCTCGCGGGGCTCTCAGATGTTCGGCTCCATGACCTACGCCATAGCTTTGCGACTTTCGCTGTCGAAGATGGTGCCTCACTCTATCTCGTAGGTCGAGCTTTAGGACATGCGAACGCATCATCGACTGAACGCTATGCGCACCCCGGCGATACCGCCGCACGGATTATTGCTGAGAAGGTGGCCGAGCGGTTTGCCATAGGGCGGGAGTGATGCAGCCTTTTGGTGATAACGTATCAATCTCTGAGGCCAAGTTGACGGAATATGTGCTGTCTCCGAGCCATCGAATTGGTGCCAACAAAGCAAGAGTGTTCAAGTCTGCATTGCGCATAGGGCTGGCAGAGGTCGCTGTCTTGCGATCCGCATTGCTCGACGCAGCCCGCAAACAAACTCCTAACTTCATCCGCCAGGACAAGTTCGGCCGGCATTACGCGATTGTCTTTAAACTTACCTATGGAACCAAGTCAGCTTTTGTGCGATCATTGTGGGTGATACGGACTGGAGACGACGTCGCAAAATTTGTTTCGGCCTTTGTTGTGACTGACAAGCGCGCCGGATCTGAGGACAAGAAGCATGACTAAAGTGCAACTCAACTTGCTAGATGCTGTGGCGCTCTTGAGCGATCAGAGCGACTTGGGCCTCGTTCAAGGCCAGGTTGGAACTGTGGTCGAGTTGTTGGATGACGATTTTGTACTCGTTGAGTTCTGTGACCGAGATGGCGCGACTTTTTCAATGCCGACATTGCCAATCTCTTCGCTTCTTCGTTTGTCCTATGAGCAAGTCGCGGCCTGAGGCAGCTATTTGACGGTTTCAAAGATCCGCTCAAGAGTTGGGTCCGACCTCATCGAATTTCATATTTTATGATGAATTCGTATGTTGAGTACGAATAGAGCATCCAAAATACAAAAGATTATAGATGATTGGCCAAACAAAGGCCTCGTGACTCAAGCGTGGCTGAGCCAGCGCTGTGTATCGTTTAGCCCAGCCAATCGGTGATTAAAAAGCGGTTGGTTGGAAAGGTTAAGCCTTGGCATATCCAAGCGCCCAAATGACGAACTGACTTGGCGAGCTGCGCTGTCGGTTTTCAGTACAATCGGAAATGTAGCCATAGCAGTCATTACCGTCAAATCTAATATTTTGCCGGTAAAGTCGATAGCTGCAATCCTACTCTTCTCCAGCAGCCCCGTGTTCGACCTGCCAGAGGCGAGGTCCGGAAGTGATAACGGGACGCGCCCCGCGTCCCGACCCCTAATGGCGCGCCAGAGCGTGATGGGCGGGTCAAGGTGGGCAAAGCCCCCTTCAAGAAGGTTACCTTGACGCGCCCAAACGCTCTGGCATTTGGCGAAGATTGGAAGGCCAAGAGCCTACCGTCCGTATTGGCTGGTGTTGGCATACAGGCGATCCAACGCCCAAGCATCAAGCGCCGTGACAAGGTAGCGTACAAGCCGGGGGCCGTATTTGATAAAGGGAGGGCCTTCCCCAGTTACACGCCAGCGGTTCAGCGTGTGCTTGGAAATCTTCAAATGGGCGGCGGCATCTTCGACGGTTAGAAGTGTATCGGTATTCATGGGTCTAATCCTCTCTCAGGCTCGACAAGCATCGCGGAACTGCGATCTCGCAAGACCAAGAGAACTCAGAAAAACTACACTAATCCAGCATGTTCACCAAAATCGGGAAGCCCCAAAACGAGGACTTATCCACCTGATATCCACAGATGGATCGATCTGTTTCGAACGGTTCCAGCACGCATCAGCTTGGCCAAATATGCCCCACCATGTCCCATCGCCACAATGCTCGCGATTGGGGAATCTGGCGATCCTTTTGGGGCTCAACTCCCGAAGTAGCTGCAGAAAAACTCTGCGCCAATGCAAAAATCAACTGACCCTGGCGGCAATCCAGTCTGACAAATCAGCCCGGCGATAGCCAATAGCCCGTCCGCCCAGCCGAACAAAGCGAGGCCCAACACCTTCGGCTCGCCACTTCTTCAGCAAGCTCAATGACACTGAAAGAACCAATGCTGCTTCTGCGGGTCGCACGACTTCGGAGGGAAGGGAGCTGAGGCTTTTGCGGGGGACTGGTTCTACTTTGACCGGCGCGGGAGGGTGCTTCGGTGAGACATCAGACTTAGCAAGCTGTGCAGCCGCAACGGGCAACGCTTTCACCGCCTTCGGCTTCTGGCCAAGCGCCAAACTCTCGCCAAACAAACCAAGCTGGCGCTGATCCACATCTGCCTTGAGCGGTCTTCCCATCAGACATCTCCGCGTTCGGATCGGGAGCGCAGCAAGTTTTGGGCCAGCTTTTGAGAGCGGCGGCAGGTAGGGCAAGGCAGATTCGATGAGCGTGCTCACTTCATTAGAGGGCCAGAATGGCTTGAGGATGCATTAGGCATGGTAAACAGAGCCCGACTAAAGGGAGGCCTCCAGTACATCGACAGTAGCACAACTCCAGCCTTTAGGTGTAAGTCTCGCGCGCTGAATTCGCAAGCTTTGCGGCAAATCTTGCTTGCCCTCGCGGACCTCATTTCGGCGCGCTCATGTGTTGAATGTCATGCTATCGTTCCAGATTTGTTCAAAAATTACTCCCTAGTGCTCTCTATTGCTACCGTTTAGAAAGGGTCAGTTTAGACCCTTCCATCTATGGAGTTTTGGTCGAAACAGACAGTGAGTTGGATGGCAGTATTTGACAGTTAATCCATCGCTAGCGTTGACCACTTTGTTAGGCGTTCGAGAGATACGCCTATGCCGCCACAAACTACCACTAGGGGACGCTGAAACTGCGCCAATACGTCCGAATGCACATCGAGAGCAGCGACAGCCGCACCGCAAGCGGGTTCGACAAGTATGCGATAGCGATCTGCCATGGCCAAACATCCAGCAACTGCTTCCGAATCTGAAACTTGAAGGCTGATAATGTTGCATTCAACGGCCGCAGCAAAAGCCGCTGGCGCTATGGTCTTTGCGGCGAGTGAAGTCGCAATCGATTTGACCTCTGGAAGGGTCACCAAATGCCCAGCCGCTAATGAAGCGTTTAAAGACGCCGTGCCGTGAGTTTCGATAGCGATGATGGGTGTATTCGCTAATCCATTTTTCCGCAGGCCTTCCAAGATCCCAAGCATCAAGCCACCTCCGCCGACGCTTGTGACAACACAGTCGAAATCTGCACCTGCTCCGACCACTTCGTCAATCAAAGTAGCATGTCCCTGCCATAGAAGTGGATGGTCGAACGGATGCACGTACACGGCACCTTTGCTTTGCGCGATAGAACACGCCAGTACATGGGCGTCATCGAAGCTTTTGCCGTGAGTTATCACCTCCGCGCCAACAGCCTTGATTGCTTGTTGTGTTTCGATCAAGGTCGATTCCGGCACAACAACTGTTACGCCTACACCGAGCTCTCGACCCGCCCACGCCGCCGCATAACCGGCGTTTCCTCCTGATGCGCATACAATAGAGGTGGCACCGTGACCAAGCACTGCTTTGGTGCAAAGTCGCCCGATACCTCTGATTTTGAAGCTGCCGCAAGGCTGTAAAGCGTCCATCTTAAACAAGGCTGGTTTTTGATGTGCCTTATGCCAGTTACCCACCTCTACGAGTGGCGTGTTGATGTGAAGATCTTGAAAAATCATTCAGCCCAATCTCTCATTTGAATGTTTGTTCCCGCTACGGACTGTCTTGGATTGCTCAAGTGCATTGATGAGCTCATTTGAAAGCTGCTCGATATGTTCAAGGCTTGTTCTCCAAGAGCTGATGCTAATCCGGAAGGCTGCTCGCCCTTGCCAGATCGTCGGACCAAACCATACCTTGCCCGAAGCGATTGCCGTTTCGCGAACAAAGTTGGTTTCAGCATCAGTGGAGCACCTTACAAGCACTTGATTCAAGACCACGCGGTTAATGATCTCAAAGCCGGCATTACTCAACCGCCTCGCCAGCTCATTTGCTAGCTGGCAGTGTTCGTCCACCATCTTTCCGACACCCACTCGGCCTAAGCTTCTCAAAGCCGCCCAAATCGCGATGCCGCGCGCTCGACGCGAGAACTCTAGGTTTAGGTTTCGTTGCGCACTATTGTCGGACATCGCGTAAACTGCGTCACTCTTCATCGCCCTGGAAAACAAATCCGCATCGCGACAAATTGTAACAGCTGAGTCATATGGAGTATTGAGCCATTTGTGTCCGTCTGTCGTCCAACTGTCTGCCAGCTCGACGCCTTCACAGAGGATTCGTCGTGAGGATGTGCGCGCCCAAAGGCCAAAGGCTCCGTCTATGTGCACCCAAGTTCCGGCAGCGCGTGCGGCGGGGATGATCAAGTTGAAGAGGTCGAATTCGCCGGTGTTTACTTCGCCCGCCTGAAGGCAAAGTATTGTGCGATTGTCCAATTCAGGAAGCCGTGAAGGATCCACACGACCGTAACCATCGACGGGCGCCTCAATTATGCGACTTGCCCCAAAGCCGAGAATTCTAGCCGCTTTGCGCACTACAGTGTGAGATGTTTCTGACACAATAAGTTTGACTTCAGGAGACCCTGCCAAACCGTCGTTCTCAAAGTCCCATCCAACGCCACTCAAAAGTTTTTGGCGAGCGGCGGACAAGCATGCGATAGTTCCAGCGGTAGCCCCTGTACTAAATCCAACGGCACTGTCTCTCGGTAAGTCCAACAGCTCCAGTAGCCAACCTGCCGCGACCTCTTCCAATGCTGCGCAAGCTGGCGAAGTGGTGCTTGTTGATGCACATTGGTCCCAGGAAAGAAGCAGCCGGTCTGCAGCTGCCGCGACCGGAAGCGTTGCCCCAATTACGAAACCAAAGTAGCGGGCCCCGTTGGATCCAACCGTGGCAGGCGACCCTAGCTCATCCAACAGCTTGAGTGTGTCTAGCTCATCTCGCCCGAGGTCAGAAAGTGGCTCATACAATCCTCTCAAGGCATTTAGCGTGTTATCACTAGGGAATGCTCGCCTGCTACTGACTCCATCCAGATAAGCGGCGGCCCTCCTGTCCGCTTCTGCTAGCAAAGCAATTTCGCTAATTCTCGTCATGTCGAACGACCTCTGATTATTGTTTCTAGGCTAGGCGTAAAGCGACCCTCCACCGTAGTGGGGGTATTTAGGGCGAATAAGCCTGCTGTTATATTCGAGTGGCATTGAAATCGAGGGCCACTTTGAACATAGTGGCTTTATGCGCATGAAAAAAATCGTAACAAGTACGCTACAACAATATTTGGGACGTTGGCAGGAGCATGGGTCCGGCCCAAAGCACCATCGGCTCGCTAATGAGTTGCGGCGGCTAATCCTCGACGGTCGCTTGGCGTTGGGATTGCGCATCCCAAGTGAACGAGAATTAGCGGATACATTGGGTGTGAGCAGAACACTTGTGACAGCCGCGTTGGACCAATTACGACAGAATGGTTTTCTTGAAAGCCGACGGGGGTCAGGAACGCTAACTACTTATCCAGATTGGGTCGATTCGAGACCGACAGGTCACGTTCCAAGTGACCAACCCACAATGCTCGATCTGTCGACCGCGACTCTGGGGGCCAGCGAGCATGTGCATTCCGCACTGACCTTCGCGCTGGCAAGACTTCCCTTTTATCTTCCTGGCCACGGTTACAGTGAATTTGGAATACCTGAACTTAGGGCTGCAGTTGCCGGCTATTACACACGATCTGGGTTGGTGACTCACCCTGAAGAGATTTTGATCACCGCGGGAGCGCAGTCTGGATTTGCTTTGATGCTCCGTACCTTTGGTGGGCCGGGTCGCTCGGTATTGATGGAGCAACCCACTTATCCCTTTGCCATCGATGCAGTAATGCAATCTGGATGTAGAGCACGCGCAATTCCTTTGTTGCCCAACGATTGGGATAGTACCGCTCTTCTAGAGGCCGTTAGGAAAGGGGGCGACTGCATCACTTACCTGATTCCAGATCATCAAAACCCAACTGGCCTTGTAATGGGCGCCGAGCTACGCTCTGCCTTATCGGCGCAATTTAAGGGCACGGAGCGCTTTCTTGTGCTAGATGAGACAATGGCTGACCTTTGGTTGGACCAACCGCCACCGCGGTTCTCAGGCCGGGTTGATGCGGCAGGTATCGTTCGAATTGGCTCTGTTTCAAAATCCTATTGGGGTGGTCTGAGGATTGGCTGGCTTCGTGCTGATCGGCGCGTTATCAGCGCATTAGCGAGGGCACGGGCCTCAATCGATCTAGGCGTCTCGGTGCTCGAGCAGATAGCGGTAGTGCATCTTTTTAATCTTGGGGACCAATCTTTGGACAACCGCCGCCATACATTGCGTAAAATGCGCAAAAAAGCTCTCGCTCTCGTCCATGAATATTTGCCTGATTGGACGACGATCGAGCCAATAGGCGGGCTGACAATGTGGCTTAGGATGCCCAAACCAATAGCACGCCAAGTTTCAGACTGGTGCCTTCGGAATCATTTGCAGGTTGTACCAGGTTCTCGATTTAGTGTTTATGGCGGCTTAGATTCTTTCATGCGGCTGCCTTTTTCGCGATCGGAAGACGATTTGCGAAGGGGCTTGCAGCTGCTAGCTACAGCATACTCTACAGTCGGCACCAAAACAAAAGGCCATCCGCAAAACTTTGGCCCATATTAATTGGGGGATCGGAGCTTTACTTGTGAAACGCAACAAGGAAAAATCCACCTTTACGCAAGTCTTGGCGCAAGGCAGACCCCCTACCTTCCCAACCCATACCCAAGGCTGAAGTCTTGCACTATCTGCACAGCACCGCTTCGCCCGAGGCTGCTGAGGCTGACATTGTCGCCGATATTGATCGCGCTCTCGATAGGGGTCGGGACCATGACCACATGATTGCCCATGCCAGAGGCACGTTCGAGGAGTGCGACACGGCCCGCGTGTAGCTCTTCAAAGGATCCAACGCGCCAGCCGTCATAGACGGTGTGACCGGGGGCGGTGAGGGTGCCGCGTCCTTGTTCGGCGAGGGTATCGCTGAGGGCATTAATCTCTGCCCCTTGAAGCGCGTCTTTGGCTCCATCATGGAACGAGAAGACCCCGTCTTGATCGCAAGCCCCAAGCCCTGCCCGAACATGGTCTTGTGCGCGTGAGGCAAGGGCCTGATCGATGCGACCATCACCGGTAAAGAAGCGCTCCCCGCCATGACCGATCCGGTCCAGCTCCCGGTCGAGCGCGGTAAAGGCCGTCGCCCCTAGTTGTTCTTCGAGTGGGTGATAGGAAAGGCGCGAGAGATGGCCAGTCTCATCCACATGAACCCATGAACCCTTCTGAAGATGATCGACCAGAGGCGACTTGGTGTTGACCATGGTTTTGGTCTTGTTGCCGGTGTCAAGGATCAGGACAGTGTTTCCAGTGGATCGCTTCTCAAAGCCGACAACCTCGCCAACCAGTTCCTCACCCCGCTCATGGAGCTTGGTCGTATTACGCGTTTTAGTGATGTCAACGCGTGACCTCTCGGCTAGCGTCTCTGTCCAGCCGTCCTTGAAGGCCATCACATTGCGGCGGACTTCTGTGGCAAGACCGCGGGCTTCCAGCTCGCGTGCACGTGCGCGAAGCGCATTGCCCCATATGGCTTGATCGTGATCATGCCCACCCAGGTCTTGGAGGCGAACCTCTCCTCGTCCATCAAGCTCTGCCGCAAGGGCCTTATCTAGCCGACTGAACCCCTTGGCATGGATATCGCGATCAAGGGCCATGCGCTCATCGAAGATTGAGCGCTCGCCAAGCTCTGCCGTCGCGCGTTCCCGTGCCTGATGGCGCAGACCATGGGAGAGATAATCGCGGGGGATGCGTAACTCATGACCTTCACGTGTCCTGCCGCGTAAGATGACATGGGCATGGGGGTTATCCGTGTTCCAATGATTGATGGCGACCCATTCTGTCCCAACACCAAGGTCGCTTTCCATCTGGCCCATCACATCGCGAACATAGCCC
>JAPZTJ010000006.1 GCA_027532555.1 Aquidulcibacter sp.
ACTTGCGCCGTATCGGCGAACGGACAGTATCAGGTCTGTGGGATATCATCGGCTCCCTCGTCACCATGTTCAAACCAGAAGAGTGCCGAAACTACTTCGCTAGCTGCGGATATGATGCATATTAAGTGGAAAATGCTCTAATGCGTTGGGTGCTTCGAATGTTTCCGCGTTTACCGTCACGAACTTCAATGAAGGCCCGGGCTCAGTCTGGCAATCTTACCATAATGTCTGGCCTTGCGATCGTGCCGCTGGCGATGATTATTGCCATGACGAGCGAGCTTGTTTCGCTGAGTTCTGAAAAAGCCTTGATGCAATCGGCCGCAGACGCTGCTGCCTTGTCAGGGGCTCAAGAACTAATCTTGGTTGGCTCAAACGCCCGGCAAACGCCCGCGGATGTTGAAAAATTTGCGATGGCTCAAGTTGGCGAATTCGCAAGCCGCGCGAAGGTTTCGTTTAAGGCAGCCCAAGGCAATGATGGCTCCTATACGGTTGAAGGACTTGCAGTTTTCCCGTCGTTTTTCGGAGACCTAGTTCCTCCGGGCGGCTTTCGTATTGAAGTAAAATCGATCGCTGAATCTATGAATGTGCAGCCTTTGTGTGTGATTGGAGATGATGGCAGTCCTACCGGCAAAGCCATTACCGGAACCGACAATAGCACACTTCGCGCTCAAAACTGTATTGTGCACGCGAATAGTAGTTTTGAGTTGCTTAGGAATGCGACTGTTGAGGCCGGAACCTCGCGCGCTGTGGGTAAAGCCACCGGCACAGGCTTCAAGCCCGCCGCAAATAGCGGTGCCCTAAATATCAAGGATCCATTCGCGCTCCGAACCATAGAACCGCCCAAGCCGTGCACGAGCGTGCCTGATGGCGGTTCTAAAACACTGGCGGGTTTCGATGTGGTCACTTTACAACCGGGCATACACCGGACTCAATATACCGTGACTGGACAAGCCAGCTTAAAGCTGGAACCAGGTGAGCATTACTTCTGCAAGTCGCTGTCGATCACTGGACAGGGCCGACTAGAGGGTGACAATGTTTTGCTGATGTTCACAGCCGGGTACAACTTAGAGGTTACTGGCAACGGCTATGTATCTTTATCTGGCCGCCAGTCCGGCCCTTGGGCCGGCTTTGTGATCGTGGCGACGCGCAACAATTATGTAAACATTACTTTCTCGTCCGGCAGGGTCGATAAATTGTTAGGTACAATTTATGTACCTATGGCAAGGGTTAGAGTCATGGGGACTGGGGATATGGCGGAGGGCTCTCAATGGAGTGTGATTGTTGCCCGAAACATCAACCTTAGTGCTAACGCACGTCTGGTTATCAACTCCGATTATGCGGGTTCCCCGGTGCCGGTGCCTACCGGGGTGGGTAACCAAGCCGGCGGTGGTGCCAATGGACCGTTGCGCCTGCGGCAATAGGATCTCACGCTTTCAAAAAGGCTTGCCCGTTTTTGCGAAATCCTAGAGCATGGTCCCCTGAAAAGGAAAGATCATGCCCTTTGTGAACATCAAAGTGACCCCCGACGGACTGACGCCTGAAAAGAAGGCTGCCTTGATTGCGGGTGTTACGGAGCTTTTGCGCGTTGAGCTCAATAAGAACCCGGAAACGACAATCGTCATCATCGACGAGGTGGAGACAGACAATTGGGGGATTGGTGGCAAGACCGTCACCCAAAGGCGCGCCGGGGGATGAGTGGGGGGCAGGACAAGGGCCGCTCAATTTTTCGGATTGCCGCTTTGTGGGTTAGGCCTCATCCAGCCCTAGATCGAGGCAGGGGGCCGAGTGGGTGAGAGCGCCAACGGAAACATAATCCACCCCGGTTGCGGCAATATCGGCCACCGTGGCCAAGTTGACTCCGCCTGAGGCCTCCAACGTTACAGCCCCCGCCACGCGCGCCACGGCGGCCCTTAAGTCTGCCAAGCTGAAATTATCCAGCATGATACAGGTGGGGGCAAAGGGCAGGGCTTCTTCTAGTTGCGCGAGGCTATCGACTTCCACTTCGATCGGCAGCAGATGGCCGCCATAGGCTTTGGCGCGGGTTAAGGCGGGCACAATGCCACCAGCAGCGGCCACATGGTTGTCTTTGATCAGGATGGCGTCATCCAAGCCAAACCGATGGTTAGAGCCGCCGCCTAAGCGCACTGCTTTCTTTTGAAGCGCACGCAGACCGGGCGTGGTTTTGCGGGTGCAGGTAATTTTGGCTTCTGTGCCCTTCACCGCTTCCACATAGCGGGCGGTCAGGCTGGCAATTCCCGACAAGGGCCCCAAAAAGTTCAGCATCACGCGCTCAGCCATCAACAGGCTTTGGGCTTTACCTTGCAAGGTGGCGATCACATCGCCAGCAATGAGAGCAGCGCCCTCGCTAAGGCGTGGTTGCAGTACAGCTTTTGGATCAATCAGGCGCAGGGTGAGGACGGCGGCATCCAAGCCTGCCAGAACACCTGGGCCACGCGCTCGCAACACCCATTGTACCTCAAGTTCTGGGTCAACTGTCGCCAAAGTGGTGACGTCCCCCGCACGCCCCAAATCTTCGGCCAGCGCCATGCGAACGATCGGCTCAATCACCACATCGGGCAAAAAGGTCATGATGTTACATCCAAGGTGACGAAGCTGCGCTTGGCAGGATCAAGTTCTTTTGGGAAATCGCTACGGTAATGACCACCGCGGCTTTCCTGTCGAGCCAAAGCGCCTTCAGCGATCAGGTCTGCAGTGACCAATTCATTGGTAGGGCCGTTTTGGGCCTTGAGATCTTGGATGGTGCCGACAAGGCTTGTTAGGCCCGCCGCATCGCGCACCACACCGGCTTTGGCGGTCATTTCAGTCCGCAGAACTTGCAGGGCATCCGCAGGCAAAGGCGCGATAGATGCTGCGTCGCCTCCTGCTTGTCTACCGGAAGGCGCGTCGCGTAAGCGCTCAGCTACCCGATGCGCAAACACGACGGCTTCGAGCAGGGAATTGGATGCCAAGCGGTTGGCCCCATGCACCCCAGTAGACGCACATTCGCCAATGGCTGAAAGGCCGTCTAGCGTGGTCTTGCCCCATACGTCGGTGACGATACCTCCCATATGATAATGGGCGGCAGGCGCAATCGGGATAAGATCGGTGCGGGGGTCCACGCCGGCCGCAGCACAGGCGGCAAACACAGTTGGGAAATGGTCGGGGAAGCCTGCACCAATGGCTGCGCGACAATCAAGGTAGGCGCCTCGTCCAGCCGCAATCTCGCTCGCCACGGCGCGGGCCACACTGTCGCGCGGCGCAAGGTCGCCAAGATAATGATAGCCAGTCATGAAGGGTGTGCCGTCTAGATTGACCAGTTGTGCGCCTTCACCGCGCAATGCCTCTGTCGCCAAGGGGGCAGGATCGCGCCCAAAATCCATGGCGGTGGGGTGAAATTGAACAAACTCAGCGTCGGCAACCAATGCGCCAGCACGAGCCGCCATGCCAAGGCCTTGGCCTGCCGCTTCGACCGGATTGGTGGTGACGCGGAACAAGCCACCAGAGCCGCCGGTCGCGAGCACGGTTTCTTCGGCCTCCAAGCGGATGGGCTTGCCATTCATGGCCAGAACCCCGCCGATGCGGCCCGTTTCGGTTTGCAGAAGCGCGCGCGCAGCAACGCCTTCAACCAAAGTAATATGGTCACACGCGCGCACCGCTTTGATTAAATTGGCCATGATCTCGCGGCCAGCCAAATCACCGGCGACGCGTGCCACGCGGGCGTGGCTGTGCGCTGCCTCTAAAGATAGAGCAAGCGAGCCATCTTCGTGGCGGTCAAAGGCAACGCCAAGGTCCAACAAGTCGCGCACGCGCGCGGGCCCATCCTTGGCGATTAGCATGGCGACAATCGGGTCAACCAAGCCCGCCCCTGCCGTGATTGTATCCTTCGCATGGCTTTGCGCGCTATCTTCAGGTGCAAGGGCCGCCGCCAAACCACCTTGCGCCCAAGCACTCGACGCTGCTTGTCCAAACGGCGCAGGCGACACCACCACACAAGGGCGCGGCGCAAGTTTTAGCGCGAGGAACAGGCCAGCCAGACCTGCCCCAATGATCAGGACACTACCGTCCTTCAGGCGTTGTGTGTCCACTTTAGATCAGTTCCAAAGAGTCGGGCACATGGTGTGTTGGATCAAACTTGCCAGCGGGGGCGGGTGGGATGGCCAACATGGCGTCAACGGCTTGCTTGGCACGCGCGGCAATGTCTGGATCGACTTCCACCTCATAGCGCATCTCTTTCAGCGCATCATAAATGGCTTCCAGCGTAATCACCTTCATGTGCGGGCACAGATTGCAAGGTTTTATGAAATCCACGTCTGGATTAGCTACGGCGACATTGTCGCTCATGGAGCATTCGGTGATCAAAACGACTTTCTGTGGCTTATAATCTTGCACATAGTCGCTCATCGCGCCGGTCGAGCCGGTAAAGTCAGAGGCTGCAACAACTTCAGGCGGACACTCCGGGTGTGCCAGGATGATGGCACCGGGGTGAGAGGCGCGGATCTCGGCAATGTCATCTGCGGTAAAGCGCTCATGGACTTCGCATTTGCCCTTCCACGAGATGATTTTGATGCCGGTTTGGGCCGCAACATTCTTGGCCAAATATTCGTCTGGCAACATAATGACTTGGTCCACGCCCCATTCTTTCGCGATGGTCTCCACCACTTGGATCGCATTGGATGAGGTGCAGCAAATGTCGCTCTCAGCTTTTACCTCGGCCGTTGTGTTGACATAGGTGACCACGGGCAGGCCGGGATAGCGTGCCTTAATCAGCCGCACATCGGCACTGGTGATCGAAGCTGCTAGCGAGCAGCCTGCTTTCAAGGACGGGATCAAAACTGTCTTATCGGGCGACAAGATTTTTGAGGTTTCAGCCATGAAATGGACGCCACCTTGCACGATCACTTTGGCTGACACTTTTGCCGCTTCGCGGGCAAGGCCTAAGCTGTCGCCACGAAAATCACCAACGCAATTGAAGATTTCGGCGGTCATATAATTGTGCGCGAGGATGACGGCGTCGCGCTCTTTCTTCAGGCGGTTGATCGCCGCGATCAATGGCGCATAGGCTGGCCATTCTAAGGGCGAGATCACGTGGCGCACGATCTCATAGAGATGGTCGGTCTCTGCCTTCACAGCGGCGTCATAGACAAGGCCCCGCGCAGCGGCTGGCGATAGACGGCGCGAACCAGCGTCAGAGCTGCCTTCGCTTGAGGGTTTTACACCTAAATCCCGAACCGCCATCTTCACTCTCCTAACAACTAATACTCAAACTGAGCATTAGTCCCTTATGCCGATGTAAAAGCCGTTGTTGGCGCGGGGACTTATACTTAGTGTGAGCAAAAGGGTCTGTCAATTGAAATCCATTTTCCGCATCCGGATAAAACGCAGACGCGGGGATTTAGCGCTTAGCTAGCGGAAGGCTGAGGCCAGAGGCACCGGCCTGCCGGCTCGTTGCACTGCGGGTGAAAAGCATGGCGGGCCGACCGCCGGTTTCTGCATGCATCGCACCGGTGGATTCCACGAGGCCCGAACGTTCAAGCGTCCTTCGGAAGTTTTGTTTATGCAGTTTTACGCCGCAAAGTGCCTCTACGAGGTCCTGTAGCTCACTAAGGGTAAAGCGCACGGGGGCTAGGTCGAAGATGATAGGACGATAGCGGATTTTGGCGCGCAATCGACCCATAGCGGTTGCAAGGATGCGGCGGTGATCGGAGACCAAGGGCTCTCCCACATAGGCGCGTTCTAGCGCAGGGGCGGTGCTCCCAGGGCTCTTGCCGCGGTCGCGTTGAGCCTCTTGCACAAGGCCTGCTTCATACAGAAGTTCAAACCGATCCAATACTTGGGACTCTTGCCACGATTGTCCTTGCAGGCCAAATGCCATGGCGACCCGGCTTTGCCGCTCTGTTGTGGTCGCCCAAGCGTTGAGGTCTGGCATCAATAGATCGAGGGCCCGCATCCCCGCGGTGCTGCGGCGGTCTTCCCATGGAAAGAAGCGGTACCAGTCCGCCCACACGCCGGCGCGGCGTTGCCCTTCATCAATACTCCCTGCCAAGGCGATATAGCCCACCGACACGACGCGATCTGCGTCTGAAGATTGGCCCATATCGGCCACGGGGGCTTCCCGGCCTTTGTCGCCAAAGGTGTAGAGCTGTTCGACATAACCGAGCGCAAAGCCGGTTTGGGAAGTCACAAAGTCACGCACGGCCAGTTCAAATGTGCGGTGACCGATTGGGTCGAAACTACCAAACGGCAGGCCGATCGCGCCGGGGCTGCCGCTCAACAGAAGTTCTGGGCCCTTGCCACTGGCTGCCACGACGACGGCGGATAGGCCGATAATGACGCGTGGCGTGGCATTCATGCTAAGGCTCCCACCGGGCTGGTAGGTCAAAGGCTACACCTTCCCAACAATCTTCGCCATGGCCAATCGCGTCAATCGCATCCACCATGGCACCGCCTCGACCCAAAAGATCATCCGCGTAACGGGTCAAAAGACGATTAGGCGTCGCAGTGGGCGAGGCTTCACGTATGAATTGGGCAATTTTGAGCGGTGAGACATCGGGGTTCAAAGCACAAGCCGCCATAAAGGCGGAGGCGGTCGAGCGCGAGACTCCGGCCCAGCAATGCACCACCAAGGGTGCTGACTGATCCCATGCCTGCACAAGATCCAAGATAGCGGTCACATGGGCTTCGGCGGGTGTAACGAGGCCTGCCTGCACAGAAGTAACATCATTGAGACCAAGTCTTAAATGCGTGTCGGGAGACAAACCAGAAGGGGTTTCAATCATGCTGCTGGGGTCCAGCAAGGTGATCATGCCCCACGGCCGTAAGCGCGTGACGGTGGATGGCACCAAAGCCAAAGAGCAAACCGAGATATAGGGCATCAATCCACTTTCTTGTTACCGCTGGGACGGACTTTGGGCATCAATCAGAGCGATTAAGGCCTGATGACGGGCAACATAGGCCGCTTGCGCCTGTCGTGCAGGCCAGGGGTCAATGGAAATAGCAAGGCCGGCGGGCGGTGCACCAAAGAAGACCACCGATTCCTCTTGGCCAAAACCAGCAACCTGGGTCGCCTCAAAATAGGCGCAGGCAAGGTCGGCACGCTTTATCAGCTTCTTTAAGGTCGCAGGTGTTTTCGGCAGTAAGCCAAACCGAATATGGACTGCCCGTTCCAATCGGTCTTCAAATGCACGATAATCAACGCCCAAGGCGTTCTTAAACGGGCTAATCATGTCGCCCACGACATATTCAGGGGCATCATGTAACAGCGCCATCAAGCGCTCTTTTGGTGTCAGGCTGGGCTCAATGTAGGCCGCGATCTCTTCAACGATCAAGCTGTGTTGGGCCACCGAAAAGGCGTGATCGCCCGTTGTCTGGCCATTCCAGCGTGCAACTCGGGCCAGACCATGAGCGATATCTTCAATCTCAATATCCAATGGCGAGGGGTCTAGGAGGTCTAAACGCCGACCGGACAACATACGCTGCCACGCACGGGGCGGAGCGGATTTTGCGGACTTTCGTGGCGAGGCAGGTGCTAGTGTGGCCATATGTCTCATGTGGTTGATTGTCACTTGTGGACGCTGGGCGCCCGTGCTTACGTCTTAGGCGTGGAAACACACTCATGCCGAGAATGACGGCGAATTGCTAGAGAAGTTCTCAGCAATAGAGCGGGGTGCCGGACGGCTCCATTGTGGAACCGGAAGCGCGTCGTGTGGGTTTAAGACGCTGGAGGAACTAAAATGACTCAATCCAAAACTAAGGCTGAAGTCCTAGTACCCTTACGTGGTGACGACACTGACGTAGCGCTCTTGCAGCAAGGTTTGGCCTTGGCGGAGTTGGTAGATGGTGTGGTCGCGAGCGTTTATGCGCAAATGGATCCAACAGAACTGATGGCTTGGTCAGCAGATGGGTCCTTTGCCTCCACCTCCGCCAGCCTGATCCAATCCGCGCGTGATGGGAATGAGCAAGCTTGGGCGGACGTCCAGGCCCGGGTGGACGCCTTGGCTAGCGGTAGAGGCGGGTTGACGGTTGAGAGACTGATCGGTTTGCAAGATCGCCTCTTGGCACGCCGTGCGGCCCTAAGCGACATCGTTATGTTTGGGTGTGAGACCGTGCGCGGCAAGACCTCGATCTCGCCAGTTTTTGAAGCCCTTTTGATGGACGCCCACGCGCCTATCTTCATTCCACGGACGCCGATCAGCATGCTCACTGGGACAGCTTTGATTGCTTGGGATGGCAGCGTCGAGGCGGGACGCGCCGCAAAAGCCGCTCTGCCGCTTCTGCGCAAGGCTGGCAAAGTTGTGATCATTCAATCAGTTGGTGCGCTGGAAGATGAAGGTAAGGAGCTGAGCGATCCCGCCCGTCTACAGGATTGGCTTGGTCGGCAAGACATCAAAGCCCACATCGAAACGATGGACGCTTCGAAAGACACGGCCTCTGAAATCCTCAAGGCCTGCACCACACATGGTGCCGGGCTCCTGGTCGCCGGGGCCTATGGCCATAGCCGCGCGCGGGAATTCGTATTCGGTGGCGTCACCCGCACGCTGCTGAAGACGGTCACCACACCTTCCTTGATGCTTTGTCACTAGAGCAACCGAACCACTTTTCTGAAAGGAACCTCCATGTCTGGTCTCACACGTATGACTTTGCGCCTCGCTCGCAATCCAGAGGCAGGCTACCCCACCGGCGACAATCGACATGGCTATGTGGTCGTTGCCCCCTTGCGCCAAGATGGACACTTAGACGCAGAAGCGTGGAAAGCCCATCGCGCCCAATGCACGGTCACCCGGTTCTCTCCTAATCCTGAAGACAATGCGGATGGTTGGTTGAGCCATCAGGGCGGGCGTTGGCGCGTTCATTATGATGAAAAAGGCGAGGGTCCTGATGATGCGTTCGACCATCTCGCTGATCACCGCCTGTTCGTTGGCGATTATATCTCCGTCGTAAGGCGCGGCCAGTCCCTTGTTTATCAAGTCACCCAAGAAGACGACGATTAGATTTAGGCATGCTCCCCGTTTTGACCACTGGTCAGGCCGGGGAAACCCTGCTTAGATTTGGCTATGCCTGACTCACTCGATTTCGACTCACTCCGCCCCAAATCCCCGTTTATGGGCGAAAGCCATAATTTGTGGCGTACGCAATTGCGTCGCTTCATCGAACGGGAGATCATGCCCTATGTCGACCAATGGGATGAGGCGGGGGCCATACCGCGCGACCTGTTTTTGCGCGCTGGCGCTTTTGGTCTGTTGGGCGCGGGCTATCCGGTGGAATATGGCGGCACTGGACGTGGCCCCGACTATGACTGGCATCATGGCATCGTCACTAGCGAAGAGTTGGGACGTATTGGTGCTGGCGGTATCACTGCCGCCCTAATGATTCACGGTATTGGCCTGCCCCCAGTTCTAGCTGCGGGCAGTGATGCGATGAAGACGAGCCTTGCCCCTGAGGTCTTGGCAGGTCGCCAGCAAATCAGTTTGGCTATCACCGAGCCCGACGCAGGCTCTGACGTCGCTAATTTGCAGACCCGCGCGGTCAGGGATGGCGATGTGTTCAGGGTTAATGGCTCAAAGCTTTACATTACGGGCGGATGTACCTCCCATTGGCTCACGACAGCCGTGCGGACAGGCGGGCCGGGCGCAGGCGGAATCAGCCTGTTGCTTATTGATGCCAATGCCAAAGGTGTCACCCGAAATCTGTTGAAAAAGCAGGGCTGGTGGGCTTCTGATACGGCGGAGATCTTCTTCGAAGATGTTCAGGTGCCAGCCAAAAATCTGATCGGGCCGGAAAATGGTGGCTTCTATGGCATCATGGCCAATTTCAATGGTGAGCGATTGGGCATGGCATCGGGTGCTTTAAGTGCTGCCCGCGCCTGCGTCGAAGATGCCGTCATTTGGGCCCGCCAGCGCAAGACTTTCGGCAAGCGCTTGGCCGATCACCAAGTTGTACGGCACAAAGTGGCGCAAATGGTGCAAAAGATCGCGACCTCAACGGCTTGGCTTGATCAGTGCGCATGGCGCGTCGCCCAAGGCGAGACACCGGTGGCCGATCTTTGCTTGTTAAAAGTCCAAGCAACCGAGACGTTGGAATTTTGTGCGCGCGAAGCCAGTCAAATTCTGGGTGGGGCCAGCTATATGCGTGGCTCGCGGATCGAACGCATTTACCGAGAAGTGCGGGTGAATGCGATTGGCGGGGGTTCTGAAGAGATCATGCGCGATTTGGCTGCGCGGCAGCTTGGGCTGTAACCAGATATGAACAGCCTGCGCCTTGTTGCTTATGATCCCTTCTGATTATCTCATCTATCTAAGTTCCTTTATTGCGCCTTTTGTTCAGGAGGATGCAGCGGTTATTGGCGCTGTGACTGCCTTTGCCCATCCCGGTATGGACCAAATTGCTGATGGAGTCTTGATTGTGAGCGCCATGTTGGTGGGCCTGATAATCAGCGACTTGTGGAAATATTGGCTCGGTTGGGCAGGGCGCACGCAAGCTTGGGCGCATCGATTTTCAGAAAAGCCCGGTGTCGCGCATGTCCGTGCCAAGATCGTTGCAAATCCCGGAAAGACGCTGCTGATCGCGCGCTTTGTGCCCGGGACACGGATCCCGGCCTACATTGCGGCAGGATTTTTTGGGGTTCCCTTTTGGCTCTTTGCTACTTGGATTGTGATCTCTGCTTTGGCCTATACCTTTGTCGCCTGGGCGTTGATCGTTAGTGTCGGCACCGTCGCGGGCGTGAAGGGGCAGCTCTATCTGGCCATTGGACTAATTTCGGCCATCCTAGTTTTCGTCACGTTTAAGATGATTTCGGCGCGGCCTAAACGACCAGCCCGCGCGGACCTGTGATTGGAGAGCCCAAAAACACTTCAAACGCTTGTCGGATCTCGCGCGGCCTATCGGTGAGACCAGACAAAAGGATCGTTAAGTGGTTGTTGCCGACTTTCCGCCAGTTCCGGGCTTGTAAACGCCGCCAAGGCGAACCCGCGTCGGGGCGCACAATTGCCAGATCAAAGGTCGCAATTAGCTCAATCTCCAGTAAAGCCACCACGCGGGTTTTGGCGTTCTGATTGATCTGCCGCTCGTTGTAACTGACCTTACCAATCGCCTCCCACGGGATTAAGCCTAATCCATCGAGCCGAAAGCCCTCATTCCTCAAATCAATGGCTGATTTGCGTGGCCACAAAGCGGGGGCAAAGTGAAAGACCAAGGCCGCTATACAGAGAAGCGGTACAAGTGGAATCGTTCTGAGGAAGGTGAGGCTAACAAGCCCGACCAATCCAAACAGACCAATCCCGGCAAGCACAAAGGCGCGGGCTGGCCGGGAATCAAATTTAGTAATGAACACGCGTCCTAAAAGGTCTGGTCGATCAGATGGCCCCATCTGCTTTAACCACCCTTTTGACCGCGATGGCGGAGCATATGGTCTGCCAAAACGCATGCCATCATCGCTTCTCCAACTGGGGCGGCCCGGATGCCCACGCAAGGGTCATGACGGCCAATTGTCCGAAGCGAAACTTCCTCAAGATCGCGGTTCAAGCTATTGACTTCATTTAGGATAGAGGAGGTAGGCTTGATTGCAAAACGGGCTACGATGTCCTGACCCGTGCTAATGCCACCTAAGATTCCGCCATTATTGTTCGAGGTGAAGGCGACCTCTCCATTGGGGCCACGGCGCATTTCATCGGCATTGGTCTCGCCGTTCAACATTGCGGCTTCAAAGCCTGCACCAATTTCGACGCCTTTGACCGCATTGATTGACATGAGGGCAGCAGCCAGATCGCTATCGAGCTTGCCGTAAATCGGCGCACCCCAGCCTGCAGGCACGCCTGAGGCGACGACTTCGAGGATAGCCCCGGTAGACGAGCCCGCTTTGCGGACTTCATCGAGATAAGCCTCCCAAACAGGAACGATTGCTTCATCCGGTGCAAAGAAGGGGTTCTCTCGTGTCTGCGCCCAGTCCCAATTGGCGCGGTCAATTTTGTGCGGGCCGATTTGGATCAACGCGCATTGGATCGTGATCTCTGGCCCTAAAACTTTTTTTGCGACAGCGCCTGCAGCGACCCGCGCAGCGGTCTCGCGCGCGCTGGACCTGCCACCCCCTCGATAATCGCGCACGCCATATTTCACGTCATAGGTATAGTCGGCGTGCCCGGGCCGCCATTTGTCGCGGATGTCGGAATAGTCCTTGCTGCGCTGATCGGTGTTTTCGATCATTAAGCTGATGGGGGTCCCCGTCGTCACCAGCCCACCCGTGCGATCATCTTCAAAGGTGCCAGAGAGAATGCGCACTTCATCGGCTTCGCGTCTTTGGGTGACAAAGCGGCTGGTGCCGGGCTTGCGACGATCCAGATCGCCTTGAATATCTTCTGTCGTGAGAGGAATACCGGCCGGACAGCCATCAATCACGCAGCCAAGCGCCGGCCCATGGCTTTCGCCCCAAGTGGTAACACGGAAGAGATGGCCAAAGCTATTGTGTGACATGGCGTTTTCATAACCTGCTTAGGTACAAATTGCGAAGCCTATGAATGCTTTTCCTCAGAGGGCATATCCGCAGTAGGCCACTCCCGACGCCGCACCACCGTGACGGTGCACGGGGCGTGGGCAGAAACTTGGGCTGAAACCGCCCCTAGTAAATTCCGAACCGCGCTCTCAGCGCGTGCGCCCATGATGATGTGGTCGACATGATTGGCGCGCGCATAGTCCAAAATAGCCTCTGCTGTATTGAGAGCTTCGGGTACGTGGTACGAGATGGCTTGTTCGCCCAGACCTAAGGGCTTGGCCCATTGCTTCAAGGCAACCATGCGCGCCACATGCCGATTGGGCGACGTGACGACCGGACTTTGGTCCAACGCAGCGACACTATTATTCAAAACCGTCATCACCACAGCCCGCGCCTGCGGCGTGGCCGCCAAAGTGCTTTGCAATTTGTCGCGTAAGGCTCGGCCCAGCGGGCCGTTGATCGTGGTTGGGTCCAGCGCCACCAGAATGATGGGTGCAGCAGCAAATTTGCTTTGGCTTGCCAGCTTTCGCGCTGGGGCATAGGTCTCGCGGTTGTGTTTGCGCCGAAATGCCGTCAGCCAGGAATCCTGCCGCAAGCGCTGACCGCGAGGGGTTAGCACAATCTGATCGGGGTTCTTCAAATCAAAGGCGACTTGAGCGGCCGTCGGGTAGCGCTTTTCTGGATTGGGCTCGAGACAACGCAGAATGACTTCTTGCAGCCAAGCTGGAATATCCTCTCGCCAGCGGCGTGGCGGGATCGGGTCGCGCCACAAGCGCTCCTTTAGGCCTTTGAGGCTGACCGGATCGCCAAACGGGCGAACAGCTGTTGCAAAGAAGTAGAGGAGTACCCCCAACGCGAACACGTCTGAACGACGGTAATTGCGCACGCCCAAAACTTGCTCTGGGGCCATATAGGGGGCGGTACCGTAAGGGAGGCGGAATTGCTCGGCCATCAGGTCTGGCAAATCGGTGTGGTGTGAAAGACCATAGTCGATCAGAACAGCTTCACCACTGGCACGAAACAGGACATTTGAGGGCTTAAGGTCTAGATGGATGACGTTTTGGCGGTGCAGGGAGTCGAGGGCTGTGGCCAAGGCGATGCCAATGCGGGCAACTTCGGCAGCCGGCAAGGGCAATTCTTTCAGCTTCGGCAGCAGGGTCTCGCCCGCAATCTCCTCTACCACGATAAAGGGCTGCTTGGAAAAATCCCCAACGCCAAACGTCTTGGGCACATGCGGGCCTGACAAGCGCGGCAGGATCATTTGCTCCATCTCAAAGCTAACAATGGCCGCAGGGTCTTCACCATCGGCGAGCCGCGGCACTTTCATCAAAAGCGGGAAGGGGATTTCAGGATGGGTGCAGCGCCAAAGCACCGCCATGCCGCCCCGATGCACAATTTCACCGATGCCAAAACCGTCAATTACCATGCCGGTTTCGATCAGGTGTGACGCACCCATGACTTAGCGTCCCACATGCAGGCGGTCAGCCAATCGGCCGGGTAAGCCTGCGGCCCGAATAGAAGCAGCGGCCCCATCGATATCATACGGCAGCCGCCGAAACTCAAGCTGACGGCTGACTGGGTCATAGAGCCCATAACCCGCAAGCGGATTGCCGTCTCGCGGCTGGCCGACACTTGGCAAAACCACATGCCAGCGCCGAGAACTTAGGAGGGGGACTTTCGCCTCATCGCCGGGCACAAACCGCGAGATCGACCCATCACTGGCTTGGCCATAGATCGCTGGTTGATGCACATGGCCGCAGATGACGATGCGGCTTTGAGTCCCTTCAAGCGACAATTGCGCGCTCGCACAATCGGTGACATAGCGCCATTTTTCAGGCGCTGAGGCATCGGCGTGCACGTAGAGACGATCCTCGTCTTCAACCAGCATCGGCAGGGCGTCGAGAAACGCTTGCTGATCTCGCGATAGCTGGCTGCGAGTCCAATTAGCAGCACTCGCGGCTGTTTCATTCATTTCGCGATCAAAGTCGCTAGCCATGTCATCGTGATTGCCTTTGACCGCAACGGCACCGTCCGAGACCAAGGCCTCGATCTTCGCCAGCACTTTGCCTGGGTCTCCGCCATAGCCAACAAAGTCACCCAGAAATACATGGCGGGTGACGCCGTGCGCTTCGGCATCTTCCAAACACGCTTCAAGCGCTTGGATATTTGAATGAATATCGCCGAACAAAGCGATCACGCGCATCCCCCCATGCAAGGAAGCACTATAGCGGAGGATGACCAACAAGTCGCCACTGTCGCACTGTACAAAAAACGGGCCCGACAGGTATCTGTCAGGCCCGCTCATTTAGCTTAGCTCGATCGAGCTTATGGTTTAGAAGTTGACTTTCGCTTCGACGCCCCAGATGCGTGGCGCATTGGTGAAGCCGGTCAAGTTGTTGAAGTCGATACCACCGACCAAACGCTCTTCATTGGTGATGTTACGGCCGTAAGCAGCGATCTCATACTTGTTGTCGAACAAGGTGACACCGGTGCGCAGACCACCTTCCCAATAGCCGTCTTCAGAGAATTCGATCGACTTATAGAGGGTGAAATAGGTCTCACCCTTATAGGCCCAATCGGTCAAAGCAAAGAACTCATGGCCATTGCCGAATGGCTTAGAGTATTTGGCCGAAACGTTGGCAATCCACTCTGGCGCGTTCGGGAAGGCGTTGCCATCGATCTTAGCATTGCCGCCGACCAAGGGGTTTTGGATGGTGCAAGGCGCACCGCAAGCACCCACAGTCAGGTTAGGGTCGTTGATTTCGGTCTTGTTGTACGACAGCGAACCAGCAAACGACAAGTTCTGTGTTGGCAACCATTGGAGTTCGGCTTCAAAGCCAGATGCTTTGCCTTCTTTAGCGTTCAACAATTGGTTGAAGTTGCCAGCGCCGCCGATGGCGGTGAATTGCTGGTCTTCAATGTTCATGGTGAAGACGTTGAAGTCTGCCCGGATCGTGCGGTCGAGCGCAAACGCTTTCACGCCTGCTTCAAACGAGGTCACAAATTCCGATTTGGCTGTGGTGACAGCAGTACCGAACAAGATGCGGCCCTGGATGGAAGGAGCGCGATAGCCGCGTGCGGCGCGTGCATAGACATTGACGGTTTCGGTGGCTTCATAGGTCGCCGACAAGTCCCAAGAAACGGCTTCATCGGAAACACTTTTGCGAACTGGGGCAATCTTGGCGATGCCGCCACGGGCAACCAAGTCCTTGCTGTCATCGGAATAGCGAAGGCCAGCCGTCAAGGCCAAGCGGTCGCTTGGCTTATAGGTCAGAGAGCCGAACAGCGCCCAAGAATCGGTGTCTTGGGTTTGGCGTGCATCGGTGAAGATACCGGTTGGCGAGAAGAAGCCGAGCGAGAAGATCGACAGCTCTTCTTGGAACACATAGGCGCCAACTTGCCAGCTGAGTGCGCCATCGCCATTGCTGGAAAGACGCAATTCTTGCGTGACCTGCTTGTGATCATCGATGCCATCAGCGGTATCTGAGCTAAATGGGATGAAGCCTGGGCCAACGCCAGCCACGCCGCCATCGATGTCGCCACGGCCGTAGAAGCTCAAGGTTTCATAGCCAGTGACCGACGTGAGGGTGACATTGCCGAAGTCATAAGCGATACGGGCGGTGAGGCCCTTTGACTCAAGCTCTTGGTTGTTGCCTTCACCTTGGTCGTAGCTGACGCGGTCAGCAACGTAATTGCTGTTCAGGCCGCGCTTGCCCTTGGTGATGACGTTGGCGCGGAAAATTTGCGACGTGCCTTCAAGCTTGCGGGCGTGTGCGTTCAGCAAGATGTCGAGTTGGTCACTAGGCTGGATGCGCAATTGCGCGCGGATTGCGCGGTCGTCAAAGCCACCGAGGTTCTTTTCAGCCAATGGGCCTGTGTTAGTGATCCAGTCGTCTTGACCCGTCAACAAGGCAGAAACCCGGAACGAAACCGTGTCGCTGATCGCACCACCCAAAGCACCTTCCGCGTCACGACCGCCGAACGAGCGGAAGCCGCCCTTGAAATAGCCGCCAGCTTTGCCGTTTGGCTTAACGCTGTCGAACTTGACGATACCTGCTGGCGTGTTGCGGCCGAACAAAGTGCCTTGTGGCCCGCGCAGCACTTCGATGCGCTCTACGTCGAAAACAGGGAAGCCTTTGAGCACTGGGTTTTCGAACACTACTTCGTCATAAATCAGAGAAACAGGCTGGGAGGCGTTCAAGTCGAAGTCAGAGTTACCCAAGCCGCGCAGATAAAAGCGTGGGAAGGTACGGCCGAACGAGCTTTCAACAACCAGAGAGGGGACGCGGCCAGAGAAGGCATTCATGTCGGCGCCGCCAGAGGTCAATGTCGTCAAGGCATCGCCGCGCACCGTGGTCAGCGAGGCTGGCACATCTTGGCTGCTTTCTTCGCGCTTACGAGCCGTAACGATGACGGTCTCAATGCCGGTTGGCTCTTCTGCCGCTGCTGCGGTTTGGGCCGCTGCGAAACCCGGTGCGAATGCAAGGGCGCTGAAAGCGACGGCGCTAACCGAGGCCATTGCGAGGTGACGTTTAGAAATCATGTGAGGTCCATCCTGATTGTCGAAATCGCCAATTCGGGTGTTCGCTCCAGTAAGACCGGATTGGTCGAGGAGGAATCTGAAGCGCCGAATTGCTGATGGGAGAGTGCGCTAACCTGCGGGCACGGTTGAATCTACCTTGAGAATGGTGAAATTCAGTTTCGGGGCGACTCTATTTCCGCTGTGTTGCGTTGTTGCAACAATTTGACGACAGATTTGCTGCAAGATCGTGTAAGGGCTTTGAGCAGCCCTCTATCGCTGCGCACATTTGACCATTTCTTGTGACTTGTTTCACATGCCCCTCTTGCGTCTGAAGGGGTGTTCGGGCATATGCGGCGGTCCGCGCCCAAGGTCTAACGCCTTCGGGCGCGGCGCGCTTTAGGGGTTTAGCTCAGCTGGTAGAGCATCGGTCTCCAAAACCGAGGGTCGTGGGTTCGAGTCCCTCAGCCCCTGCCAGGCGCGGGACGATAATAGGAACAGGGTTGCTTCACTAAAGAAGTCGCTCAATGGAATGCAAAACAGGAACGATTGGGGCTGGCGCTTTCGGGATGCCCGCACCACTTAAAAAATCATGGCACAAGCACCCACCACGCCCACTCCGGCCCCAAAGCCTGCAGCCAAAAAGTCTGGCTTCGTCCAGTACTTTAAGGACGTGCGTTCGGAACTTCGCAAGATTTCCTGGGCGTCGCGCAATGAGACCTTGGTTTCGACTGTTTTCGTTTTCCTGATGGTCGTGGTTGCCGCGATCTTCTTTTTCTTAGTCGACTTGCTGCTGCGCAGCGCAGTCGGTTTCATACTCGGTATTGGCGGGGGACAATAGGTTGAGCGCCAAATGGTACATCGTGCACGCTTACTCGAACTTCGAGAAGAAAGTTGCAGAACAAATTAAAGAGACCGCTGCCCAGAAGGGTTTGGCCAATAAGGTTGAGCAAGTTCTGGTGCCGTCGGAAGAAGTGACAGAGACTGTCCGTGGCCGCAAACGTGTGAGCGAGCGCCGCTTCTTTCCGGGCTATGTTTTGGTAAAGATGGAGTTGGATGACGCCACCTATCACTTGGTGAAGGACACCCCAAAGGTGACCGGTTTCTTAGGTGCTGATGCTGGAAAGCGTCCAACGCCTGTGTCTGAGCGGGAAGTTCAGCGCATTTTGGGCGTGGTCGAAGAAGGCGTTGAGCGTCCAAAGCAAGTTATTTCGTTCGACTTGGGCGAGAAGGTGCGGGTCATGGATGGCCCGTTTGCTTCCTTCGAAGGCCATGTTGAAGAAGTCGATGAGTCGCGTCAGCGCCTCAAAGTAGCAGTTTCAATCTTCGGCCGGTCGACACCGGTTGAACTTGAATATGGGCAAGTGGAAAAGCTTAGCTAATCCATTGGTTCATGAGATGTGGGAGGTTCGCGCAAATTAGCCAGCGCGACCGGACCACGTAACCCTCGATCTTCCAGTCTGGCTGGTGTGATCGAAAAACCCAAGCACACCTGAATAGGGTGGCTTTTAGGAGTGGGACTATGGCGAAGAAGATTCTCGGGCAAATTAAGCTCGAGGTGATGGCAGGCGAAGCAAAGCCTGCTCCACCAATCGGGCCTGCGTTGGGTCAACGCGGCTTGAACATCATGGAATTCTGCAAAGGCTTTAACGCCAAGACGCAGGAAATGGAAAAGGGCACCCCATGCCCAACCGTGATTACCTATTATCAAGACAAGAGCTTCACCTTTGAGATCAAGACGCCACCAGCGTCGCACTATCTCAAAAAGGCAGCCGGTCTCTCGAAGGGCTCGTTGAAGCCAGGTCGTGACCGCGCCGGTTCGGTGACCATGGCCCAGTGCCGTGAAATCGCTGAAAAGAAAATGAAGGACTTGAATGCTATGGACCTCGACGCCGCGACGAAAATCATCGCTGGCTCGGCTCGTTCCATGGGCTTGGAAGTGGTGGCATAATCATGGCTAAAGTTGGAAAACGGCTCTCCGCCGCCCGCACAAGTGTTGTTGCTGAAAAGCTCTACACCTTGGAAGAAGCCATCGCGATCGTGAAGGCTAATGCGAAAGCTAAGTTTGACGAAGGCGTGGATATCGCTGTCAATCTTGGTGTTGAACCTAAGTATGCGGATCAAATGGTCCGTGGCGTGTGTAATCTGCCAAACGGTTCTGGCCGTTCGGTTCGCGTGGCTGTTTTTGCCCGCGGTCCTAAGGCAGACGAAGCCCGCGCCGCTGGTGCAGAAATTGTCGGTGCTGAAGACTTGCTCGAAGAAGTGCAAGGCGGCCGCATGGACTTTGACCGCGTCATCGCAACCCCAGACATGATGGCCCTCGTCGGTCGTTTGGGTAAGGTTTTGGGCCCACGCGGCCTGATGCCAAACCCAAAGGTCGGCACCGTGACCATGGACGTCAAAAAGGCTGTTGAAGATTCCAAGGGCGGCGCTGTTGAGTTCCGCGTGGAAAAAGCCGGTATCATTCATGCAGGCATCGGCAAGGCAAGCTTCACCGAAGCGGCTTTGGTTGAAAACGCCCGCGCATTGGTCGACGCGCTTGTAAAGGCTAAGCCGACCGGCGCGAAGGGCACCTATGTCCGCCGCGTATCGATGTCTTCGACCATGGGTCCAGGCGTCAAGGTTGACACCGCTTCTGCGATCAACGTCCCAGCCTAAAGTTCTGATGGGCAGGCCGTATGGTCTGCCCGTCCAATCCATTCAAACGGGGGCAACCCCGCGCGAATGCTCTGTGTTGTGTTGTTATCGACGCAGAGCAACCTGTCCGAGATCATGGATGCCAGCAATGGCTTAATCAGAAGGGAGACTTTCTGGTCCACGTTAGACGGGAGCGAGTGTTACTGATGATAGGTTTGGCAACAAACGGATCAGAGGTCCTTCGTCCCCGGGCAGGCCTGTCGCCGCCCTTTCTTTGGGAGGTGGCAGTCACCGATAGATAGGATGGTCCTATTTATCAAACCTGAGGAGACCGCGATGGATCGGACCGAAAAGGCCGAAGTCGTCGAGACACTGAAAAGCGTCTTTAACGAGAATACCGTTGTTGTGTTTGCGCACTACACCGGAATGACCGTCGCGGAATTGACGGACCTCCGTATCAAGGCTTCGGCCGTTGGTGCGGGCGTGAAGGTGGTTAAAAACCGCCTCGCGAGGCTGGCTCTTGAAGGGCATGCGGGCGAAGGTGCCCATGTGCTTCTGAAAGGCCCGACAGCTGTTGCTTTTTCGGAAGACCCAACGGTCGCACCGAAATTGATGGCAGATTTCGCCAAGACGAACGACAAGCTCGTTCTGACTGGGGGCTTCATGGGCGCAACAGTACTGGACGCTAATGGCGTCAAGTCGCTGGCTACCTTGCCATCCTTGGATGAGCTGCGTTCGAAGATCATTGGCGTTATTCAGGCACCTGCCCAGAAAATCGCTGCTGTGGTCCAAGCACCTGCCGCCCAGCTGGCCCGCGTTCTGCAGGCTTATGCCGACAAGGATGCTGCGTGACGTCCGTCGTCCGCGATACCATTTACAACCCTATCCAAGTTAGGAAACACGAAAATGTCTAAACTCGAAAAGTTGGTCGAAGACCTGTCCGCATTGACCGTTTTGGAAGCTGCAGACCTTGCAAAGCTTCTTGAAGAAAAGTGGGGCGTTACCGCCGCTGCTCCTGTGGCTGTTGCTGCTGTTGGCGGCGCTGCTGCTCCAGTTGAAGCTGCTGAAGAGCAAACCGAATTCACCGTCGTTCTCGCGTCGTTTGGCGACAAGAAGATCGAAGTGATCAAGGAAGTTCGCGGCATCACCGGTCTCGGCCTGAAAGAAGCCAAGGATCTGGTTGAAGCAGCTCCAAAGCCAGTCAAAGAAGGCGTGTCCAAGGACGAAGCCAACAAGATCAAAGCTCAGCTCGAAGCAGCTGGCGCAAAGGTCGAATTGAAGTAAGCTTTCAGCGCAAGCTGAAAACAAAGGCGGGCACCTCTGTGATGGAGGTGCCCGTTTTTTTATGACCGGTAATCCGTCCGTGATCTAACCATTGTGCGGTTTCTGCGCGATTGTTTCTCTTGGCCAGCAATTTATGCCCAAATGGTCGGTGCAGGTTTGTTGTTGCTGGGTGAAGTCCCTGAATAATGGTTGGAAATGGTCTGGGCCTTTGCTGTTCTTTACGCCTTGCTAACCCTAGCTTTGTGTTCGAAAAAGCTGTCGGATCCCGTTCTCACACAAAACTACTGTGAAGACTGTCTGATCCCCCTTTACTTGCGTGGCGACGTAAGACATACGCACCTCGCATCTTCATATCTCCACGCTACGGTCCCACACGCCTGCGGGACCGTTTATTGCGTTTGAAGGGGGCTTTTTCCCGAGCAGGCAATCATTCGGCAGCCTGCGCGCCCAGCCCCCGCTGGATGATCGCGCGGCCCCACAAGAAGGGAAGAGCGATGGCTCAATCGTTCACGGGTAAGAAACGTATTCGTAAATCTTTCGGCAAAATTGCCGAGGCAGTGACAATGCCGAACCTGATCGAGGTTCAAAAAAGTTCCTATGACCAATTCCTTCAAAAAGATGTGCCGCAAGAAATGCGTCGCGACGAAGGCATTGAAGCCGTTTTCAAGTCGGTATTCCCCATCAAGGATTTCCAAGAACGCGCGGTTCTGGAATATGTCTCTTTTGAGTTTGAGCCACCCAAGTTTGACGTGGATGAATGTATCCAGCGCGACTTGACGTTTTCGGCTCCTCTGAAGGTGAAGCTGCGCCTGATCACCTTTGAATCGGATGAAGATACCGGCGCCAAGTCCGTCAAAGACATCAAAGAGCAAGACGTCTATATGGGCGACATTCCTTTGATGACCGACAAGGGCACCTTTGTCGTCAACGGCACAGAGCGGGTGATCGTCTCGCAGATGCACCGTTCGCCTGGCGTGTTCTTTGACCACGACAAAGGCAAGACCCACTCTTCGGGCAAGTTGTTGTTCGCAGCCCGCGTTATCCCATACCGTGGTTCATGGCTCGACTTTGAGTTTGATGCCAAGGACGTCGTCTACGTCCGTATCGACCGCAAGCGCAAGCTTCCTGCGACGACCATCCTTTATGCATTGGGCATGGGTGCGGAAGACATTCTGTCGACCTTCTACAAAACCATCACCTATACCGCAGCTGAAGGCGGCTGGAACATTCCGTTCGTTCCAGAGCGTTGGCGCGGTCAAAAGCCTGCATACGATCTGATCAATGCAGCTAACGGCAAAGTTGTTGCTGAAGGCGGCAAGAAGTTGTCGGCCCGCAATGCCAACAAATTGGCCGAAGAAGGCGTCACCACTTTGTTGGTACCAGACGATCAATTGATCGGCCGCTTTGCTGCCTTCGATATTGCCAGCGCCGAGAATGGTGAAATCTACGCTGAAGCTGGCCAAGAGTTGAGCCATGTTCAAATCGTGGAAATGCGTCAAGCGGGTGTGACTGAAATCGATGTCCTCGACATCGACAATGTCACCGTTGGTCCTTGGATGCGCAACACCATCGTTCTGGACAAGAATGACGGCCGCGAAAGCGCTTTGACCGATATCTACCGCGTGATGCGTCCAGGTGAGCCGCCAACGCAAGAAACTGCGCAAGCCATGTTCCAGTCCTTGTTCTTCGACAAGGAGCGCTATGACCTCTCGGCCGTTGGTCGCGTGAAAATGAACATGCGCCTCGACCTCGATGTGGATGACGAAATGCGCGTTCTGCGCAAAGAAGACATCATCGAAGTTCTGAAGGTTCTGGTTGGCCTGCGTGATGGCCGTGGCGAAATCGACGACATCGACAATCTCGGCAACCGTCGTGTGCGTTCGGTCGGCGAATTGATGGAAAATCAATATCGCGTCGGTCTTTTGCGTATGGAACGTGCGATCAAAGAGCGCATGGGTTCGATCGATATCGACACCGTCATGCCGCATGACTTGATCAATGCTAAGCCAGCTGCTGCTGCTGTGCGCGAATTCTTTGGTTCGTCGCAATTGTCGCAATTCATGGACCAAACCAACCCGCTGTCGGAAATCACCCACAAGCGCCGTCTATCGGCCTTGGGCCCCGGTGGTTTGACCCGCGAGCGCGCAGGCTTCGAAGTCCGCGACGTGCACCCAACCCATTATGGCCGTATCTGCCCAATCGAAACGCCAGAAGGTCCGAATATCGGTCTGATCAACTCATTGGCGACGTTTGCGCGCGTCAATAAATATGGCTTTATCGAAAGCCCCTATCGGCGTGTGATCGACGGCAAGATGCAGGAAGAGGTGATCTATCTCTCCGCCGTTGAAGAAGCCAAATACGCGATCGCACAGGCAAACTCGCCAGTCGACGCTACTGGCTACATCACCGAAGAATTGGTTGAAGCCCGTCAGAACGGCGATGCAACCATTCTGCACCGCGACCTGATTGAGTTCATCGATGTGTCGCCAAAGCAGGTTGTTTCGGTTGCTGCGGCGCTGATCCCCTTCTTGGAAAACGACGACGCAAACCGCGCTCTGATGGGCTCGAACATGCAACGTCAGGCCGTGCCTTTGGTGAAAGCCGAAGCGCCACTGGTCGGTACAGGCATGGAAGGCGTTGTGGCTCGCGACTCCGGCGCCACCATCGTCGCCCGCCGTCCCGGCATTGTGGAGCAAATCGACGGTACACGTATCGTTGTGCGCGCAACCGAAGAAACCGATCCAACCAAGCCAGGCGTTGATATCTATCGCTTGATCAAGTTCCAACGTTCCAACCAGAACACCTGTATCAACCAGCGTCCTTTGGTGCGGGTTGGTGATTTGGTCCGTGATGGCGACATCATCGCTGACGGTCCATCGACGGATTTGGGTGAATTGGCTCTGGGCCGGAACGTGCTCGTCGCGTTCATGCCTTGGAACGGCTACAACTTCGAAGACTCCATCCTGATTTCAGAGCGCATCGTGCGTGACGACGTCTTCACCTCGATCCACTTGGAAGAGTTTGAGATTTCGGCCCGCGATACCAAGCTCGGCCCCGAAGAAATCACCCGCGATATTCCAAACGTCGGCGAAGAAAGCCTGCGTAACTTGGACGAAGCTGGCATCGTGGCCATTGGTGCTGAAGTGAACCCAGGCGACATTCTGGTCGGTAAGGTAACGCCAAAGGGCGAAACCCCCATGACACCAGAAGAAAAGCTCCTCCGGGCAATCTTCGGTGAAAAGGCTTCGGACGTTCGCGACACCTCCTTGAAAGTGCCACCAGGCGTTCAAGGGACGGTTGTGGAAGTTCGTGTGTTCAACCGCCATGGCGTCGACAAGGACCAGCGCGCGATGCAGATCGAGCGCGAGGAAATTGAGCGTTTGGCCAAGGACCGTGACGATGAGTTGGCGATCCTTGAGCGCAACATCTATGGCCGCTTGAAGGAATTGCTGGTCGGCAAAGAAGGCCTGTCAGGTCCTAAGGGCTTCAGCAAAGGTGAAATCACCGAAGAAACCTTGGCTGACTTCTCCAAGGGTCAATGGTGGCAGATCGCCATTGCTGATGAAGCGGCGATGGGCGAAATCGAAGCCATTCAAAAGCTGTTCCAAGATGCAAAGCGCAGCTTGGATGCCCGTTTTGAAGACAAGGTTGAAAAGCTGCGTCGTGGCGACGAATTGCCTCCTGGCGTGATGAAAGTGGTCAAAGTCTTCGTAGCCGTGAAGCGCAAGCTTCAGCCCGGCGACAAGATGGCCGGTCGTCACGGCAACAAGGGTGTTATCTCGCGCATCACCCCGATTGAAGACATGCCATTCCTCGAAGATGGTACCCATGTTGATATCGTGCTGAACCCATTGGGCGTGCCTTCGCGCATGAACGTGGGTCAGATCCTCGAGACACACTTGGGTTGGGCTTGTGCGGGCCTTGGCAAACAAGTCAAAGATGCCTTGGAAGCCTATGAGCGGGCAGGGGACAAGGCACGCTTTGTCGATACCCTCACCAGCATCTATGGCCCCGATGAAGAATTGCCGACGAGCGAAGAAGACCTGAAGATCTTGGGTCGGAACCTGTCGTTCGGTGTTCCCATCGCGACCCCAGTGTTCGACGGTGCACGCGAAAGTGACATCCGGGAATTGTTGCGCCGTACGGGCAATGATGAAACCGGGCAGAGCACTCTTTATGATGGTCGTACTGGTGAGGCGTTCAAGCGCAAGGTCACCGTCGGTTACATCTATATGCTCAAGTTGCACCACTTGGTGGATGACAAGATTCACGCCCGTTCGATCGGTCCATACTCGCTCGTCACCCAGCAGCCGCTGGGCGGTAAGGCGCAGTTCGGCGGTCAGCGCTTTGGGGAAATGGAAGTCTGGGCACTGGAAGCCTATGGCGCCGCTTACACCCTGCAAGAGATGTTGACGGTGAAGTCCGACGACGTCGCTGGCCGGACCAAAGTGTATGAGAGCATCGTACGCGGTGATGACACATTCGAAGTCGGTATCCCTGAATCGTTCAACGTTTTGATCAAGGAAATGCGTTCCTTGGGTCTGAACGTCGAGCTGGTCGAAGGGATGGGAGCTGCTGTTGGCGATGGTGCCGGCGGCCAACTCCCACCGAAGAAATAATCCACATTTGATTGAGTTTGCGGGGCGTGGTTTGCACGCTCCGCTTTGTTCTCTTCACGAGAACGGGAGACTGGGTTCTATGAATCAAGACGTGATGAACATCTTTGGCCCACAAGCCATTGCCCCACAATTCGATAATATCCGCATCGCTTTGGCCAGCCCTGACCAAATCAAGGCGTGGTCCTATGGCGAAGTCAAAAAGCCAGAAACCATCAACTACCGGACCTTTAAGCCAGAGCGCGACGGTCTGTTCTGCGCGCGCATCTTTGGACCTATCAAGGATTATGAGTGCTTGTGCGGCAAATATAAGCGCATCAAGTACAAGGGTGTCACCTGCGAAAAGTGCGGCGTGGAAGTTACGCTTCAACGCGTGCGCCGTGAGCGCATGGGCCACATTGAGTTGGCCGCGCCAGTTGCCCACATCTGGTTCTTGAAGTCCTTGCCATCGCGCATCGCTTTGATGCTGGACATGGCTTTGAAGGACGTTGAAAAAGTTCTTTACTTTGAACGTCATATCGTGATCGAGCCAGGCATTACGCCTTTCACAGAGCGTCAGCTGATCGATGAGAACGAGCTCTATGAAGCCCAAGACACCTATGGCGAAGACAGCTTCACCGTAGGCATTGGTGCTGAAGCTGTTCGCACCATGCTGGAAGCAATCGATCTGGAAGAGACTGCCAAGCAGATCCGTATCGATATCTCTGAGTGCACGACCGAGCTGAAGCCAAAGAAGCTCGCGAAGCGCTTGAAGCTGATCGAAGCCTTCATGAATTCTGGCAACCGTCCAGAATGGATGATCATGACGAACATCCCCGTCATCCCACCAGAATTGCGCCCCTTGGTGCCTCTGGATGGTGGCCGGTTTGCAACGTCAGACTTGAACGACCTTTATCGTCGCGTGATCAACCGCAACAACCGTTTGAAGCGCTTGATTGAGCTTCGTGCGCCAGACATCATCGTGCGTAACGAAAAGCGCATGTTGCAAGAATCCGTCGACGCTTTGTTCGACAACGGCCGTCGCGGTCGCGTCATCACGGGGGCCAACAAGCGCCCGCTGAAGTCCTTGGCCGATATGTTGAAGGGCAAGCAAGGTCGCTTCCGTCAAAACCTGCTCGGCAAGCGCGTCGACTATTCTGGCCGCTCGGTGATCACCGTTGGTCCAGAATTGAAGCTGCATGAGTGCGGTCTGCCGAAGAAGATGGCTTTGGAATTGTTCAAGCCCTTCATCTACCAACGTCTGGACGCCAAGGGCCTGTCCAGCACGGTGAAGCAGTCCAAGAAGCTCGTTGAAAAAGAGCGTCCTGAAGTTTGGGACATTCTCGACGAAGTGATCCGCGAGCATCCTGTGATGCTAAACCGCGCGCCGACCTTGCACCGCTTGGGCATCCAAGCCTTCGAACCGAAATTGATCGAAGGTAAGGCCATACAGCTGCACCCATTGGTCTGTACCGCATTCAACGCCGACTTCGACGGCGACCAAATGGCCGTACACGTGCCATTGTCGATTGAAGCCCAGCTTGAAGCCCGCGTGCTCATGATGTCGACCAACAACATCTTGAGCCCTGCAAGCGGCAAGCCCATCATCGTGCCGAGCCAAGACATCGTCTTGGGCCTCTACTTCTTGTCGATCGAACGTGATGGCGAAATCGGCGAAGGCAAGGCCTTCCGGGACTTGGGCGAAATCGAATCTGCATTGGATGCGGGTGTTGTTACCCTGCATTCCAAGATCAAAGCGCGCTATGTCGGCGTCGATGATGAAGGCAAGCCTGTCACCAAGACGATCAACACCACCCCAGGCCGCTTCATGATTGCGGATCTGTTGCCACGTCACCCCAAGGTGCCGCCAACAATCGTCAATCAGTTGATGACCAAGAAGGAAGTCTCCAACATCATCGACCAAGTCTACCGCTTCTGCGGCCAGAAGGCGACGGTGATCTTTGCAGACCGCATGATGCAATTGGGCTTCAAGGAAGCTTGTAAGGCCGGCATTTCGTTCGGCATGGCCGACATGGTTGTGCCACCTGAAAAGGAAGCCATGGTTGAAGCAACCCGGACCAGCGTTGAAGAATATGAGCAACAATATTCGGACGGTCTGATCACCAAGGGCGAGAAGTACAACAAGGTCGTTGACGCTTGGTCGAAATGTACCGACCGCGTTGCAGACGCGATGATGGAAGAAGTCTCGAAGCTTCGTCCAGGTCGCGATGGCGTAACCTTGGAGATGAACTCTGTTTACATGATGGCGCACTCCGGTGCCCGTGGTTCGAAGAACCAGATGAAGCAGTTGGCCGGGATGCGCGGTCTGATGGCTAAGCCATCAGGCGAAATCATCGAAACGCCAATCATCTCGAACTTCAAAGAAGGCCTGACCGTTCAGGAATACTTCAACTCCACCCACGGTGCGCGTAAGGGCTTGGCCGATACCGCATTGAAGACCGCAAACTCGGGTTATCTGACCCGTCGTTTGGTCGACGTGGCGCAGGATTGCATCATCACCGAAGAAGATTGCGGCACCTCGATGGGTATCGAGTTGCGGGCTGTCACCGAAGGGGCGGAAGTTATCGTCTCCTTGGAACAGCGCATTCTGGGCCGGACCTTGGCGCAAGATGCGGTTGATCCGCAAACGGGCGAAGTCATCTACCCACAAGACACCTATGTGGATGAAGATATTGCCATCGCCATCGATAAAGCTGGCGTCCAGACCATTAAGGTTCGCTCACCTCTGACATGTGAAACCCGCAACGGCGTGTGCGCGACCTGCTATGGCCGTGACCTCGCTCGCGGTACCCGCGTCAACCACGGTGAAGCGGTGGGCGTTATCGCTGCGCAATCGATCGGTGAACCTGGTACACAGCTGACCATGCGTACCTTCCACATTGGTGGTGCGGCACAGGTGGCCGATACCAGCTTCATGGAAGCCGGTCTCGACGGTGAAGTGCGCTTCATGAACCGTGCAACGGTGAAGCGCGATGATGGCGATCTGGTCTGCTTGAGCCGTAACATGGTAATCGCCGTGTTTGATGGCGAAGGCAAAGAGCGTCAGTCCTTCAAGCTTCCGTTCGGGGCGCGCATCCGGGCAGAAGACAAGACTAAGGTCGTTCGCGGCCAGCGTCTGGCCGACTGGGACCCGTTTGCAACCCCAATCGTCACCGAAGTTGGTGGCCGCGTGCGTCTGCAAGACCTCGTAGACGGTATCTCAGCTCGTGACGAGTTGGACGATGCGACCGGTATTTCGTCCAAGCGCGTGATCGACTGGCGTGGCGCTAAGGCCAATAATGACCTGCGCCCTGCTGTCGCTCTGTTGAACGACGATGGTAGCTTCGTGAAATTGGCCAATGGTGCAGACGCTGTCTACACCTTGCCAATCGATGCGATCTTGTCGGTCACCGATGGTGAACTGATCGGGCCAGGTGCCACTCTGTCGCGTGTTGCGACCGGTGGGGCCAAGACCCGCGACATCACGGGCGGTCTGCCACGCGTTGCCGAATTGTTCGAAGCTCGTCGTCCGAAGGATCACGCAATCATCGCCGAAATCGATGGCCGCGTAGAATTCGGCAAGGACTATAAGAACAAGCGCAAAGTGCTCATCATCCCCGATGACGAGGCTCTGGAGCCCGCAACGTATCTGATCGCCAAGGGTAAGCACTTGTCGGTTCAAGATGGCGACCGGATCAAGCGCGGCGAATATCTGCTCGACGGCAACCCTGCACCTCAAGACATCTTGGCGGTTCTGGGCGTGGAAGCTTTGGCTGAGTATCTGGTTGAAGAAATCCAGAAGGTCTATCGTCTCCAAGGCGTGGGTATCAATGACAAGCACATTGAAACCATCGTCCGCCAGATGTTGCAGAAGGTGGAAGTCACCGATCCAGGCGATACCGACATGATCAAGGGCGACGCCATTGATGAAGTTGACCTGATCGATGAAAACGCCCGTATGAAGGAATTGGGCCTCCGCGAAGCCACAGCAGAGCCTGTGCTTCTGGGGATCACCAAAGCCTCCTTGCAGACCCGTTCCTTCATCTCGGCCGCGTCGTTCCAAGAAACCACCCGCGTCCTCACCGACGCAGCGGTCAATGGCAAGCACGACACGCTCGAAGGCCTCAAAGAGAACGTCATCGTGGGCCGCCTGATCCCAGCCGGTACCGGTGGTGCACTCCGCCGCTTGAAGGCGATTGCCGCCTATCAAGATGCCGATGCTGCGATCGAGCAAGAGAGCGCGATGGAGCCTCTGCCTGCCGAAGTGGCTGGCATGGACGTCGTCGACCTCGGCACCGAATAAGGTCTTTTGACCCCGCGAAACTGAAAAGGCCCCGGAGCAATCCGGGGCCTTTTTGGTGTTTGAGGCGCAGGAAGGCATTTTTTCTTTTCACGACGACCTCACAAAAAAGTGAGAAAAGCTTAACGCCTTCTGGTTAAGCATAGTCTTCAGTAAAGACGAGGGATGCGGCCATGAAGCGTGTGTTGGCAGGTATTGGGATTGTAGCTTTGGTAGCCGTTATCGGTGTTGGCACCGCCAAAGCCCTGATGAGCGGCGAAGCCCCCCATGCTGCGGCAGAAGCAAAGCATGAAGCACCAGCAGCCCACGATACAGCCGACGCCCACGCGGCGGCAGAGGGCGAGAAAAAGTCCATTCTGTCGAATTTAATCCCTGGAAAAGGTGGCGCACATTGGGGTTATGAGGGTTCAACTGGGCCTGACAATTGGGGCCAAATCGCCGAAGCAAACAAGGCTTGCGCCTCAGGTCTCGAACAATCCCCAATCGACTTAACTGGTGGCGTAGACGCTGAAGTTTCCAATATCGCCCTGCATTGGAAGCCTGCTGCGTGGAACGTCGTCAATAATGGCCACACCATCCAAGTCGAAGGCAAAGATGGCGGCTATGCCACCATTGATGGCGAGCGGTTTGACTTACTTCAATTCCACTTCCACACCCCTTCTGAACATACAATCGATGGGCGCAATTATCCGATGGAAGTCCACTTCGTGCACAAAAATGCCGAAGGCAGACTGGCCGTTATCGGCGTTTTGATGATGCCAGGTGGTGAGAACTCCCTGTTCTCGACCATCATGGAAAAGGCCCCGAAGGAAGAGGGTTCAGTCAGCGTCGGGATGATCGAGCAACGCGGCATGATCGCGCCAATTAATGGCATTTATCGGTATCAAGGATCGCTAACCACACCGCCATGTTCTGAAGCGGTTTTGTGGACGGTTCTTTCGACGCCGATTTTGGTTTCGAAAAAGGATGTAGAGGCATTCCAAGCCTTGTTCCCCATGAATGCAAGACCAATCCAGCCCGTCAACCGCCGCTACGTGCTGCGCGACTAGGTTTGAAGGCTGGCGGGGCCTGCGACCGCCGGACCCTTTCCAAACCGACAAAAGAGTATACCCTTCTCCAGCAACGCTAGGACTGTGTCCCGGCTATCGGGGAGACTTCTTGTCATGGTGCTAAAGTTGGCGACTTCAGCTCTCGGGTTTCGCTTACTCGCTTTGGGAATGGCGATCTCCGCATTGTTTTTACCCCGCGCATTGGCCGCGCAGGCCGCGCCAAGCCCAAATCCAGGCTATTTGCTTGTTGTTGGCAAAACAACAGACCGCGCCAAGATCGGCGCATATGCCGCCTCACTCCCACCTATTTATGCCAGTCTTGATGGCTATTATCTCGCCATCGGAGCACCCGGGCGCGGCGTTACGTGGCTAGAAGGGCCATGGACAGATCGCTCTGTAATCTTTGCCAAATTTCCCACCCGTGCCGGGGCTGATGCTTTCTGGTGGGGGGAGGATTACAGGACCGCCATTCGCAAGCGCGACAATGCCGGTGTGTTCAGCGTGGTAGCCATCGAAGGAACTGGCCCAACGCCATTTGAAGGGGCAGGGGCTAGCTTTTTGATTGTCATGACTGGACCTACCGGCAAAGGTGCTACCGAACAAGACGCATCCGACCGGGCCGTTAGAAGCTTAGTGGACGGCGTAAAGCGCTCTGGCGGGCAATTGGTCAATGCGCCTGGCATCGGGCAGTTTACAGCCATGGAAGGTGACACCGTGTTTGATCGCTTTGTGGTTGCCGCTTGGCCTAGCCTTGCCGCCCGTGACGCGTATCTGGCGAGCGCCGATGCAGCAGAAGCCAAACGCCTGCGCCAATTGGCTGGGATTAGTGCCGTCGTCGCCGCAAATGGGGTTCCAAGGAACCAAGCCCCAACGGCGGTGAACCCAAATCCAACGACCGCCGCGCCCAAATGACACGGTTCATTTTAGGCGAAACAAAGTCGCTGAGAAGCACTTTTTCGACCAATTTCACGGTCAGATTCGTAGCTTGATTAACCCCGAGATAGGGTCAAATCGACCCAAAAACAGCCTGTGCATTCCCTCTATGCGGAATTGCAACGCTTGCGTAAGCACCTAAAACCCTTATCTTAATTCTGTTACTTTTCCCCAATTTCGCGAAAGTTACAGCGTGCGACTGCGTTGCTGCGTTTGCGAAATAGGTCTCCCCGGGCTAAAAGCCACTCATGAAGTCGGGACAGACCGGCCTCTCTAGGACCTTCGCGCGTGATGCTGCGACCGTCCTAGGGACTGTGTGTTTGATCGTATGCCTCAGCACGATCGCTCATGCAGAACCTGTGGTGGAAGATGCCCAGGTTGATGCCGACATTACCACGACCCAATCCCAGGGTACTCCGCAATCGAAGCGCAACACGGCCGAGCTCGACCGTGCGCGTCAGATACGGTGTCTGGCTGAGGCAGTGTACTATGAAGCGAAGGGTGAGCCCCCTCGCGGCCAAGAAGCAGTAGCTGAAGTGGTTGCAACGCGGGTGGCTTCAAAGGCATATCCAAAGAGTTTCTGTGGCGTTGTTTATCAGCGTTCAGGACGGACTTGCCAATTCTCGTGGGCGTGCAGCGCGAAGCGCGCCCCAAGTGGTCAACAATGGCAACGTGCCAATGAGATCGCGGAACGTGTCGTCGATGGGTGGAGACCCGGTGTAGCACCCGGTGCGACCCACTTCCACGCCACGTTTGTTGACCCCAGTTGGGCGCGCGTTTATCGCCGCGTCACCAGCATTGGGGGCCATGTCTTCTACCGCCAGATCGTGCGGTAAACCCAAACGAAGTCCATTTTGACTTCCAACCCATCAGATGCCCTCGCTGTCTCCGGCGAGGGCATTTTGTTTTGGGGGTTAGCTATTCAAGACGCTTTTGCGCATTTGCTTGGCGAGATATTTGGGCAAGAAGCGGCTGAAGAAATGCGCGCGGTCGGCGGCTTTGCCGACTTTGACGATGACGTCATCCCCGTGCACCGCATCCCACGTTCGTGCAGCAGCCATCTCGACGGGGTAGATTTCGATGCCGGCCATAGCAGGACGCTCTTTCGAGTTTGATCCAGCCTTTTCCACCATATCAAGGATCGGGGTGTCGACGAACCAAGGGCATAAGGCGATAACGCGAATATTCTTGCGCGAGAATTCAACGTCTAGAGCCTCGCTCAAACCCCGAACGGCAAACTTCGTCGCAGAATAAACAGCAAGGCGAGGAGAGCCAACGAGTCCTGCGGTCGATGCGGTGTTGATGACACGGGCACCTGGCGTTGTTTCTAGAAGCGGTAAGGCGGCATAGACGCCATTCATGACGCCCTTCAGATTCACATCGACCACAAGGTCGGCGTCATCTTGGGCGACTTCTTCGTACCAGCCGTGCTTGCCGATCCCGGCATTGTTGAACAACACATGCATCCGCCCACCTGTTGCGTCGCCAAATTGGCTGACAGCATTGCTCCACCCATGCCGTTCACGGACGTCAAAAACGCCGGTGCAATAGGAATCAACCGGCATGTCCGCCGCTGTTTCGGCAATGCCCGCGGCATTGACGTCATAAAGCCCGCAATACCAGCCGCGCTGAGCAAAATAGTGGGCTGTCGCTCGGCCAATGCCTGATCCAGCCCCGGTAATAAAAATCGTTTTCCGGCCGCGCGCTTCACTCATGTTTAATCCCCGTTGGAAGGTCTTGTGCGCCAAAGTGCAGCGCAGCCCAATGAGACCTGCAGAAACCCCACCGAACGGTACAAATGCACTGCGGTCAAGTGTGCTTGAATGTGATTGGCGCGCTATATGAGATCCTAAGACAGGAGAGATCTGATGGAAGACCGCGACACGTGGATCAAGCAGTTGCGCTATCGCGCTTGGCGGCGTGGGTTCCGCGAACATGATTTCTTGATGGGCACCTTTGCCGACCAGCATTTGGCCAACGCCAGCTCAGAAGACTTAAGCCTCTTTGAAGCCCTGCTCGACCAAGCAGACTGGGACGTCTATTATTGGATCGTTGGCCAAGTACCGGTTCCTGAAAAGTATCGGGGACCTGTGATGGAAACGCTGCAGGCGATGAGCTTCACCGTTGAAACCATTCGTCGGACAAGTTGACGGGCGAGACGGAGTCGCACCCTTACGAATGACACAAACATCTGTATACTTGACCTGATGGCAACAGACCTTGAGCATTATCCCAGTGTATGGGCCCGTCGGGCGGACTTAATCGTCCATATCGCAGGCCTAACCTTGGCTTTGTTTGGCGGCGGCCTCGCTTTGGGTCTGGCCGTAAGCAATGGGATGTTGGGCAAAGTCGCGGCGGTTTCCATATACGCCTTGGGCTTGATCGCCATGCTCGCGTTCTCTCTGGCCTATAATTTTGCGAAACCTAGTTGGCAGCCGTTTTTGCGCCGGCTCGACCATGCTGGCATCTTCTTGATGATCGCTGCGAGCTACACCCCTTTTACCACCCAGGCTCTAACCGGGGCTTGGTCCATTGGCATGACGACTGCAGTCTGGTCTTTGGCGGCTTTGGGCATTGCGGGCAAAATGTTCTTGCCGGGCCTTGGCAAAGCGATTTGGGTCTTTCTCTATCTGGCTTTGGGCTGGATGGTGGTGATTGCCATTAAGCCGATGATTGAAGAAGTTCCCGCGGTTGCGATGTGGTTGTTGGCGGCGGGTGGTGTTGTCTATTCGGTTGGTACGATCTTCTACGCGGCAAAGGGTCTTAAGTTCCGCCGTGCGATTTGGCATGGCCATGTCGTGGCCGCAGCGGGCTTGCATTACGCCGCCATTTTGGTCGGGGTCGTGCTGGTTGGGGCCCAATAGAAAGGTCCTCCCTCCAACGCCAGCGCCTTGATGCGCAGGTCTAGTTGCGAAAACTCAATGGAAGGACTGTGTCAACAGCTCGATTTGTTTGGGTCGCCCGCTTGACGCCGAATGCCGCGCGCCGCACAAGTTCGTCCAAACAACAGGGGAGAAAACACCATGGCGAAAATCGGCTATTTGTGCGTTGGCACCAATGATTTTGACAAGGCCACAGCCTTTTACACCGCGCTTCTAGCAGAAATTGGTGGCAAGCCCTTGATGCCAACCCCTGCAGGCTTGATTTATCGTCTGACCGAAGGAGCGATGTTCATGGTGACCCGCCCGCATGACGGTGCGCCAGCGACCTTTGGCAACGGGACCATGGTGGCGTTTCAAGTCGATTCTTCCGAACAGGTCAGCGCCCTGCATGCCAAAGCTCTGGAATTGGGCGGCACGTGTGAAGGCCAGCCCGGCCCGCGCGGTGCCTTTGGCGAATTTTCTTATTTCCGGGACTTGGACGGCAATAAACTGGCTGCCTTTTACTCGGCCCGCTGAAGTCACGCACGACCCAACGGCTACTGAGCACTGACCCTCGCCAAGGGGGCAGGGGATCGCTATATCGCGTGACCATCCTCCTCAAAAGCACAGCGCCCGATGCCGATCTCTCTTGTCGAAACCCTCGCCAACGCCGTTGGTCCATTACGTGTGTCGGGTGCCGTTGAAGGCTATGATGCGGGGCTGATTGCGCGTGCCGCTCTGCTGCGGGGCGGGGTCACACTGCATGTGGCGCGCGACGACGCCCAAGCTTCGAGCTTTCTGGCTGCAGTTCGCTTTTACGCACCAAGCCTGTCGGTGCTGCGCCTGCCTGCTTGGGATTGCTTGCCCTATGACCGCGTGGGCCCAGCCCCTGAGATCAGCGCAACGCGACTTTCGACCCTTACCCAATTGATCCGGCGCAAAGAGGGCGATGCGCCGGTACTGGTATTGACGACGGGGGCTGCGCTCCTTCAGCGTGTTGCGCCAAGGGACAGGCTGCGCGCAGCGTCCTTCTCGGCCAGACCCGGCCAGATTCTCGATGTCAGCGCCATTCAGGCTTATTTTGCCGCCAATGGCTATGTGCGGACGGCGACCGTGCGCGAGCGTGGGGACTTTGCCATTCGAGGCGGGGTGATTGATTTATTCCCGCCGGAACTGCCAGAGCCCGTGCGCCTCGACCTGTTTGGCGATACGCTGGAAAGCATCCGCAGCTTTGATCCAGAGACCCAGCGCTCAACCCATCAATTGCAGGGCGTGGTGTTAGCCCCTGTCTCTGAAGCCATTCTGGATGACGTTGCTGCCAGCCGTTTCCGCCTCGGCTATTTGGAGTTGTTTGGCGCAGCCCAAGGTGACCCGCTCTATGAAGCGGTTACAAAACGGATGCGCCGCAATGGCATGGAGCATTGGTTGCCGTTGTTCCATGAACATATGGAGACGGTTTTTGATTATGTCGGCAAGGATGCCCTGATCAGTCTCGATCCCCATGCCTTGGACGCCTCAACAGAGCGCGCTGCCCAAGTAGCCGATTATTACGAAGCACGCCGTATCCCGCCGCCCAAGGGTTCCGCGCCCTATAACCCCCTGCCACCTGAGCGCCTCTATACCACGGTCGCCGAACTGGAAGGCATGCTTGCTAGCCGGGATGTCCGTCGCCTCAGCGCCTATCAAGAGGCAGAAGGCAGTCAAGCACTGATCGAAAGCGGTGCCAAGGCTGGTCGTAACTTCGCCACCGAACGCGCCACCGAAGGCGTCAATGTTTGGGATGCGGCGCGCAAGCATGTGGAGGCTTTGGCCGCCCAAGGCATAAAACCCATCCTGGCGGCTTGGACAGAAGGCTCAGCAGAGCGTTTAGGCCATGTGTTGCAAGAACATGGCATGGCCGCCTTGTTCCCGCTGCCCAATGCCGATGCGATTGCCCTCATGTCCAAGGGGGCGATTGGTCTGGCCGTCTTGCCGCTGGAGCGCGGCTTTGTTGCTGAAGACTATGCCATTCTGTCTGAGCAGGACATTTTGGGTGAGCGCTTGGGCCGCGCGCGCAAGCGCCGAAAAGCGGCTAGCATTATTCTAGAAGCAGGTAGCCTTTCGGCTGGTGACCTCGTGGTACATATCGACCACGGTATTGGCCGCTACGAAGGCTTGCGCACCTTGGACGTGCAGGGCGCGCCGCACGATTGCTTGGAGCTGATCTATGCTGGCGGCGACAAGCTGTTCCTGCCGGTTGAGAATATCGAACTCGTCTCGCGTTATGGCTCAGAAGATGCGACCGCGCTTCTGGACAAATTAGGCGGCGTGGCGTGGCAAGGGCGCAAGGCCAAAGCGAAACAGCGCCTGAAAGATATGGCTGAGGCGCTGATCAAGATCGCCGCCGCACGTGCCGCTAAAGTGTCCGAGCCGATTTTGGCGAGCTCTGGCGATTATGATGAATTCTGTGCCCGCTTCCCGTGGGATGAGACCGACGATCAATTGTCGGCGATTGAAGACATCTTCAATGATCTGGCGGCTGGCCATCCGATGGACCGCTTGATCTGTGGTGACGTCGGCTTTGGCAAAACCGAAGTTGCCTTGCGCGCAGCCTTTGTCGTGGCGATGAGTGGCCGACAGGTGGCGGTCGTTTGCCCCACCACGCTGCTATCGCGCCAACATTTCAAGACCTTTAGCGAGCGGTTCCGCGGCTGGCCGATCCGCGTGCGGCAATTGTCGCGCATGGTGGGGTCCAAAGAAACCGCCGATACCAAGCGCGACCTCGCTGATGGTAAGATTGACATTGTCGTTGGCACCCATGCCATCTTCGCCAAGGACCTCGCCATTCGCGATTTGGGCCTTGTGATCGTCGATGAGGAGCAGCATTTCGGCGTGAAGCACAAAGAGCGCCTGAAAGAATTGCGCACCGACACCCATGTGCTGACCCTATCCGCCACGCCTATCCCGCGCACCTTGCAATTGTCGCTGGCTGGCATCCGCGAAATGTCGATCATCGCCACCCCACCAGTCGACCGCTTGGCTGTGCGTACCTATGTGACGCCGTGGGACCCGATCACGATCCGCGAAGCCTTGCTGCGTGAGAAATATCGCGGCGGCCAAGCCTTCTTTGTGGCCCCGCGTGTGGAGCACCTTGAAGATATTGAGCGCTTCATGAAGGAAATGGTGCCAGAAATGACCTATGCGGTCGCGCATGGTCAGATGAGCCCAACTCAGATGGAGCCGATCGTGACCGCCTTTTATGAAGGCGTCTATGATGTGCTGATCTCCACCACGATTGTGGAGAGTGGTTTGGATATTCCTCGTGCCAACACGCTCATCACTTGGCGCGCAGACATGTTTGGCCTTGCGCAAATGTACCAATTGCGTGGCCGCGTAGGCCGCTCCAAGACCCGCGCCTATGCCTATCTGACGGTTCCGGCGGAAAAGCCGATCACGCCAAGCGCGGAGAAGCGTCTAAAAATCCTGCAATCACTCGACAGTCTCGGCGCTGGCTTCCAATTGGCCAGCCACGACCTCGATATGCGCGGCGGTGGCAACCTTTTGGGTGAAGAACAGTCCGGCAATATTCGTGAAGTCGGCGTCGAACTCTATCAGCAAATGCTGGAAGAAGCGGTGGCAAGCCTGCAAGATGGTGGCGAAGTCGTCTCCGCCCGGTCGTGGTCGCCCGCGATCAATCTCGGTGTCGCGGTTCTGATCCCAGAAGATTATGTAGCCGACCTCAATGTACGTTTGTCGCTTTATCGCCGCTTGAGTGAGCTGGAGAGCGATGCAGATCGCGACAGCTATGCCGCGGAATTGGCAGACCGTTTTGGCCCGCTACCCGAAGAAGCGCGTCAGTTAATCCAGATTGCGGGGGTCAAAGCGCTCTGCCGCAAGGCTCACATCGCCAAGCTCGATGCAGGTCCAAAAGGGGCGGTGCTAACCTTCCGCCCAGAGTCCGCGCCCGACCCGATGAAGCTGGTCGCCGCCGTGCAAAAACAGCCCGCTCTGTTCCGCTTGCGGCCGGACGGCAAAATGGTCGTCAATGGCGATTGGTCCACCCCCGAACAACGCCTCAAAGGTGCCCGCCGCGCTGCGGCCTTCCTGGCTGCGGAAATGGGCTAAGGGGCGGGGGTGGTGTTTGCACCCCCAACTGCCCACAAGCCTTGAGTTTTGAGGGCATTGCTCCTACATGACCGCCATCACGCACGCGAGCTCGCGGCGCGCGAACCCTTTTTTATTCCTTTGGGGATGGGGCAGGGGTCGTTCGTCCATCCGGCGCGGTTCTCATCCGAGACCGCTCCTGCTCGCGGAGGCTAGCCGGAAAAAGGATTGAAATACTATGGCAGTGCCAGAATTTACCATGCGCCAATTGCTCGAAGTGGGCGCACACTTTGGTCACCAGACCCACCGTTGGAACCCAAAGATGAAGCGTTTCATCTTTGGTGAGCGCGCCAACATCCACATTATCGACCTCAGCCAAACGGTGCCTTTGTTGCATCAGGCTTTGCTGCGCGTCCGTGACGTGACTGCAAAGGGCGGCCGCGTTTTGTTCGTTGGTACCAAGCGTCAAGCTTCGGACCCTGTGGCCGCTGCTGCAAAGCGCTGCGCCCAATATTATGTCAACAGCCGCTGGCTGGGTGGCACCTTGACCAATTGGCAGACGATTTCGAAGTCGATTGCCCGCATGCGCGAAGTTGAAGCCATTGTGCAAGGCGACGCTCCTGCTGGTTTGACCAAGAAAGAAATTCTGAACCTGACCCGCGAATATGAAAAGCTTGAGCGTTCGCTCGGCGGGATTCGCGACATGGGCGGTATTCCTGACTTGATGTTCGTAATCGACACCAACAAGGAAGCGATTGCGATCAAAGAAGCCAAGAAATTGGGTATCCCAGTTGCGGCGATGATCGACAGCAATTGCGATCCCGACGAAGTCGACTTCCCAATCCCAGGCAATGATGACGCTGCGCGTTCCATCCAATTGTTCTGCGACCTGATTGCAGACGCAGCTTTGGATGGCTTGGCCGAAGGTCAATCGTCTTCGGGCGTGGATCTGGGTGCCGCGGAAAACCCAGTTGAGCCTGTATTGGCTCAGATCACGGAAGAAGCTGTCGCAGAATCGGTTGATGGCGACGTTGAAGCTCCTGCTGAAGCTTAAAAATTCCCGCCTTGGTTTGTGCTGACACAGGCCAAGGCGGACCCAACAAACACTCTACCCTGGAGGCGATTATGGCCGAGATTACGGCTGCCCTCGTTAAGGATCTTCGCGAGAAGACCGGCGTCGGCATGATGGACTGCAAAAAAGCGCTGACCGAAAACAACGGTGACATCGAAGCATCGATTGACTGGTTGCGTGCAAAAGGCCTTTCGAAGGCTGCTAAGAAAGCTGACCGTGCGGCGGCTGAAGGCTTGGTTGGCGTTTATGTTGAAGGCAACACCGGTGTGTTGGTCGAGCTGAACGCTGAAACCGACTTCGTGTCGCGCAACGAGCAGTTCCAAGCAGCCGTCAGCGGCATCACCAAATTGGCTCATGGCTTTGACGGTTTGGAAGCTTTGGGTGCAGCCGCTTCGCCAGCAGGTGAAGGCACTGTCAACGACTATGTGACCAATCTGATCGCCACCATTGGCGAAAACATGACTTTGCGCCGTATGGCCAAAGTATCGGTCAACCAAGGCGTTGTGGCTTCTTACATCCACACTGCAACTGGTGAAGGCCTAGGCCGCATCGGCGTGTTGGTTGGCGTTGAAACTGGCGGTGACGCTGCTGTTGCCAATGACATCGGCCGCAAGGTCGCGATGCACATTGCTGCGACCGCACCTTTGTCGCTGAAGACTGACGATCTCGACCCAGCTGTGGTTGAGCGCGAGCGTCAAGTTCTGACCGAGCAAGCCCGCGAAAGCGGTAAGTCGGATGACGTGATCGCACGTATGATCGAAGGCCGGATCCGCAAGTTCTATGAAGAAGTGGTGCTTTTGCAGCAGCCATTCGTCATGAATCCAGATCAGACTGTTGCAGCCTTTGTTGCTGAAACGGCCAAAGCTGCTGGGATCAGCGCGGAAGTCACTGGCTTTGCGATGTTCAAGCTGGGCGATGGCGTTGAGAAAAAAGAAGACGATTTCGCCGCAGAAGTTGCCGCTTTAAGCGGTACTTGAGCCAAAGAATCTTACTTTTCTGGCCGTGATTGCTAGATAGACGGAAAACGGCAAAGTGAAAGATAACACTTTGCTGACAAGAAACAGGGCGGCATGCTTGGCGTGCCGCCCTTGGTCTGTCAGAAGACCTGCCTGCATGCTTTCGGGCGAGTCATGTTAAGGCCTGTCGAAAGCTGGGAGACGCAGCCAAATGAATGAAGTAGCCAATCCAAAGGACCAGAAGCCGCGCCGGATTTTGCTCAAGATTTCGGGCGAGGCCCTCATGGGCGATGGTCAGTTTGGGATTGATCAAGAAACCTGTCTTGGGTTTGCGCGCGATGTGAAAGCCGCGCGTGATTCTGGTATTGAGCTCTGCTTGGTCATTGGGGGCGGCAACATCTTCCGTGGCATCTCTGGCGCTGCCAAAGGGATGGAACGTGCAACGGCCGATTATATGGGCATGTTGGCCACGATCATGAATGCACTGGCGCTGCAAGGGGCGCTCGAAAGCATTGGTGTTCATACCCGCGTTCAATCCGCTATTCCGATGCAGACGGTGTGTGAGCCTTACATCCGTCGCCGGGCGATGCGTCACATGGAAAAAGGCCGGATTGTTATCTTTGCTGCAGGCGTCGGCAGTCCATTTTTCACAACCGACTCCGGTGCCGCCCTGCGCGCCGCTGAAATGGGCTGTGATGCCTTGTTAAAGGGCACTGGGGTGGATGGCGTCTATACCGCCGATCCCAAGACCGACCCAACAGCGACCCGCTATGACAAGCTGTCCTATACCGACGTCCTAGCAAAAAACTTAAAAGTGATGGATGCCTCTGCCGTATCGATGATGCGCGACAGCAATATTCCCATTATCGTTTTCAATATTCGTCAACCCGGGCGCTTGGCCGAGGTGCTTGCTGGCACCGGAGTCTGCACCGTCATAACGGACAACTAAACCATGCCGACATTTGATATCCAAGACACCAAACGCCGAATGGAAGGCGCAATCACGGCCTTGAAGAACGATTTTCAAGGTCTGCGCACTGGCCGGGCCAACGTCAATTTGTTGGAGCCTGTGATGGTGGAATCCTATGGGGCCATGGTGCCCTTGAACCAAGTGGGTGCGATTTCCTCGCCGGAGCCGCGTTTGCTGACCGTTACAGTTTGGGAAAAGTCCATGGTGAATGTGGTCGATAAGGCCATTCGCAATGCCGGCATTGGCCTTAACCCTGTGGTGGACGGGATGACCCTTCGCGTTCCCATCCCGCCTTTAAACGAGGAGCGCCGCCGCGAACTCGTCAAATTGTCGGGGAAATACGCGGAGGCCGCACGCGTAGCGATCCGCAATGTGCGCCGTGACGCGATGGAGCAGCTGAAGAAGTCAGAAAAAGATGGCGATATCAGCGAAGATCAATTGAAGAAGCTCTCCACCCAAGTTCAAGAAGCAACCGACTCCTTCGTTAAGCAGGTCGACCAGACCGTGAAGACGAAGGAAGATGAGATTATGCAAGTCTAGGATGGCCGGGGCGCTCGCCGACTGGGCCTCAAAGGCCGCCAATCATCTCTCGCCACGTGGCGATGACGGAGAAGGTGCGCGCCCGCGTCATATCGCCATTATAATGGATGGAAATGGCCGCTGGGCAACCGCCCGGGGTATGCCGCGCGCCTTTGGGCATTCAGCCGGTGTTCAAGCCCTGCGCAACACGGTTGAAGCGGTTGGCGATCTTGGCATCGAGGTTCTGACTGTCTATGCCTTCTCGACCGAGAACTGGCGTAGGCCACCGGAAGAGATTGAAGCCCTGTTCGGACTATTGCGTGGCTTTATTCGTTCGGATCTGGCGCGCCTTGATCGTGCGGGAGTTAGGATCCGTGTACTGGGTGAGCGCGAGGGCGTGCCAGCTGATATCCTGACCTTGATGGATCAGGCGGAACAACAGACTCAAGGCAATACCATCATGACCTTGGTTATCGCCTTCAATTATGGTGGCCAAGCTGAAATCGCGCGTGCAACCCAAGAAATCGCGCGCCAAGTGGCGGCAGGCTTGCTTGATCCCGCCACCATTGGTCCTGATACAATCACACAATTCCTGCCCAGCCGTGACTGGCCTAACCCGGATTTGGTGATCCGCACCAGCGGCGAACAACGCCTATCGAATTTTCTCATCTGGCAGTCTGCCTATGCCGAGTTTCTAGTCTTTGACACGCTCTGGCCAGACTTCGGCCGACCGCAAGTAGAAGAAGCTCTTCGCGTCTTTGCTAAGCGAAACCGTCGTTACGGAGGCGTTTAACCTTGAATTCAGCGCCGGGGCATGACCGAAAACAATCTGCTTTTTCCATTGGCTTAGCAGCCGACAAACTGGGGGGAGACCTGAGGGTCCGCTTTGTCTCGGCTTTGGTGATGGTTGCGCTAAGCTTGACGGGCGTATGGTTTGGCGGAATTGGCTGGGCGCTTCTCGCAGCAACCGTCATGGCCGCGGTTGCTTTTGAATGGGGGCGAATGATCTCGCCGAAGGCAGTCGATCTCGTTCCTCGTTCGGTAATAGCCGCACTATGTGGACTTTGCTTTGTGCTTCTGCCGCGCACTTATGAAGCTGTGGCGGCTTTCGGCTTTTTTTTGACACTGGTACGCTCACCGCGTGAGTTTGGCTGGCTAGCGATGGCTGGGTCAGTCTATCTCGCCTTGTCTGGTTGGGCACTCGCTGGTTTGCGAGGACAGGATGATATCGGCCGCAGCCTGATGTTTGGTCTGTTCGCAATCGTCTGGTCGACGGATTCTATGGCGTATCTGGTTGGCCGGGTTGTTGGTGGACCAAAATTATTTCCACTCATCAGTCCGAATAAGACCTGGTCTGGCTCGCTCGGTGGCACGGCAGCAGGGATTTTGGCAGGCGGTCTGTATGGATTATTCACGGGTGCCAATCCGATTGCCTGGGCTTTGGTGGGCTGGCTACTGGCCGTCGTTTCGCAAGGGGGTGACCTATTGGAATCCTTGGCCAAGCGTCACTATGGGGTAAAGGATGCATCAGGCGTCATTCCGGGTCATGGCGGGGTGCTGGATCGACTGGATGGGCATTTAGCCGCGGCCTTGGGCTTTGTGGCCATTTTGCTGGTGATTCCTGGTTTGCACGCTATGCTGACGGGAACATGACGAAATCTTTGACTATTTTGGGGGCCACGGGCTCTATTGGTTTAGCCACTTTAGATGTGGTGATGGAGGCCAATGCGCGGGCTCGCGCCGCGGGACAGGATGATGCCTACCGCGTAATCGCGCTGACCGCCAACCGGGATTGGGCAGGCTTAGCCGAACAGGCAATTCTTACGGGTGCGACCTTTGTTGCCTTAAGTGACGGCCGCTTTGGCCCCCAGCTCGAAGCCGCTTTGGCTGGACACAAAATTGAAATCGGCCTTGGACCTGAAGCCGTAGTAGAGGCTGCAGCGCGGCCTGCCGATGTGGTGATGGCAGCCATTGTGGGGGCCGCTGGGCTGGCACCGACACTGGCAGCAGCCAAGCGTGGGGCCACCATTGCTTTGGCCAATAAGGAGTGTTTGGTCTGTGCTGGATCGGTGTTCCTAAAAGCGGTGCGCGATGGTGGCGGCTCCATCCTGCCTGTGGACAGCGAGCATAATGCGATTTTCCAAGTCCTGGACCAATCGGACCGGGTAGAGAAACTGATTCTAACTGCGTCGGGCGGACCCTTCCGGACTTGGAGCGCAGCAGCGATTGCCGCAGCAACGCCAGAGCAGGCGGTCGCTCACCCCAATTGGTCTATGGGACAGAAAATTTCTGTTGATAGTGCCACTTTGATGAACAAGGGCTTGGAACTGATCGAAGCAGCGCTTCTTTTTGGGATGCCTGAAAACAAAATCGATGTGCTGGTCCACCCGCAATCGGTTATCCACAGCTTGGTGGCGTATCAAGATGGCAGTGTTTTAGCACAATTAGGTGCAGCTGATATGCGTATCCCGATCGCCCATGCTTTGGCTTGGCCAGCACGATTGGTGACTTCCGCGCCGAGGTTGGACTTGGCAGCTATTGCGAAACTTGACTTCGAAGTACCTGATTTGGAAAGGTTTCCTGCGCTTAGTCTTGCGCGCAGCGCGCTGCAAAAAGGCGGTGCAGCCCCCACAATATTGAACGCGGCCAATGAAGTGGCTGTGCAAGCCTTTCTGGATCGTAATGTTTCCTTTCCAGAAATTGCCGCAATCGTGTTGGAAACCATGGATGAAGCCTGCCGCCTTGGCATGGATGCTGCTTTGGGAGACTTGGATGATGTCTATGCTGCTGATGAAGCGGGCCGTAGCATCGCCGTGCAAAACATTGCGAAACGCAAGTTGGTCTCAGTTTAGGCTGAGACATATGCGTATCCTAGGCCGGAGTTCATGGTGAGATGTTAGAAAATATTGGTGGCATAGCAATCAGTCTCGCGTCCTTTGTGACGGTTTTGAGCCTCGTGGTTTTCGTGCACGAATTTGGTCACTACCAAGTCGCACGTTGGTTCAAGGTCAAGGTCGAATCGTTTTCGATTGGCTTTGGTCCTGAGCTTCTCGCATGGACCGCGAAGACAGGCGTGCGGTGGCGGATCGGAGCCTTGCCTTTGGGTGGCTACGTCAAATTTGAAGGCGATAAGGATGCAGCGTCCCAGCCTGATTCCACCCAACCCAAGGCCGACAAAAGCAGTGGTTTGTTCCATGCGCAGCCTGTGGGCGTTCGCGCTGCTGTGACGGCTGCAGGCCCTGCTTTCAATTTCGCTTTCGCGATTGCGGTGTTTGCGATTTTCTTTGCGATATTCGGTGAAGTCATTCAACGCCCGCTGATTTCGAAGGTGCTTCCTGATGGTGCCGCAGCTGCCGCCGGGCTAAAGGCTGGTGATGAGGTTGTGGCGATCAATGGCCGTCGGATCGATGATTTTGTTGAATTGCAGACCGCCATCATGGTCTCTGGCGGCAAGGAAATGCGTCTCCTGTTAAAGCGGGATGGTGCCGAAATTCCCATCAACGTCACGCCGAAAGTCGTCGAACGCGAGACCCCCTTTGGCGATACTGAAACGCAGGGCCTGTTGGGCATTGAAACCCGCTTCACCAAGGATACAATTGAGCTTCGCACCTATAATCCGATTGAAGCGGTGGTACGCGGTGGCGAACAGACAGGCGAAATCATCAGCACGCAGGTGAATTTTATTACTGCCTTGTTGCGCGGTGCCATGTCGGCAGGCCACTTGAGTGGCCCATTGGGAATTTACCAGATCGCTGGTAAAGTCACAGAAAATTCGGTGGAAAGTGCCGGCCCTGATGCCGACGCTGTAAAGGTCGCCGAATCAGTCGGTATCGGTTTGGTACGACTTGCGGCAGTCCTTTCCATTGCTGTGGGCTTCATGAATCTGCTGCCGCTGCCAGTTCTCGACGGTGGGCACTTGGTGTTTTATGCGGCTGAGGCTATCCGTGGAAAGCCGATCCCTGAAAAAGTGCAGGCAGTCAGCTTTCAAGTTGGTCTTGTTTGTATCTTGAGTTTATTCGTTTTTGCGACTTTCCAAGATCTCGACAGGGCAGGTTTATTCAATGCGCTGAAAGGCTTTGTCGCCGCGGGCTAGGATTGCTGTGCCAAATTGTCTATCCACCACTTCTGAAACTCGGGCGTGACCTCCATGGCACGCGTGCAACAAGGTTTAACGGGCTCCTGTATGGCATCAATTAAACGTCTGCTGATTGGCGGCGCTGCTGCATTTGCAGCAAGTGCGTGCTATGGCCCGATGGCCTTTGCCCAACAGGTGGGCGAGTTCAGCGAAGCTGCGGCCCCGCAAATCATCACAAGTGTGGCGGTGGAAGGCAATCAACGCATCGAGGCAGCGACGGTGCTGGCCTATGTTGCCATTCAACCCGGCGAGGCCTTTAGCCCGGAGCGGATCGACATCGCTCTAAAAACGCTATTTGCGACCGGCTTTTTTGCCAACGTGGAATTTGAGCAGCGCGGCCAAACCTTGGTGGTGAAGGTTGCCGAAAACCCAACCGTCAACCAAGTGCTGTTTGAGGGCAATAGTGCGGTTACCAAGGACAAGCTCGAGAAAGAAGTCCAGATCAAGCCACGCTCGTGGTTTACCCAAAACCGCGTGCAGGCAGACATTCGTCGGATGCAGGAAGTTTATCGTCGGTCGGGCAAATTTGCAGCCAATATCGTGCCCAAGATTAAGGTGCTGCCGTCTAATCGCGTCGATCTGATCTTTGAAATCAATGAAGGCCGCACAACGGGCATTCGTAAAGTCAATTTCATTGGCAATCAGGCTTTTTCGGATTCTCGTCTGAAAAGTGTTGTCGTCACCCAAGAGTCTGAGTGGTGGCGCTTCTTTTCCAGCAAAGACAATTATGATCCAGACAAACTGGATTACGACCGCGAACAATTGCGCAAGTTTTATCTCAATGAAGGTCACTATGATTTCCGTGTGAAATCAGCGGTGGCCGAATTGACGCCAGATCAAAAGGACTTCTTCGTCACCTATGCGGTAGAAGAGGGGCAGAAATACACGTTTGGCGACATCACGGTAAACACCAAGAATTCTAAGCTAAGCGGCGAAGTTCTCCGCGCCTTTGTGCCGATCCGTTCTGGCGCGATGTTTGAGCGGGACTTGGTGGAAAAGGCGATTGAGTCGATTACCTTCGCCGCCGGTTCATCGGGTTATGCCTTCGTGGACGTACGCCCGCGTGAAACGGCTGATCGCGATAACCGTAAGGTCAATATTGTCTTTGATGTCGACGAAGGCCCGCGCGTTTATGTTGAGCGGATCGATGTGATCGGCAATACCGCGACACTTGATCAAGTCATTCGTCGGGAACTACGCTTAGCCGAAGGCGACGCCTTCAACCGCGTCTTGATCGACCGCTCTAAGAACCGCGTGAAAGCTTTGGGCTTCTTCAAAGAAGTCGAGATTGAAGAAAAGCCCGGCTCGCTGCCCGACCGTACGGTTGTGGAAGTCAAAGTTGAAGAGCAAGCCACTGGCGAATTGGCCTTCAGTGTCGGTTATGCCTCGCAAGAAGCCTATAATTTTGCGGTTTCAATCTCGCAGCGAAACTTGCGCGGCCGGGGCCAATTCTTGCGCTTCCGCGTGGAAACCAGCTCGCGCACGAGGAATATCGACATCCGCTTTACCGAGCCGCGCTTTATGGGTCGCAATATTGCAGCGGGGATCGACGTTTTCTCGGTTGAGCAAGATTATCTGCGCGAAGCAGGCTTCCTGACCAACTCCACGGGCTTTGGTGTGCGTGGTGGGTTCCCGCTGGCCGAAGATCGTAGCTTGGGCCTGCGCTATACGTACCGGAATGACACCAATGAAATTCCGTCTGTGTCCTGCTTCAATGCCGACGGTACGCCCTTGCTGGATGCAAGTGCGCTGTGTCGTTCGTTAGGCAAAACGACGACCTCGCTGGCGGGCTATTCGTTTAACTGGGACCGGCGCAACGATCCCCGTCGGCCTACACGTGGCTTTGACATCTCGCTCAGCCAAGATTTTGCCGGCATCGGCACTGGGGTCAAATACCACCGCAGTGAATTCAACGGCGGGGTCTATCGCGGGCTGTTCCCGGGCTGGCGCGCCAGTGCCACTTTGTCTGCCGGCCATATCGCAGGCTGGGATAACGACACGATCCGCGTTAACGACCGCTTCTTTAAGGGCGGGCAAAGCTTCCGTGGCTTCGAAATTGCCGGTATTGGCCCGCGCACGGTCTTCTCTGTCCGTGATGCCGATACAACGCAACCCAACGGCTTATCCCAAACGGTTCGGACAGTTTATGGTGACGCATTGGGCGGCAAGACCTATGGCATTGCCTCGTTTGAGTTGACCGTTCCAACGCCGCTGCCAGAATCCTATGGTATTTCTGCAGCCTTGTTCTTGGATGTCGGCACCCTCGGCGGCCTTGATCCAGTCGACAAAGTAAAGGGTGACATTAGTTACGGCACCTATCAAAACACCCGAGATGGATTGGCCTTGCGCGCTTCTGCTGGCTTGTCTGTTAACTGGGTTTCCCCATTCGGCCCTGTTCGTTTTGACTTCTCAAACCCATTTATGAAGCAAGACTACGACAAAGCTGAAACCTTCCGCTTCTCAACAGCGACTAATTTCTAGGGCTGCTCGCCCTCAATGTTCCAGGAGAAACTTCTATGAAAGCACACTATTTCATGGCTGGCGTTGCAGCCTTGTTGGCTGCAAGTGCAGCTCAAGCTCAAACGCCGGTTCCAGTTCCAGCACCTGCTGCTGCAGCTCCAGCCCCAGCACGCCCAGCTGGTTCGCCTGCTGTATTGAGCCCAGTTGTCGTCTATGACCTCGGTGGCCTCATCCAAGACAGCTTGGCTGGCCAGGATATGTCCAACAAGCTGAAAGCCATTCGCGATCAAATCAATCGCGAGTTGGAGCCAGATCAGCGTCAGCTTGAGTCTGAATTGCGCGCGATTTTGACGAGCTCGGTGCAAGACTCGCAAAGTGCTGCAGGCCGTCAGCGCCAAGAAGCCTTCCAACGCCTCAACAATGAATTCCAACAGAAGCAAGAGCGTTTGAGCCAAGTCATGCAATTGACCGAGCGCAACGCGATTGACGCCTTCAACAAGGCCATTGCACCTGCACTGCAGCAAACCCTGGTGGCCCGCAATGGCTTGATCGCCATTTCAGCCAATCAAGTTGAAGCTTTCATCCCCGGCGTTGACATGACCGCTGACTTGATCACGCGCCTCAATGCCACGACCAAGACAATCAACGTTGTTCGTGCGACTTTGCCAACGCAAGGCGGCGCAGCGGCACCTGCAGCGGCTGGCGCACCAGCAGCGGCTGCAGCTGGCGCACCTCTGCCAGCGCGTCCACCTGCAGCAGCGCCAAGGCGTCCGTAACGCATTTTCTGCCCTTCAGAAGGGCAGATTTAGGCGCAGCAAACAACCATTACGCAAAAACGCGGTCCTCTACTTGGGGGCCGCGTTTTCTATCCTGCGTGTCAGGCTTGCGTGGTCCCGCGATAATTCGCTTATAGGGACTTAGATTATCCAACTCGGAGCCTAAATGATGATTGATCCGCGCTTCTATAGGCTCCTTGGGCCAAAACGGCTGCGTGAATTGGCCCAGATCGTGAAGGCTGAGTTACCCGCAGGCTTTGACCCTGACTTAGAACTGATCAGCTGTGCCCCCCTCGATCAAGCTCAAGCCGGGGATCTAGCCTTCTGTCAGGGACCAGCTAAAGGCAAGTCGACGATTGAGACTGGGGCCGGGGCCTGTTTGGTCCGAGCGGAGCATGTGGCACTGTTGCCTTCCGGCGTTGCCCCTTTGATCGTTAAAGAGCCGCGTGCGGTGTTTGCAGCCGCCGCAGCCGCGCTGGTCTCGCGGCGCGACTTTGACCCGACAGCGCTGGCCGTGCCTGCCTCGGTAAAGCAGGAAGCCGATGTGGTGATTGGCCGAGGTGTGGTTATTGGCGAAGAAGTTGAGATTGGGCAAGGCACCACGATCGGGCCTAACACTGTCATCGGACCAGGTGTCGCAATTGGCCGCAATTGCCGAATTGGCGCAAATGTTGTGATTTATTGTGCCTTAATCGGTGACCGCGTCACCATTTCGTCGGGCAGTGTTATCGGTGAGGTCGGCTTTGGTGTTGCCCCTACGGCCTCTGGTCCCGTCGATGTGCCTCAATTGGGACGGGTGATCCTGCAAGATGATGTGTCAATTGGTTCACTTTGTGCTGTTGATCGCGGCGCCTTTGGCGACACCGTGTTGGGGATCGGCTGTAAGATCGATAATTTCACACAAATCGCGCATAATTGTCAGCTTGGGCTCGGTGTAGTGATTGCCGCTTTCGGTGGGATCTCTGGCTCATGTGAGATTGGGGACAATGTGATGATGGGGGGACGTGTCGGCTTGGGTGACCATATTCGCGTCGGTGAGCGCGTGGTCATTGCTGCTGGAAGCGGCGTTTTGGAATCGGTCCCCGCTGGGCAAGCATGGGGTGGCTATCCGGCCAAACCGCTGCGACAATGGATGCGAGAATCGGTTGTCCTCAAGCGACTGGTCAACCCAAAACCACAAACAAGCCCGAAGGGCGGGGAATGAAGATGAGCGACATCATTGATTGTGACGAAATTGAACGCCTGATCCCGCATCGCTTCCCATTTCTGCTGATTGATCGGTGCTTCGACTATGTCGAAGGCCAAAGCATTCGTGGGATCAAATGCGTGACGGCGAACGAGCCCTTCTTTCAGGGCCATTTCCCTAACCGCCCGCTAATGCCCGGCGTGTTGCAGATTGAAGCCATGGCGCAAGCCAGTGCGGTTTTGATGTCCAAGACCTTGAAGGTTGACGCGAAAACGGCGGGGATCATGTTCATGTCGGTCGATAATGCCAAGTTCCGTCGCCCTGTTCGGCCAGGCGACGTACTGAACATTCATGTCGAAGTGCTACTGGGCCGGCGCAATATCTACAAATTTGCCGGTAAAGCAGAAGTGGATGGCCAATTGGCCTGCGAGGCGGAATGGGCTGCCATGAAAGTAGATTTGGCATGAGTGCGACGATCCATCCTTCCGCCGTCATCGAAGAGGGCGCCATCATTCATGACGGGGCCAAAATCGGCCCCTTCTGCTTTATTTCAGGGCAAACCACCATTGGCCCGGATGCCCATTTAGTCTCCAACGTTACGACTTATGGTCGGGTCTCAATCGGCGCTAATACGCAAGTTTGGCCCTTTGCCGTTTTGGGTGGCCCGCCTCAGATCCATCCGTATCAGGATAGCGATACCCAGCTTGTCATTGGTGCGTCCTGTGTGATCCGCGAACATGTGACCATGCATAGGGGCTCAACCCGCGATCAGGGCCTGACTAAGATTGGCGATGGCTGCTACTTTATGGATAATTCCCACGTCGCCCATGATTGTGTGGTGGAAGATAATTGTATCCTCGCCCGCAGCGCGACCTTGGGCGGCCATGCCCATTTGGCCAAGGGCGTCTATATTGGTGGCTTGGCAGCCGTGCATCAATGGACGCGCATTGGCACCTTCGCCTTTATCGGTGCTTTGGCCTTGGTCACACGCGATGTAATCCCCTTCGCCATGGCAAATGGAAACCCGGCGCATCTGAAAGGCCTGAACATTGTGGGCTTTAAGAGGCGGGGCAACTCTACAGCTCAAATCCGCGATATTTTAGCCGCGTTTGACATGCTGTTTGGCGATGATGTCACGCCCCTTCAGGACCGAATCTCGGATGTTAGCGAAGGTTTCCAAGATAACGAACAGGTTCAGGCCATGCTGGACTTCTTGAACGGCACTTCCAAACGCGGGATTTGTAGCGCGGAACGCTAAGACCTCCTACATGGAGGCTGACGGACCCAAAGGGACAACATGCGCGCATTTTCAAAATTGGGCATTATTGCCGGGGCAGGGGACTTGCCTGTCCTCCTTGCTCAGCATTGCCGCGATTCTGGCATGCCGGTTCATGTCAGCCGGATCAAGGGCATGTGCGACCCGCGCCTTACCTTGTTTCCGGGTAGCGAATGCGCCTTGGCCAATTTTGGCGAGCGCATGAAGGCCCTCAAAGCCGATGGCGTGGATGCTCTGGTGTTTGCCGGTCTTGTTAATCGACCTGATTTTTCCACCCTCAAGCCAGACTTGCGGGGCGCGCTGGCCTTGCCGCGTATCATGGCCGAAATGCGCAAAGGCGATGATGCTTTGCTGCGCGCCGTGCTGGCTGAGTTTGAGCGCGAAGGCTTTGCCATCGTCGGCACAGATGAGGTCTTGGCTAATCTGTTGGCTGAAGTTGGCTTGATCGCGGGCGCAGAACCAACCGAAGCCCAACTTGAAGACGCAAACAAGGCCATGACCATTGCGGCTGAAATCGGTCGACTTGATATTGGTCAAGGTGCCATCGTGGTGGATGGATTGGTTCTGGCGGTTGAAGCGCAAGAGGGAACCGATCGCATGCTGGCGCGGGTGTATGATCTCTCCACCCATATTCGCGGTACCAAAGCGGCACGATGCGGGGTCTTGGCCAAGCGCGCTAAACCCGATCAAGAGCGCCGCGTCGATCTTCCAACCATCGGGGTCAAAACGGTGGAGGGGGCTTCAAAAGCAGGCCTCGCCGGTATTGTGGTTGAGGCGGGTGGCGCTCTGATTATCGACCGTAACAATGTGATCGCAGCCGCAGAAGAAGCAGGGCTGTTCATTCTGGGCGTTCAAGTGGATACCCAGTCATGAAACCCTTCCGGGTCTTTGTTGTAGCCGGTGAGCCATCCGGTGATGAGCTGGCCGCGGAACTCGTCCAAGCTCTCAGGGCCCGTCGGCCTGATCTGGTCATCGCTGGCGTTGGCGGCGAGAAGTTTGCCAGCCAAGGCATACAAAGCGCTGTGTCGATTGAGGGGCTTTCTGTTCTGGGCCTGACTGAAGGCTTGGCGGCACTGAAAACCGTCAATGTGAGGGCAGAAGAAACGGGGATTGCCGCAGAAGCTTTTCAGCCTGATGCCGTTGTGTTGATCGATTCTTGGGGTTTTACGTTGCGCGCCGCCAAAGCAATTCGCGCAAGGGTCCCACAAGCCCGCTTGATCAAAATGATTGGCCCCCAAGTGTTCGCTACCCGTCCCGGCCGCGCCAAGACCGTTGCCGAGGTCTATGACGCCTTATTCTGTATCCATGACTTTGAAGTGCCCTTCTATGAAGGCACGGGTCTGCCCGTCACGATTATCGGTAATCCTGCGATTGCGCGGGCTGGGAAAGGCGATGGCGCAGGGTTTCGGGCACGCCATGGATTGGCAGACAAAAAGATTGTTCTCTTGCTGCCGGGCTCACGCGGTGGGGAAATTCAACGCGTCGCGCCGGCTCTGGAAGGGGCGGCGGCGCTGATCAGTAGCAAAGACCCCCTCGTTCATGTGGTAGCCGTTCTGGCACCGAATGTGGCTGAGCGCTTGGAGGCGCGCGCGGCGAACTGGACCTTCCCGCACACATTGGTGGGCGAGGATGAAAAACTTGATGCATTTGCCGCTGGCGATGTCGCGCTGGCCTGCTCTGGCACGGTTACGACGGAAGTAGCCCTGCAAGAAACGCCCATGGTGCTGGGCTATCGCCTGGGCGCAATCAGCGGCTTTATTATTTTGAACTTCTTGCTGAAGAGCCGCTTCATCTGCTTGCTTAACATTGCTCTCGGGCGGATGGCGATCCCTGAATTTGTGCAAAACGGCTTGACGCCAGAGGCCTTGGCAGAAGCGGCCTCTAACCTTCTGTATGATCCAAAGGCCGCGCAAGACCAAGTGAGTGCGCAAGCCTTGGCCCTCGACAAAATGGGCCGCCATGATCCGCCAGCGGCAGAGCGGGCAGCAGAGGCTTTGCTAAACCTGTTGGACGCAGCTTAGTCGAACAAGCTGCCTTGAACCGGCCCGTCACTGGCGCGGACTTTCACGTCGCCATCGAGGAAGGTTAGAGTTAGACGCGCGTCAGCCTTGATGGCGGATTTAGCGCGCACCACCACACCTTTCTCGGTGCGCACCACAGCAAAGCCACGCTCTAAAGCCGAGCGGTAGGACAAAGCCTCTAACAAGCTCGATTGGCCAGCCAGATGGCGCGTCTTAGCTTCTAGGCTGCGGCTAAGGCCTGCCTGCAAGCGTTGGCTGGCAAGGGCCAAGCGCTGCTCGGATCGCTTCAGCGCGTCGCGTTCTAGCGCTGTGCGGCGGGTGAGGGCGGCACCCAGTCTTTGGCCGAGGCTGGTGACGAGTTGGGCCCTGCGCGTTACATCTTGGTGCAGCACTTGCGGTCGCAACCGACCACCAATAGCCGCAAGACGGTGGGCTTTGGCGCCAACCAAGGTGCGCAAGGATGGACCGAAGCGCAAATCGATCACGTCCATACGTTGCCGGGCGCCAGCAAACAGGGTTTCTGCGCGGGGCAGGCGAGCAGTGGCGGCACGAAGTTCGATCTTGGCGCGCTCAAGGCCACGCACCATGGCGCGCGACAGGCGGGCACCGATTAGGCTCACGCGCTCTTGTAACTCTAGCCTCACCGGGACAGCGATTTCAGCAGCCCCCGTTGGCGTTGGCGCACGGCGGTCAGAGGCAAAGTCGATTAGGGTGGTGTCGGTCTCATGCCCAATGGCGGAGATCAGTGGGATCGCGCTGGCTGCAGCGGCCCGCACCACCACTTCTTCGTTGAAAGCCCATAAGTCTTCAATCGAGCCCCCACCCCGCGCAACGATCAAAAGATCGGGGCGTGGGACTGGCCCGTCAGCCGGCAGGGCATTAAATTCCTCGATGGCGCGCGCGACTTGGTCAGCGGCCTTGTCGCCTTGGACGAGCACTGGCCAGAGCAGCACATGGACAGGAAAGCGCTCTGACAGGCGGTGCAGGATATCGCGGATCACGGCACCCGTCGGGCTGGTCACCACGCCAATCACGCTGGGCAGATAAGGGAGTGCCTGCTTGCGCTCTGGGTCAAACAAACCTTCAGCCGCGAGGCGCTTGCGCCGCTCTTCCAATTGCGCCAGCAAAGCGCCAACGCCAGCTGGCTCCAGCCGCTCAATAATCAACTGGTATTTCGAAGAGCCGGGGAAGGTGGAGATCTTGCCTGTCGCAATAACTTCCATCCCTTCTTCAGGCCGGAATTTTAGCGCTGCCGCCACACCCTTCCACATCACGGCAGACAAGACTGCATTGGCGTCTTTCAGGTCGACATAGACATGGCCGGATCTGGCCAGCGTCACCCGCCCCATCTCACCGCGCACGCGCACATTGCCAAAGTCATCTTCAAGGCGGCGTTTGATTGCGCCTGACAGTTCAGAGACAGAAAATTCCGGTGCGTTAGAAGGCTCTTTGCTCATGGTTACTGTCTAAAGCGATGTGCGGCTTGGGGGAAGGGTTTTTGTATTTGCGCCTGCTAGGTCTGAAACAGTCTCTAAGATTACAATTCAGAGAGAAACATCACGAAATTGGGTTTTCCTACATCCAGTTGAACCGGGCTGCGTAGACTATGTCAGAGCTATCCCGCTCGACTTCTAGGATTAAAACATGTTCACTTTCAAAATGTTCGCTTCGGCGGCAGCCGCCCTCGCTTTGTCTGCAGCACCGGCAATGGCAGATTGTGCCAAGACCCGCACCGACGCCGCAGCCCAAGCGGCTGGCTTTCAAACCATCGGCTATCAAACCGCTTCTACCGCCAAAAAGCCTGCTAAGGCCGCTAAGGGTGACATCATCGATGTGGCTGTTGGAGCGGGAAGCTTTAACACCTTGGCGGCAGCGCTGACCGCTGCTGGCTTGGTTGATACCCTAAAGACCGCTGGCCCGTTTACCGTTTTTGCGCCAACCGATGCCGCTTTCGCGAAACTGCCTGCTGGCACCGTGGACTCGCTTCTGAAGCCTGAAAATCGCGCACAATTGGTCTCGATCCTGACCTATCATGTCGTACCGGGCAAAATCACCTCAAACCAATTGCTCGAGAAAATTACGCCCGCCACAACCGTTCAAGGACGTCAGGCCACGATTGATGGCCGCAATGGCCGCGTCACCGTCAATGGCGTCGCAGTGACCGCTGCCGATGTCGCTGCGTCTAACGGCGTGATCCATGTGATCGACACCGTCCTGATGCCACCTGCGCCAAAGAGCCACTAGGTTCATGCGACACCTGCCTAAGCAGGCATAGTCAATACATGCCAAAACGGAATGGTGACCAAAGCGATCAAGGTCGTCGCGGTCACCAAACCGGCCATCAGCGGAGCATCGCCGCCTAGTTCGCGCGCGAGGATATAGGCCGCCGGGGCACTTGGCATAGAGGCCACACCGATGGCCACCGCACTGGGCAAAGGTGCGAGACCCAGCATTTGTGTGACGACCAGCATCAAAAGCGGCGCGATGGCCAACTTTGAAACCACGCCAACCGCCAAGCGAACGGGTACTTTACCCAGTCCCCCAAAACTCAAAGCTGCCCCGACGCTTACCAAAGCAACCGGCATCGCGGCACGACCTAGGAGGGCGAGTGCTGGCTCTAGCGGGCCGATTACCTTCGTCAGCCCGATCAGATTAGCGATAATCCCGACCAAGCTTGCCAGCACTAACGGATTGCGCATCACTTCGCCCAGCGCGCCTTTAAGGCTCGGCACAATGTCATTCTTGCCCCAACGCGCCATGACAAAGACGCTCATCAAATTCACAAAAGCAACCACAGGCCCAAAGCCCAAAGCGATGAGGGCGAGGCCCTCTTGCCCATAAAGGGCAGGGGCTGCGGCTAATACGATAAATCCGTTCCAGCGCACACTCGCTTGAAAGATGGAGGTAAAAGCCGGCCCATCCTCGCGAAACCACAGCCTCAGACTTAGCCCCCAGAGGCCAGCCAAAGCAAAGCCCACGACGAGGCACGTGAGGAAGTGGACCGTATCTGGCCCTGAAAAATCGGCACTTGCTACCGTGGAAAACAAAAAAGCTGGATACAATATCCAATAGCCAAAGGAATTGACGGCTGCCCAAGACGTATCGGGCACAATCTTGGCGCGCTTGGCCAAAAAGCCGATGGCGATGACCAGAAAGACTGGCAGAATGGCGGTAAAGGCTATGTTCATACGCGGGGGCCGAGGCTGAAACCACCTTGCAAGCGGTCTAAGAGGCCCTGCAACATATAGGCCGCTGCAGCTGCATCAACGACGGCGGCGCGCTTGGCTCGAGTCATGTCGGCGGCAATCATTTGACGTTGAACCGCGGCGGTCGAAAGCCGCTCATCCCACATCAGAAGCGGTACATCGCGGACATTCAAGAGGTTGCGGGCAAAGGCGCGCGCTGCTTGAGACGAGGGGCCTTTGGATCCGTCCATATTGATTGGATGACCGACCACAAGGCCGCAAGCGGCGCGGTCAGCATATATCGCAAAAATTGCCTGTGCATCGGTGGCCATCTTCGTACGTTTCACCCCGCCAGCCGGGCTAGCGATGAGGCGCGTGACGTCAGAAGCTGCGACCCCTATTGTCGTCGATCCGGGATCAATCCCGATTAAGGCTTGCCGGGCTGGCAAAGCCTCACAGAACGCCGGATAGTCCAGAATTGGCATCAGGAATTGCCGGGCGCAGCAGCTTCTGGTGCAGCTGCTTGCTCAACGCGCGCCCGGTTCAAAGCGGCAACAAACGTGTCGACACCTTGCGCACCAACGACAGCAAAGCTCTGATTAAACAGGACGGTTGGGACGCCGGTTACACCCATTCGTTGTGCGATTTCCAATTCCTGTTCAACTGGTGCAACATCGGCATCACTGGCCAAAAGGCGCGCGACCAGATCGCCATCCATCCCAAGACCCCGGGCGATTGAAACCAGCGTGGTGGCTTGGCTCAAATCCTCGCCTTCGACATGATAGGCCTGAAATAAAGCCTCAGCACATTCGACTTCAACACCCGCTGAACGCGCCCAGCGCATTAAACGGTGGCAATCGCGTGTGTTTGGTGTCGTTTTGATCGCATCAAAATTGAAGGCAATTCCAACTTGTAGGCCGGCATCGACGAGGGCTTGAGAAATTTCTTTTAAGCGGGCCTCATCGCCACCGAATTTAGCCAATAGACGCGCGCGGCGATCCGCGCCTTCTTTGGGCGTTGTTGGATCGAGTTCAAATGGCCGCATGGCTAAATGGGTGGGAATATTGCCTTGGGTGACGCAAGCAGTCACCAGCGCGCGAAACCCGACATAGCACCATGGACAAATCACGTCAGAAATAAAGTCGATCGTTATTGGGCGGTTGAGGGCGGTTGCTTCAGGAGGTGGAGTGCTCATGAGGCGTTGCCTTGTTCTAGCTGCGCGGTGACGCGTTGAAGCAAACCCGTTGCGTTTTCATGTGGCAACAGGCTCGCGCTTGCAATCGTCAGTTTGATTTGGATTGGTTGATCGTTGCTAAAACTGGTGTGATCGGCCTGGACGTCAAAGGCAGTACATTCGAGTACAGCGGCAATGCGCTCAGCCGCAATTTGGGCCGCTTCATCATCGGAGCTTGGAAAGGCAACCGCAAAGGTGGTTTGGTCGAGACGCGCCGCAACATCTTCAGCACGCACCAAGCGCGACAGCATCGCCCCGGACTGGCTGACTAATCTCTCAATCCCCTGACGTGTATGAACCACGCCAAGGCTGGCTTCGGTGTCGAGGCGAGCTAAGGCAATCGACAAAGGTCGGTCAGTTTCGTGGGCCCGTTGGGCCAGGCTTTCCAAATGTGCCAAGAAGAATGACGGCGCATAAAGGCCAGTGGTTGCCTCCATGGCCGCCGGTGCTCTGGCTGCTGCAAAAGCCAAGTTCAAAGCATCGCGGCTGCGCTTTTCTTCAACAAAGTTGAACAGGCGATCGGCGGTGGCTGGGTCATTGTCACCCGCAATCGCAAAATCTGTCGCTCCACGCTCAATCGCTTCATGTGGATTGTCGAAGTCCGGCGATCCAAGGACTAGGCAAGGCATATGGAACATGCGCGCATTGCGCCGCATTGCGGCGCAAAAGCCAAGCGCGGTGGCCCGATCATCTCGGGCAAGGATCACCACACCATCAAACTCACTCTCATGAAGATAATCAAAGGCGGTGAATGAGGTGAAGGCGGCGACCGTCTCTGCGCCAAATCTTGCGAGGGCAGTCGTGAATTGCAATAAGTCAGGGTCAGGCTGACCAAACAACAGGATTCTGGGTACTTTGGTGCTGCTCAGGACGGGCGGATGGGTGGGGCCGCCAAAGCGGGCTAAGGTTCGAAACCGCATTTTGGCTTCATCAGCCATAACTGCGATGCGCAAGCTGGACCCAAGGCGGGCCGCCAAGGCACTAGGTGTCGCAAACGCGTCCAAAACGCCATCAAACGCACTAACGTCGAAATTTTCTTCACCATTGCTCCACGCCATGAACAGGCCAGCACGCGGGCCTAAGGCGGCCTTGAGCGATCGAACCAGTTCACCGGCTTTGGGCCCACTGTCGCCGCGCGTATCGACGACAATTGCGGCAGTCTGGCGACGTTGATGGTCTTCGCCCGCGATGGTGAAGCCAGCTTGCGACAACACCTCACCAGCGTCATCGCCGGCGAGAACAAGAATATGTGGCTTTGCCATCCTATGCCTACTTTCAAGGACCATTGCGTAATTCGTATAGCACCCTAGCGTGCAGAAACTGAGTCGTCAGTAATCGAATATGAAAGGCCCACTATTTTGACTGCCAACCCTGTTTTGATCCAGCCCAATTTCAGCCTCCACGGCAAGACTGCCTTGATCACGGGGGCATCCTCCGGTCTTGGTGCCCATTTTTCCCGACTTCTGGCTGGGCTGGGCGCAAAAGTGGTGTGCGGTGCGCGCCGGGTGGATCGCTTAGAGGCTTTGGTCGCGTCGATTAAAGCCGAAGGCGGGGCGGCTCAGGCAGTGAAGCTTGACGTGCAAGACGAGTCCAGTGTGGTCGCAGCCTTTGACGCCGCTGAGGCAGGTTTAGGGCTGCCGTCCATCGTGATCGCCAATGCCGGAACCAATGAAATTGGCCTCGCAACCGACATTGCCATGGATGCCTATGATGCCATGATGTCGGTCAATGTACGCGGCGTTTTTCTCACCGCTCGCGAAGGCGCCAAGCGCATGATCGCAAGTGGCAGTGCAGAACGTGGAGATGGCCGAATTGTCTTAATTGCCTCGATGGCGGGCCTCAAGCCGCTTCCCGGCCTTGTGCCCTACTGTGTCTCAAAAGCTGCTGTCGTGATGATGGCTAAATCCATGGCCGCAGAATGGATGCGTAAGGGCATCAATGTAAATGCAATCTGCCCGGGCTATATTGAGACTGAGATTAATGCCGATTGGCTCGGTCAAAGTGGCGGCCAGAAGATGGTTGCCGGATTTCCGCGTCGCCGCTTGATGGACGACCAAGCCCTTGATGGGGCGATGACATGGTTAGTCTCAGAGGCAGGCCGTTTCACCAGTGGTGCGGTGGTTCAAATTGATGATGGGCAGGCACTTTAAGGAATTGGTAAGTTCCTGCTTGGTCTTGAATAGCCCATTTTCCCCTAAGGCTGCGCCTCATTAAGATATTGAAATTTCTGGCTTTATATGGTCTTTTTTATATCAATACGCATCTGTCAAATGCGCATTGATTAAAATTGCACGGAGTAGATTTAGCTCCAGTTGACCAATCTTTTTTAGCCGATGTTAGGAGCTTGCCTGTAACGCTAGGGCAGGTGTCTCTGCGTTTTTGGCACGTTGAAGGATTGGGTCGATGAAGTTCGCAAAGACCCTTTTAGCAACGAGCCTAACGCGCGGTGAGCGTGGTAATGTCGCGATTATGTTCGTGTTGGTCTCGTCGGTATCGCTCGGCGTGTTGGGTGCGTCTATTGAGCTCAACCGCATCTCCAACACTAAGGCATCTTTATCTGCCGCCGCCGATGCAGGTGCCTTAGCGGCCAAACGCGAACAGGCTGATAAAGCCTCTCTGGGTGAACAGCAGGCGCGCGCCGCTGGGGCGACGGCTGGCACCAAAGCCTTTCTGGCTTCTGCGCCTGGTTCCGAGCAAGGGGTGAGCAATCTTCAGGCCACTGTCACTTGGGATTAGGATGGTTCATCCCGTCTCAGGGGGACCGGCACTCAGTCCTTGATCTTAGGCGGCATGGTTGGGCTTTCGACAGTTTCACTCAGCGCCGTTGGTGTCGCCACCGCCGGAACTGACCGCCGCTTGGAAGTGGCCGTGGTGGTGGATACCACCGCCTCTATGTTCCAAACGGATGGTCGTGCATCCACTCGCTTCACTCAAATGCGCAGTGCTGCCAAGGGTTTCGTCAATACTTTGTTCGACACGGTCACCATTCCGGATCGCTTGCGGGTTGCAATTATTCCTTGGACTACGACCGTCAATATTCGTAGCGAAGTTCCAGATCAAACATGGAATAAAGATGCTGCGCCTGTCCGTAACCCTGTTGACGCAGGCACGCGGTCGCTGCCAACCAATCTTGTGGACCGCACGGCTAACGTTACTCAGACCAATGCCACTTTAAACACCTTGTTTGCGCCCGTTGGCTGGCGCGGCTGTATCTCTGGCACAGGGGAAAGCCTTTCGGCTAATGATGATACAAAGGCTGGCATGAGCTGGAATGCTTTGCAGGTGCCGCCGCGCGTCAACAATGCCACCCGAACCAGAGGGGTGAGCACACCGCGGATGTGCGACAATTGGACCGGTTGTCCACCGCCACCCAAGGGGCCTCCACCGCCGCCGCCGCCACCCAAGGGGCCTCCACCGCCGCCGCCGCCACCGCCGCCGCCGCCCCCAAAGACGCAGGGCAAATTGATTCTGCCGGGCCAAAAGGTTGAAAGTTTTGCCTTTTTGAACTTTGGCGCGACGACCTTGAACGCAGCCTGCGTCAATAATCCCTACTCTTGTCCCTTTCTTTCATGCCCCGCAGGCAGCCCAAGCACAACCACAATTGCGTGTTCGCAAAACGATAACAATGGCACACGCAACGCCTTCTTCAACTTCTCGGGCACACAAAGCTGCGTGAGTGCTGGTGGATGTCAGTGGGACCTCAACTTGGGCAGCGCCAATGGCTGCGCCGCCGATTATATTGAAATCACTTGGAACAATGCCAATGGCTCTTGGTGCTCGTGGGTGCCGCGGCAGACGTGGGATAGCTTCCGCCGCATCACAGGGCCAAACCTGAACTGCCCCATGCCGATGCTTGGCCTTTCTGCCAACCGTAGCCAATTGATCAATACAATTGACCGTCTGTCGCCATCACCTGGCGGCACGCATGCCGATGTGGGTTTGCGTTGGGGGCTGCGGGCGCTGTCACCTCGTAACGAATGGAAAGACTTCTTCCAGCACAATCGGCCAGAGCCGTTTGATTCAACAACCGTTACCAAGGTCATGGTTTTGATGACCGACGGCGCGAACGAACAAGCGATTAACTTCCCGGGCTATTGGGGATGCAATGAATCTGGCGCTCCAGGCTGTACAGGTTCGCCAGACCGCGCGACGCTCGACACGCGCATGCAAAATTGGTGCACAGCGATCCGGGATACATACAAGATCCAGCTCTACACGGTTGCGATCAACGTCTCGGATACGGAGGCCGTCAGCCGCCTGCGCACGTGCGCTGGCAGCTCCGACCGCGCATTTGCGGTCGATGCAAGCCAGTTGAATGCAACCTTTGAGCAGATTGCCCGGGAAACCTTCAGTTTACGCTTGAAAGAATAGGCCAGTTCCCGCCTTCTTCTGCGCTAAAAGCGGCCTCGCTTGTTGCAAGCGGGGCCGCTTGGGCTTTATGCACTCTTCGTCATGACCCAAATTATTGCTCCTCAAACCGCCCCGCGCGAAACGCCTTGCTCGCGAGCGCTTGCCGCTGGCAAAGTGCCCAGCTTCCAAGATATTATTCTCACCCTTTCGGACTATTGGGCGCGCCAAGGCTGCGTCATTTTGCAACCCTATGATACAGAAGTTGGCGCAGGGACCTTGCATCCAGCCACGACGTTGCGCGCGCTCGGCCCAAAGCCCTGGCGCGCGGCCTATGTGCAGCCTTCTCGCCGTCCCAAGGATGGCCGCTATGGCGAAAACCCAAATCGCCTTGGCCATTATTACCAATATCAGGTGATCCTAAAGCCCAATCCGCCTAATTTGCAGGAATTGTATCTCAATTCACTCTATGAAATTGGGATTGATCCCAGTTTGCACGACATCCGCTTTGTCGAGGACGATTGGGAAAACCCGACCGTCGGGGCTTGGGGGCTTGGCTGGGAGATTTGGTGTGACGGGATGGAAGTTTCCCAATTCACCTATTTCCAACAAGTCGGTGGCCTCGATTGTAAGCCGGTGTCGGGCGAACTGACCTATGGGCTAGAGCGCTTGGCCATGTATGTGCAGGGCGTCGAAAACGTCTATGATCTTGATTTCAATGGGCTTGGCGTCAGCTATGGCGATGTGTTCCTAGAGAATGAGCGCCAGCAGTCGACCTTTAATTTCGAAGAGTCCGACCCTGCCATGCTGAAGCGCTGGTTTGAGGATGCAGAGCGTATGTGCACGCATTTGCGCGACAAGCGCTTGCCACTCCCTGCCTTTGACTGGGCGCTGAAATGCTCGCATTTGTTCAATCTTCTAGATGCGCGCGGGGTTGTTTCGCCGACAGAGCGGCAGAGCTTCATCGCCCGCGTACGCGATCAGGCCAAGGGTTGCGCCGTTCTCTGGGCTGAAACCCAAGCCCCAACCCAAGAAGAGGTGGTCTGAACCATGCCCCAATTCTTGCTTGAACTTTTCTCCGAAGAAATCCCGGCCCGCATGCAAAAGCGCGCGGCTGAGGACCTCAAAAAGCTGTTGATGGATGCTTTGTCCAAAGCAGGCTTTTTGCCCGGCGGGATGGAGACTTTTAGCGCTCCGCGCCGCCTTGTCGCCGTCGTCGAAGGCCTCCCAGAGCGGACGGCCGATGTGCGCGAAGAGCGTAAGGGCCCCAAGGTCGATGCTCCCGCCCAAGCCATTGAAGGCTTCTTGCGTGGTGCTGGCCTAACCGACATCGCCCAAGCCCGTGTGGTATCTGACCCAAAGAAGGGCGACTTTTACGTTGCTGATCTGGTAAAGCCTGGCCGGGCAACGCCAGATGCTTTGGCCGAGATTGTGCCCGATATCATCCGCAACTTCCCATGGCCGAAAAGCATGCGCTGGGGTGAGGGCACGTTGCGGTGGGTGCGGCCTTTGCATCGGATATTGGCCGTGTTTGACGGTGAAATCGTGCCGTTTGACGTCGACGGTATTGCCGCCAGCAACATCAGCGAAGGCCATCGTTTTCATGGCACAGGCACTTTTGAGGTCAAGGACTTTGAGGATTATGAGGCCAAGCTGTCGGCTGCCCATGTCGTCCTCGACCGGGATCAGCGCAAGGCCCAGATCAAGGCAGACGCCCAAACCCTGTGCCAGGCTCGCAACCTTGAACTCATTGATGATGAAGGGCTTTTAGAAGAAGTCTGTGGTCTGGTGGATGAGCCGCATGTGATCATGGGCGACATGGATCCTTCCTTTTTGGACCTGCCGCCTGAAGTCATTCGCCTGACCTTGCGGGTTAATCAGAAATATTTCGTCGTTCGCGATCCTAAGACCGGCGGCCTCGCGCCGCACTTCATCATCGTGTCCAATGTGAAGGCAACCGACGGCGGCAAGAAAATCGCGCTGGGCAATGCCCGCGTGCTTGCAGCGCGGCTCAATGATGCGCGCTATTTCTGGGACTTGGACCGTAAGGCGAGCCTCGAAAGCCGTGTTCCAAAGCTGGATACGTTGGTGTTCCACGAAAAGCTGGGCAGCGTCGGCGACAAGGTGCGCCGTATTGTGGCACTTGCTGGCGAGATTGCGCGACTGGTCGGGGTCGAGGATGTGGCAGCAGCCCGACACGCAGCGCTTTTGGCAAAAGCCGATTTGACGACCGAAATGGTCGGCGAATTCCCAGAACTTCAAGGGGTTATGGGGCGGTACTATCAGCTTCAACGGGGTGGAAGTGCTGCTTCCAACCAAATCATCGCTGATGCCATCCGCGATCATTACAAGCCGGTCGGCCCATCCGATCATGTCCCGAGTGAACCGGTCGCCATGGCCGTTGCTTTGGCCGATAAGCTCGATACGCTGACTGGCTTCTTCGCCATTGGCGAAAAGCCAACCGGCTCGGGTGACCCTTATGCGCTGCGCCGTGCGGCGCTCGGTGTGATCCGGATTGTGCGGGAAGGCGGCGTTCGCTTTGCTTTGGCAGAGAAAGCCGCAGGCAATGGTTTGCTCGACTTCATCCTCGAACGCCTCCGCGTATCCCTCCGCGATGAAGGCTTTGCGCCTGATGTGTTGGAAGCAGCCTTTGCAATCCCAGATGATGACATCGTGCGAATCGTCGCCCGTGTGACGGCGCTGGCTAAGGTCCTTAAGACCGAAGATGGCGCCAATCTGGTGGCGGGTCTTAAGCGTGGAGCCAATATTCTGCGTGCTGAGGAAAAGAAGGACGGGGCTGCGGCACAGGGCATCGTTTCAGACGCATTGTTGGCAGAGCCAGCCGAGCAGGGGCTAAACCAAGCCCTTGTGGCCGCTGAAAGCCAGATGGATCAGGCCCTCGCGACAGAAGCGTTTGACACCGCGATGGCGGCTTTGGCCGGGCTACGCGGCCCAGTCGACCGCTTCTTTGATACTGTCCTCGTCAACGACGCCGATCCTGCCATTCGTCAGAACCGTTTGGCTCTATTGGTGAAATTGCGGGCAGTGAGCGAGCGGGTGGCCGACTTCTCGAAGTTAGCAGGCGCGTAGATTCAAGCCTGCCGGTCCGCCACGGGTTGCGACACTGGGCTTACGCTGAGGCTTGTTTCATCAGGACTTCGATCCGGACAAATGCTCAGGTTCTGGATGATTTTGCGTGTTGTAAAACTACATATCCAAAAGGGTGTGTGTCTGGCGACACAGTTCAGCCGTTCTGGGCTTCGGTGTGGGTTGATAACTCACTGGACTGCCTTAGAAGGGCCGCTAACAAGCGCTTGTGGCGCAGGAATCACATGAGGCACATGCTACATGAGTAAATTGGTTTATAGCTTTGGAGCGGGCCTCGCCGATGGCGACGCCACCATGAAAAATCTTCTGGGTGGCAAGGGCGCGAACCTTGCCGAAATGAATAAGATCGGGCTTCCCGTTCCTCCAGGCTTTACCATCACGACCGAGGTCTGCACGGCCTTTTATGCTTTAGGCCAGAAATACCCCGATGCGTTGGCCGATGAAGTCAAAGCAGCCATGACCACGGTGGAGACCACCGTGGGCAAAGGTTTTGGCGATGCTGGCAACCCGCTTCTGGTATCGGTCCGCTCTGGCGCGCGCGCTTCCATGCCCGGCATGATGGACACAGTCCTGAACTTGGGCCTGAACGATGAGACGGTGGAAGGCTTGGCTGCCCAATCCGGGAACCGCCGCTTTGCCTTTGATAGCTATCGCCGCTTCATCCAAATGTATTCCAATGTGGTTTTGGAACTCGACCACCACATGTTTGAGGACATTCTGGAAAGCTATAAAGAAGTCAACGATTACACGATCGATACCGATCTTCAGGCCGAAGACTGGGAAAAGGTCGTCGTCAAATATAAGGCCGCGGTGGAATCCGCGATGGGTAAGCCCTTCCCACAAGACGTGAACGACCAATTGTGGGGCGCGGTTGGGGCTGTGTTCCGGTCGTGGATGAATGACCGCGCGGACTTTTACCGCAAAATGCACGACATTCCCGAAAGCTGGGGCACCGCCGTCAACGTGCAGGCCATGGTGTTTGGCAATATGGGCGAAACCTCGGCAACAGGTGTGGCCTTCACGCGTAACCCATCAACGGGTGAGCGCTTGTTCTACGGCGAATATCTGATCAATGCCCAAGGCGAAGACGTTGTCGCAGGCATTCGCACGCCAAAGTCCATCACGCGCGTCCAGCGCGAGACGATGGGTGAGGGCGGTCTTTCGATGGAAGAGGCGCTTCCTGAAGTGTTCCTGCAATTGGTCCAAGTTTATGGCCAATTGGAAGGCCATTACCGCGACATGCAAGACATTGAGTTTACGGTGGAGCGCGGCAAATTGTGGATGCTGCAAACCCGTAACGGCAAACGCACCGCCAAGGCTGCTTTAAAGATTGCTGTCGACATGGTCGCCGAAGGCCTGATCACCGAGAATGAGGCCGTCATGCGGGTTGATCCTGCCGCACTTGACCAATTGTTGCACCCAACAATTGCGCCAGGTGCGGTGCGTGACTTGATCGCTGTTGGCCTTCCAGCTTCGCCTGGTGCCGCAGTCGGTGAAGTGGTCTTTGACCCCGATGAGGCCGAAGAAATGGCGAAAGCCGGTAAGTCGGTTATTCTCGTTCGCGAAGAAACCAGCCCCGAAGATATTCATGGCATGCACGCCAGCCGCGCCATCGTAACCTCACGCGGCGGCATGACCAGCCACGCAGCGGTCGTGGCACGCGGCATGGGCCGGCCTTGCGTTTCTGGTGCCGGTGAAATCCGCATCGACGAAGAAGCAGGCATGTTCAAAGTGCGCGGTCGTGAGATCAAAAAGGGCGATATCATCTCGGTCGACGGCTCCAAGGGCGAAGTCCTGTTTGGCGCAGTTGAGATGGAACAGCCTGAATTGTCGGGCGACTTTGCGGCTCTGATGGTCTGGGCCGATAAGGTCCGTCGGTTAAAGGTTCGGGCAAATGCTGAAACCCCACTCGACGTACGTACCGCACGCGAATTCGGGGCTGAGGGCGTAGGTCTCTGCCGTACGGAGCATATGTTCTTTGATGCAGACCGGATCGCAGCTGTTCGTGAGATGATCCTGTCTGAAACCAAAGCAGGCCGCGTTTTGGCTTTGACCAAAATCCTGCCGATGCAACGCCAAGATTTTGTTGAGATTTTCACCATCATGAAGGGCTTGCCCTGCACGATCCGCTTGCTCGACCCGCCTTTGCACGAATTCCTGCCCCATAGCTTGGAAGATGTGGAAGCGGTGGCCAATGCAACTGGGCTGGATAAAGCCAAATTGCTGGAACGCGCTAAGGATTTGCACGAAGTGAACCCAATGTTGGGCCACCGTGGCTGCCGACTTGGTATCACCTATCCTGAAATCTACGAGATGCAGGCGCGCGCGATCTTTGAAGCGGCCATTCAAGTGGCCAAAGCTGAAGGCGAAGCCCCTGTGCCAGAGATCATGATACCGCTGGTGGCAACCGAAAAGGAATTGCAAATCCTGAAAGACCGCGTTGATGCCATCGGCCGCGAAGTCATGGATCATGAAGGCATGGAAATCGACTATTCGGTCGGCACAATGATCGAATTACCGCGCGCAGCGCTGAAAGCCGACGAGATTGCCCGTCAGGCAGCCTTCTTCTCCTTCGGCACCAACGACCTTACGCAGACGACCCTTGGCATTAGCCGCGATGATTCCGGCCGCTTCATGGGGGCCTATGTCGAGCAAGGGATCTTTGAAAAGGACCCGTTCGTGACCTTGGATCAGTCGGGCGTTGGCGACCTTATCAAGATCGCCCGCGACCGTGGCCGCGCCACCAAGCCAGACTTGAAACTGGGCATTTGTGGGGAACATGGCGGCGACCCTGCCTCGATCACTTTCTGCGAAAAAGCCGGCCTCGATTATGTATCCTGTTCACCCTACCGCGTGCCCATCGCCCGCTTGGCGGCGGCTCAGGCAGCGTTGAGCTGAGAGAATGACGCATACTTGTCATCCCGGACGGCGATAGCCGATCCGGGACCTCGTGCCGCAAAGTCCATCAAGGTCCCCGCTCTCCTCTGTCGCTTCGGCGGGGATGACATGAACGAGGGGGCCGCGCCCCTCAGTCCATCCGGACTTTCTTTTTAAACGACTTTTTCCCAAAGGGTGGCGGGCCGCCTTTGCCGCGCGGTGGGCCGACAATGCCGCGGGGGCCACGTTCACCGGGCGCAACTGGCGCGTTCGGTTTACCCTTATTGCCGCCCTTCTTTTTATCACTTCGACGTGGTGCACCTTTGGCGCTGCCGGGATCATTGGCGGGTTCTATCCGCATGGCGTCATCTGGATGGTTATAGACCGCCTGCATAAATCGATCGGCCACGCGGGAATCGATCTCGAATACGGTGTCGCGATCAAAAATGCGGATATTGCCGATGTCATTCTTGGTGACATGACCAAGGCGGCAAATCAGCGGGATCAGCCATTTCGGGTCGGCGTTTGAATTGCGACCGACCGACAGGCGGAACCATGGCGCACCAGACCCTTCTTGCCCGCCAAAGTCGCGCGGGTCGCGTTCTGGACGGTCACGCATGCGGGCCGGGCGCTCACCACGTTCCGGCCGTTGGCCACGGGGTTCGGCCACGGGCTCAAACAGATCTTCAGGCTCTGGCAGGCGCGAACGGTAAAGGCGGATCAGGGCCGTTGCGACTTGTTCGGGGCCTGCTGCTTCAAGCAGGGCTGTGGCTAGGCCCACATCTTCCTCGGTTGCAGGCTCTTTCAGCATCGGATCATTCATCAAGCGGTCGCGGTCTGCTGCCCGGATGGATTCAGCGCTTGGCGGGCCTGACCAAGTGGCGGACACACCGGCCGAATGCAGCAATTGCTCGGCCTTCTTGCGCCGTGTGGTTGGCACCAAAACGACCGAAGTCCCTTTGCGCCCAGCCCGGCCTGTGCGGCCAGAGCGGTGAAGCAGGGCCGCTTTATTTTGTGGCAGCTCTGCGTGGATCACGAGGTTTAGGTCTGGCAGATCAAGGCCGCGTGCGGCCACGTCGGTCGCAACACAGACGCGGGCATGGCCATCCCGCAGGGCTTGCAGCGCATCGGTGCGTTCCTTCTGCGAAAGCTCACCCGACAAAGCCACCGCCGAAAAACCGCGTTCCCGCAAGCTACCAAACAAATGGCGTACGCTTTCGCGCGTCGCACAAAACACCAAGGCCCCGCCTGTGCCATAAAAACGCAGGACGTTGACGACAGCCAGTTCAAGCTCGTTCGGTGCAACCCGAATGGCGCGATATTCGATATCGCCATGGGGTACATCGCGCGTGGTGGTATCAATGCGGATCGCGTTGCGTTGATAATGCTTGGCGAGCGTAACAATGTCTTTGGCCAAAGTGGCAGAGAAGAGGAGGGTGCGCTTGTCTTCTGGCGTGCCGTCGAGAATGGCCTCCAAGTCGTCCTTAAAGCCCAAGTCCAGCATTTCGTCGGCTTCATCAAGCACAACGGCGCGCAGCGCGCTGAAGTCTGCTCGGCCGCGCTCCATGTGGTCGCGCAAGCGTCCCGGTGTGCCGACAATGATATGGCAGCCCGCTTGAAGCTTGCGGGCCTCTTGGCGCGGATCCATGCCACCGACGCAGCAGACGACCTGCGCGCCTGCTTTGGCATAAAGCCACTCCAGCTCGCGGGCGACCTGTTGGGCGAGTTCGCGTGTCGGCGCGATGACCAAGGCTAACGGCGCGCCGCCTCGGCCTAGGCGTTCTTCGCCAGCCAAAAGCGTGGGGCCAATGGACAGACCAAAGGCAACTGTCTTGCCAGAACCGGTCTGTGCAGACACCAAAAGGTCAGCGTCAGCGCGTTCTTCTGCCAGAACAGCAGCTTGAACAGGGGTAGGCTCGCCGTAACCTTGTGCCGTCAATGCGGCTTCAAATACGGCGGGTAGGGATGGGAAGGGCATGATGATCCTGAAATCGCGCTTCTAGGTCGCGAATGAATGGTACAGCTTGCTGGGAGCAATGCTTCGAACCGCCCTTTAACAGGATTTGACAGCAACAGCCACGCATTGACCTGTGATTGGCTTGAACCCGTCTAAGGCACCCCTTAAAATCAAACGTGGTAACCCCCGGTTTTTTGCAAGCCGCATGGGTTGGAGGTCAACTCATGCGTGCTTTTCTGGTCGCCTTACTGGTTCTACTAAGCGGCTCACCCGCCTTTGCGTGGGGTCAAATTGGCCATCGGGTGACCGGAGCGATTGCCGAGCCACATTTGTCGCCGAAGGCCGCTGAAGCGGTGAAGGCTGTCTTGGGCACGGAGTCTTTGGCCGAAGCCTCCACTTGGCCAGATGAAATGCGCTCTAGCCCGGAAGTTTTCTGGCAAAAGACGGCAAATCCTTGGCATTATGTAACGGTTCCCGCAGGCAAGACCTACGCCGAAGTTGGTGCGCCGCCGGAAGGCGACGCGGTTAGCGCTTTAGCAGGCTTTGCAAAGACACTGCGCGATCCAAAAGCCAGCCAAGCGGACAAACAATTGGCCCTACGCTTTACCGTGCACATCATTGGCGATCTTCACCAGCCTTTGCACGTCGGCAATGGCACCGATCGCGGTGGTAACGACGTCAAAGTCCAATTTGGTCGCGAGGATACCAATTTACACGCAGTCTGGGATAGCAATCTGGTCGATCGGCAACAATTGTCTTACACCGAGATGACGGCTTGGTTGTCGCGTCGGATCACCCCACAAAACCTCAAAGACTGGGCCAATGCCGATCCATTGGTTTGGGTGGCGGAGAGCGCGGCTCTGCGTGACACCGTTTATCCGGCCGAGTCGCGCTTGGGTTACACCTATGCATTCCAGCAAAATGAGGCCGTAGACTTGCGCCTGATGCAGGCGGGGGTAAGAATTGCGGCTTATTTGAATGCACTTTATCCGTAAGGAATGTTGTCGCTGTGCCTTCGTTTGCCATTGCCCTGTAAATGGGTGTTGATGAGACAAGTGAGCTTCATCTTTCCTTCATTCACTGCTTGCAAACCGTATTAACCGCAACATCTCCTTGCAACCGAGGCGAAGCGGGCCAATATCTAATGTTCCGGAACGCATTTGGCGTGTTCTGAAAGAGGCTTTTATGACCGATCATATCACACGCGCACTGGGCTTGGTCCCGATGGTTGTCGAGCAAAGTTCGCGTGGCGAGCGGGCCTTTGACATTTTTTCTCGCCTGTTGCGCGAACGCATCATTTTCGTGTCCGGTCCTGTTGAGGACGGCATGGCCGCTTTGATCTGCGCCCAGCTTCTTTTCTTGGAGTCTGAGAATCCAAAGAAAGAAATCGCTATGTATATCAATAGCCCAGGTGGTGTCGTCACCTCTGGCCTGTCGATCTATGACACGATGGAATACATCCGCTCACCCGTCTCCACCGTGGTGATGGGCCAAGCCGCTTCTATGGGTTCGCTTCTGCTAGCTGCGGGACAAAAGGGTAGCCGTGTTGCGCTGCCAAACGCGCGGGTCATGGTGCACCAGCCTTCTGGTGGCTTCCGCGGCCAAGCAACTGACATTGCACGCCATGCTGAAGACATTGTTGCAACTAAGCGTCGCCTCAACGAAATCTACGTCAAGCATACTGGGCAAGACTATGATGTGATTGAGAAAACTTTGGACCGAGACCATTTCATGACCGCCGAAGAAGCCAAAGCTTTCGGCATTGTGGACGAAGTTTTTGTGAAGCGCGAAGACCCAAGTCAGGCGAGCTAAACAGGCCTTTGAGCCCGCTCGGCCTCATTTTTGCGTAGGCTAAGGCGGGTGACACTAATTGCTTCAGTTTTGCAACGGATCGTTGACAGATTCCGTGCAAGACTGGACAAAGCTTTTTGAAGCGACCGTCAGAGGCTGCTTTTAGCAGCACCGTGACGGACTGGAGTAGATATGACCAAAGCAGCCAGCGGTGATTCAAAAAATACGCTCTATTGCAGTTTCTGCGGCAAGAGCCAGCATGAAGTCCGCAAACTGATCGCAGGGCCAACGGTCTTTATCTGCGATGAGTGCGTCGAACTTTGCATGGATATCATCCGCGAAGAGAATAAGAACCAGCTCGTGAAATCCAAGGACGGCGTCCCCACGCCGCAGGAGATCAAGGACGTTCTCGACGATTACGCAATCGGCCAAAATTATGCCAAGCGCGTCTTGGCCGTGGCTGTGCACAACCATTATAAGCGCCTAGCCCACTCCCAAAAGAATGGTGATGTGGAACTGGCAAAATCGAACATCTTGCTGATCGGTCCAACCGGCTGCGGTAAGACCCTTTTGGCGCAAACCCTTGCCCGCATCATCGACGTACCCTTCACCATGGCAGACGCCACAACTTTGACCGAAGCAGGCTATGTCGGGGAAGATGTTGAAAATATCATTCTGAAGCTGTTGCAGGCGTCTGATTATAATGTTGAGCGCGCCCAGCGCGGCATCGTCTATATCGACGAAATCGACAAGATCAGCCGCAAGTCAGACAACCCATCCATCACGCGCGACGTGTCGGGTGAGGGTGTACAGCAGGCTTTGCTGAAACTGATGGAAGGCACGGTCGCGTCTGTGCCGCCACAAGGTGGCCGTAAACATCCGCAACAGGAATTCCTGCAAGTCGACACCACCAACATCCTGTTTATCGCTGGCGGGGCATTCCCAGGCCTTGATACCATCATTTCGCGCCGCGGCACGGGTGCAGGCATTGGCTTTGGTGCCAATGTGCGCAGCCCAGACGACCGCCGCACCGGCGATGTGCTGCGCGAGTGTGAGCCTGAGGATTTGTTGAAGTTCGGCCTTATCCCTGAATTTGTCGGCCGGATGCCCGTGTTCGCGACTTTGGAAGATTTGGACGAAGCCGCTTTGATCCAAATCCTGACCGAGCCCAAGAACGCCTTGATCAAACAATATCAACGCTTGTTTGAGATGGAAAACACCAAGTTGACCTTCACAGAGGAAGCGTTGCGGTGCGTGGCCACCAAGGCCATTGCGCGTAAGACTGGTGCTCGTGGTTTGCGGTCGATCCTCGAAGGTGTTTTGCTAGAGACCATGTTCGACCTGCCATCTTACGAAGGCGTGGAAGAAGTGGTGGTCAATGGCGAAGTCATTGAAGGCCGTGCCAAGCCGCTTCTGATCTATTCAGAGCGTCGCGATCAAGCAGCCCCTGCCGCTGCTGGCTAAGCTAAAGGCGAGATCATCATGACGGAAGAGGCCTTTGTCGATCCAACACGGGCAGCCTTTGATCTGTTCAAATCGCTGCCGCGTGATGAGCCCATCTGGATGCTCAATCAAGTTCGCTATCGTCCACTCGCGATTTATCCAGCCGATCATCCTGACACTAATCTGGGTCGCACTGGCGAAGATGCCTATAAGGAATATGGCCGCACCAGCGATCCCATCTTCAACCGCGTTGGCGGTAAGGTCGTTTGGCGAGGGACCATGCAGGCTATGGTAACTGGTCCAGAATCAGAGGTTTGGGATACGATCTTCATTGCGAACTATCCCAGTGCCGGTGCTTTTCTGGCCATGGTGACCGACGTGGATTACCGCGAAGCCGTCAAGCATCGCCAAGCTGCAGTGCTCACCAGTCGTTTGGTGCGTTGCCAGCAACAAGACGCCAGTGGCGGATTTGCCTGAGAGCCCAGCGCTGTGCTTAGCTGATGGCTAAGCAGTCTGAAGGGGCAGGGCTAGATGATCGTTGCCAGTCCAAGAGATTTTCGACGTGCAGCGCAACGGCGCTTGCCGCGCTTTCTGTTTGACTATGTCGATGGCGGCGCGCTGGACGAAGCGACCCTTAAGGCCAATGAGGCTGACTTGTCGCAAATCCTGTTGCGCCAGCGCGTCCTTCACGCCATGGACGGCGTCGATCTCTCAACCACGCTTTTGGGGCAAGAGCTTGCGCTGCCGATCATCCTAGGCCCTGTTGGTTTGTCGGGCATGTTGGCACGCCGGGGCGAGGTGCAGGCCGCCAGAGCTGCTGCCAAGGCGGGCATCCCCTATACGCTCTCCACCGTGAGCGTTTGCCCAATCGCGGAAGTGGCAGAGGCTAGCCGCCAGCCCATTTGGTTCCAGCTCTATGTCTTGAAAGATCGCGGTTTCATGGCCGATGCGCTGGCACGCGCCACGGCACTGGGCGTTACGACATTGGTGTTCACCGTAGACATGCCAACGCCTGGATCGCGTTACCGCGACCCGCATTCAGGCATGTCTGGGCCTTGGGCGGGTACGCGTCGGATGACGCAATCGGTCATGCATCCGCGCTGGGCGCTGGATGTGGGTGTTCTGGGCAGACCGCACGATCTTGGCAATATCTCTGCCTATCGTGGCCAAGCGACCGGCTTAGCCGACTATATCGGCTGGCTTGGCGCGAATTTCGATCCCAGTATCGGCTGGAAAGACCTCGAATGGATCCGCGACAGCTGGCAGGGCCAGATTATCATCAAAGGGATCTTAGACCCTGACGATGCCCGCGACGCCGTTAAGTTTGGGGCCGACGCCTTGGTGGTCTCAAACCATGGCGGGCGGCAATTGGATGGCACTTTGTCGACCGCAGCAGCCTTGCCGGGAATCGTCGAAGCCGTGGCTAAAGCGATTCCAATATTGGCTGACTCTGGCGTTCGTAGCGGGGTGGATGTGTTGCGCTTTTTAGCCCTTGGGGCCGATGCCGTCATGCTCGGGCGAGCCTATGCCTATGCGTTAGCCGCAGGTGGGGAGGCGGGGGTAAGCCGCCTGCTATCACTTTTTGAGGCAGAGATGCGCACCAATATGACGCTTATGGGGGTCAAGAAAGTCGCCGATCTTGGCCCCCCGTGTCTTGTTCGCCCAATGCGGGGCTGATGGGCTCTATTCCTTCAGCTTCAACGTCTCACCGACTTTGGCGGCTTGGATCTGGGCGGGTGTAAAGGGCAAGCGGTTCCAGCGCTTCTCCGCATAGGCCTTGGTTTGGTCGGCATAATAAGGCGAAGCTGGGTCAGTCGACTGGGCATAGCTCAAAATCGCATCGGCAACCGGGCCTTGTTCATCGAAGCCAACGATCTGCAGATAGCTGGTGCCAGAGCGTGGCACGAGGGTTTTGCCGACTTTCTCAGAGACTTGCACGTTCAGCACGCCCAGATTGCCATGTGCACCATGAATAGGGATGTTTTCGCCATTTCGGGTCACAAATTGAACGCTTCCCCAGGCCACGTCCAAAGCATGACCCTCCTTGGTTAGGCGCTCTACTGCTGACCGTAAGGCACCGCGCAATTGGTCCGCAACGGGGCCAGTCGTGACCAGATCGCGTGGGGTGTTGACGGGGTCTTTCAGATCAAAGGGCGTCGCCCATTTGCCTGGAAGCCTGTCAGCCAATTCCCAGAACGCCCAGAAGAGATAGGCCCCTTTGCTGTCGTTGTTATAAAGTCTGTCCCAGCTTTTCAGCGTCTGACAGGCCGCGGCCAGATCAGCTTGGTCGGCACAAAGTCCCAGAACCGCATCGAGGGTGAGTTCCGCGGCCAGCGACTTGTTGGCATATTGCATGGCGCGCGCAGTCTCATGATCGACCTTTGTACTGGTAAAGCCATCGGTGCCGGTGAGCCTGCGGTCAATCTCAATTAGGCCAGAGCGGGTGCGCAGGCTGCGTGCGACTTCTGCTGTGCCCAGAATAGGGGACAAAACACGATAAGGGCTTTTAGGGTTCGTCAGCCAATAGCTATCATTGCTGTTGGCGACATAGTCGCGACGCTCGACGATTGCCTGATCGCTAGCGGGCATCAAGCCGGGGGCCGGGGTGCCCGGTGCTTGATCCCACTCACAGGCCGATTTGCTGCCATCCAGCACGATGAGCCGTTGCGCCAAGGGGGCCGAACGCGGCGTGGCGCAATCTTTGATCTTTTGAGCAGAGACATTGGGAACAGCTGTGACATCGGCCAATAGCGCATTGCCATAGCGGTCTGCTGCGATCGTATTCACCCACGGGATGCCAAGGGTTGTGGTCACTGCGTTGCGAATATCGCCGACATTCTTGGCAAGATTGATCCCCAACCAAGCGTCAATCAGGCGATTATTGCCGCTATTGGCGTCACGTATGGCAAAGGCACGTTCCTTCGTCCAATTCAGCCCTGCTGATGGTATCACCATAAGCGGGCCAAAGCGGCTGGTATAGACTGTCCGCTGGACTGGCCCTTCAGGCGTCGGCACTTGAATCGTGCGGACCTGCATCGCTTCGCTCTTGCCATCGACAAGATAACGGGTGGGGTCTGCCGGATCGAGGGTAAGTTCAAACACGGTGGTGTGCCGGGCCGCGCTGACTGTGTGGGTCCAAGCAATGTCTTTGTTAAAGCCGATGGTGGGCAAGGGAGAGCCCGCCAGTGTCGCCCCCATAACGTCTACCACGCCCGGTATGGTGATGTGGAGTTGGTAAAAGCGCGATGGACCTGACCATGGGAAATGCGGATTGCCAACAATCAAGCCACGCCCATTGGCGGTCGTTTCTGCCCCAAAGGCCCAGCCATTACTGCCGAGCCCGGATGCTTCCGTATTAGGCAGGGTTAGCCCTGCAACCTTTTCGGCTTTCGCTTCTAGTGGTGGAGCCGCATCGGCAATCGCTTGGGCCAGCACCAAAGCACCGGAGCGCAGCGCATTCTTTTCGGTTAGGCGTAGCATGTCGTCTGTCGTGATGGGACGCACCCAAGCCTTACCGCGACAGGCTTCTGGCACCCGATCAGGTCCTAAATCTCGCAGCAGGCGATTATAGCCGGCAACATAGCCTTCGCTGAGGTCTCGCGCGATTTTGCTGGTCTTCAAGCTATCACGGCGCAGGGTTGCAAGATCCAAGTTGGACCGGAAGAACGTGTCTGCGGCTAGATTGTCTAATGGGTCAAAACCGAGGCTCGTTTTCTCCTTGGTCCCAAAGTGTAAAGACCTCTCGCCGGCCACGGTGGCAAAATCTTCGGCCAACATGCACAAATTGTCCTGCGCATAGGCATAACCGACGCCATATCCGATGCTCTTCCAGTTTTTGGCGGTGATATGGGGGATGCCATAAGTCGTGCGCGTGATGCTTGCCTCAAGACCTTGTGGCTGCGCGTCAGCTTGCCCTGCTAACGCACAAGCCAAGACGATCAGAGATACTGATTTATAGCGCATATTTTCCTCCAGAGCGGTGATTGACGGCTTATTTTTCTCTTTATTCCTAGGGTGCCCTGCGGTGTGAAGCAAGGATGGATTTGACCAGGCGAAGGTAGCGCCTAGATGTTCTTAGCGACCACCCACCAATCACGGAAACAGGGCGGGCCTTGAACCTAGCCCTAGGCGCATCCATTTGTGGACTAACATGATCGCGGACTTGCAAAAGACCGCAATACGGCGCCATCTCTCCCTGTGGAGCGCGCTTTGATCCGCTTGGATCAAAGTTGCGCCTCAAAGAAGAATTAGGATGCCCCAGGCCAAGTCTAAGGAAACTGAATGACCAAGACACGTATTCTGCCGCTTCTTCCCCTACGCGACATCGTCGTGTTCCCGCATCGCGTCTCGCCTTTGTTCGTTGGGCGTGAAAAGTCGGTTCGGGCGCTGGAAGAAGCGATGCGCAGCGATAAGGAAATTGTGCTGGCAACCCAAAAAGACGCCAGCGCCGACAATCCAGGCCCCGGCGACGTTCATAAGATTGGTGTCATCGCCTCGGTGCTCCAATTGCTAAAATTGCCCGACGGGACTGTGAAGGTTCTGGTCGAAGGCAAATCGCGCGTGTCGATTGAGAGCTTTGATGCGACCGAGCCTATGTTCACGGTTCAAGTCGCAGAGATCGAAGATATCGATGCCGATAGCCCGGAGGCAAAGGCGCTGTCGCGCACGGCGATTGAGCAGTTTGAGAATTATGTAAAACTCAACCGCAAAATCCCGCCTGAAATCGTCTCCGGCCTCGGCCAATTGCCAACCGCTAGCCAAGTGGCTGACGTGATTGCTGACAATCTGGCGATCAAGCTGGAACAAAAGCAAGAATTGCTGGAAATCTTCAGCGCGACCAAGCGTCTCGAGCGCATCTTCACCTTCATGGAAGGCGAGATGGGCGTGCTTCAAGTTGAGCGCCGCATTCGTAACCGCGTGAAGCGGCAAATGGAGAAGAGCCAGCGCGACTATTATCTGAATGAGCAAATGAAGGCCATTCAACGCGAGCTGGGCGAGCAAGACGAAGGTCGTGATGAGCTTCAGGAATTAGAAGAGCAAATCCGCAAAACCAAATTCTCCAAAGAAGCCCGCACCAAAGCCGAAGCCGAACTCAAAAAGCTGAAGCAAATGAGCCCGATGTCGGCAGAATCGACCGTCGTGCGCAACTATCTGGATTGGTTGATCGCGCTGCCTTGGGGCAAGCAAAAGAAGACCAAGAAAGACATTGACGCAGCTGAAGAGGTTCTTGACGGCGATCACTATGGCTTGGAAAAAGTCAAAGAGCGCATCTTGGAATATCTGGCTGTGGGTGCACGCACCAATAAGCTGCGTGGGCCTATCTTGTGCCTCATGGGGCCGCCAGGCGTGGGTAAAACCTCGCTCGGCAAGTCCATCGCCAAAGCAACCGGGCGCGACTTTGTGCGCGTGTCTCTGGGCGGGGTGCGGGACGAATCCGAAATTCGTGGCCATCGCCGCACCTATATTGGTTCGATGCCCGGCCGCATCATCCAGTCGATGAAAAAGGCGAAGAGCGCCAATCCGCTCTTCTTGCTGGACGAGATCGATAAAATGGGTGCTGATTATCGTGGCGATCCAGCTGCCGCTTTGTTGGAGGTGTTGGACCCCGAACAAAACAGCACGTTCAACGACCATTATCTGGAAGTCGATTATGACTTGTCAGACGTGATGTTTGTCACCACGGCCAACTCGCTCAACATGCCCCAGCCTTTGCTGGACCGCATGGAGATCATCCGTATCCCGGGCTATACCGAAGATGAAAAGGTTGAAATCGCTAAGCGTCACCTTTTGCAAAAGCAGATCGACGCCAATGGGCTACGGGCTGGTGAATTCTCGCTGTCGGATGACGGCCTGCGCGAAGTGATCCGCCATTACACGCGGGAAGCTGGTGTTCGTAGCCTTGAGCGGGAAATCGCCAATCTGGCCCGTAAAGCCGTGCGCGAAATCAGCCAGAAGAAGAAAGAAGCCGTCGCAATCACGTCTGAAAATGTCAAAGACTATTTGGGTGTGCGCAAGGTTCGCTTTGGCGAGGCAGAAACCGAGGATCAAGTGGGGGCCGTTACAGGTCTTGCTTGGACTGAAGTGGGTGGCGATACGCTGACCATCGAAGCGGTGCAGATGTTCGGCAAGGGTCGTATGACCGTTACGGGCAATCTGCGCGACGTGATGAAAGAATCCATCTCGGCCGCTAGCTCTTACGTCAAAGCGCGCGCGCCGCACTTTGGCATCAAGCCGACCTTGTTCGACCAAACCGACATCCACGTCCACGTGCCCGAAGGGGCCACACCAAAGGATGGGCCATCGGCTGGGATCGCCATGATGACGGCGATTGTCAGTCTGTTGACCAATAATCCGGTGTCGCGTTCTGTCGCCATGACGGGCGAGATCACCTTGCGCGGTCGCGTTCTACCCATCGGTGGCTTGAAGGAAAAGCTGTTGGCGGCCCTACGGGCGGGCGTCAAGACCGTCCTGATCCCCAAGGAGAACGAAAAGGACCTGGAGGACATTCCAGAGAATGTGAAGCAAGGTCTGACCATCATCCCGGTTTCGACCGCCGATGAGGTCTTGGTCCATGCGTTGACACGACCCATCGTCGAGATCGATTGGAACCCTGAAGATGCCGCTGCTGCCTTGGCAAAACGTCTGCCAGACTCCAGTGACCCGGCCGGGGCGACAGCTCACTAGGCCACTGCAAACGTCAGCAATAAGAGGCCCCGGCAGAGCTGTCGGGGCCTTTTTTGTGCCTGCCATGGAGGTTTGAGCTCTGCTTCCCGCGACCTGACGGCTGCACGAGGGGCCTTGCCAGAAACCCCATCCACCCCCTATGGAAGCGGCGTGGGGCGGTTAGCTCAGCTGGAAGAGCATCTCGTTTACACCGAGAGGGTCGGGGGTTCGAGCCCCTCACCGCCCACCATTTCCCCTAAATCAAGAGTGAGACCTCTCGGCAGCACAAGCCCTCACTTGGCGGCCTGTGCCTCTTTCGTGCACATGAGGCGGGGTCTACGAATCCCTGCTTGAATGGGGTGAAACTGGGTGTGTTGCACGAGCACGCTCTTCTTCCTCCTTTAAGTTAGGAAAAGCGCTCGACAACTAACTGTCCAGTCAGTTATATAGATCACATGAACGTGATCAATCCGAATGTGAGTCAGCCAAAATGGACGCGTAGGCCGCAGGCGCGGCCAGATGAGGTATTAGAGGCTGCCCTCGATGTCTTTGCCGTAAACGGCTTTGCCGCCACGCGGATGGACGATATCGCCAAGGCGGCTGGCCTCTCCAAAGCGGCGATCTATCTCTATTTTCCTTCCAAGGATGATGTGTTTAAGGCCTTGGTCGAGCAGAGGATTGGGGTCCTTCAGGGCCATTTTGATGCGGCAGCGAAGGATCAAAAGCGCGATCCAATTGCAGGCCTTCGCCTTGTGGCGCGCATGTGGGCCACCTCGTTTCACGATTTACGGGTCGCCGCGCTGCCGCGCATCATTCTGGCAGAAGCCTTGCGGTTTCCAGACCTCGCGGAATTCTACCATCGCACGGTGATTGAACGCACGCAGGGTGCCTTGGTCGAATTGATCCAAGCGGGGATAGATGCGGGCTTGTTTCGACAGGTTGAGCCGCTCTTGGCGGCCCGCGCGTTAGTGTCGCCATTGGTGTTTGAAATTATGCGCAGGCAGGCGTTCCCAGCCCACAACATCGGCCAACCGATGGAAGATTTGGTCGAGGCGATTTTCGACTTGTTTCTGAATGGCATTGCGGCGGTCCCGCCGCAGCATAATGCCGGAGTTAAGCCATGAACCGAAAGAAAATCTTGACCACTATTGGCGGCGTGGTCGGCCTTGGTGCCCTATGGGCGATTGGCAGTTGGCTGTTGGTTGGGCGCTACCATATCTCGACCGATAACGCCTATGTGCGCGCCGATATCACGATGGTGGCCGCCAAAACCGAAGGCTATGTTCGCAAGATTGACGCGCATGACAATGCGAAAGTCCTGACAGGTGCCTCCTTGGTGATTTTGGACCCTCGAGACTCGGAAGCAAGCGTTATGGCAGCAGAAGCTGACTTGGCTCGCGCCAAAGCCGAAGCCGCTCGAGCGCGGGCCGAAGCGCGGCGCATTGCATCTGAAGCAAATCGCATGGGGGCAGAGGCTGTGGCGTCTGCTGCAGGGGCGCGGCAGGCTGTAGCGCTGGCTAATCAAGCGCGCGCCGAAGCACGCGGCCGCACGCTCAGTGTCGCTGTCGCAACCGAACAAGTGGCCACCCAGTCGGATTTGGTTGTTCAAGCTCAAGCTTCCTTGCGGGCTGCAGAGGCTGCCAATCAGGTCGCAGAAGCGGATCGCGGTCGCTTTGCAGCTTTGGCCAAGCAAGGCTTTGTGTCGCAAGCTCGCATGGACCAAGTCGAAGCCCAAGCCAGTGCCGCTGCTGCCCGTGTGGCCGAAGCGCGCGCGGCAGTTGCGGTGTCCCGTCAACAAGTGGCGGTTCTAAGCGCCTCACGCTCTAAATCGAGTAATGATGTCGGGTCCGCAGGCGCAGGCGCGCTGGGCGCTCAATCGGGCGCTGAGAGCGCTGCTGCTAGGGCGCAAGCTGCAGCCGCTGGGGCCGAATCAGGGCGCAGTGCTATTGGATCGGCTGCCGCTTCCATTCAGGCCGCCGATGCAGCCGTTTTGGCCGCGCAAGCCCGGCTAGACGCTGCCAAACTTGGACAAGGCTATACGCAAGTCACCGCACCAATCTCTGGCGTCGTTGCCAACCGCACCGTGCAGGTGGGCCAATTGGTGCGCCCCGGCACCATTATGATGGCGCTTGTACCCCTCGATCAAGTTTATGTGGTCGCCAACTTCAAGGAGACCCAGATTGGGAAATTGGCACCAGGACAGAAGGTAAGCTTCAAAGTCGATGCTTTCCCCAATCAAAGGGTCACAGGTACGATTGAAAGTGTCGCACCGGCGTCAGGCTCTCAATTTTCGCTTCTGCCGACAGATACCGCTACCGGCAACTTCACGAAAATTGTCCAACGGGTTCCTGTTCGGATCATGATTGACCCAGAGTGGCGGGAAAAAGGCATTTTACGTCCGGGCCTCTCGGCGGTGGTCGACGTGGACACGCGAAAGATTGAGCCTGCCGCCAAGGTCGCCCAGAAGTGAGCGGGGAGGCCCCCACGGCCACAACGTCACCCCCACCGCCGGGGCCGGGCGGACTAATCTATCCTAAGCCAACAATTGGCCTATGGATTGGCTTTGCCTGCATGGCTTTAGGCAATTTCATGGCCATTTTGGACATTCAAATCGTGGCTAGCTCGCTGCGTGAAATCCAAGCTGGTGTGTCGGCCAGCGCGGATGAATTGGTCTGGATCCAGACCTCGTATTTGGTCGCAGAAGTGATTGCCATCCCACTGTCCGGTTTTATGGGGCGGGCCCTGTCGATCCGGAATTTGTTCACGGCGGCCGCTCTTGGCTTTACCTTGGCTTCTCTGGGCTGCGCTTTTGCCCAGAACATCGAGACCTTGGTTTTCTTTCGGATCATCCAAGGCTTCATGGGTGGGTTCATGATGCCCACAACTTTTGCCGCAGGCTTTTTGCTATTTGCGGAAAAGGATCGTGCGACAGTCAATGTGATGATGGGGATGATTATGACGTCGGCACCAGCGATGGGGCCGGCTTTGGGAGGCTTTATCACCAGCGCGCTCGGCTGGCATTGGCTGTTTTTGGTCAATTTGTTGCCGGGAATTATCTGCGCGGTCGGCTGTTTCATGCTGATCCCGCTTAAGACCCCCGATTGGCCGTTGTTGCGCCGGATTGATATCATCGGACTGATAGCTCTGGCGGTCTTCCTCGGCTCGTTAGAGATTGTGTTAGAAGAGGGACCGCGACAAGGCTGGCTTGCCAGCAGCGAGATTGGCTTCTTCTTGGCCACAATGTTGACTGGCGGTGGCGTGTTTTTCTGGCGCGCTTTCACCTTGGAAGAGCCGATCGTCAAACTCGATGCCTTTACAGACAGGAATTTTGCTGTCTGTGCGCTTCTTGCCTTCACAGTCGGTATTGGACTGTACGGCTCAGTCTATCTGCAACCGTTATTCTTGGGGCAAGTACGCGGCTATAACGCGCTCCAAATCGGGCAGGTCATGTTTGTGACCGGTGTGTTCATGCTGCTTAGCGCGCCGTTTGCCCGTCAAATCATCATGCGCGTTGATCCAAGACTTGCAATTTTTGTGGGGGCAAGCCTTGTTGGTGGCTCTTGCCTCTTACAAGCCCATTTGACCGCACAATCGAGCTTCTGGGACTTCTTTTGGCCGCAGGCGATGCGCGGAAGTGGTTTGATTCTGTGCTTTGCTACCTTGTCGACCATCGCCTTGGGTACAATGCCGCCAGACAAAATCCAAAGCGCATCTGGCCTCTTTAATCTGACCCGGAATCTAGGCGGCGCGATTGGTTTGGCGGTATTGTCGACCATGAATGACTATTTCACCGTATTCCATCGTACCGAATTAGGGTCTGCGATGAATGTCGGTGACCCAGTCCTCGCCGATCGACTGGCAGCGTCTGCGGCCAATCTGGCGGCGCATGGCGTCGCGAGTCCGGAGACAGCGGCCTTGGCCCAGCAGATTCAGTTACTTAACCGAGAAGCGGCGGTCATGACGTTCAATAATCTGTTCATTTTGATCGCTGGCTTTTTGGCCTTGTCGATTCTGGTGATCCCATTGTTGGCGCGTGCAAATCCCAATCAAGGGTCTGGTGATGTTCATTAGGCCATTGCTCGTGCGGCAAAGTCCAATGAGGTCCCGCTCTGCGCTACTGCTTCGTCGGGGATGACGGGGGGTGAAGGCCTTACACGCGCATTGTCGACGGGCGCGTTGCGGAGGCCTTGATTGCACGGAGCAACGCGCCTGTACGCCAGGACCCCTTCAGTCCGCTTCGCGGCCAGCTTCCCCGTAAACGGGGAAGCGGCGTGTCCCAGCTGCTTCCGCCTGCCGCTTCCCCATTCATGGGGAAGCTCTGCCGAAGGCAGTGAAGGGGTGTTTCAGCAGGGACAAAACAAAATCTATCCCACCCCATCCGTTACCCCATAACCTAGTCCCATCTCCGACGAGAGGGCGTTGTTGCTGCAGCGGCGACACCGGTTGGGGATGGGTAAGCGGGGTTAATCGGGGCAGACGTGGCTGCCTCGTGTTTTCATAAGGATTAGCTGTCCTTATGCCCGGTGTGCTCAAGACCGACTGCCGTGTGAAGCCGGAGGTCAGGTCTTTCAATAGGCTTGAATCAAAACTCGCGGGATCTCCTTGAGTGGGTTCTAAACCCACTCGTT
>JAPZTJ010000042.1 GCA_027532555.1 Aquidulcibacter sp.
CCTCAAAACCCGATCCCCGCACGGTCGTACCAACGTCGGCAATTTGGTGGGCGGCCACCCACCAAATTGCCTAACCAGCCCAACCATACTTACACATCACAAACAGACAATCCCCGATGGCGTCAGCCAATCGGGGACCTCATTGGACTTTGCGGCACAAGCTCCCGGATCGGCTAACGCCGTCCGGGATGACAGAGTGAAGTCTGAAGGTGTCCTTCAGCAAAGGCCTACTGCCCTCACTGCGTCTTAAGCTTTGCTGTCAAAGCCCCAAATGCTGCGTCGTGGATCGCGGCGGTGAACAAGTTCGACAGCACGGGATGACTTCCAAAGCGGACGATGACGATCTGGTTTGTGGGGTCGATATAGACACGCTGGCCCGCCACACCGAACAGGTTGAAGCTTTGATTGGCATCATGGCTGATCCAGAACTGGCTGCGATAAGACCAGTTGAGGCGTGCGGGAATGGGGTTTGAGGCCCGAAAAGCAGCATTATCGCTGCCCGCCTTGATTTTCTTGACCACCGCAGCGGGAATGATTTGTTGGCCATTAAAACGACCATCTTGACGCAGCATCTCACCCAAACGGGCGAGGTCACGCGCTGTGACATTAAGGCCAGCCGCAGCGATTTCCTGCCCAGCAGGGTCAATCGCCCAGGTCGCGTCATGCTCAACCCCCAATCGCTTCCAAACCCGTTCAGAAACGAGGCTTGATAGGCTTTGCCCGCTGGCGCGCACGATCACCCAGCCCAATGCGTCGGTTGCTGCAGAGCGATAGCGGAATGGACCACCGGAATCTGCAAAGCGCGTCTTCAACGTCGGCAGCGCCTCATAAACGCCCTTTGGTGCCGGAATGTTTGCCGGGCCCCAGCCCCACGCCAAAGCATAGCGGTGGATTTCTGCATTTGGATTGGCGTAGTTTTCGTCAAAGCTGACCCCATCGCGCATATCCATGAGGTCGCGCACGGTCGCTGTTTCCCAAGCCGAGCCAGCGAGTTCGGGCACGTAGGTGATAACTTTGGCGGTTTCGTCTAGCTTGCCATCATGGACCAAGAGTTCAGCCATCAGACCGACAAACGACTTGGTGACCGAAAACAATAAATGCTGGCTTTCGGGCGTCATGCCATTGGCATAGCGCTCATAGACAATTTTGCCCTTGTGCAGGACCAACATGGCGTCGGTGTGGGTTTCGGCTTCAAATTGCGTCCAGCTGATTGTCTTGCCGTCCGGGGCGGCAAAGGTCAGCCCATCAAGTGACATTGGCTGGCTGGGTAATGGGCTAACAGGACCACCACGCGCCACACCGCGGGTTGGGAAAAGTTCACGCACATGCTGATAGCTCCACCCCGTAAAAGGATAGGCGAGCGCATTTTCGCGCGTGACGCGCTTATCCGCCGGAGCAGGAAAGCCAACATTATAGCCAGACTTTTGCCAATCCAGACGAGGTTGCGGTGCAGGTGGCGTGGCTGGCGCTTGGGCAAGTGCGGTTCCACCCGTCAGCGTGCCAGTCACCAAGAGCGTTAGGCAAAGCGACTTAAAGAGTTTCTTTTTCATGACGTGGCCTCCCAATTTTATAATTTCTCGCTAGATCGTGACCCTACTTGGCCGGAACAGCAAACACTTTTGCAACATCTTCCTCGGTCATCACGCGCAAACTGCCAGCTTCTAGATCGTCGGGCAGGCCTAAGGCACCAATCTGATCGCGATGAAGTGCGGTGACATGGTTGCCGATGGCAGCAAACATGCGCCTAACCTGATGATAACGGCCCTCATGCAGCGTCAAAATAGCCGAACGCTCACCGGTTACTTCAAGCTCTGCCGGCAACAAGGGCTTGGTCTCACCATCCAGCATGAGGCCGCCAGCGGCAAAAGCGGCTACTTCAGTGCCATTGAGTAGCCGATCGAGCGTAACCACATAGCGCTTGGGCACGTGGTGCTTTGGCGAGATGATTTTATGCAACAGGTCGCCATCGTCGGTCATCAAGATGAGGCCCGAAGTCTCCTTATCCAGCCGCCCAACGGTTGATAAGGCTGGATCGCGCGCGCGCCACCGGTCCGGTAGCAAGTCATAGATGAGTGTGCCTGCCTCTTTGCGCGAACAGGTCACGCCCAAGGGCTTATGCACCATGATGACCATGCCGGGTAAGGGGTCGAGCTTCTTGCCACGGATCAGCAAGCGGGCCGGCAAATCAGCTTTAAGACGGACACGCGCGGCCTCATCGCGCACGATCTCACCATCGATGCTGATCCAGCCTGCCTTGGTCATCAAGCCAATGTCCCGCCTCGAGCCATAGCCCATATTGGCTAAGAGGCGATCAAGTCGGGCGGTTGGAATCGGTCGGCTCATCGGATCGCCTGATAGACTTTAAAGCCTTGCGCCTCAGATTTTAGCGTGAAGCTAGCAAAGCGAGCCTTCAAGGTCGCCTCATAGGGCAAATGGCGGTTGGCGGTGAGCCAGAGAGAGCCGCCGGGGCGGAGCGCTTCCGCGGCCCGAATAATCATGGCCATTCCCAGCGCCTGATCCTCAATCCCCGCACGGTGAAAGGGTGGGTTCATGACGATGGCGTCGAAGGATTGGCCCGGTGCGCCTGTGGCAACCAAATCAACCCAAACGCTCGAAAAACGTGGGTCGTGAATAGTCTTGTGAGCAGCAGCTATCGCCCTGCGATCCAACTCAAATCCAGTTAACGAGGTGACTTTTGGGCCCTGCAAGACAACTTGCGACAACACCCCTGCCCCGCAACCAAAATCGGCCACTTTTCCTGACAAAGGCGGCAAGACGTCCATCAAGGCTTTGGAGCCAGCATCCAAACGGTCCCAACTAAACAACCCCGGCTGTCCCCAAAATCCTAAATCCGGCAGGAAATGCAATGCGCCTTCTGCCAGAGCTGCTTCAATGCCACGTAGAGCCTCTGGGCGGGGGCCTTGGCAAATGCGGTGATGGCGTTTGGGTTGGTCCGATACCATGACACCAAAGCCCATCAGGTCCTTGGCGAGACGTGTGCCACCCTTATCCTTTGGGGCCAAAATCGTCAAAGGTGCGCCGGGGGTCAAAGCACGCAAGGCGAGCGCGATTTCACGACGGCGCTCAATCGTATTGGCTGGTGCCCGCATCACAAGGCCCGCATGGGAGCCTTCTTTCAACGTGTCCAATGTAACAGCGCCGGGATGAAGCGGGGAAACCTGCACCCCATCGTGCGGCACCTCGACGAGGCCAGCTGGAATATCGCCATAGATCAAACTTCTGCTCATAGGCCTGATCTGAGCCAGATTGGGCTTAGATACAAGTTGGGCTGGGCAGCGCGAATTTTAGAAAGCGCGTTTTGATCCAAAGGATCAAAGTTGCGCGCTGATATTAAATGGGCATCCGCATGATTTCTTGATAGGCTTGGATGGCCTGATCGCGGAAGGCCAACATGGTTTCCATTTGGACTTCGGCAGCGGCAACAGCTGTGACCACATCGATCATTTCAGCCTTACCGGTCACTGCTTGGGCGGCTTGGGCTTCTGCAGCCTTTGTGGCCTCGACCGTGGACGAAACTTGTTGGGCCAACATGGATGAGAAATTGAAATTGGTATCGGCAATGACTGGACCCGTACTGGGAGCAGCGCCACCAGCGGCGGCACCATAGGCTTTGGCGGCAAGAAGGGCGGCTGAATTCATAACTCAGGTTTCTCCTGAAAAAGGCGCTTTTAACGGCGCAACAAATCAAGCGTGCGCGACATCATGGCTCGCGCGCTTTCAACGACATTTAGGTTAGCTTCATAGGCACGCTGGGCCTCTCGCATATCGAGGCTTTCAATCAGCGTGTTGACGTTTGGCAATTTCACATAACCCTCAGCATTGGCGCCGGGGTGGGTCGGGTCATAGCGCAAACGGAAATCGGAAGTGTCGTTCTGGACCTTGGTCATCTTGACCTCAGTTGTGCCATTCTCGCGGTTCAGAACTTGGCCAAAGACGCTGACTTTGCGCTGATACGGGTTGGCATCGGGATTAGGTGCCGTAGAATTGGCATTGGCGATATTTTCCGCAATTACCTTCATCCGCGCGGTTTGAGCGCGAAGGCCGGAAGCAGCAACATTGAGCGCGGCGTTCATATCTGACATGGCTTATCTTCCTATTGCGGCTTGCGCGATGCCAAGCGCATCAATTGCAAACCTTTTTGATAGAGGCCCAGAGCCGCGTCATAATTCATGCGCGTATCGGCCACTTTGATCATTTGTTCTTCCAAGACGACGGCATTGCCATCCAACGTCACTTCGCTGTCTGGCTTCTTAATCGCGCGACCAGAGCCTGGCGCGGGCGCACCACCATCCAAGTGCCCGGACCGAGTCGCCGCCATTTTAACTGGAGACAAAGGGGCCGCCCCGGCAAGGCCGCTGCGCGCTTGCGGCATTTGCCGCGCGATTGCATCGGCAAAGGCGCGATTATCGAGGTCACGCGGCACATATTTAGGTGTGGACGCATTGGCGACATTCTCTGCCAAGAGCTTCTGACGCTCGTTCAGAAACCCCATACGTTCGCGTAGAACGTTAAAAAATGGCGTGTCGGTGATACCCATGACCTGATCCTTGCGATTCTTCGCACCTGTAATGATGAAGTGATCGTGGTTAAGCACTGATTAATATCCCCGAAGGCCTTTTGTTAACTTTTGATTAACCGGAGCGGCCGACGCGGGATCACGTGTGCAGAAGCACGCGCGATTTTGGTAGGATGGCATCTAGGACAGAGGGCTGACCAATGGACTTTTTTGACCTCATTCGGGCAACCGCCGCTTTTGCCGTGACTCTGGGCCTCTTGCTCGGTGCCGCTTGGCTCGCCCGCCGTTATGGCCTGATGCAGGGCCAAATGCCCAGCATGGCCAAAGGGCGACTGAAATTGGTTGAGCAATTGTGGCTAGATGCCGGGCGGACTCGTGCCATTCTCATTCAGTGCGATGATCAAGAGCATTTGGTTTTGGTCTCCCCCACCGGGGCGAGCACGCTGAGCACGAAGACAATCGACCCAGAAGCCACAAAGCCCATTCCGCTCGCTGTCCCATCCGCTACAGGCACCCCATCATGACGCCAAAAGCCCAACACAAAGCTGCTCCCGCCAAGGGCCAATCAAAGGCCGAACTCAAACGCTTACTCAAGCGCTGGTTGATCATCTTCGTCTGTGCAATGGGGGCCTCGATGTTAGGGGTTGCCACAGCGATGGCGCAATCAATCAATCTGGATCTTGGTAGTGGCACCGGATTGACCGAACGTGTGGTGCAGACAGTCGCGTTGATCACAATCCTGTCGTTAGCGCCTTCTGTTGTGATCATGACCACCAGTTTTGTGCGGATTGTGGTGGTCTTGTCGCTGTTACGGACTGCCATTGGTCTGCAACAGGCACCACCCAATGCGGTCATGGTTTCGCTGGCTTTGTTTCTTACCGCCTTTATCATGCAGCCGACCTTCGAGCGTTCCTGGAATGAGGGTATTGCCCCGCTGACCAAGCAAGAATTGACGATGGAACAAGCTTGGCCGCGCACGACGGAGCCTTTGAAGCAATTCATGCTGGTCCAAACGCGAGAAAAGGACTTGGAGCTATTCATCCGCTTGGCCCGCATCCCGACGCCACAAAATGCTCAAGCCTTGCCGATGCGAGTGGTGACGCCTGCTTTCATGATTTCCGAATTGCGGCGCGCCTTTGAAATTGGCTTCTTGTTATTTGTACCGTTTTTGGTGATTGATTTGGTCGTTGCCTCACTCTTGATGGCGATGGGCATGATGATGCTGCCACCGGTTGTGGTGTCGCTGCCGTTCAAGCTGATCTTTTTTGTGCTGGTCGATGGCTGGCGGTTGGTTGCTGAAAGTCTTGTTCAGAGCTTCAGAGCTGTCCCACCAGGTTAGCGACCCAATACCGGCGCTTGCGGGGGATCACGCGGGGCTTCCACCCCTGAACGCGCGTTGAGCCTGCCAGATGCGTTCGCATTGTTAGCCGTACGTGCCGGGGTGCGCTGCGAAGCGGCAGCCACAGCTTGAGAACGTTGTGGCGGCAAGCTTGGCCGCACATCTGGCAAGAGTGGGGCCGCTTCCTTTTGGGTTCCCTTTGGCTGCAGCGCCTTTGGCAAGACTGAAAGCACGGCAGAGCTCAGACGTCCATTTGGATTGCCGTCGGTTGGCCCGCTTGCCCGCGCAGCTTGAATAGCCTCGGCTTCTGATGGTGCCTCAATGAGGTTCAGGCGGTCGCGTAAGCGACGCATAAGACCGTGATAGGGCGAGCCACCGGTGGCGATCTTCACAGCCGATTGCAAGGACGCGCTAGACGGAATGGCAGTGTCCGTTACTACTTTGAAGGCTTCTGCATAGGCACTTTTGCTCATGGCTGGTCCATAAGTCCGAACAAGCCCACGGTTAAAGCCATCTTGCCGCGCCATGGCTTGCGCGACGGCAACCCGCAATACTTCGCCAGCATCTTCGGGAGATAAGGCGGCCTTTGCTGGCGGCAGAGAGGCCCGGGCATTGGTTGCCGCATTGGGCCAGTCACCTGTCCGCATGTAAATCTCGGTCCGTAACCGCGCCGCATCAGGAGAGTCGTCAAACTCAATGGTCTCAAGCGCGTGATCTTTACGGCCAAGTTCAGCCAAGCTTGCCGCTTCGATCAAACGTCGCTGTTCATTCAAAGGTTCTGGCAGGAGCGACACGCGGCTATTCCAAATAGCCCGCAAGGCTTCTTCTGGGCGGCGGTCCATGAGGTAAATCGCAGCGAGATCGGTCGCAACTTGGGCTTTCGAAAAGCCTTCGAGGCGCTTATCGACTTGGTGCTGCAACAATTGTGTGGCTTGGGGTAACAGATCCAGCGCCACTAAGCGCTCTGCCAAGCCACGCACCATGCGGTCGCCATCAGGACCGATCGGAGCCAGGTTACGGAAGTCATAGAAAAGCGCCAAAGCTTGGATTGGGTCCATCCCATCTGCGCCGCCTTCGAGGAACAAGTACTTAAACTGCTTGAACAGTTCATCACGTAGTCGACGGGCGGCTGGCAGATCAGGGCGTAGGGTTGAAGCGCTGGCCATCGTGGTCAGGCCAGAGCGAATATCGCCAGCTTGAATATAAAGGCCGCCCAAACGACGCAGGTTGTCCAATTCTAAGTCGTCACCGCGCCACGCGTAGCGGAGAGCATCGAGTGCTTTGATCGCTTCAATCGGCGAAATCTTGCCGTTGGCCTCCCCTAGGTTAGCCTTTTCATAGGCCGCCCGTGCGGCAATCTCGCGATCAGGTGCGGTCGCAAGCTTGGTCAAAGCAACCAAGGCCTCATTGATACGGCCTGTAGCCGCCATGGCACGCGCTGCCAACAGCGCTGCTTGCAGTTGGGTAAGGCCATCTTGGGCTTCGCGCTGGGCGCTGCTGCCTGCCATGGAAGCCAAAGCACCATCGCCGAGTTCAAGCGCAGCGTTGCCATTGGCAATGTTAAATCGAGCGCGATACTCTGGCTCGAAATTCTGGAGCGCAGTTTTGCCCCGTTCAAAGCGGACAATTGCTTCACTGGCATTGCCGCTCATCTGTGCGGCAAGCCCTGCCCATAGCTGGGCGGCGGGATCCTCTGCGATTTCCGGCTGACTCAACAAATCCAGAGCCGCTTTCCCTTGCCCCCCCATCAGGGTGGCGATACCTTCGAGGGCCAGCAATTCTGGTGAGCGCTCAAGAGCTGGAACATCGGAGCGCAATTGGCGGATGACGCCAGATGCCTCAGCACCCAAATCCCAAGCGACTAGGAAACGCGCCAGATCAACACGCGAAGTAATCTTATTGTTGCTGTCACCCAGTTCAAGCGCAGCTTTCCGACGCAATTTATTGAGGTTGTTGGTGAAATCGATCTTTGGACCCAAGCGCCAAGAATTGAAGTCGATAAAGCCCGGTGCGGTAGCAGGACCAGCGCCCACATCATCAGATGGGGCCAAGCCCGACAAGGCCATGCCCTGCGGACGGACCAAGACAAATCCATCGACATCGCGCCGCAAAGCGAAATCATCGGTTCGGGGAACAACCACTAGGCCGTGGAATGTTTCTGGGAGTACAGCTTCCAAATAAGATCGCTGTGTGCCCAAACTGCTATTGGGGCCTAAGGCGAGGCCGATCAGCAAGTTGTCGCCCACAGCTGGATCTGTGATCATGCCGGTTGCTGCGCCATCAGGCACCAAAGCCTTAACCCGCGAGGTACCGTCCAAAGCTTGTTCGCGAACCAAACCAATCGAACGACCTGTCGCTTGTTTCTGGGGCGAAAGAACGACTTTCCACTTTGGTCCTAAAGAAGTTGGTGTTGCTTGAACTTCAGGCGGCGCGACGATGCGAATGCCTGAAACACCATCACCGCGAACTTTCTCAATTCGGCTAACGAACTTACCACTTGGCACGCGGCCAACATCCATATCGGCCGCTGTCGCAAATAGCACGTAGATTGAATCACCTCGGCGATACATTGCGGCTGGGGCTGGAGCTTCAAATTCAAACTCCAGCTGCAATTCCTTACCGATCATGGCGCTGCTCATGCGGACGCGGCCGGTGGGGGCAGGATCTGGCCGCTGAGCGAGTAAGGCCTCGGCATCAAGCTCGCTGGCTTTTGCTTCTTCGCTCATGGCTTCTGGATTTGGCGGTGCTTCAGTCGCCTCCCCCGCCTTAGCCCCGCCTTTGGCAGCTTGCTTACTAGCAACGGATTTAGGGGCGGGCGACCCAATCTTGCCGCCAGCTTCCTCTTGCAATGCCTGAATCGTATTAGGGTTTGCCCCTTCTGGCATAATGTCGATTACGATTGCATTACCGTCTCGACTATGACGCACAACACTGTTGGGTGCTACATCCAGAAGGAAGGATGAATCTGTGTCGGAGTTATAGCGCGCCGCATCCAAAACCCGCTCGGGCGGGCGGTTCCGGATCGCTGCGGTATCAAAGGCAAATCTACCTGGCATCGCAATCGCTAACCGGTCGCCCCGGCGGGCATAGCCATGGGCCGGCAACGGAAACTGGTTACCCACACGGGACAGACGCAGACGGGTGAATTCCTTGGCCTCAAATACATCCACTTGAACTCTGGGCGCTCCGACCGGCGCAGCCCCATTGATCATTTTTTTGGGAGCGCCAGACTCATCATCGGCCGGGCCTTCGCCCGCTTTGCCTGCAGGGTTTGCCGCGGCTAAGGCTTTGGCCTCACCCTCAAAGGGTGGCGGTGCTTCGGCATTCGACATCACGAAGTCAAAGGCTTGCACATTGCCAACCCGGCTGGTGATCACCCGGGTTGGCTGCAATAGGGCAACCCGAATGGTGCGCTTGTCGGTGCTCAACGCGGCTGAGGCCACAAAATCTGGTGCGCCTTTGACAAACGCAGTTGGGTCGGCCTCAATCGCACGTGGCAGCCGGATCATGGCAAGGCCATTATTGGGCGGAGCAACTGCTGTAGCAGAAAGATTGGTACCCGCAGGCCAAGCAATCAACAGGCGAGCGTAGGTTGGTTCTTGGCTGGACGAGAGTGTAACGCCTTTAAGGCCTTGTAGGGCCGAAGGTGCGGCACCGCCGGCAGGCGCGGCGTTTTGGCCATAGGCCATCGGTGGCATCGCAAGAGCCACACAGACAACATAAGCAAGTAACCGACGCAATTTGGTCATCTGGTCTCTAAGTCAGATCTCTTGATCCCGCTGCCAAGCCACGTCTGGCCCGGTTTCTGGGAAAATCTGCTTATGCCTGAATCCGGTTAAGTTCCCCTTACCAGTGAAGACCGACTGAAAGAGGCAGAATTGCTGAAAACTTAAGCCTTTGGTCGCTGTGCGGGGTCTGCCGGAGCTTGACCTGTTGCGGCTTTTGCAGCTGGCTGAGGTGTTGATGGATTGTTCGGCGCTTTTGGCGCCGGCGCACGCGGCGCTGTTGGCCCGGCCCCGGCTGGACCTGTCCCTTTGGCATCTAACGCAGCATTGGCCGCAGCTGATCCTTTAGGCGCTGGGCTGCCCTTAGCTTGGTTGTTTAAGGCAGCTTGTTGGCCAGGCGCTTTAGCAGGCGGGGCCTTAGTGGCCGGTGCCTTGGTCGCGGGCGGCGTTGCAGGTGCCGCGGCGGGTGCTGCTACATTTTGCGCGGGGGCAGGCGGGCTACCTGCCATGATCGGCATAGTTGGCGCATCAATTTCAGCCAAACGACGGGTGATTTCGCGTGCACGCTCCGGCGACATTTTAGCCAGAATAAGCGAGAGCGACTGCTCCTTCATTTTCTGCGCGATTTTCAACAAAACTTCGGTGTCCAAACCTTCCCAGACAGATGCGGCATCCTTGGGCTTCATCTTCTCATAGACGCGGACGAGTGACGTGATCCGCTGAGATTCCAAATCATCAACTTGGCCCAACAGTTTCTGAAGATTACCTTCTACGGCCTTCAAGGCAGTCATACGCTCTTGAATCTTTGTGTCTGTCGTGGCGAGGAGGTTTTCCCGCGTGACGATATCCCGCTCGCGCGCGTCAAGGGTTTGACGACGCTCTTGCAAGGTTTGCAGCAGCCGGAACTCAGCTGCGCTAATGCCCGCTTCTTTGGCCAAATCGACAGGCAAGCACATCGGTGGCCCAGCTTTAGGGGCGGCAGCCCCGGCAGCAGGTGCCCCAGCATCAGCAGGTGCAGCAGCCTCTTTTTTCGGGGCTTCGCCTGCTGCCATTGCATTGGTCGCGTCAAATGCAACGCGGCCGACTTGTGCCAAGCCGACCACACCCAAACCTACAGCCAAAGCCGTTAAAGGCCGAAGCTTAAAGCTCATCTCAATCCACCCCATGTTTCAGTCAACGGGCGACCACGCCGCGCCAACCGGAAGTCTTCTTCTACTTCTTCTTCATCCCAACGCAGGTCGCGCTTCTGCCGCGTTGGTGTAGGTTCAGGCGCCGGCGCTGGCTTCAACTCAATTGCGCGTGCAGTTGTTACCAGAAACTTCAAGGCCTCTGCCGCCGCGCGGGCCTCTTCGATGTTGCGTTGAAGATCCTCGCCAGCGGCCTCGGAAACAGACTTCAACGCCGCAACAGAGGCTTCTGCCCGACCGACTGCCAAAGCGAGTTCTGTAGCAGCAGCAGCCACACCGTCCTTGCCTTCACGAAGGGCAGTGATCTTGCGGTCCAGACGGATGCACAAAATCGCGACGGCCAACATCGCAACCGCCAAAATGACTTGCGCAATCGGGATATAGAGGTCGGTCATTGGTTCAACAGCTCCCGTCTTGCCGAGTTTGTTAGTGGCCCATCCAGCGACAATGCGATTGCGCGGCCCATCTTGCCCATGCGCCCCTTGGTCAAGGCAATCTGACCACAACGCAATTCCACGCTGCCATCCGGGGGTTGGTTCAAGAACACGGTTTCACCGACCTTTAAGTTCAACAAGCGGCCGAGTGGCACCGGAAGTTCATCGAGGACCGCTTCAACTTGCATGTCCGTCGACCAAAGTTCGGTGGCCAAGTGACCTTCCCAGATATTATCCCGACCAAATTTCTCACCCATGAATTGCTGGATGAGCATTTTACGGATTGGCTCAAGGGTTGCGTAAGGAAGCAGGAGCTCGACGCGGCCGCCGCGATCTTCCATATCAATACGCATCTTGATCATAATGGCGGCGTTGGCCGGCCGCGCGATGGCGGCAAAACGTGGGTTAGTTTCAATCCGGTCCAAAGAGAAATCGACTTGCTTCAAGGGCTCAAACGCAGCCTGCATATCTTGCAAGATCACTTCGATCATCCGCGTGACCAACATGCGCTCGATCGTCGTGTAGGGGCGACCTTCGATCCGCATGGCTGTGGTGCCACGTCGCCCGCCGAGAAGGACGTCCACGATCGAATAGATCAAATTGGAATCGACGGTCATCAGGCCGTAATTGTCCAATTGCTCCGCGCGAAAAACAGCAAGAATGGCAGGCAGCGGGATAGAATTCAGATAGTCGCCAAACCGGATCGAGGAGATGTGGTCGAGCGAGACTTCAACGTTATCGGACGTGAAGTTACGCAGACTGGTCGTCATTAACCGCACCAAGCGGTCAAAGACGATTTCCAACATAGGCAGGCGTTCGTAAGAAACGAGGGCGGAGTTGATGATCCCGCGTATGCCGTTCTTTTCATCACTATCATCATCGCCAAGGTCAAAACCCAAGAGCGAGTCGATCTCGTCCTGGTTTAGGACCCGTTCGGCACCAATGGCGGAGGCTGAGATCGTCTTGCCGGTTTCGCCACCAACCATGGCATCCCATTCAGCAGCAAAAGCATCATCGCCACCGCCGGCAGCAGCAGCGCCATCGCCATCGCCCGCGGCCTCTGCTTCCCAAGCTGCCGCCATTGCTTCTTGATCAACATCATCCGCCATTATTGAACCAACATTTCTTCGATTAGCACCGCATCGACTTGGGCTGGCGCGATTGCGAGATTGACCCGCTTCAAGAGTTCAAGCTGCAAACGGGAATAGCCAGCGGAGCCGGCAATATCTTCCATACGCAGCTCACGAAGAAAGCCCGTGTATTGATCAAGAATTCGCGGCAGAAGCGGCTCAATCGTCGCTGCAGTTTCCATATCCTTGGTTTGTAACGTCAAACGAAGCTTCAAATAGGCAGGACGCGAGTCAGCCGTGGCAATATTGACGATCAAGTCTGGGAGCGTGACGAACCCTTCCCCATTAGGGCCTTCAGCCAGCTTTATGCCGCCTTCTTTCTTATCACCGCCCTTGCCCTCTTTGCCTTCTTTGCCTTCTTTGCCTTTTTCCTTTTTCTTTTCGTCCTTTTTCTTCTTGGCCTCTTCCTTGCCCTTTTCACCATTGGCATCGGCAACCGCGGCCGGCTTCTTGGCAAAGACAAGGAAGTAGGCCGCAGCGCCACCGCCACCTAAAAGCAAAATAGCGGGCAGAACGATGAATAAAATTAGTTGCTTGCCGGCAAGCTTCTTCTTGCCACCAGCGCCTTCTTCCCCTTCGGCACCATCTGCGCCTTCAGGAGGGGCTTCATCCTTTTTCTCTTTTTTACCGGCCATTAGAGTCTCTCATTGGCTTGAACGAGCACCGACTCAGCGGGCACGCATGGGCGTTTCTAGATCCCAGAATTAAGCCAATCGTGGTTAATGAAATGTCACCAAATCTTAACCATGCGGCAAAAACTGCCCAGAGACAGGCCAAAAGCGCCCGATCCGGCTAATTCTTCGCGGCATCATCTGCCGAACGCGAACCCTATCTAATTTATAGCATTGAATTTTAATGATTAATTCTTGGCCCGGCGCTTGCATAGTGGAGGGCCTGGCTCAGAGAATTTGGTGCCAAAGCGCATCGTGGGCTCACCTAGAAGGTAGACATAGAGATGGACAATACACTTCTCATCACTCTTTCGGCTCAAAACGCCTTGCGGCGACAAATGGATGTCGCTGCAAATAACATGGCGAACGTGTCTACAGCTGGCTTTAAGTCAGAATCAGTTCTGTTTGAGCCCGTCATTAGGCGGCCTGCGTCGATTGCGGAAAGGCCTAAAACGGTTGAGTTTGTTCGCGATTATACGATCGCGCGTGACTTCCGCCCCGGTGCCCTGCAGCGCACGGACAACCCGCTTGATTTTGCTTTGGCTGGCGAAGGCTATTTCACGGTACAGACGCCCCAAGGCAATGCCTATACCCGAGACGGCCGCTTTCAGATGGACACCGAAGGCCGCATCGTAACAGGGGATGGCCGCGCCATTCTCAATACAGATGGCCAGCCGATCACCTTAGACATTACCCAAGGCGAGCCTGTGGTCGCGAAGAATGGATCGATCCAGCAAAATGGTGTGACCGTCGCCCAACTTGGCATCGCGCGGTTTGATCGCCCCGGTGCGCTCGACAAAGTCGGTGACAATCTCTGGAGACCCACAGATGAAGCGGCCCAAGCTGCTGCCGATCCGCAAGTTGTCCAAGGCATGATCGAAGGCTCCAATGTCGTTGCAGTGACAGAGCTTACCCGCATCATGGAAATCAGTCGCGCTTTTGAAAGCGCAACCCGTCTGCAGAAACAAACTGAGGACTTACGTGGCAGAGCGATCGAACGTCTCGCCCGGGTTCAATCCTAATCTGTCTAAAGGACCAAGCACATGCGTTCTATGAATATCGCAGCTACCGGCATGTTGGCCCAACAGCTCAATGTTGAAGTCATTTCCAACAACATCGCCAACATGAATACCACAGGCTTTAAGCGCCAACGGGCTGAGTTTCAGGATTTGATTTATCAAAACCTCGAACGTCCAGGTGCCACGACCTCTGACGCCGGCACAATTGACCCAACCGGGGTACAAGTCGGCTATGGGGTAAAGACGGGGTCGGTCTATCGTATCGCCGAACAAGGCAGCCTAACCCGAACCGACAATAAATTTGACATGGCCATCAATGGCCGGGGTTATTTCCAAGTGCTTCTGCCAGATGGGCGAACAGCTTACACGCGCGCTGGCAATTTCTCGTCCTCCCCAACCGGGCAAATCGTCACGGGCGAGGGCTATATCGTGCAGCCTGAAATTCAGATTCCAGATGGCGCCCTCGACTTTTCCATTTCGACCTCCGGCCAAGTTCAAGCGATTATCTCCGGCCAAACTGCGCCGCAGGATCTAGGCCAGATTACGTTGGCAGGCTTTGTGAACCCAGCGGGCCTTGAAGCTTTGGGCGACAATCTGTTGGTTGAGACCGCCGCATCAGGGCCTGCCACCATCGGCAACCCAACAGGACCCGGCCTTGGCTCCATCAACCAAAACTATGTCGAAGCATCTAACGTCAATCCGGTGTTTGAGATTTCAGCCCTCATTATCGCTCAGCGGGCTTATGAGATGAATTCGAAAGTCATCAATGCCACCGATGAGATGATGCAAGCTACCTCTCAAGTCCTACGGTAGGCCTTAGATGAAAGCCCGCCCTTCGCCTCTGTTTCACTGGGTTGCTTGCCTCGCGCTCTTGGTGCTGGCCACTCCTGTCGTACAAACTGGCCCAAGCTATGCCCAAGCTGCCCAGAAGGGTCCTGTGGTATCGCTCAAAGCCAATCCGCGTTCCGACAAGGCCCAAATTACCTACGGCGATGTGTTCGACAATGCGGGCGCTTCTGCCAACGCAGCGATTGCGCGCGCTCCCGGTCCCGGTCAAATGCTTGTCTTTGGTGCGGCACCTCTGCAAGCGCGGGCTCGGGCAGCGGGCCTCAATTGGCCAAACCACGAAGGCGTGCGCCAAGTTGTCGTCCATGGATCCGAGTACACCGAGCCTCTAAACTCAATCCAACCAATGAATTCGACAGCCGATGGCACTAATGTCCGGCAAAGAGCCGGCGCGCCCACAGCCCCTGCCCGTCCAGAAGCCCTTGCTGTCCTTGGTCGCACGATCCAGCGCGGTGAAGCTATTCAGGCAGAGGATGTGGTGTGGATCGACACCCCTTCGACCGCCCCTCGCGATGCTTTGGCAGACCCTGAGGCCCTGATTGGCAAAACTGCTAAGCGCGTTTTACTCGCTAACACTCCCGTGCGTGCGATGGACGTGATGGACACGCCGTCTGTGCGTCGCAATGAGCCTGTGACCCTAATTTATGAAGCCAATGGTCTCAAATTATCCATTCGCGGCAGAGCCATGGCGGACGCAGCGATTGGAGCCAATGTCAAAGTTCTAAACCCAAAATCCAACAAAGTGCTGGAAGCCATTGTCGATGGCCCAGGCACGGCCCGCGTGATGTTAAGCCAGCTTTCGGCTCGGGTGCCTAATCAGAATGGAGCCAATTGATGCAAAAGTTCAGCATGGTGATTTTAGCGGCTCTGACCCTGACAGGCTGCGCATCCACGATCGATGAAGTGCGCACCGCTGGTAAGCCGCCTGAAGTGACGCCTATTGAAAATCCCGCTTATGCGGCAACGGGGCGTCGCCAAGTTGTGATGCCAATGCCAACCCAACAAATGAGCCAAGCCTCGTCAAACTCACTGTGGAAAGCAGGCTCGCGACAATTCTTCAATGATCCCCGCGCCTCCAATATCGGCGATATCCTGACCGTTATGATCCAGATCAATGATCAAGCGCAATTGAACAACTCAACCGGCCGTACGCGAAAATCCACTTTGGAAGGCGGCGTAACCAATTTCTTTGGCTTAGAGCAATTGCCGGGCAAAGTCTTGCCCGAAGAGTTCGATCCGGCCACCATGGTCGGGGCAAGCTCTAACGGTGCGTTTGCAGGCCAAGGCCAAGTGGCGCGCAATGAGAAGGTCGATATGACCGTTGCTGCCATTGTTACCCAAGTGCTGCCAAATGGCAATTTGGTTGTGGCGGGTCGCCAGGAAGTGCGCATCAATAATGAATTGCGCGAACTTTTGGTCTCCGGGATCGTGCGGCCACAAGATATCACATCGGCCAATCAAGTTCGCCACACACAAATGGCAGAGGCCCGTATCTCTTACGGTGGGCGTGGTCAGATCACAGCCTATCAACAGCCGCCCAAAGGTCAGCAAATCTTAGGAGCAATCAGCCCGTTTTGATTTCGGGCTGATCGCCTCGGTTTAGTCGTCGCGGTGAATGCGCTCTGATCGCTCGTGGCGTTCTTGGGCTTCCAAGCTCAAGGTCGCTACCGGGCGGGCCATCAAGCGGCCTAACGAGATCGGCTCACCGGTTTCATCGCAATAGCCGTAAGAGCCATCCTCAATCCGGCGCAACGCCGCATCAATCTTGGAAATCAGCTTGCGTTGACGGTCACGTGCCCGCAACTCAATATTTTTGTCGGTCTCGGCAGAGGCGCGGTCTGCTACATCTGGCAGAGATACGGTCTCTGTTTGCAGATGCGATAAGGTATCCTTGGAGTCAGCTAGAAGCGAGCCTTTCCAATCCTGCAGCTTTTTGCGGAAATACTCGCGCTGACGTTCATTCATGAACTCTTCGTCGTCGGAAGGCACATAGTCACTTGGCACATCGGTGTTTGGCATAACTATCGTCGTCATGACGTACCCCTGCTTCTACATGTGATCGATGAAGGCATCGCACGATGTCCTCGCGCTATAGTGAAGCCCGAGACGGCTCGCAAGGCGCAAGAAACATTGGGCTGTGCCGAGAACTGCTAAAAGAACAAGCTACTGGCTGCAACATCAAACAGGGTCCTAAAAATCGACCGCTCGACGCCCCTAAAGCGCGCGCTCTAGTTTGGCCAGCTCGACTTCAGCGCGAAGTTCCACGTCATCGAGAAGCGCATTCAAGGCTGGATCATCCACGGCATCGCGGTGCTCGCGCAGGGTTTGAGAGAGACGCGCCACTTGGTCGCGACTGACGCCCCCACCCAAAATGGCGACACGTATCTCGTCCAACTGGTCTAAGAGGGTGGAAGAGCGGCGGGTCGCACGGCGGCGCCGTTCAACCACATCGTCTTCGCCCTGCAAGGCCAAAAGCGCGCCCACATTGGCGATGGAGGTCGCAGACATCGCGCGATTGACTTGCGCCGGCCCTCCTTCGACTTGCCCGGGCAGCACAAATCCAGGTGCCGCTCCACCGGTGGCGCGACGTGCCCCAGAAGCAATGGATGTGGACGTGGGCGCATTAACTTTCATGAACACGATTCATGGGCCGCCCCGGTTAAGACCTGATTAATGTGTGACACAAGAAAGCGGGCAGACGGCAGAATGCCACCAGCCCTAGGCAAACCTTGCCGATCGGTTTGGAAGGTTAGGCCAAAGTACGCCCCTTAAACCATTGTTTTAAAATCTTTTTCTTAAACCAGATTGCGGCATGGATTTAGCATGGTCAAAACCAATGACACAGATAATTACGCCCGTATTCCGTCTTGTTTCTGCAGCCCTCACGCTCGGGCTCATCAGCCTATGGTGTGCTTGGCCTTCCCAAACTTTTGCCCAATCGCGCATCAAGGATCTGGTGCAGATTGAAGGGGTCCGTGACAACCAATTGATCGGCTATGGCATTGTGGTTGGACTACCCGGAACTGGCGACGGTCTGCGCAATTCCCCCTTCACCAAGCAAAGCTTGGAAGCAATGCTGGAGCGGATGGGCGTCAACACCCGCGAGCAGAATCTACAAACCAAAAACGTTGCTGCCGTGATGGTAACAGCGAGCCTACCTCCTTTTGCCACCCAAGGCACACGGCTGGACATCTCGGTCTCGGCCTTTGGGGATGCAAAGAGCTTAGAGGGCGGAACGCTGCTTGTGACCCCAATGATGGGCGCAGATGGTCAAGTTTATGCTGTTGCCCAAGGCCAGCTAACAGTCGGCGGCTTTACCGCGACCGGTAATTCTGGAACGAGTGTCAGCCGCGGCGTCAGCACCAATGGCCGCATTGCCAACGGAGCCCTGATTGAGCGCGAGCTTCATTTTGACCTTGCTGGTCAAACTGAACTTCGCCTTGCCTTACGCAATCCAGATTTCACAACCGCCCGCCGCATCGCCAACGCCATCAACACCAATTTGGGTGTCGCAGCTGCCTCGGTAGAAAACCCTTCAACGGTCGTTCTATCAAAGCCCATTGGTTATCCAGGCGATATGGTTAGCCTGATTGGCCGGGTCGAGCGCCTGAATGTAACCCCCGATCAGGTTGCTAAGATTGTGGTTGATGAAGCCTCCGGCATTGTGGTGATGGGCGATAATGTGCGGGTGTCTACTGTCGCCGTGGCACAGGGCAATCTCACCGTCTCGGTGCAAGAGACCCCCCTCGTCAGCCAGCCAAACCCGCTGAGCCAAGGCGAAACCACGGTCGTGCCACGTTCCAACGTCACGGTTGAAGAAGACAATGGTGACCTCACCGTCATTCGCGGCGGCGTGCCGCTGCGCGATCTGGTCGAAGGCCTCAATTCTCTGGGCGTCAACCCACGTGACCTCATTCAAATTCTCCAGGCGCTGAAAGCCTCTGGTGCGCTGCAAGCTGACATCGAAGTGATGTAAGGAACCCAAAGAATATGGATAGTATCGCCCCCGTAATGCCCTTTCCGCAGACCCAGTCGACCTCGGTTGAGATGTTGGGTGTCCGCGCAAAGACGCTCAAGTCAAACGCCGAGATGGACAAGACCGCGCGCGAATTCGAACGCATGGCCTTGGCGCAAATGCTGTCGCTCATGGAAACAGACACCGACATCTCGGAATCCATGTTTGGCGGCGGTGCGGCAGAACGGGCCTTTCGCCCTTTCTTGACTGAAGAATATGCCAAGGGCTTCAGCGAACAAGGCGGGATCGGCATCGCCACCGCCGTGAAACGAGAAATGCTCAAAATCCAAGAGCGCGCACAAGCAGCGGGAGTATAAATCATGACCCTAATGGCAAATGACCCCAGCGATTTACTTGACCAATTGATCCTCTTAACGCGCCGTCTGGCAGATTTGGCCGAAAGGCAGGCGGCCTTGTTTGAGGGCAGTCGTTTCCTTGAAGCACAATCCTTGAATGAGGAATCAGCGCGTTTGGCCAATGTCTATGCGATGGAGAGCCGACGAATTGCCCAGAACCCAAAAATGCTTGAAGGCGTGCCATCCGTTCTGAAGGCAACCCTGACGGTAGAGACAGAGCGCTTCAAGGCAGCCATGGAAGCCCATGAGCGCGCCTTGGGAAGGCAGCGCGCCTTGGCCGAAGGCATGGTGCGCGCCATCGCCGAAGAAGCCGTGGCGGCTCGGCCGACCCCGGTAGCATACGGCCCAGGCGCACAAGCTTTCCGCGACACAAGCGCCGTTGCCCTTGATCGTCGGGCTTGAGTTAGCAAGCCACCCCCTCGCTCGCCACACAGCAAAAAAGGCCGCCCCGACGGGCTGGCCTTTCAGACTGCTGACAAACCCCTGGCCTTGGCTGGGGGTTTGTGATTCATTGGGATATGTTGAGACATCCTGAACCTGAACAGACCGCCCTTGAGATGGTTAGACTTGAGGAGTTGGTTCCCAAGG
>JAPZTJ010000045.1 GCA_027532555.1 Aquidulcibacter sp.
GAAAAGCGACGCCGACGGCCCAGATCAACAACATCAAGTCGACCCCCATATCCCGCTGCTATCGTCTGTAACGTCTCCATACGCACAGTAACTAGCCCAGTTCATACCTCACCGGTATGTGGCCCTCGCCGAATGGATACGGAAATCCTGGAACAGATTGAAAAAATCGCGGTATCTTTCGAAGACATCCGATAACGGGCTTGGTTGTCCCAAGTAGAATCGGCGAATGCATTCCAGAGTCAGGTCAAACCGGTCGGCAATTTTGCTATTGAAGCCCCGTGCGCCGTTTATCGTCTGCTTCCCGTCGATGACGTTGCCGGGAAAGATCATCATTCCGCCAATTGTATAGCCGATATACCTGAAGCCCTCATTGTCTTCTTCGGGGAACTCCCGAATGATGTGTTGCATCGACTTCCACCGGGTGAAGGTTGGAATTACGGAATCGCTGGCGAGTTGGAATTCACCCAGTCCGGATTCATGATGAAGATATTTTTTTGGGCGCGTATCATCTAGTTGGAAATGGTGGCCGGTAGGCAACTCTTTGCTCCAGAGGAGCTTATGGTATCTCCGCAATGTAGGGCTGTATGTATCGGGATCCTTGCCGCCCGCATCGGTTCTGAAATCAAAGGAAATATCGATCATCGGCTGAAAGCTCGCTTTTATAAGTTGGACAAATTTAGAAAACGCTTGAATTCTTCTATAAAGGCGGATCACGCCGAAACATCAACCTTGACCTGAATTGCCAACCGTATGCGTGCCCCTCTGCTTCGATTTCTTTCCATGGCAATTTGGAGTCGTCCAGTTATTTGACCAAGTGCCGGCATGCGAGAGATGCGTTCTGATAACAGGAGAGGCGAACGGCTTGAAGGCATTATCGGGGCCTCAGTTGTGCTTGAGTGGACTTGGCTTATGTCTTGACCATCAAGCGTCGTGAGTGATATTAAGTCTAGGACAATATCTTAATTTGTCCGAGATAAAGTATCAAAATGAACAATGCGCAAACCCAAAGTGAAAAGATCGTCCAGCTTCTCTCCGAGAAGACAATGGCGCGTGCACATGAGATTCTCAAAGAAGGTGTCACGGCCGCAACATTGGCGCGCGCGGTCGCAAGTGGCAAGATCCAGAGACTCACACGCGGCCTCTATCAACTCCCCAATGCCGAACTAGATGCCGATAGCACGCTTGCCGAAGTCTCAAAGCGGATCCCCAAAGGGCGTATCTGTATGAGCACTGCGCTTGCCTATCACGGACTCACCGATCAAATGCCAAGACAGGTCTGGATCGCCATCGGTGCGAAAGACTGGGAGCCCAAGCTGGACTTCCCATCCATCCGAATTGTTCGCTTTCGGAAACCCTATCTCGAGTATGGTGTCGAGCGGCACATGATTTCGGGTGTCGCCGTACCGATCTATTCGGTAGCTAAGGCACTTGCGGACGCGTTCAGGAATCCAAAGCTGGTTGATCGCTCTGTTGCAATAGAGAGTCTGCGCAGCGCCATAACTCAGCGCAAGGCAAGCCCATCAGAAATCGCACAGGCCGCCGTCGACTGTGGAGCTTGGAAGGTGATGCGCCCCTATCTTGAGGCGATGACGCACAATGGTTGATGGTCAAAAGAACATGGCTGCATCGGTTCGTCAGAGGCTTCAGAATCTGTCGCGCCTTAAGAAGCGAGATTTCGGCCTTATACTGGTCAATTATGGTCTTGAGCGATTCATCTATCGGCTATCGGTATCCCCCTTTCGTGACAGGTTTGTCCTTAAAGGTGGAATGTTGGTCACGCTCTGGACCGGTGATGAAGCACGCACAACAAGAGATGCAGACTTTTTAGGTTTTGGTGAGCTTGATGAGGAAAAGCTCAGAATGATCTTTACCGAAATCATGGTGATTCAAACGGAAGATGGGCTCATCTTCGACACCGCCAATTTGACGATAGAATCAATCCGCGACGACCAGATCTATGGCGGTGCGCGGCTGAAGACTGTTGCTCTGCTTGAGAAGGCCAGAATACCGATAACCATCGACATCGGACTTGGCGACGCCCTCACCAATCCTGACTATGTCATTGACTATCCATCGATGCTGGATCAACCGATTGTAAATCTGCGTGCCTATCCTCCGGAAACCGTAATCGCGGAGAAGTTCCAGGCCATTGTCGCGCTTGGCTTAGCCAACGGAAGAATGAAAGACTATTACGATTTGTGGGCGCTTCCAGCTGTCTTGACGATAGAGCCCGCCGCACTTGATTTAGCCATTTCCGCTACGTTTGAGCGCCGTGAAACAAATATCCCAACGCTCGTTCCGCCGGGACTCGCGCAGACCTTTTTCGACGATCCCGAAAAGAAACAACAATGGGTCACTTATGCCGCCTCAATTGGACTGGATGGCGTATCGTTGGAGCAAGTCGTCTCGTCAATATGGGCTTACCTAGGACCAAGCTGCGAGCGGCTCAATCGCGTTCGCTAACGTGTCCACCACGTCAAAATCGAAGGCGTTTAACTCAATTAGGGCGTTAATGTTGACGCAGGCTTCGCGTCAGTGGTCGTGTGTCCAAGTAGAAACCCTCCGACGTTCGGAAAGCCATTCCATCACTTCATCTTGTCGATAGCCGACCGTTTGATTGGTTAGCTTGTAAAATGGCGGCCCTTTGCCGGAGCAGCGAAGCTTTGCCAAGGTAGACATGGTCAGGCCCAGGAGCTCTGCCAGTTCCGGGGCGCGCAGCAAGGCTCGCGCATCTAAATCGCCTAAAGCGCGTCCGTGGTGCAGGATCTCGCGTCTATGAGCGGATGGCCGTCCCGGACGGCGAGGGGGGGTAGGTTCCGGTGGTAAGGTCACGTCATTTGCTGGCACGGCCGGGCTGACGGCTTCCAATTGTACCCCATGATCAGAGTTTGCTGGCTGCAAGCTGATGCTGGGTGGCGGTTCGCTTGTAATGGTCCTGGTCTGTGTTGATTGTTCCGGCAACTGCCAGTCAGCAAACATATCCAATTGCCCGGTAAGGGCTGCATCGGGCTTTCGTTTTGCCATGATCTATCTCCCTGTGCCCGCTCGACATTGGCTCCGATTGCGGATCCCGCGTCCTGCTGTAAGGGCGAGATAGCAATCTATGCCGTCGCGGACATAGTTTTGGGTCTCAATGATATCGGGCACACGGCCCAAACGGGCCACACGATTGGGGCCCGAATTATAGGCGGCCAGTGCCAATCTAATGTCGCCGAACCGGCCGATCTGGATGGCAAGATAACGAGCGCCTGCACGTAAGTTCTCCTCGCTATCAAACGCATCACGCACGCCAAGCTCTGCAGCGGTTCCAGGCATCAATTGCGTGAGACCTTGTGCACCGACCGGACTAATGGCCCGGTGATCGTAGGCGCTTTCAATAATGACGAGCGCATGCAGGAGTTTCGGGTCCAGGCCTGTCTCGTTTGCGATCCTCGAGATGAGCTTTTCGAGGGGCTGAATTGACGGTAAAAGCCGCACGTCTCCTAATTCATCTGTAGACGGACTGTTTGGGGTGTTGGTGTCGTTTTGAGGGCGAACCTTGCTTTTGGTCTGATCGCTTTGCGGGCGCAAGAAAGCAGCATCACGGCTTGCCGGGTCGATCAATGGCTGCCTGCTGCCCAGACCAGAACTCGCAAAAAGAGTTCCGCCAGATGTTGCCCAATCGACAGGCTCGGCCAGCGCAAAGCTTGGCGTTGAGGCCATTAGGGCTAGGCTCCAGGCCAGGATAAGTGGAACGGAGGCGCGGACTACCATGTGATAACCGCCCGATAGATGCCGACCAGTTCGTCCTTCGTGATGGGACCGAAGTAGCGGCTGTCAAAGCTTGATGGATGGTCGCCGAGGAGGAAGACCTCATTTGGGGGCAAGGTCCGACAGCCATGCCACGCCGGGATGGGAATGCCTTGTCGATCCGAACGAGCAGCAGCCAAGGTTCTTTTGTTGATTGTAACCACGCTGTCCTGACGACACACAAGATCACCAGAGAGCCCTGCAACCCGCTTGATCAGTATCGTATCTTTTGGATAGCCAAGTTTCTTGACCAGATAGTTCCGGGCAGCGCTATTCATCGGCATCGCTATAATGTCGCCTCGTTTGAGACCATCAACTTCCCCCATTCGTAAATAGGCACCTTTAGCCATCGAGGGGGTCTCGTTCAGGATCACGGGCGGTTTTGTCTTAAGCTGGGGCAAAGCCGTGTTCGCAACAAACAAGCTTTGGACGAGCGCGATCATAAGGAGGGGACTTGCGTTCATGGCGCAGGCTCCAAAATCAGATCACGGGTCAGGAGCACCTGAACTCTGGATCCTTGGGCAATGCGAATGGTCGGTTTGACTTCAAGTTCACGGTCAATCAGGCGACCGCCAACCCGCGCTGCTTCAATCGAGGCGGCATCGCCAGCATCGCCCATAAAGGAGTTGGACTTGCCATCACCATCACGCCTTGCCGCTTCCCCCAACGTGGTAATCGCACCGGAAAAGAGCGAAGCAATCACCAATTGACCCAAACGCCGATCAACTCGTCCCATTACACCGCCAGCCCCAGCGCTATCCACACCCGGTTCCTTGTTGAGGCTTATAGAGCGCCCATCGGCGAAGATAATGCGTTCCCAGACTACAAAGGCGCGGCGCTCGCCATAGGTCTGATCACCATCAAACCGACCCAGCAGTCGCGCACCCTGCGGGATAAGCAAATATTGGCCTGAAACCGTATCAAATACGTTCTCGGTCACAAGGGCGACAACGCGGCCTTCACGCTGTGTATCTATGGCCGTCAGAAGGGCTGCTGGAATAACTGTACCGGCCTTTAACTCATGGGGCGATACGGGAGCGAGTATGGCGCGATCGCCATACACTTCTTGATAGTCCGACTTTCGTGAAATGCTTGGCTGATCGGCTCGGGCTGGAGGCATTGGGGTAGGAGCTGTGCTGATGGCGGCGCGAGAAAATGGCTCGCCGAAGAACAGGCCTGACTTTCGTGCCAAGTCTAATTCACTTGATCCGTTCATAGACTGTGGGCTTGCTCGTGACGGTCCACTTGATGGACGATACCGGGTCTCGGATGGGGCTCTATCAACAATCACACGCGATGGATGGGCAGGACCTGCATCTGTGATCGGATTAATGTCTGGCGCCATCTCAGGATCCTCAATTGGCGCGTCGGTTTTTGCCTTGGTCAGATCGGCATAGGTAACGGGATTATTGCTTAGGACGTCCGCAGGTTTCACCGAGCCAGTGGGTGTCTGTTTGCTTTCTTCTCGAGCTTTGGCACGCGCATCCACCTGTAAGAAGGGATCAAGGACAAAGACAAAGATAACTGCCCCACACATAATGGTCGCAGCACCGCCCAAAATAGACATGACAGCAGCAAGTCTGATCTTGACGGGCTTTGGCTCGTCCACCCGGGTATTGAGCGGCGCTTGGCCACCTTGCAACGGCGGGGTTGCTGCAGCCCGATCCACGGGGTTCAACAAAGGAAGCTCTAGATTTTCGCTCATGGCAGATCTCCTCTGCGCTCGATCTTCACAATCTGGGGACGCTCTCCTCCAATGCGCAGCTCGGCCTTTTGAAACAGGCGGTCGACAACATAGGAATTGCCGTGCTTGCGCCAATTGGTGAGTTGAGCCTCGCCTTGTTCATTCATGACAAAGAGAGGCGGGGCTTCGGTCGTGCCGAGGGTGTCGGGAAAGGTGATGAAGGTCTGCCGGCCATCATCATGAACTGATACTGGCGTCCATTCGGGCTTCCGCCATCCTGTCCGGATCCGGTACGCTTCAGGACCGTGGGCTTTGAGGATGGGTGCACGTGTTGTGGGCTTTGGATCTGTCGCGGCAGGCCCCACTGCCACCTGGCTTGTGGGGGCCTGTGGCAGTGGGTGGGTCCAGGACACCGCAGCATTGAAGGCTTCGCTCTCACCAGATGCCTTAAGCGCGAGCAAGTAAACACGCCGATTGGTGGTCACGACCATATTGGTGGCAAGACCTGCGCGATAAGGCTTGATTAGAAGATGTGTCTGGACGGTCTCGGCTTCGCCTGAAGTCGTGTCGCCAATCATCCAGCGCTCCGTATCGCCCGCCGCCTTGCTGATGATCTTTTCGCCCGGTTCCAAACTAAGAGCCGTTATCCGCATCGGTGCGGTCCAGACTTCATAGACACGGCCTGGCTCATAGCCAAAGACTTGCGCCGCATTCATAAAGCCATCGGCTCGCGACGGGGCTAAGGCTTCAGCATTAGCAGCTCGAATGGCTGCTGGACCGACTTTGGGCGTGCGGGCTTCTTGAGTTTGAACTGTGACTTGAGCTGTCCGGGCTTGGGGACGTCGCTTTGTGCTCTTGGCCTTTTTGGCGCTATGAGACCGTGCATTGCCATGAGCCTCGCTTGAGCGTGCTTTGGCACCTGCTTCACTTGGCATAGCCAGCGGCAAGGATAGGGTCAAAAGCAAGGCCAAGCCTGTGGCGTAAGCCGTGGCCGTGCCGCCAATTATTGAGCGTCGAGTGTCCATGAGATGTCCTCGATTTTGATGCCAAGTGGATTTTTCATAAGCTCGGCTTCCGAGCGGGGCGGCTCGAAGCGAACGGTCACGAGCGCGCGCCAGCGTTCGGCTCCGCCACTCATGCCATTGGTGAATTTCTCTTCCCGCCACTGAATATCGAAGGTCTTCTCCGATCTAGCGACGACATTGAGAATACTGACCGCGATCGCCTCACGTCCCGCATTGGCGAACGGATCATGTTCTTGCGCCCAAGCGTTCAAATAGGCCGCAGACTTGGGCGTGGTAAAATCATAGGCCCGCATGAAGTTCTGTCGGATCAGGACCGGATCGACGCTCCGTCCGCGCACATCGGCAACCCAGCGCGACAGCGCAAAAGAGACTTGGGCTTCATTGGGTCGATAGGTCTGATCAAGGGCGGTGATTTTCTGTGTCTGTCCCCAACTTGAAACCTCGACAATGAAAGGTTTGACGACGGAGCGTTGGGCTTGAACCCACCAGCCAGCTCCCAAGAAGCCTGCAAAGATAAGCGTCCCAAACGCCATATTCCGCCAATTGCGGGCATGGGAGAGCGTTAGACCCATACGGTCATCCCAGACCTGGCCTGCCCGCTGATAGGGCGTGGCGATGGGTGTCGCGGATAGGGCCTGATTGCCCACGGGCTTAGGCCTGAAGAAAGGATGCATGATTAGTCCTCCTCACGGATGGAAGGGCTTAAGGAGCCCGAGTTTTCATTGGCAGGTAGAAGTTGGCGCGCGGTATTGGCGGCAAAATAGGCGTTCAAGGCCTTGGATCTTTCGGCATGACTTTGCGGATTATGGGCTGGAAAGCGATGATAACGTGTTGGGCTACTGGCCGACTGAGGGCTTGAAGCTGCACCAGCGGCCCCTGATTGGGCTGTTTGAGACGCGGAGCTTGATGAGGATGGCTGCGAGTTGGAGCCTTGATCGGTACTTGCCGCGCCTTCGGGTGAAGGAGGTGCTTTCGCGGTAGCTTCAGATGCTTCGAACGAACCGGACGGTAAGTTTTTACCCCTTTTGGGGTATGCCGCGTCGCCATTGCCGGAAATAGGCGCTTCTTGACCTGAGTTTTTACCCCAAAAGGATGAAGCCGAGCCGCCATTACCTGAATTGCTCGATGATAAGCTTGCCGAATTGCCTGCGCTGTTGGGTGCGCCGCCTTTGGGTCCAGATCCGGCAGGACTAGAACCATTTGAGCCACCGCCAGGATTTTGTGGTGGACGCCCTGCGCCCGCTCCAGCTGCAGCCCGCGCCGACGACGCGATTTGTGAGCCTGCCCCGCTTGCTGCACCCCCAGCGGCAGCTCCTGCTCCCGCAACGCCTGCCGCTGCCATACCTGCGGCACCGCCTACAGCGAGACCGCCCACAGCGAGTGCGCCGGCTCCAAGGGCAGGACCGCCCGACACAAGCGCTGCGGCCAGATTGGGAGCAAAGAGCGACAACATGGCAAGAATGATTGCCGCCGTCAGGATCGTCATTGCCTCATAAATGTCAGGCTCGGGACTTGGGGTGAGTTGGGCAAAGACGGCCTGTGCCCCCGATATGACGATGGCGAGCGCTAAGACTTTCAAGCCCGAAGAAACCACATAGCCCAGCGGCCGCTCGGCCATAAAAGCTGTCTTCGACAAAATGCCAAAGGGCAAAAGAATGAAGCCACCAAGCGTGACGATCTTGAACTCAAGCAGAGTCACGATGATCTGGAGAGCCAACACCGCAAAGGCGATCATGATTCCCAACATCGAGATGCCAATGATGATCGCATCGATCAGATTGCCGATCACATCGAGCGGGTCTTCAGTTGTCGTGGGCGAGTCACCCAAGGCTTTGACAATCTGCCAGCCGGTCTCGATCACAGCCCCAGGGTTTAAGAAGTCCGCTGAGGAGATCGAGCCGCCACCCGCAGTCAGTCCTAATTGGAGGAAGCCAGAAAAGATTGTCTCGGACAGGCCCTGCCAGTCATTGATGATATAGGCGAAAGTGCCGATCAGCAGGATTTTGGAGAAGGCTCCGGCCAGCGCATCGCGATTGGATGATACCGCCCACTGAATACCGGTTAGGGCGACGACCAAAGCAATCATCAGCCCGAAGATCCCATTGACCGGGCCAACCAGAGCCGCAAAACCCGATGTCACCGTGTTTGAGAACACAGCCATCAGATCATTGGTGGTTTCAGGCGATACGGCCACGGAAAGCTCCAATCACAAGTCTGCTTGTTCCCGCCCTCTAATTGCGGGCATTGGGCAAAGGGTTGAATTTGGGCGGGGCGGGTTTGGCGGCAGGCCGCGTCCAGTTCCGGCGATGGCCATCGATCGCTTGTTGGCGTTCGGCCGCTCGGGTGGCTGCCTCTTGGGCCGCTAAGCGCGATTGGGCTGCCATCAAGGCCTGAAGGCCTTCAAGTTGCTCGGACAACACGCCAAGCGCTTGGACAGATGATTGAATGGCCCCGGTTTCGCCTTCAGCGGAACGAGAGGCGGAAATCGCGCCAGCCATTCTCTGGGTTCTGGCGCTACGACCTACTTCAAGCGAGGCAGCCGTGCGCGCTAAATCCTGCGCGGTTTGGCGGGAGATCTCGATCCGGCGAGAGGCCGCTTCCAGTCGCTCCATGGCGGTGCGGGCTGACTGATTGGTCGGGTATAAATCCTCAAACTGGCGATCAAGCCCGCGCACGGTTGAAGCAAGTCCCCGCGCTTGGGTATTGAGCTCGTTCAAGGCCCGCATGGCGTCATCGATTTCGGCTAAATGATCATAGGGGCTTTTGGCAAGCGAGCGGATTTGCGCGGTCAATTGCTCAGTCTGGATTCGGATTTGTTCGAGCGCGCGGGCGGCCGTCAGCACATTCTGGATATGATTGGTTGGGTCATAAACGATCGCCGCTGTTACGGGGGCTGGAGCCATGAAAGAAGCGCCTGTTAGGAGGAAGGCAAGAGCGGTCGCGGCACCAAAAAGGCGTGACTTAAACTTACGATGCGGCATGGATCATTCCTTCCGGCTGGTTTGCGGCAAGGTCCCTGGATAAGGTCAGGCTCTGGTCATTGGCCGGACAGGTCTCGTCCGAAAGCGCATCAAAAAGCGGATCGACCCCGTTCAGGCCTTTTGCTGCCAAGAAGGCACGAACAAAGGCGGTCTGGTCTGACGGCGCTGGCAGGCTCCCAAGGATTTGTTCGATAAGCTTTTGGTCTTCGGAGCTTGAAGCCCCGCAGACTGCCAAAGCGGCTCCTGAGAGTTTGAGATCAAACATGCGCCGGCCACGGGGTTGGCGCACATAATAGGAGCGCTTTGGTGCGGCATAGGCCAGGAGTTCGAGCTGGCGCTTGTTGAGGCCGAAAAGCCGGTACAGGTCAGCGCTGGCAGGCTCCAAAGCACGCGGATTGGGCAAGAAAATCTGGGTCGGACAACTTTCAATCAAAGTCGTCGCAATCGGCGAGCGCACGATGTCATCGAGGCTTTGGGTGGCAAAGACAACCGCGACATTCTTCTTGCGCAACGTCTTAAGCCATTCCCGGATCTTGGCGGCAAAGCCTGTTTCGCCCAGAAATAGCCAGGCCTCATCTAGGACAAGCAGAGCTGGGCTGCCGTCAAAACCACGCTCGATTTCATGGAAGAGGGCGGTCAGAACCGGCCCGACAGCCGAAGGTGTCGCCATCAAATCTTCGGTTTCAAAAGTTTCGAAGAAGCTTAAACCTGCGGGTGCCTGATCAGCATCAAGGAGTGCCCCATGTGGGCCTTTAAGCGTGAAGGGCTCAAGGGCAGCACTGACATCGCGCATTTGGCAAAGCGCTTGAAAGATCGACAAGGTGCGCTGTGACTTGGGGGATTGTGCTAGCGATCCAAGTGCGGCCCAAATTTCTTCCCGGTGCTTGGGTGTGATCTGAATCCCAGCGGCGGCAACGGTCTCCGCGATCCATTCAGCAGCCCAGGCCCGCTCGCCTGCCTCGTCAACACGAGCGAGAGGTTGAAGGGCGAACTGGCTATCTGGGCCAAGGCCATGCCAGCGACCCCCAGCAGCATGGGTGACAGCGCGTGCTGACCTTCCCTTATCGAAGAAGATGACTTTGGCTTGCGGGTAGCGGAGCCATTGAAGCGCCATGAAGGAAAGGAGCGCCGATTTACCGGCTCCAGTTGGACCAACAATCATCGTATGACCGACATCGCCGACATGCAGGCTCAGTCGGAACGGCGTTGCGCCTGAGGTCTCGGCAATCAATAAAGGCGGCGCGGCGAGATGACTGTCTTCTGAAGGCCCCGCCCAAACTGCCGAGATCGGCAAAAGGTCACAGAGGTTGAGCGTCGAGATCATCGGCCGGCGCACATCGGCATAAGGTTCGCCCGGCAGGCTCCCAAGCCAAGCTTCAACTGCATTCAAGTCTTCTGTTTTGGCGACAAAGCCTTGTGCATTTAGGCTGGCTTCAATCGCGCGTGCCTTATCGATCGCCCGGCCTTCATCGGCATCCATCACGGTCACAGTCAGGGTCAGATAGCCAAAAGCACAGACCTCGGCGCCGAGTGCTTCGAGAGCCCCATCGCATTCGTCCGTCTTGGCAGCCGCATCACTATCAACCAGCGGCACATCTTCCTTGGTGATGGCCTCGCGCATCAGCGTGCCCATGCCCTTGCGCTTGGCAAACCAGCGTTTGCGCAATCGGAGGAGCTCGGTCTCGGCACCCGCCTTATCGAGCGCGATCCAGCGGGCCACCCAGCGATAGGTGAAGGGCAATTGGCCCAGCGCGTCGAGCAGGCCCGGCAAGGTCTTGGCCGGAAAAGAACGTACACTGATGATGCGTAAATGCTGGTCGCCGAGTTTGGGCGCAATGCCGCCTTGAAGGGCAGTGTCCGCCAATTGCGTATCCAGAAAGACAGGGGTTTCAGGAACCGCAATAGGATGGTCTTTGGTCGAAATTGTTGAGTGCAGATAGGTGAGGGTCTCGTCATCTGACATGAGACGCGCTTCAGGAAGCGCATCGGCCATCAGATCCACGAGAATACCGATCTCGCGCTCGAACAAAGCCAGCGTCTCGCGCCAATCCCGGGTGGTATTGGCGGTGCGGTTCTCGAACAGAAAACTCTGGGCGCGGCGCGCTTCATCGGGTGGCGGCAGCCAAGTCAAGGTCGCGATATGATCGGTCTCGAACGAATTGCCCGCTTCATCAAATAGTGCCCTCCGCTCCTGATCAACCAGCCAGGCAACAGGAGTGGCAATGTCAGAATGCGGGTAGGGGTCTGCAACCCGTCGCCGGGCTTCCAGATGAAGGCACCAGCCGGTCCCTAAGCGCTTCAGCATATTATTGAGGCGCGCTCGAACCGCCATCAATTCTTCTGGCGTCGAACTTTCAAGATCGGGGCCGCGAAAACGTACGCAAGCACTAAAGCTGCCATCCTTGTTCAGGATGACGCCGGGCGCCACGAGTGCGGCCCATGGCAAATGGTCGGCAAGGCTGATCGGTTTTTTCCGATATTCATCCAGAAAGCGCATGACTTCTCACTCCCGGGCGGCTTGGCCCCCAGTTTTGGTTAGAATTGCAGGTAAGAAATTGGGTTTGAGGTGACGGGCCGTGAAGCTGGTCGATCAGGCCCCAAAATACCCCGGCAGCGACAGGTGACGCCTCAACACATCGAGAAATCTCGGATCGGTCTTGGCGCACCAAAGTCCTATGGCGTGCGCGACACCCCACCAGATCAAGCCAAGCCACCAAAGCTTGAGGGCAAGACCCAAAACCAGAGCCAATGTTCCCATGAGGATCGCATATTCGCGCGGCAGGCCTGCAAGGAGGATCGGCTGGGTTAGAGACCCCGCTAGCGGCATTTCATAGCCTTCGGGTCGATCAGGATGAAATGCACGCATGGGAGCGTCCTTTCAAAATGGGCTCTGGGTTGCGTGATCGGCGATCAGCCGATCACTGCCCCGCCACCAAAGCCGAAGAAGCCCATGAAGAAGCTTGCAGCTGCAAAGGCAATAGCGACACCAAACAGGATCGAGACGCCGCGGCGGAGGCCAGAGCCAGATTCCGAGAAGGCGACACCCAGACCAAATATGGTCACAGCAATCACGCCGCCAGCCTGGGCCACGGGACCTGTGAAGCTGCCGACGACTTGTTGAAGGGGACCTTCCCAGGGCATGCCGGTACCACCGGCAAATGCCGGAGTTGCGAGCGTTGCAGCCAAAGCTACCAGAGATGCCAAACGGGCGAATTTTCCAATGTCATTTTTTACGGAGTTCATCTTTTTGCTCCAAATCGGGACGGATTGTGTCCTGGCTTTTTCTATGCATAAGCCGTGCCAGTTTCACCAATAAATTTCAAATTATATAATGGGTTAGTTGGTAAATTTGGGTGGCTCAACTGCCTGTATCGGGCCCATGCATGCACAGGTCCGGTAGGTAAAGTTCAGGGGATCGCGGACGCGATTTTAGGCTTGCCATCCGGGTTCACTCACCCGATCTGGCGCATCTGATAGATACCGTTCTCCTCTCCTGAAATTTCAAGCAGGCCCTCCACTCGTCGCCCCTCACGGGAGCGCGCAATATGGATGACAAGATCAATCGCCTGACCAATCGCGCGGCGCGGAACATTGGTCGCGACTTCGCTCGTAAGGTCTTCAAGGCGCGTGAGGGCTTCAACTGCACTATTGGCATGGATGGTTGAAAGCCCGCCTGGATGTCCGGTGTTCCAGGCTTTCAAGGTTTCAAGCGCTGCAGCCCCATCGCGCATTTCGCCAACGACAATCCGGTCAGGACGTAAGCGCAAGCTATCCCGCACCAGATCAACCACGCCAATCAGTTTGGGGGTGCGACGGGTAAGGAGCGCAACCTGATCCCAGGCCGAGCATTGAAGCTCGGGCGTATCCTCGATCAAAATGACGCGTGTATCCCTGAAGGCGGGTAGGGCAAGGATTGCATTCGCGAAAGTGGTTTTTCCCGACGAAGTGCCCCCGGCAATCAGGATGTTTTTACGCTCACTGGCGGCTCTCTCGATTAAGGCTTTCTGATTGGGGCTCAGGCTTCCATCAGCCACATAATCATCGAGCGTAAAGATAAGCGCCGGGCGCTTGCGGATGGAAAAGGCCGGAGCCTGGCTAACTGGCGGCAAAGTCCCCTGAAAGCGTTCGCCAGTTTCTGGCAGGACGCCGGATAGGCGCGGATCTTCGGGCAAAACCGGTTCGCCCACATAGTCGGCAATAAGACGAATGACCCGGTCCCGGGCTTCAGGGGTGAGGATGGTGCCGGTAGCTTCTCGGCCAGCGCCGATTTTATCAAGAATCAGTTGGCCATCTGGATTGGCGAGGATTTCGACGATATCGGGATCAATAAGGGCAGCCAAGGCAACCGGCCCCAAAGCGTGGCGAAGAGCCTCAAGGCGACGCTCGGCAATGATAGGATGATCACCGAGTTTCGCCATTTTGTTTAAGCCTCACTTGACCAAGCGGGTGGAAGACCATCATCGGCGGGATCATTAGCAGGCTCTGGTGCCGTCCTTGTTCCGTCTTTTTGGGCTGGTGCGGGTTTAGTGGGGCTCGCACGCCTCACCCGTTCGGCCACCTCACCCATCAAGGCCTGTAGGTTCATTTCGACACTGGCCCGGTAAGGGGCAGAGCGTTCCTCATCGGTCTCAGGAAAACGAGATACGAGGATCTTGAGTGTCACAAACAGCATTTCTTCAATGATGATGAAGTCGCGCGAGCTTAATCGCATATGATCGGAAAGCCGACGCTCAAGGGCCAAAAGTCGGTCATGGGGATCGGCGCTGATCCGGCTCTTGAGACCCTTTGCAATCATGAGGGCTGCAGCATGACTCAAGCTAATCCGATGGACCTTGGCCTCACGTTCAAGCGCGGCAGCCATATTTTCATCGCCCAAATAGACTTGCAAACGCGAGGGCGGCACTTTGGATTTGACTTTGTTTGAGGCGGTTGCGCGGGCAGCCATGGGCCTTATCCTTCTCTTAGGCCTGCCAACTGCTCGCTCGCAGAAGGGAGGTTGTCATTGTGAATTGGCGCGGCTGGTTCTTGATATTCAGCGTTCGCGGCTGGTTTCGCCTCGGCGGTTTCGGCTCGCGGCGTAAACTCGCTCGGTGTGGGCTTGGCGTCTGCTTTGATCTCTGCGAGATCAGCCTGCTGGCGCTCGCGGGCCACGTCTTCGCTAAACTTGACCTTGGACGGATCGCCGTATCCAAATGGCTTATAGCTTGCCCAAGGATGGGCTGGCGCTTCTGGGGTATCCAGTTTCGCTGCCTGATTATGGGCTGGAATCATTGCGCGCTTCTTCATCCAGCCGATTTGGTCGTATCTGACTTTGGTGAGACGATAAGGTCGATGGCCTGCAATGAACACAAGTTCATTCCTGTCTGGCAAAGAACCAATCTCGCTCGGATCCAAGAGAGGCCGCTCATACTCACCAATGCTGATTGAGCCGCCATTCTCGGTGTAGTTATGCGGGAGGTTGGCACTCGACCTCGTCGCGGTCGTCATACCAGTAAGCTTGGAGACTTTTTCACGCGTCAAAGGATCGAGTGCTGCAAAGGCGACATAGATATGGGCATTGTCGATGAAGCCATTATGCATGCCATAGACACGCGAGATGTCATTGAGGCTTTGGGCGATGAATAGGCATTTGATGCCATAGCCGGATGCCAAGCGCACAACATCTTCAAAGAAATCAACTTTGCCAAGAAGCGGAAACTCATCAAGCGCCAACAACAAATTATGCTTCTTAAGCAGTCCGTCGCTATCGGCCTCAATGTGGGTTGTGAAAGCCGTAGCCGCTAACTGAAAGAACATTCGGACAAGAGGCTGGAGGCTTTTGAGATCACCTGGCGCGATTTGTACATAAAGGCTCACGGGCGCGTTCGCGCACATCAAATCACCCAGTCGGAAGTCGCTGGTAGAGACAGCGTTTTCAACGTCTTCACCGACCAGCCAGGTCAGATAGGAACGCACTGTCATCTGGACGCTCTTGCGGCCCTTTTCATGGGTGAAGGCATAGGCGGTTGCGATATCATGTACGAAAGGATGGACCTCGCCGCGACCGGAAGGGCCTTTAACATGCCAAGTTGACAGCATGGCGCGGACCGTCTCGTCGAGATTGGCGGTGAGGCGCTTGACTTCGATTAGCGTTTTGGGCCCGTCACAATGAAGCACGTGGACGATTAATGCTGAAAGCATTTCGCCCGCCTGCCGATCCCAAAAATCCTGGCTGGCAGAATTGCCCTCATGGTTCACAAGGATCTTCACCAGTCGCTGAACTTGCGCCAGACAATCTCGCCCCGGACTGATCTCTGCCAGTGGGTTAAAGCGTGCTGTCGCTTCATAACGTGGATTGAAGAAAAGGACAGGCCCCTTCCGGTGGCGATAGCCGCTCGTTATGTCCCAAAGCTCGCCCTTGGGGTCAAACACTAGAGTTGAGGCGCTCCAATTGAGTAGGGTGGGCACAACAATCCCGCGTCCCTTGCCAGATCTTGTGCCGCCAGTGACCAAGGCAGGTCGCAAATCAGGGCTCACCAAAAGCCGTGGCCACATAAACCAGTCCGTGGCGAAACTTGGCGGCTCTATCCGCCCAAGGATGACACCTTCATCTCTACCAAGGCCAGCTTTGATCAGATCCTTTGGATTGCCCCAGCCTCTAGTCCGGCGTCGGGAGTTTTGTACGCCTGCGAGGCTTGTTCCCGAAGCGCTCGTCGGCGCATCGAACAGGCGGACGAGTAGGCCACCTAATGCAATACCGAGAATGATTGCAGGAACGCCAAGTTTTAGAACTGATTGATGGGCAAGTCTATCGCCCCACTTCTTCTGCCAGAGAAGGATGTTCCATGGCGGATAGAATTTGGCTGTGGCTTTGACTTGAGTACGCTCGCCAATCACAATGCCTTTGCCCAAGGCCGGCTGATACTGATAGCGCCAGGCAACAATCTGGGTGGCGGCTGAAAGCCCGATAAGAGCTCCAACTCCAAGACAAGCGATCCGCGTACGAACTCCCATCCCTGTCTCCCCCATTAAGGACACAAAGAAAGGTCTTGCGTCCCATGGTTGACGCGGCTTGGCCGCACAGGCGGTCTCGCCGCAGGAACTTGCCCCAGCATAGATCATGCCACTTGTAATATTGGTCTGCACCCTGAGATAGGTGATACAAGATTAGTATATTTAATATTTAATTACAATGAGTTAGCAAGGTGAGCGATTATTGGAGCTTTCGCTTGCTGTCCTGAAATGAATGCCAATATTTCCTGATTTGGCACAGCAGGTGTGCCCCGCAGATCCTATCAGAATGACTGATTAACCATGGTGTAGTTGATGCGCCATGCGGGCGAGCGTGAATTGTGCAACAGCGCGTGTGGTGAAGGAGGAATTGATCAAAAGCCAATTCGAGTTGCTAAGCCCGTTGCAAATATGATTGAGCTTGCCTTATCGTATTCATGCTCGAGAACACTCCCTACACATCCAAATAGCAAATGCCTAAGACCTGCTTTCTAGAGCGATAGCAGAAGAATGAAATTGAACTTAAAGCTGTAAGTATGGAGATGGGATCCAATGCCGACATTTGCTTTGGTCTGGTTGATATTGTCTACCGCGGCGACGGAGCCGAATTATGCAAAGCGATATGAGCTACCTAGCTTGCCACAACAGATTTGGGGCCAGTGGGACCATGATTTGAAAAGCTGTCGGGACAAGAACTCATTGACTCGCCTCACAGTGGGCATTGATTGGGTGGCTGGCTATGAATACCGGGGAAGGCTCTTGTTCTCGCTGCCGGGTCTCACAGACGGTAGAAGCGAAGCGACAGTAGCTAAATTCGTCATGGGAGGCGAAGGCTCTACTTGGGAAACAGAGCTCACATTTACTTATTCCAACGCGAGGCCGAATTCCCTGCGGATAGCAGCGGACAAGAGCGGAGAGGAGGAATCGTTCATCCGCTGCATCGGATAAAACCAAATATGCAAAGGTTTTAACCGCTACTGCAGTTTAATTATCGGGCGCGCTAGCTACCAATATTCCTAAACAACTATGAGCGTGGTCTCGGAAAGTGCTTCCAGCCATACGAAAATAGGCTCTTCTTATATAGCGTCTCAAGGAAGTCGTAATCTGATTTCCATTTTAGATATGGGGATTGCGCTTTGCCGCTGGGTAGCAGCTTTGCGCGTAACATTCCAAACGTACAAAGCGCATCGCCGATCCTCTGAAGCCGGGAAGGGCTCCTTGGTCTACCCCAATCGGCCAAATAGCGGGCTTCGAAGATTGGTGGAATAGGTCCATCAAACAAGCGAAGAAGCAGCGCTTGACGCATCTCTGACCGCTGGTTGCTTTCAGCTGAGACCGAATATCCAATTGCTCTTAAAGGACCTTCAATCCTCCACATTTCGATGTTTTCGAAACCGGGAAAATTTTGGTATTCTTGGACTTTCCAGTCCCTAGTGGTTCGATAAAGCTCTGTTGTATGCACAGCCCATGCATCCTCAATAATCGCAAGGGCTTCTCTCGCCAGGATGCGATCAGCGGGAAGACGCGCAACCATTTCGGCTTCAATCATTCTGCGCCAATAGGGAATAAGCTCAGCCGGCCGAGCGCTCTTTGTGAGATGTGTTACCCTTTCGAGATCAATCAGATTTGTCATAAACTTATCTGGTCCTCGGCCCAGTCTGCTTCTTGCCAGCAACTCTACCGTTGTAATGAGGCTCCTGCCAGTGCGTGTGAGAGGTCCGTTACAAGAAATGCTTGCAAAACTATTCAAAAGACATGCGGCGCACATTAGGGCACGCAAGACGACAGTTCGCGGCCCGCATCTATTCGCGACCGATTGTGACACTTTGTGTTGCTAGGATTCCACTTGAGATTGAGGTTGTACCATGCGCAATTTTCTCCTATTTTCCAAGATCGGCTTCGTCATTCCGATAGGGCCGACGGCTAGAGAACAGAATGATGACTTTACGAGAGGTAGATAACCAAATTGAGTAACTTGTCGCTGGTCGGGTGGTCGTGATTCCCCAAACTACCTTAATGCAACGCCGTGTTATGGCTTTGGGCGCGAGATTGACCATTGGAATGCGCCGCAAGAAAGCGATGAGGCCTGTTTGATGAAAATAATTGACAATGTTAACTCGCTTTTGGGAGACGATCTCAAGGGCTCACTCGCCAAAGGCTCTAAGCTCAAGATCGCAGCTTCATCCTTCTCAATCTACGCATATGAGGCGTTGAAGTCTGAGCTTTCCCGGATCGAAAGCCTGGAGTTCATTTTTACAGCTCCAACGTTTGTGCCCAACGAAGTAACCGACAAGGTCAGCAAAGAGCGCCGAGAGTTCTTCATTCCGAAGGCAGGCCGAGAGAGCAATCTCTATGGCTCCGAATTTGAGATCCAGCTTCGTAACAAGCTGAACCAGCGAGCGGTCGCGCGCGAATGCGCTGAATGGATACGGAAGAAGGCCAAATTCCGATCAAACACCTCAAAAGCCCCGATGCAACAATTTGTCTGCGTAACGAGCTCGGCTGACGATGTAGCCTATATGCCTATTAACGGATTCACCGCAGTGGATCTCGGGTATCAGCGAGGCAACGCCGTATCAAGTTTCGTAAATCGGTTTGATGAGGCCGTGCACACCGAAACTTACCTTCAGCTGTTTAATCAGATTTGGGTCGATCCAACAAAGATCGAAGATGTCACGGCGGCGATCTGCGATCATATCGAGAGCGTCTATCAAGAGAATTCTCCTGAGCGGATTTACTTCCTGATGCTCTACAACATCTTCAAAGACTTTCTCGAGGATGTCGATGAAGATGTCCTGCCCAATGACCGCACGGGATACCAGGACAGTTTGGTCTGGAACAAATTGTTTAACTTCCAGCGGGACGCGGCCACCGGTATAATCAATAAACTTGAAACCTATAACGGCTGCATTCTCGCCGACAGCGTTGGCTTGGGTAAGACGTTTACAGCTCTGGCTGTAATTAAGTATTACGAACTGCGCAATCGATCTGTGCTCGTCCTATGCCCAAAGAAACTATCCGACAACTGGCTAAACTATAGCACGAACCTAAAGACAAACATCTTCGCCAAGGACCGTTTCAACTATGACGTCCTTTGCCACACGGACCTTTCCAGGAACTCAGGCGTTTCTCATGGCATCCCGCTCAATAGGGTGAACTGGGGCAATTACGACCTCGTAGTAATCGACGAATCTCATAATTTCCGAAACAATGATGCGTTCAAGGAAAAGGAGACCCGGTACCAGAAGCTGATGAATCGAGTCATTCGTGACGGAGTAAAGACTAAAGTGCTGATGCTTTCGGCGACGCCAGTGAACAATCGATTCAACGACCTGCGCAACCAGCTGGCACTAGCATATGAAGGACAGTCTGAGGAGCTCACGAAGAAGCTCAAGAGCAAGAACAGTGTTGAAGAAATTTTTCGCCGGGCACAGGCCGCATTCAATGCTTGGTCCAAACTCCCCAACGAAGATCGCACGGCGCAGGCGATTCTGCAGGCTCTGGACTTCGACTTCTTCGAACTCCTGGACAGCGTCACGATCGCTAGATCACGCAAACACATCGAGACATTCTACGACACTACAGACATCGGAAAATTTCCGGAGCGTCGCAAGCCACTATCATTCCGGTGCCCCCTTACAAGCCGCCCGGGCGTAATGGACCTGAACGGCATCGTAGCTCAGCTAACCTTGCTCAAACTCGCGGTCTATGCCCCGATCAGCTATGTGCTGCCGAGCCGCCTTAGCAAATATGAGCAGCTCTACGACACCCAGGTTGAGGGCGGCCGCGGCAAGCTCCGACAGATCGACCGCGAGCGCAGCCTCCAGGCGCTCATGACGACGAACCTTCTTAAGCGGTTGGAGAGCTCGGTCGAGGCCTTCCGTTTGACCTTGAAGTCCCTTCAAGCAAACCTGAACAAGACCCTGGCGTCTATCACCGAGTTTGAACGCAATGGCGGCTCCCTTAAGGTGTCCGACTACACAGCAGACTTTGAGGACATGGAGCCCGAGGACGACGAGTTCGGGGACCTGGGCGATTTCAAGGTCGGGGGCAAGATCCAGATCAGCCTCTCGGACATGGACGTCCAGTCCTGGCAGCACGACCTTCGCTCCGACCTGTTCCTAATCGAGGAGTTAACCCGAGAGATGGAGCAGATCACGCCTGAGCACGACACCAAGCTCCAGCATCTCAAGACCCTGATCGCGAGCAAGATCGAGGCCCCGCTAAACCCGGGAAACAAGAAGGTCCTGATCTTCACGGCTTTTGCCGACACCGCCAACTACCTCTACGAAAACCTCGCGGCCGAGCTGCTGCGCACGAAGGGCCTGCATACCGGTCGCGTTACCGGCTCCGATGGTCCGAAATCCACCTTGGCCAAAGGCTATGACTTCCAATCGTTACTGACGCTGTTCTCGCCGCGATCGAAAGAGAAGGCCGCCACTCTGCCCGAGGAGCCGGCCGAGATTGATATCCTCATCGGTACCGACTGCATCTCCGAAGGCCAGAACCTTCAGGACTGCGACTACCTCGTGAACTACGACATTCACTGGAACCCAGTCCGGATCATCCAGCGTTTCGGCCGTATCGACCGCATCGGGTCACCGAACAGCCAGATCCAGCTGGCGAACTATTGGCCGGACATCACTCTCGACGAATATATCAACCTGAAAGAGCGCGTCGAAAACCGGATGGTGATCGCCGATGTGACGGCGACGGGCGACGACAATGTCCTGACCGCAAAGAGCAGCGAGATCGCCTACCGCAAGGACCAACTGCGGCGCCTCCAGGACGAGGTCATCGAGCTGGAAGACGTCAAGACTGGCATCTCGATCACCGACCTCGGCCTGAACGATTTCCGGATGGACTTGCTCAACTACGTGAAGGCCAACGGTGAACTAGAAAACGTGCCCCGAGGCATGCATGCCGTGGTCCCGGCTAAGCCTGAGCTGGGCCTGCAGCCAGGCGTGATCTTTGCGCTGCGCAACATTCACGATAGCGTGAACGCCAACCAGCAGAACCGCCTGCATCCCTACTACCTGGTCTATATCGGCCGCGACGGCGAGATCATCGCTGACCACACAGAGGCCAAGCGGCTGCTCGATCTGGTCCGCACGAGCTGCAAAGGCGAGGACGAGCCGATCCAGGCTGTCTGCCGCCTCTTTAACGAGCAGACCCAGGACGGCCGCAACATGGCGGGCTATTCCGACCTGCTCAGCTCGGCCATCCGGTCGATGATCGAGGTGAAGGAAGAAAAGGACCTGGACAGCCTATTCAGCGGCGGCAGAACCACAGCGCTCACAAACACCATCGCAGGGCTCAGCGATTTCGAACTGGTCGCCTTCATCGTAATCCTCGAGGACGCGCCATGACGGCAGGCCTCTTCGACTATCCCAGGAGTGCTGCGTTCGGCCGGGTTCTGCCAAAGAACAAGATCTATGAGCACGCCGGCGCAAGCTCGGCGCTGAAGCAGCTATTCGTCAATCAGGTCGACCAGATTGTCTGGCGGTTCAAGCTGGCACCCGAGACTATCAACCTGGCCGCCACCTCGGCAGTCACGGAAATCCAGATCTTCGAAATCAGCCTGCGGACCGGCTCACCGGACGAAGACATCCTGCGGGCGATCGACCGGGCTATTCCTTTCCCGATCATCTTCGAACTGACCTGGTCCGGTAAGCGGCGCGCGACGGCCGCCTTCAAACGACCCAGTGAAGCTGATGCGTCGAAGTGGGTGATCAGCGAGTATTTCTCGACCGACTGGATCAGCGAAGGTGGGCTGCGAGATGCGCTTCCCTTCGCGCTCGACCTCGGGGGGCTCTACGACAAGCTCCTAACGGCGATGATGCCAGGCCTGGTCTGGACGGACGGCGCTATTCAGGAGCGTGTCGCTCGGCTCGAAGCGGTCCGGGCGCAAGCCCGTGAAATCGAGCGGATCAAGTTGCGGCTTAACCGCGAGAAACAATTCAACAAACGCGTAGCGATCAACGCCGAGCTACGCGAAGCCAAAATGGAAATGGAACGGCTCACCCGGGCAGACGCACCGATGGCGGCCACGAGTGAGTAAGGGGACGACGACGATGGATAAGCTCAAGATGCACAGCCCGAACCTAACGGACGAGAACGTCGCGATGATCCGCGATATGTTTCCGAGCTGCGTCACCGAAGCCGCGGATGAGACGGGTAAGCTTCGGTGGGTGGTGGATTTTCATAGTCTAAGCCAGGAGCTGAGTGACTATATCGTCGATGGTGGGCAAGAGCGTTATCACCTCAATTGGCCCGGTAAGCGCGAAGCCTTAATTATCTCAAACGCGCCCATTGCAAAAACATTACGCCCTGCGCCGAGTGAGAGCTTAGAATACGCAAATACAAAGAACCTTCTTATTGAAGGCGATAATCTTGATGCATTGAAATTGCTACAAGATACTTATCTTGGTCAAATAAAAATGATCTATATTGACCCGCCATATAACACCGGGAACGACTTCGTTTACGATGACCGATTTTCCCAAGGATCTAGTAAGTACTTGGAGATGTCTTCGCAATTAGATGCCGATGGAAATAGGCTGATAGCAAACACATCAGCAAACGGTCGTTTCCATTCCGACTGGCTGTCTATGATCTATCCGCGCCTGAGGCTTGCAAAAAAGCTTTTGAAAGAAGACGGCCTAATAATTATTAGCATCGATGATGTGGAGTCGAGTGGTCTCAGGCTCCTCTGTGATGAGGTTTTTGGAAGAGAGAATTTTGTTGCACAGTTTATATGGAAGTCGCGCGTAAGCGAAGACACCCGGGCGACATCAGGTGTTTCGACGGACCACGAATACCTCGTTTGCTACTCCCGCAGTGACAGCGCTTATTTCCGCGGTTCCGAGAAAGACGTAAACAAATTTTCTAATCCAGATGACGATCCAAGGGGGCCGTGGCGTTCTGCAGACCTGACGGGACTGGCCACAAAAGACGCTCGACCGAACCTTCACTACGATCTCATCGACCCGAAAACCGAGATTAACTACGGGTGTCCGCCGAAGGGTTGGCGTTTCGAGCCCCGAACAATGGAACAAAAAATCCGGGAGGGTCGGGTTTTGTTTCCCAGTAGTGTCGATGGTCGTCCACGGCACAAATTGTTCATGAATGAGATGAAAAGTCTCTTTAAGAATATATCTTCTGTCGTGAGCGGATTTAGCACCGCCGACGGGACGAGGGAACTAAACTCTCTAATGGGAGGTGTTGCATTTACATTCCCCAAACCAACGGCTCTAATTAAGTTGTTTGTTGAGCAGATAACTCAAGAAGATGATATTGTTTTGGATTTTTTTGCAGGATCGGGAACGACTGCAGATGGCGTAATGCAGCAGTGCGCAGCAGACGGACTGTCAAGGAAATTCATACTTGTACAGATTCCGGAAAAACTCGATCGGGAAAGCCCCGCTCAGGGTACCGCTGCGGAGTTCTGCGACAAACTCGGCGTGCCAAGAAACATCGCTGAGCTCACAAAGGAGCGCGTTCGCCGCGCTGGGGCTAGGATTATTGAACGGCCAAGGCACCCAAGCTGGAACGCCGACGTTGGCTTTCGCGTACTAAAGGTAGATACCTCAAACATGCAGGACGTCTTCTACCGTCCGGATGAAGTCGGCCAGGCCGATCTGCTCGCTGCAGTCGATAACATCAAGCCCGACCGGACCCCCGAGGACTTGTTGTTCCAGGTGCTGGTCGATTGGGGTGTCGATCTGACTTTGCCTATCCGCCGCGAGACGATCCACGGCAAGACAGTGTTCTTCGTAGACGACAATGCTCTGGCCGCATGTTTCGACAGCGGCGTGACTGAAGAACTGGTCAAGCAGCTGGCCGGCCATGTGCCGCTCCGCATGGTGTTCCGCGACAACGGTTTTGTGTCGGACGCCGTCAAGATCAACGTGGAGCAGATCTTCCGCCAGCTTTCCCCCAACACCGACATCAAGTCGATCTGAGGGGCCATGGCATGAAGTTCAAATTCAAGGTCCAGCCCTATCAGACTGACGCTGTGGAGGCAGTCGTCGACTGTTTTGCCGGGCAGCCGATGACAGGGGGTATCATCTACCGGATCGACCCTGGCCGCAAGGCGCAGACCAGCGCCTTCGAGGAAGGCTTCAAGAACGCCGACCTTCAGCTGACCGAGCCTCAGGTCCTGGCGAACATCAAGGACATCCAGCGTCGCCAGAACCTGCCCATCTCGGACGGCTTGGTCGCCAGCGCGGGGTGCAAGATCAACCTCGACGTCGAGATGGAGACAGGGACCGGTAAAACATATTGCTACATCAAGACCATGTTCGAGATGAACAAGCGATATGGCTGGTCCAAGTTCATTATCATGGTCCCGAGCATTGCGATCCGGGAGGGCGTCTATAAGTCCCTCCAGATCACCGCGGACCATTTCACCGAAAGCTACGGCAAGAAGGCGCGCTTCTTCATCTACAATTCAAAGCGCCTGCACGAGCTGGAGAGTTTTTCGTCTGACGCCGGCATCAACGTCATGGTCATAAACATCCAGGCGTTCGCCGCCAGGGGTGCTGACAACCGCCGGATCTACGACGAGCTCGATGACTTTCAGTCTCGGCGGCCCATCGATGTGATCGCCAGCAACCGGCCGATCGTGATCCTGGACGAGCCGCAGAAGATGGAGGGCAAGGCGACGACGGAGTCCCTGCCGAAGTTCAAGCCGCTGATGATCCTGCGCTATTCAGCGACCCATAAGACTCAGCACAACCGGGTTCACCGTCTGGATGCGTTGGACGCCTATAACCAGAAGCTGGTGAAGAAGATCTCCGTGCGCGGCATCCAGACCCGCGGCCTGGCTGGGACCAATGCCTACCTCTATCTCGAAGGGATCGACATCTCGAAGAAGGCGCCGGTCGCCCGCGTAGAGCTGGAAATCAAGCTCAAGACCGGCGAGATCAAGCGTCAGGTCCGCCGGCTGGAATTCCGCGACGACCTGTTCACGCTATCAGGTGACCTTGATCAGTACCGGGGCTTCACCATCTCTCAGATCGACTATAACAACGATACCGTCGAATTCACCAATGGCGTAATCCTGTCGGCCGGCGAGGCCACTGGTGACGTGTCCGAGCGGGATATCCGTCGCATCCAGATCCGGGAGACGATCAAAGCGCATTTCGACAAGGAAAAGCAGCTCTTCTCTCAAGGCATCAAGGTGCTGTCCCTGTTCTTCATCGACGAGGTCGCCAAGTACCGCGACTACGATCAGGCGGATGAAAAGGGAGAGTACGCCCGCGTTTTCGAGGAGGAATATGAGCTCCTGAAAGCAGAATACCTGTCGGAGCTGGCGATCGACAACGAGGCCTATCGCAAGCACCTGGCCGGCATCGACGCCGCCAAGACCCACAACGGTTACTTCTCGATCGACAAGAAGACCAACCGGCTGAAGAATCCGGATGTCGGGGCAAAGTCCGTCGATTCCGACGACACGGATGCCTATGACCTGATCCTGAAGGACAAAGAGCGGCTGCTGTCCTTCGCCGAAGCGACTCGGTTCATCTTTTCCCACTCCGCGCTTCGCGAAGGGTGGGACAATCCGAACGTCTTCGTGATGTGTATGCTAAAGCACAGCGACAACATGATTTCGCGGCGGCAGGAAGTCGGTCGAGGGCTACGCCTGTCGGTCAACCAGGATGGCGATCGCATGGACCATCCTGCGGTAGTCCATGACATCAACGTCCTGACCGTGGTGGCCAGCGAGAGCTACAAGGACTTTGTCGGGGGGCTCCAGAAAGAGATTGCCGATACCTTGTCCGCGCGACCGCGCGTTGCCAACGAAGCTTACTTCAAAGGAAAAGTGCTCGAAACTGAAGGCGGTAAGATCGAGGTTTCGGCCAACATGGCAGCCGGAATAGAGTTTTATCTCGTGCAAAATGGCTATGTGGATCGCCAGAAAGCGATCGCCGGAAAGTATCACGAAGCGCGAAACAAGGGCGAATTGGCCGAATTACCTGATGACCTTAAGCCGTATGCCGATCAGATGTTCCAGCTGATCGACAGCGTGTTCAGCGGCGCCCAATTGCCTAAGGTAGAAGATGGTCGAAAGCCGAAGACCAATCCACTGAACACCAATTTCGAAAAGAAAGAATTCCAGGAGCTCTGGAGCCGAATTAACCGCAAAGCCGTCTATCGCGTGGAGTTTGATTCCAGCGAGCTCATTCGAAAATGCGTCGGTGCGCTCGATAGCCAGCTCCGGGTCACGCCACTGCAGTACACCGTCCAAACTGGCATGCAGATTGCGGAAATTACAGACAATCAGCTAAGGGCTGGCGACGGCTTCAAGGTGACTAGTACAACCACACAAAGCGGTGGGTCGGTCTATTCGCAGGTAAAGTACGACCTGCTGGGCAAGGTTGCTGAAAATGCGCGCCTCACCCGCCAGACTGTTGCACAAATCCTGACTGGGATGGAGCCAAGCATCTTTGCTCAGTTCCGCCAGAACCCCGAGCATTTCATTGCCGAGGCTTCTAGGATCATTTCTGAGCAGAAGGCCACAATGGTCATCGAGCGCCTGGCTTACGACGGCGTCAATGACCGCTTTGAGGTCGACATTTTCACGGCCAACCAGTCGGGTCAGGACTTCTCCAAGGTTGGCTCGAAACTTAAGAACCATATCTATGATTACGTTGTTACCGACTCGGACATTGAGCGGCGGTTTGTGGAGGAGCTTGATGCTAGCGACGAGGTCGTCGTCTACGCAAAGCTTCCTCGTGGGTTCCTAATCCCGACCCCTGTCGGCGACTATAACCCAGACTGGGCGATCTCATTTAAGGTCGGCTTGGTCAAGCACGTTTACTTCGTTGCTGAGACTAAGGGGACTATGTCCTCGCTGAAGCTGCGAGAGATCGAGTCCACTAAGATCGCATGCGCAAAGAAGTTCTTCGAGACAATAGGTCAGAGCACATCCACCGATCCGGTCCGGTACGATGTCGTTACAGACTACGGGAAATTGATGGAAGTTGTCGGTGTCAGCCGTTTTGCGTCGACCGGCCCGCCGGCTTAATGGCTGTAATTGCCGATTGCCGATACTTAGGAGGCTTTGATGCCGATTTATGAATTGCGCCAGAACTGTTTAACCCCTTTAAACGCGACCAGCTTTGAGATTGAGCGTTTGAGTGAGCGCTGGGATATTCAGCGGCTACTAAGAGACCGGATTGAGTGCTTAGAGGACGGCCTAATGGTGCTTGCAGAGGAGTTTAGTGACTGGCAAGATAGCAATCGTCGGATAGACCTACTCTGCCTCGACACTGAAGCGAATTTAGTGGTGGTGGAGCTCAAGCGAACGCTCGATGGCGGCCACATGGAGCTACAAGCGATACGTTATGCCGCGATGGTCTCAGGTATGAGGTTCGAGCAAGCAGTGGATGCATATGCTCGGTTTCGAGCCCAAATTGAACGAGCGGCAGCAGACCATGATGCAGCGCGGTCGCAAATTTTAGCTTTTCTGAACTGGGCCGAGCCGATTGAGGATGACTTCGCTCAGGACACGCGAATAATTTTAGCGTCGGCCGATTTCAGCAAGGAACTAACTACGTCTGTGATGTGGTTAAGGGATAGGGAGATAGACATACGATGCGTACGCTTAAAGCCCTATCGACTTGAAGACAGCCGCATGTTGATCGATATTCAGCAATTAATCCCGCTGCCAGAGGCCGCAGAATTTCAAACCCAAATCGGTGCCAAAAGGCAGGCTGTGCGAAAGGAACGCGTGGAGAGACACGACCTACGTTATCGCTTCTGGGATGGTCTGCTTTCTAAGGCCAAGGAAAACAACCCAGTGCACGCAAATCGGTCCCCCTCCAAGGATACTTGGATCAGCGGCAGCATTGGCCGAACCGGGTTTTCAATCAGTTACACACTCCGTCAACGAGACAACAATGTGCACCTCTGGATCGCAAATAATAAAGCGGCTTACGATAGTTTGTTAAACCAGAAAGCGGAAATTGAGGAGGAGTTCGGAGCGCCCCTAATTTGGAAAGAGGCTGAAGGTCAAATGGGTCGTACAATATCCTTTCCGCAACAAGGGGGATATCGATCCGACCCCGAAGAGTGGCCTGCCATCCAAGAAAGGATGATTGACGCCATGCTGAGGCTGGACTCTGCTTTGCGTGCCCGGGTGCAGGCTCTATAAGCCCATTCTTTTGGAGATTCCGCAGGGGTCAATAGAATCTTGAAACGTGACTCTAGCCGGTACGCGAATTTCATAGGCTTCGGAAAAAGCTAGGTCAGTGCTACCGGAAGAGTTGCTCACCACCCTTCGTCAGCTCGTAATGAATGGGCTCCATCCAGGATAGTTCTCAATTTAAGATTGTTGCCATCACTCAGCCTTAGCGTTACGAAGCCTTAGACTTAGTGTTGCAAAAAATGCATCAGCCACAGTCTTCAATTATGAATTTATCAGCTGCGCTCGCTGGAATTAGAGTCAATGATTGGCAGCCTAACATTCAGATTAGGATCGGAAATCCAATGGCTCGAGCGCATATAACTTATGAAGCTGTTCTAAGCGCTATCACTGAGTTCGATTCACTCGGACGGGACGCCTTTCTTGCGAACTACGGCTTTGGGCCGGCGCGTGACTACATGCTTGTTTTTCAAGGCAAGCATTACGACTCGAAAGCAATTACCGCAGTTGCTCATAAATGGGCCCCTGATGGCGGCGGTAAACCCCTAACCAATCAGGAACTCAGTGGTGGTCAAAGCGATTCAGTCAAACTGCTACGCCAATTAGGTTTCGAAGTGACACAACCTGATCAAAATTCAGATTGGACTTGGGACGAGCACGTACTCGCGTTGAGCCTTTATATGGCCAACCCTGCTTCACCGCCTTCCAAAGGGAGTCCAGAAATCCGGGACCTATCATTGCTCCTGAATCGCCTTGGCAGACAGCGGGGTGTGGCGATGTCCGAGACATTTCGTAACCCAAATGGCGTGTACATGAAGTTGATGAACTTTCGCCGCCTTGATCCTGTGTTTGCGGCGCAAGGCAAAGTTGGACTTGGACGCGGCAACAAAGGAGAGGAATCTGTCTGGGACCGATTCAAAGATGACTTAGTCGGGCTTAAGGCCAAAGCCGCGGAGATTAAAGAGCAAATCGAACTTGGTTCCGCTTTACCTGCCCAGCTTGAAAGAGGTCCGCAACTATTCAATGAGAATGCGCTTGCGACTGAATTTGAAAGGTTCAAAAGCCTAATTTTAGCAAATGAGGGGCGGTCATTTCGAAATTTCCAGGAAGGCTTAGCAGCCACTTGGGAGGGCTATAAACCCAGCCTCCGTGAGCGAGCGCTTGATTTGCTTGACGCTGAGAGCTGGTCTGAGGGTGATGTTGGAACAGGAGCAATCCTAGAGAAAGCGATTGCAGCAATAGAAATTCAGGACCAAGCACCTAAGCTCACCAATAACTTGGTATTTTGGCAGAACCGATTTGGACACGCCAATCGAGAACATCGTGTCTTTATTGAAGCGCAAACTGAGGCATCCCAAAGAAAGAAATTAGAGTTCTTGTTATTCCAGCTTTACCGGGGCGACATGGATGAGGGTGCGCTGTTTGATGAGCTGATCGACCTTGTCGGAGCCAAGTATCCCCTTCTTGCTTATCTGTTTTTTCTAAAAGACATTGAGCGTTTCGCTCCAATTCAACCGACCACCTTTGACGGCGCATTCCAAAAACTTGGTGTTTCGCACATCTCGTCGAGAAACTGTTCCTGGGAGAATTATTTCCGTTTCAATGCTGTTCTTGAGCAAATTCGTGAAGCTTTGAGCCAGATTAAAGGCATTGGGTCGCCCCGACTAATCGATGCACACTCATTCTGCTGGCTACTCGTTAAACTTCCGAGCCAGCCTATAGCGCCTCGGGAAACTCGAAAGAATCCCGGCCGAGTTATCGGCGGGGCTGAAAAGTCAGTCGTTGTGATGCGTCACTCAATTCAAAGCACGACACAAAACGCTAATGGCCAGCTCGTCGAGCGTACGCTGAAGAATAAAGACCTGCTGATGAACGCCCAACAGCTTGATAGGCTGTTGGCGAGTTTGCTGGAGGTCCAGGATAATCGTTGCGCGCTGACTGGCATTCCCTTTCATTTTCACGGCCCAGACGCCGATCGTAAACTGCTGCCATCCCCAGACCGCATCGATAGCAACGGTCACTATGAACATGGCAATCTCCAAATTGTGTGCCAGTTCATAAATTTTTGGAAACGAGACACCCCTGACGATGAATTTAGGAGGTTGCTAATGCTGGTCCGCGGTTCTGAGGGCATGGACTGAATTCCTTCTGATGGTAATGAATATCTATGGCCATTCCTGATTATCAAACACTCATGCTTCCGGTTCTTTCCGTTGCCGCTCAAGGTGAAACCCGTGTCCCAGAAGCCGCCGAGGTGATTGCAAACCAACTGGGGCTTACCAGCGACGAGCGTGAGCAAATGCTACCGAGCGGAACACAAAGGCTTCTGCACAACCGGATACATTGGGCCAAATTCTATCTGACAAAGGCCGGCCTGATTGTGAGTCCAAAGCGCGGGCTCTTTAGCGCGAGCGCAATCGGACGCAATTTACTTGCTACTCGACCAAGCCGAATCGACGTTGAAACGCTTAAGACCTATCCGGCATTCGCCGCATTCCACAAAGCAAGTTCGGCAGGATCAGGCCGCAATGATGCTCCGGCAGTCGAAGCTGCTTCAGTTTCGGCTGCCACCCCAGAAGAACAAGTTGACGCGGCTTACTCGGTTCTCACTGCAGCGCTCAAAGCCGAACTCTTGAACAGAATTCTCGAGCAGACGCCGACGTTCTTTGAGCGTGTCATTGTCGATTTGCTGGTTGCCATGGGGTATGGCGGTTCCCATGAAAATGCTGCCATGCGACTTGGCAAGAGCGGCGATGGTGGCATCGATGGCATTGTCGACGAAGACAGACTTGGTCTTGATCGGATTTATCTTCAAGCGAAGCGCTATGCCATTGGTTCAAGCGTTGGACGGCCAGAGATCCAAGCCTTTGTAGGAAGCCTTGTTGGCCTAGGCGCGACCAAGGGTGTTTTTGTGACAACATCAAGCTTCAGCACCCCGGCCATGGAATTTGTGCGTGGCCTCCAACAGCGCATCGTTCTTATCGACGGCGCAAGACTTACAGAATTGATGGTTGAGTTTGGAGTGGGCGTCAGGATCAACCGAACAATCGAATTCAAACGATTGGACGAAGATTTTTTTGCCGACAACGAATAGGCGAAGCGTACCCAATTCGCGGTTTTTGACTACGCATCCGCTGCCCCCATCGGCCCAAAATCCCTGCACCCCTGCCCGTCTACCCGCAACCATTCGGTCGGGCGCTCACGCTTCCGCCCCGGTCTGGACAGGACGAGACTACCGGGGTGCGGGTAGGCAATCAGGGGTGCGGTTTGTTGATCTCGGCCGATGGGGGCGGCGCGAGCTCATCGTGAGCATTGCGTAACGCAAAATCCCATCGGCGGAGGTCTCCGCCATGTCACTTACGATCGCTGCATCTCATCACGCCCGCTATTCATCAGCGTCCGATGAAGTCCGTCTAACACCCCATGAGCGTGTCACCGCTCAAATCAGCTCCCTTTTGGAGCGCGGTGTTCGCCCGTGGATCAAGCCATGGGATGATATTGTCCATCCTGATGCACTGGTCTTGCCGCTACGTTCCTGCGGAACGCCCTATCGCGGGATGAATATCATCGCTCTTTGGGCTGCTTCTCTGGAAAGTGGCTTCAGGTCACGCCATTGGTTCACCTTCAAACAAGCCTTGGCCATGAAGGCGTGCGTCCGCAAAGGTGAGCGTGGATCCTTTGTCGTTTATTATACCGAAGCGGGCGATAAATCAGAAAGTGACGGCAAGCCTTATCGGGTTCCCAAGTCCACGAGTGCCAACGGCGATGAGATTGGTGAAACCCGGCGAATCCTGCGCGGCTATACCGTCTTCAATGCCGAACAGATCGAAGGTCTGCCTGAATCCTTCTATGCGGCTCCTGAAGCGCCAGTTGTTCCGCCTACTCCAATCAACATCAGCGAAGATGAGGCCCGTTGGGCTTCTCTCTTCGCGCGCATCCCCGTCACCCTACGCCATGGTGGCAATCGGGCCTTCTATTCCAAAGCCGCTGACTACATCCAAATGCCCCTTCGCGAGGCTTTTCGCGATGGCAGCCAATATTGGGCAACGCTTGCTCATGAGGCCGCCCATGCCTCGCGTCATGAGACACGCCTCAACCGTGACTTCGGCCAGACCCGCTTTGGCGATGCGGGCTATGCGGTGGAAGAGCTTGTTGCGGAGCTTGCCAGTGCTTTCATCGGCGCACACATCGGCCTACCCGCTGATCATCTCGAAGATCATGCCGCCTACATTGATGGGTGGCTGAAGGTCCTCGGCGATAATCCATCGTCGTTCCTAATCGCCGCCAGCAAGGCCCAGGCTGCAGCTGACTGGGTTGTAGCTGAGATGGGGGTGGAATCGAACACCAGAAAGCAGACGCTTCAGAATTCCGATTTTGGCAATAACCGAGGTGCGACGGACTGTTAGGTTTTGGGGGACGTAGCACGAAAGCTGCCATCGCTAGAATCGAGCGACTGACCGCTAATCTGTTGCCGTTCGGGTCAGATCTGACGTGAAGCGGCAAGATAGCTGTCCCTCCGCCGAGGTTAGAACTTCGCTGAGTGGAGCAAAAATCGACATCAGATTGCCGAATCATGGCAGACTCACTTATGGTCACTTGATGTCCGAAGATCAATTTAGCAATTTGCCGCAAGAAAAGAGCCCCGACGCTGCCCCAGCAGGTAGCCGCTTTCCCTATGCGGAAGCACGTTTTGTCGTTACGCGCAAAGATAATCATGTCAGTGCAATGATCCGGGCGTCGGACAGTCTGGTTCAGGCGGTAGCAGCGTATTACCATGAGGGGCAGGAGCCCCAGCCACGCACTGCGATTCAAATGGACTTCGATGCACAGACGATCCGCATTTTCCCGCAGGTTGTCTTCTTCTCGGACCGGCTTTACGGACAAAAATATCGCAAAGTTCGTGAAATCCAGATACCCTTGCCAGAATACACAAACATACCTGACGATCATTTTGGCGTCGTCGACGTCATGCATGGCATCCTAATGGGTCTCATCAAAGACCCCTCATACGGGCTCGGCGTTGTTAAGGAGATGCGCCCGCTCATTAGCTCGGTGGAGAAAATCAAAGGTGTTACTCGACTGGTGCTTGCGCGCAATGAAAGAACGCGAGTTGAGGGTGACACCTTCTATCTGGAGCTGGACGAATACAACGACCTGAGGAACGGCATGAACCGTATCGTACGGCTGCACCAGGCCGAAAGCCTCCTTGAGCGCGAAATAATGGCGCATAACGCCTCTATCCATGTCGCGGAACCTGGCCAATTTGAGTTCAAGGAGCGTCCCTATAAACCGGGCACTGTCTTTAAACTACTAGGCGGCCACAAGAGTTCGGATGTTAGACTGCGCGGCAAAGATCGTTTGGGCCTGATCAAAGCGCTTACAAGTAATGCGGAAGCTATCGCCCGCCGCGATCCAAAGGAGTTTGTGCAGCTCCAAAAAGACATTGAGGTAGTGAGCCTTGATCGGCTCATCGCGTCATTTGAAGCAAACATGCGGCGCAATAGCAATGAAAGCGATTGGCAACGATTGCTGGAACTCAACCCATTTCTTCTCTCAATGTTATTTGGACAGCCCATCGTGATCCTCCGACCCAGTGCATCTGTGGGGGGGCAAACGCTCGGCGGTGGTGGGACGAAAATCGCCGACTTTCTTGCTGCCAACCCTCTGACATACAATGCGGCATTGGTCGAGATAAAGCGGCCAAAGACTCTTTTGCTTGGAAGCGAATATCGTGGAGGCGTTTATCCCCCTTCACGTGAGCTGATGGGTTCGGTAACCCAAGTGCTCGATCAGCGTCTCAAATTACTTACTAACATTGCTCAGATTCGCTATAACAGTAAGGTTAATGATCTTGATGTTTCAGCGGTGGAGTGTGTGGTTGTGGCGGGACGGACACCGCCCACAAATGCGGCGATCGCCTCATTCGAGTTGGTACGTAGCCAGTTCAAGGACGTACGTGTCATCACGTTTGACGAGCTGCTGGAACGGCTAAAATTACTCCGCGAACTTTTGACCGGCGAGAGGTATGTGTCGGAGTTGGACGAAGAGGAGGACCAGGATTGGATCGAAGGTTTCGAGTCCGACGAAGGCGATGCTTTGGAAGACTCTGCTGACCATGATCGTGATCCTTCAAACTAGTTAAGGCATTGGGTTATTTTGACAATTGTAATAGTCGGAACGAGTCCTTCACGGTTAGCTTACGGGGGGCGAATCAATTGTGCTCCGCCGACCTCAGTCCGATCTGGTGCGGACTGTGGTGTGTCAGGCCTCCCATCGGAAGAGATATAGCCCTGCTTGGGGGGGATTATGAGAATAGCGCTTCTCGAAATTGAAAATTTTCGGGGGATCAAGTCTGGAAAGGTGGCCTTCGGGGACCACTCGGTTTTGATCGGACCAAACAACAGCGGCAAGACGACCGTAGTTGAAGCACTAGCCTTAGTCCTTGGACGAGACCGCCTTGTCCGGTCGTTGACGGAGCACGATTTCTTTGGCTCTGATCCGGCCGCAAGCGACCGTTTCAAGATAGTGGCGACAGTGACCGGGTTTGGAACCGAAGTGCCCGCCGATCATCCGGACTGGTTCCGCGATGGGCGCGGGGTGCCCTTATGGTTCGACACGGCGTCCGAAGTTGTGGTTCCAGAGCGGGAATCGGACTCCCAGACTCTGGCGTGCCAAATCATCTTTTCCGCGCGATTTGATCGAGACTCCTTGGAAGTAGAGACCGCGCGGCATTTTGCGGATGCGGACAACATAGACGTGTTTGGCGAAGAAAGCTTTGTATCTGTATCACCCAAACTCATTCGAGAACTCGGACTGTTTATCATGCCCGCAAGCCGGACCTGGGACCGGATGCTGTCATTCAGCTCGGAACTGTTCCGAAGGGTTGTTCGATCAGCCGATGGCATGCCATCGGATACAGTCTTGGAGGAGCGCGATCGCTTGCGCAACCCTGAAAACAAACTCGAAGAGGATCCACGGTTCAAGCCAATTGTCGATGCGGTCAACGATGAGATGTCTCGTCTTATGGGCGATAGCGTCTCAGCACTGCGCCTCCGCCTCACATCAACCGACAGCGTCGGTGTTCTAGACGCGATTGCACCACATTTCTCGAACGCGGCTCAGTTGCCGGTTCCGTCTAAACGACAAGGGAATGGACCCATTTCGCTTCAAAGCCTCTTTCTCCTGCTCCATTTCGCTCAAAAGCGGATCGAAGAGGGCGGGAGCTTCATGATGGCGCTCGAGGAGCCTGAGCTGCATTTGCCACCAAGCGTACAGCGCAGGATCTTGGCTCGGCTCCAGGCGCTTTCGACCCAGACGATTGTAACGACCCATTCGCCTCTCATCTCTGCTTATTGCGACCCAACCTCTCTCCTCATCGTTCGCAATGATGCCGGCTCCCTCAATGCGAAACCGCTGCTCAAGGCACCGCTTGCCGGGGACGCCCCCAACGGCCTTCGCAAGCTTTTTCAGATTAATCGCGTCGAAACAGCCGCAGCGATGATGAGCGACCGAGTGTTGGTGCCTGAAGGCCGCTTCGATTTCGAATGGCTTGACCTGTTGCTGCGGGTGATTGAACTAGGCGACGGTGGGGAAGTAACTTGTTCATTCGGAAGCCAAGTCGGCGTCATTCCGACCCATGATTCGTGCGTCGAAGTAACGTGCGCCTCTTTGTCTCGCGCTCATCCCCAAGTCATCGCCTTAGTTGACGGGGACCCTGCTGGGCACGGTTACTCGACCGCACTTGTTCAAGCTCAGACCTGCAAGGCGATCCTGCGGTGGCCCGATGGCTGGACGATTGAGGATGTTATCGGTTGGACAATACAAGCAGACGAAGCGACGGTGCTGGCTATTCTCAATGCTGATCTCTCGACTGCGCCCGGCGACCTTGTGACGCTGATAACTCGCCTCAAGTCGAAGCGAAGTGGGGCTGAGCCAAACGGACTGAAAGACGATAGGATCGCTCACGAGACGATCGCTGGTGCACTGGCGCGCCGGGCTGCCTGTAGAAATCGAGCCGCGCAAATCCTTCAGGGCATTGCCGATGTCGCCTATGAAAAGCCTACGGCTCGCTTCGCCCATCAGAACCAAGGGCAGGCGGTGCCGATCATGGTGTTCGTGCCGTGACGATGACCGCCTTCGAGGGACCGGCAGGCTGTGGCAAGACGCATCGACTCATGGACGAACTTATTCGTGTCCTTGAACGCGAACCGCTGGGGTCTCATCAGCGAGTGCTTGCCGTTACGTTTATGCACGGCTCCCGGCGCCGGCTAGAAAACCGACTCTCGATTATCGAGCAACTCCGGGGGCGTTACGAAGCGGCCGTGTTGGATGGATTTGCGTGGCGGCTGGTCCAACGCTGGCGCAGGCTTGTCGTCCATCTTGGGTTTGCAATGCCGAAGGAACATGATTTCGATTCATACTGCGCGATTGCGGCGAGGCTCGTTACCATCCCGATCGTCGCGCAATGGGTGAAATCCTCCTTCCCAGTCATGATTGTCGACGAGGCTCAGGATCTGTGCGCCAACCGCAGCACGATCATTTCAGCCCTCTCGGCCACGATCACTGTGATCCTAGCGTTCGACGAATTTCAGTGCCTATCGCCGGAGCTTCGCCCAGTTCCCATTCAAGCATGGCTCGCAGAAAACGCGCGCCCGGTAACTCTGCAAGGCAATCGAAGAACGAACGTTGCTCCGTTGCTTGCCGCAGCGGATGCTGTCCGACAAGGATTGGCCATTGCAGATGGAGGTCGCGAGTTTCGTCTCACAGCAGCGCCAGGTTTGCCTTTAATGGCCACATGGTTAGCCAATGCTGTGCGGTTTCGACACTATGGTGGGAGCCTAGCGGTTCTGACGCCGTCCCGTGACGGACTTGCCGCAGCTGCCGTTGCCCTCGTGGCGAAGGGGCCGATTGGACGGCATCGAAGCGGCCCCTTCAACATCAGTTGGGAAAACAGCGATGCGGAAGAACTCGACGGTATCTGGAACCGTGTTGCGCTTAATGAACATTGCGACATCTACGACGCAATCGCTGCTCTGCACGAAGGGCGCGAAGATCCGATTTTATTGCGGACAAGGGACTGGCTTCAAAACAAGGAGCGCACTTTGGGCATCAAGCATATAGCCGCAGAGGAAGTCCGCGCTCATGTCGAGCGCTTGGTAACACGGCGACGGCAGTTCGGTGGCCAGCGCGATCCAGCTTTATCCGCGATGACAATCCATCAGGCCAAAAACCGGGAGTTTGATCATGTGGTCGTGATTTGGCCGCACCGAGTTCCTAATGGTGATGATCAGCGACGGCGGCTGCTTTATAATGCAATTACGCGGGCGCGTCGCAGTTGCACTGTGTTGGTCCAGGCGCAGCGGTTGCTGGAGGTTCCCCCATTTGCGCCGACACCGGCACCCACATAACGAAAAGGCAAAAACCTTGGAGCTGAGTTCTCAAATCCCTGGTTCGATGCAAGCTTATAGAGCGCATCAATGAGCGGCAGCTTTCGGGATCGCCACCGATTTCGTTGAACCACCACTTTTGGCGCAAAGCAGTTGGCACCCCGCCTTGGAATCCAGCCAGAAGTTTAAAGAGTCCGAGTACGGGAGGTTTAGAACTTTGACCCAACTCAACGGGTTAGCAAGCTGGCCAGAAGGGATGTGATAGCAATGAAGCCAAAAGCTCCGCCGATCAGCAGGGAAAGACGGACACGGCCCAGTAACAACTACGGGATGGTTCCCATTACCGCAGCACCGGTAGATGCTTTACCGAGCCCGTATCGAGTTGCGGATAGTCCTGTGATGTCGACCGGACCGTTGCGCGAATGGAGTGTGTAAAATCCCTCATGTGCGATCTCGCTCAGGATGTAGATGCCCCGCCCAGTGTACATGCTCGCCAAGATAGCCATGATAATGGAAAAAGGCCCGATTTCGGGCTTAGACAGCATCTGCGGGGCGTACTCCGGGACTATCGCCTGTTTGTAGCGCCATTCTTTTCGACCTCATACTCCTGATACGATCACCACTCCAAATCTAATGACGAACAGCGGGATGATACCTCCAAAGTCTTTTCCGCAATGTTAAATGCACGGGCTCGTTCTAATTCGATTTGTGGCGTGACCCTCCCTGCTTGAGTACAATCTTGGTCTTCCAAATTGCGCTCCTGTGATAGGCAGATCAAGGCTCGCAAGGTTTGCTAGTGGTCTTGTAGTCGTGATCTCAACATACCCTCCTGAAGATTACGATAGTTGGCGCGTTGGCCTTATCCAAGCTGATCCTTGATCTCCGTTGAATGGTCTGACTTGCCCGTCTTGACCTTTGTTGCCCGTCTCGGGAGACGCGTTGCCGTGGCTTGAAAACTGCCTCCGGCGGCGTGTCCCACCATTCTTCGAATTCAAGGGCCCGAG
>JAPZTJ010000018.1 GCA_027532555.1 Aquidulcibacter sp.
AGCGGCGGGGTCGTCGAGGCTGGTCCTCTATTGGACCGTCGGCGCTACAATGACTATTCTGGCTCGTTGAGTATCGCCACCCCGATTGCCGGCATCAACACCACGTTGGCGACATCGCTACGGACAGATGACTTTAAGCGGCGCCATCGTTTCACCGCTTTTGCGTCAGGCGCTGCTTTGCCGATCAGAACCCAGATCGAAGCCGAAAATTATCCCGGCCGCAGCGCCGAGCTGTCGCTCGAATTGACACGCCCTATCGGCCGCGGTGAAGCTAAACTGATAGGCCTTAGAACATGGTCAAACGAAAGGGGCTCCTCGCTGGTCGGCGCAGAATTTCCTTCGGGGGCTATTTCGAGTTCGCTTTATACATCCAATGATGACCTGTCCGAGAGCATTTTGAGAGCGACTTGGGCACCGCGTTGGCCAAAGCTTGCCGTCAGCGCGGCATTTGAAAGCGTGCGGACGACCCTAGTCTCAAACACTGAGTTCGTTCAGATCGACAACAAAATTACAACACCGCTTGAGGCCGGCCGCACCAATGTTGGGGAAACACGCGGCTCGGCAGCTTTGTCGGCAACCTGGACAGGCATCGACAAGATATCGGTTGAGGGTGCCATCGCCTTTGAAGCAACGCGCATTACCCTAGCCGAGCCGCTACGATCTTCCAATACTTACCGCTTCTTCAAACCCCGCGTCGTGGCTACATGGAACCCAACCAGCCAAATGACCCTGAGCTTGCAGGCCGAACGCAAAGTCGGGCAACTGAACTTTGGCGATTTCGTAGGGGCACAACAAGTCGCCGATGGCTCCTCAACCCGGACGAACAGTGCTCTCCAGCCTTCGCAAACCGATGGGCTGCGACTGACGGCCGAACGCCGATGGGGCACACGGGGCAGCGTCAGCATCACCTTCGTGAGCGAACGCATAACCAATGTGGTGGATATCGTGCCAGTCGGTGATGGCCAAGGCGTTGGCAATCTGCCTTCGGCCAGCAGTTTCGGGGTCGATTTACTAGCCTC
>JAPZTJ010000069.1 GCA_027532555.1 Aquidulcibacter sp.
AATGGTGATGCCAGGCGACAACATTAAGATCATGGTTGAACTGATCACCCCGATCGCCATGACCCAAGGCCTGCGCTTCGCGATCCGCGAAGGCGGCCGCACCGTTGGTGCAGGCGTTGTGGCAGCTGTGGTTGAATAAGAGCTGAGGCGAAAGCCTGCACCAACAGATATCAATTTGCCGGGCATAAGCCCGGCGGGTGGTGCAGGCGTTGTGGCAGCTGTGATTGAATAAGACCAACAACAGTCTCCTAGACATGAAGAGCGCCCTGACCGAAAGGTTGGGGCGTTTTTTTGTGTTTGCGCGCACCCCTCTCCCCTTGGGAGAGGGGTAGGGGGTGAGGGCTTACGGGCGCGAGCGCGCCTTGGTTCCGATGACATCGAAAGCTATGCTGCACCCACGCCGATACGGTGAGTGTAAAGCCCTCACCCCCGACCGTCGACCTACAGGTCGACCCCAAAGGGAGAGGGGAGTTCCTTTGTCTGGACCCATTTTGACGAATAGATTGGGCACCAAAGCGCTTCTAGGTGTTTGCAGAGTCGGCGTATGGTTCCAACATAATTTTTATCGTTCGCTGAATGAGGGTTTGAGATGGCCAGATACTTAATGCTCGACGTGGATGGGGTGTTGATTACGGGGCGTCCCTCGGATGGGCGGGCATGGCATTTTGAACTGTCGGAAGATCTCGGCATTGATATTGAATGGCTGCGTCGTGACTTCTTCAAAGTTTTTTGGCAGGAGATTGTGATGGGGCGTCTTGATCTATTGCCCGCCCTTCAAACTTGCTTAGATCAAGCAAACATCGACACGCCAGCACAGAGGGTTGTCGATTATTGGTTCGCGATGGATTCCAAGGTCAACCAAGAGATTCTGGATCAATGTCAGGGTCTAAGAACTGCAAAGATCCCGGTCTACCTTGCGACAAACCAAGACCATCTTCGTGCGAATTACCTCATGAATGACTTGAACTTGTCGGCCCATGTGGATGGTATCTTCTATTCGGCAGAGCTTGGTGTGGCCAAGCCTCATCCAGACTTTTATCAATCTATTACGGATAGGCTTGGTGCATCTCCGGCGGAAATGTTTCTGATAGACGACACGCTGAAAAATGTTAGTGCCGCGCAGCAAGCTGGCTGGGAGGCGCACCATTGGCAAGGTACCCAGCCATTTGTCGACGTGATTGCTACTAGGTTCTAAGCCCCCCAAATGCTGCACCGCAGCATTTAGTATGCGCTTTCTAAAGCCGTCCGCTATACCTTGGTCATCGAACACCAAAGGGCTGCTCCTCCCCCCCACGCAGCCCGGTGAAGGAGAGATAAAATGACTGAAGAAAAGAAAGTCGCTGAAACTGTTGAGACCGCTCGTAACGAAGGTCTCGAAATCGCGCGCAAGATCTGGTTGGCTGGCGTTGGCGCTTATGGCCGCGTGTATCAAGAAGCTGCTGGCCGCGTTGAAAAAGTAACCGGCGCTGCAAACGAAATGTTCGACCAATTGGTTGAAAAGGGTGAGCAAGTTGAAGATCTGGTTCGTTCCAGCATCTCCAAGAACGAAACCGCTGGCAAAGTGACTGAGTATGTCGAAAAGACAACCGCACAAGTGAAGTCGGCTTCGGAAACCCGCATCCATGATTTGGAAGAGCGTTTTGAAGCAGTTCGCAAGACTGTTGTCGAAACTGTGTCGCCATTCATCGACAAAGTTGCGCCAATCAACATCTTCGCCATCGGCGGCCAAATCGAAGCCTTGACTGCAAAGATCGAAGCTTTGACCGCAGAAGTAGAAGCTTTGAAGGGCGCGAAAGCGGCTCCTAAGGCTGCTAAGAAGACTGAAACTGAAGCTGCTTAAGCTGCTTCGTGATCCGGGCTGATAAAGCCTGTGATCGGCAACATGATCAGAGCGGCCGCGCGGGCGATAAGTGCGCGCGGCTTTTCTGTGACTGGGGCGTCAAACTCCATCCGCACCAATTGAAAGGCGAGGCCAAGGGCAACTTGGTTGACCAGACCGTCAAACGCTTCATCGCTCGCTATGATGGCCTTTGAAGCACGCAGCGCATGGAGAAGGCCGAAGGCCGCATCATGCTGGACGGCAAACATATGACGGATCTGATTGGCCAAACGGGCATCGGCGCGGACCACGGATAAGGGTTCACGATAGGCAAAGCGGGCATCCCATGCCTCTTCGACCAAAATGTGTACCCATGTCCAAGCGGTTTCAATCGTGGCGTCTGGACCTGTGCATTTTTCCAGCGCGGCACCTTTGATGGCTTCCAGTTCGCCAATGTGGACCGCCAGCAAAGCGGCAGCAATCTCGGCCTTGCCTTTAAAATGGTAATAGAGGTGGCCGGGTGACATCGCGAGATGATTGGCAATATCGACAGCCGCCAAGGCACCGAAACCTTCGCTGTTGAAGAGTTCACGCGATTTGGCGAGGATTTTGTCCTTGGTTGGGCTTGATCCACTCATCTTGAGGTGTCCTTCAGCAGCCAGAAACAGGCAAACGACGTAAATCCGTAAGCAAACGCGCTTATCACAGCAGAAACGACTTCACGATTGTCAATTGCCGTCATAACGTCAGCTCTGACAACGCTTGCGGAGGTCATTTAATGAAGCATCATAGCAGGGAGGTCTAAATGTCGAAGCAGAAAATCAATCTTGGTGACGAAGCCGCACAAAATACTGTGGCCCTGACGGCTATGATGGGCTTGGCACGTGAGGATTTGATGGGCGCGGTTGCGCTGATGATGCGTGAAGTAACCGCAAAGCCTGCCACCACGACCAAGCATTTGAAGGCCTTGGGCGATGATGTCGTCAAGATTTTGAAGAATGAAAGCGATCTGGCACCAGAAGCCAAAGATAAGCGCTTCATGGATATTACGTTCAAATATAACCCGATCTATCGCATGGGCATGCAATATTATCTGGCTGTGCAGAAGAATGTTGGCACCTGGCTGGCTGATCTTGATTTAGACGAGATGGAAAAGGCCCGCGCCACCTTTGTGTCCCAGATGATTATCGACAGCATCTCGCCGACCAACACGCTGGTGGGCAACCCGGCTGCAATCAAACGCGCTTATGAAAGCGGTGGCATGAGCCTGATTAAGGGCCTGCAAAATGCCTATCGGGACATCACGGAAAATGGTGGCCAAGTTAGCCAAGTGGACAAGCGCCCGTTCAAAGTTGGCGAAAACCTTGCCACCTCCAAGGGCGCGGTCGTCTATAAGACGGAAATGATGGAGCTGATCCAATATTCGCCGACGACCGAGCAGGTCCATGCCATTCCGTTCCTGATCATCCCGCCACAGATCAACAAAGCCTATGTGAATGACCTTTCGCCAGACAAGAGCATTGTCCGCTTTTTGGGCTCGCTGGGTCTCACCACCTTCCTCGTCTCGTGGCGCAATCCACGGGTAGAGCATCGCAATTGGGGCTTGGCTGAATATGTCGACGAGCTGATCAAGGCGAGCGATGTGATCTTGGAGATCACCAAGTCGAAGAAGCTGAACGTCTCGGGCGCTTGCTCGGGCGGCATCACTACGGCGACCTTCCTGTCGAAATTGGCCAGCATGGGCGATAATCGCGTCAATGCGGTCAGCCTGATGGTGAACGTGCTCGACCCGCAAAAGGACGATTCCGAAGTCGGGGCCTTGGTCTCTGAACATGGGATTGAATTGGCGCGCCAACGCTCGGCCAAAAAGGGCATTCTCGAAGGCGATTCCTTGGGCCGGATGTTTGCTTGGATGCGCCCCAATGACCTCATTTGGAACTATGTCATCAACAACTATTTGATGGGCCAAGATCCGCCGCCGTTTGACGTGTTGTTCTGGAATAATGACACGACCAATCTGCCGGCAAAGCTGCACTCTGATTATCTCGACATGTATCCCAAACAGCCCTTCGCCAATCCGGGGCAGGTGGAGTTTGCGGGCCATATTGTTGACTTGACCAAAGTCACCAATGATTTGTTCGTCATTGCGGGCGTTACCGACCATATCACGCCATGGAAGGCCTGTTATCGCACGACCCAATTGGTGGGCTCTCCGAATATCGAGTTTATCCTCTCGCACTCTGGCCATATTCAGGCTTTGCTGAACCCACCGGGCAATCCGAAGTCGAAATATTATCGCAATGAGGGCAAGCCACCCCCAACCACCGACGAATGGATGGCGGGCGCAACCGAAGTGCCAGGCTCTTGGTGGCCCTTGTGGGGCGAATGGCTGAAGGCGCGCTCTGGCGCGATGAAGGCGGCTCCGGCGGAGGTTGGCAATAAGAACCATCCCGCAGGCGATGCGGCGCCTGGCCGCTATGCGTTCAATGACTAAAACGGGTGTATCGACCTACTCTTTCCAAGCGTAAGTGTTTTGCAACCATCTTGATCGACCATAGTTTGCCCGGCTCAGGGATCGCTAAAAGGATTGTTTAACGTGTCATCAGCTACCGAAACGACAGGCCGCAAGGCCCAGTTCGAACGTGTCACCATCGGCGGACGCACCGTTCGCGCCGCCGTTTGGCGTACGGACCTACAAGGTAAAGCAGGTAAGGACCGTCCACGACCGATTCTGTTTTTCAATGGGATTGGTGCCAATATTGAACTGATGGCCCCCTTGGCCGATTGGTTTGTCGACCGAGATATCATCACCTTTGACATGCCTGGTGTGGGCAAGTCACCCAATCCGATCCTGCCGTATCGGCCTTGGATGATGTGCGCGTTTGCTGCCAAGATATTGGATCATTACGGGTTTGATGTCGTCGACGTTATGGGCGTCTCTTGGGGCGGGGCGATGGCCCAGCAATTTGCGTGGCAAAACCCAAAGCGCACGGGCCGTCTTTTGCTCGCCGCCACCAGCATGGGCATGCTGATGGTGCCGGGCGACCCTGAAGTCTTGATGAAAATGGCCAGCCCCCGTCGCTATGTCGATAAGGAATATATGCTGGCCAATTTCCGCACGCTGTATGGTGGCGACACCAGCGGCTCGGACGGCCATGCCTCGCGCCTCCTACCACCGTCGACCATGGGCTATATGCAACAGCTGACCTGCATGATGGGCTGGACGAGTGCGTGGTTCTTACCCTTCCTGCAAGCCAAAACCTTGGTCATGATGGGCGATAAGGACAAGATTGTACCGGAGATCAATGGCCGATGGATCGCGAGCCTCGCGCCCAATGCCAAGCTGCACATCGTTCAAGGTGGCGGGCATTTATTCTTGGTCTCGTTTGCTGAAAAGATCGTTCCCGTGATGCGCGACTTCTTTGATGAAGGCGAATTCTGGTACGGCAAGACGATGAAAGCTAGCACGGGCTCAGCCAAACCAGCAGCCAAAAAGGCTGCTTGATCAAGGAGAGCGCGATGCGGATTTGGTTAGGTGTCGCCCTTGGGATGCTGTGTTCCAACTCCGCCTTGGCTGGCGTTCAGTCCGCTTCGTCGAGCCAGATGGCTTTGGTCTATGATGTCGAGCTGGCGGGGGCCCCGCCTGATGCTTGGAAGCATGTTGTCGATGTTGCGGCTTGGTGGTCGTCTGATCATACCTATTCGGGCGAAGCGAAGAACCTAAGTCTGGATGTGCGGCCCGGTGGATGCTGGTGTGAGACTTGGCCCAATGGCGGGGTGGAGCATGCGCGCGTGCTGATGGCCATTCCCGGTAAGGCCTTGCGAATAGAAGGCGGCTTTGGTCCGCTGCAAGGGATGGCCGTAAAGGCCACGATGACCTTCACGCTTAAGCCTGCGGCAGACCCCGGTAAGACCCAGCTTCATGTGGTTTATCTGGTCAATGGTACTTCTGAGTCCAAACTAGATGGGCTGGCTGCCCCGGTTGATGGCGTTTTGACCACCCAGTTTGGGCGATTGGCCGCCTTGAAATAATGGCGGCCTTATCCATGCTTGCAGCCTTTGACCTTGGGCAGCGCCGACGGCCCGAGGGGGCCGCTTTGCCGTCCACTTGGGCGCAGACACCCCAAGTGACGCGCGATCATGGCCAGATCATCTGGCAGGACATTGACGCGCCCGCTTATGCAGAAGCGATTAATGCCGAGCTTGCCGTGGCACGCGCCGCCGGGGCTGAGGACCTTGAGTGGAAGCTCTATTCTCATGACGAACCAGCAGGCCTCGCCCAAGCGCTAGAGGCTGCAGGATTTGAACGCCAGCCGACTGAGACAATTCTGGTTCGTGCCACTGATTTGGGCCCAGCATCACCGGTCCCGGGCTTAGAAGTTGTGAAAATCCACACGCTGGAACAGGCCGAGCATTGCTTTAGCTTAGCGCTGCAAACCTTTGGAAACAATTGGGATAAGACCCCTGAGGATTTGCTCCGGCGTGCTTTAGAGAAAGAGCCTTTTTGGCTTGCTACGTTTGAAGGTAAGCCCGTCGCGATGGGCCGTTTGACTCAGACTGAGGGGAGTGGGTTTGCAGGCCTTTATGGCGGGGCGAGCCATCCAGATTATCGCCGTCGCGGCTATTATCGGCCTGTGGTGCATGCCCGGGTGCAGGCAGCAGCAGAAATGGGCTGCCAATGGGTGTTCTCGGAAGCTTTGCCAACGAGTGAGCCGATTTTGCGCGCTCTAGGGTTTGAGACTTTGTGTCAGGTAACCGGCTATCTCTACCGTTTCAAAGACTGAGACTTTTTGGGTGCACCTCTGGCAATCGGCGCGCTGAAGCCATAGATAGCCGCTATGGCCGAAACCTTTTCCCCTGACGATCTACCGCTCGAAAAACCGGCTCGCTACCGCGAGGTCGAGGCGATGATTGCCTCTGTTGTGGCAGGCGAGACCAGCCACACTGCGCGCTATGCCACCGCCGTCAGCCTGTTGGTGCAGGCGTTTGGTCCGCGCTTTTTTTGGACGGGCTTTTACGTGGTGGACCCACTGAAGCCGACGGAACTGGTGGTTGGGCCCTATCAAGGCACGCTGGGCTGCTTGCGCATTCCGTTTGGCCGCGGCGTCTGTGGCGCAGCAGCGGCTTCTGGCCAAACCCAATTGGTCAAGGACGTTCACGCCTTTCCGGGCCACATTGCGTGTGACAGCCGGTCGAACAGCGAGATCGTGGTACCGGTCTACGACGCCTCAGGCTCATTGGCCGCTGTACTCGATGTCGATTCAACCGAACTCGCGGCGTTTGACGCGGAAGATCAAGCTGGGCTTGAATCGATTTGCGGGATTTTGTTGCGGGCTTGAGTTTGAGGCTAATGCGATAGAGCGTGGGAGAAGGATTCTTCTTCTGGAACGCTTCAATGCCGCGCTCCGCTTGCCTTGAAGCTGTTCGACAAGTGTCTTTGCGCAAATTTGGGCGTCAAGAGGTGAAATCGACTTCGTCGACGCGCGAAGCGCGCCTCTTGACGCCCAATCTTGCGCGCCCAAACTCGAGCGATGCCTTTGCCTAGGCACAGCCTGCGGCAAAGGCGTGTGTGGACGCCCTAGTTTTTGCAAGTGCTTTTTCAGTTTGTTTGGCAGGATCAGTTAGGTGCGGTCGTGTGTCCGGCTTCTGATGCAGCCTTTCAACGACTGCGAGCCACGATGGTGTGCGCGATCAGGTTCATATCGTTCCAGCGTGCTTTGATGCACCTACCTTTGCTCTGAGTATCCTGATCGTGTTTCCTAAACTGCTGCGCCATACTCCCTGTTGCACTTGCCCTGACCGCCTCTGTCTAACAACTGATCTTCAGTGCTTGTAGATCATGTCGTCATTGGAGATTGATACACGCCGCCTTTGACCTGCAGGGCCCAGACGATACGCGCTATTTTATTCGCTAACGCTGTCACCGCTACCATGCGCGGTCTGCGCGCCAATAGCTTTGCCAGCCACGGATCCGGCACCGTGCGCGAACGAGCTATCGATGTGATCACCGTGCCCGCACAAATCACAAACAGCCGCCGCAAGGTACGATTGCCTTTCTTGGTAATCTTGCCAAGTCGTTCCTTCCCCCCTGAGGAATGTTGGCTCGGTACCAAACCCATCCAAGCCGCATAATCACGACCCGAAGCAAATCCTCGCGCATCAGGCCCCAAGGCTTTAACCGCCAGCGCTGTGATCGGACCTATCCCTGGAATGCTCATCAAGGCCTTGTTCACAGGGTCGCGCTTGGCCAGCTGTGCCATCTTCTTCTCCAGCACGCCAATCTGCCCCTCAAGCTGATCAATACTCGCCATCAAAAGCTCAAGCACCTCTCTGGAGACTTCTGGCAAATCTGTGGCTTCACCAATCAGCCCCTTCAAAGCCTCATAGCCCTTGTGACCTGTCGGCGCTGATAGCCCAAACTCTGCACAATGCCCACGCACCGCGTTGATCGCTTGGGTGCGTTGCCGCACCAACAAATCTCGACTGCGAAAGACCATGGCCTGACTATGTTGCTCTGCGCTCCTGATCTCGACAAACCGCATCGTCGGGCGGCTTGCCGCCTCACAGATCGCTTCAGCATCCGCCGCATCATTCTTCCCGCGCTTCACATAGGGCTTCACATAATGGGCTGGGATTAATCGTACTTCATGACCCAATGCCGCTATCTCACGACCCCAATAATGCGCCGACGAACACGCCTCCATCGCAACAATGCATGGCTTCTGGCTACTGAAAAAGCCCAAAAGCTGAGCACGCGACAGCTTCCTCGAGAACAAACACTTGCCAGACCTATCCGCACCATGCGCCTGAAAAATACGCTTGGCCAAATCTAACCCAATTATGCTAACCTCTTCCACGGACGCCTCCTTCGTATGTGACTCCAACAATCCACATACTGGCACATAGATGCCGTCAGGGGGCGTCCACCCCATCATTCCTAGTAGAAAAAGCCAAAACTAAGACCACTGCTTTTGAGATGGCGCAAAGCGCAATCCACCAAGGGAACGGTTTCGCGTGCTGGGCGTTAGGTTACTGCTTCGCCCTCGGCCCAGCCTGTCAAACATCGGGACACAACGAAAATGAACAACAAGCTTTTAGCCTGCCTAGGCTTGCTCGCCGTCTCACTTACGGCCTGCTCCGACAAGTCGAAAAACGAAGCCGCCGAAGCGGGTGACCATGCCGCCGCCGCCGCTGAAGATGCGGGTGCCGCCACCGTGACTGCAGCCGAAGACGTCGGTAACGCTGCCTCTGACGCCGCCGCCAATGCCGGCAATGCGGTTGATAACGCCGGCGAGAAAACTGCGGAAGCGGCTCGCAACGCTGCGGCCGATGCCAAAGAGGCAGCAGACAAGGTCGCGCGCAAGACTGCAGCCGCAAGGGACGCCGCCGAGAAGACCCAATAATCTTGACGACAGCGCGGTAAGGTGCGGCGCGTAGCGCCTTGTTGTATCCGTGATTTCCAATTTGGCCCGTTTGGTCTAAATTGAAGCCATGCCAATTTTGATCATCCTTGGGATTTTAGCACTTCTCGCCTTGATTTTCGGCCCTCAATATTGGGTGAAGAGCGTCATGGCGCGCCACGCGGTCGACAGACCAGATTTCCCCGGCACCGGCGGCGAACTTGCCCGTCACTTGCTGGATCAAGCAGGCTTGGCTGATGTTGGCTTGGAAGAAACGCCCGCCGGAACAGATCATTATGACCCGATTGCCCGGGTTGTGCGGCTGTCGCCCAACAATCTCACAGGCCGCTCAGTCACGGCTGTGGCCGTGGCCGCCCACGAAGTTGGTCACGCTGTCCAACACCGCGATGGTGATCGGTTCTTAGTAACACGCACCAAATGGGCAGGGGGGTTGGCTGGGCTCGACAAGGTTGCTTTCTTGATGCTGATATCCATCCCGTTGATTGGCATCCTCATTAAGTCGCCCGTGATTGCGATGCTGCAAATCGGTGCCCTAGTCATGCTGATGAGTGGGCGCGTGTTGATGCATGTGCTGACCTTGCCGATGGAAATCGATGCCAGCTTCAAGCGCGCTTTGCCTGTCTTGGAACAGGGCGGATTTTTGCAAGGTGACGATCTCGCCGACGCCCGGCAGGTGCTAAAGGCTGCTGCAGGGACATATGTTGCCAGCGCTTTGGCCACTTTGCTGGATGTGATCCGCTGGATCCGGTGAACTTCAATCCAATTGTGCGCGACCTCTATTCCCGCTTCAAAATATTATCGACAATCCAGCTCCACGCAGCTTGCGGCTTATAGCGGGCTTTGAGGTCGTCGCGGTCATATTCGGTGGTGAGCCAGGTCCAGAAGTCGATGCGGCCGGTGGCTTCGATCTTGGCCCATTCGGCCCAGAAGAAGTCGAGGATGCCAGTCTTGGCCGCGCTGATGTGGAGATATTTGAAGCTCAATTGCTTGCGCGCTTCTTCAAGCGGCACGCCTTCGATCTGATAGAGATAAAAGACCGCCATGGTGCCAGCGCGATCCGCGCCAGACTTACAATGCATCAGGGCAGGGTATTCCATTGTTTCAAAGGCCTTTTTGGCCTCTAGCAGGCGCTCGGGATAAGGTGCGCCGCGGCTCTCGCTATGCAGAAAGACGAGGTTCAGGCCCAATTGCTCGCACGCTTCTTTTTCTAGCACAGTGAAGCTGGCGTCGGTATCGCCGCGCAGGTTCACGATGGTCTTGATGCCAAACTCCTTCCACTCCGCCAATTGCTTGGGACTGGGCTGGTTTGTACGCCACATGCGTGGGCTGATTTGATATTTGTTCTGAAAGCGCGCACGCAAGAAGGCGTGGTCGTTCCACCAATAATCATCTTCAGCGGCTTTGCGGCGTTCAGGCGTTGTCAGGTCAAATTTGGGCACGGGCGCGTCTTTTCGGCTAATTGGATCGCATCTAGGCAGCCCCGCGTTGCCATGCAAGCCTTAGCTGTGGCGCCCGCGCACTCGCCTTAAGGCGCAACGCTCGCTATGGAGCGGGGATTATGAGCAAAAAACTCTCGCGCGCCTTCTTTCGTTCTTCACCCGTCCAGTGGTTTTTTGCGGGCTTTCTAGCCGCTTGGATGGCCTTGGTGCGCGCCACGACGCGGTGGACGCTTGTCGGGCAAGAGCATGCCGAGCCTATCTGGAAGTCCGGTAAGGGCGTTGTGTGGTGCTATTGGCATTCGCGCATCATGGGCGCGCATTCGATCTGGCCGACCGATGTTCAAAAAATGCTGATGCTGATCTCGCTCTCGCCCGATGGCCAGTTTGTGGCGCGCGCCGCAGAACTGGTTGGCCGCACGGTGGTGCGGGGGTCGTCATCGAAAAAGAAGGCCGATGGCGAGACCGAAGATAAGGGTGCCTTACAGGCGTTTCGTCAGATGCTCAGCCATGCCTCAAAAGGCGGCTGCGTTGGGATTACGCCAGATGGCCCACGCGGCCCACGCATGCGCGCTCAGCTTGGGGCCGTTCGGGTCGCGAAAATGGCGAAAGTCCCGCTTTTGCCTTCGGCTTTCGCCGTAAAGGGCGCGGGCTATGCCAAGAGCTGGGACCGTTTCCATTTGCCGCCTTTGTTTTCGAGCGGGGTGATTGTCTATAAGCCTGCCATTGAAATCCCCGCCAAAGCCAGCGAGGCCGAGATGGAAGCCGCGCGTCTGGCCTTAGAGATCGCCTTGACCGAAGCCATGCAAGAGGCCGATCGCTTGGTGGGCGGGCCACTGATTGAACCTGCACCACCAGCAGCTCTCGACGAGGCCACGGCGTGACACAGGACCTGCCGTTCTCATTGACGCTCTATCGGATCGCCACACAGCTTCTGGCGCGCTTTATGCCGGGCGTATTGTCGCGCCGCGCGGCTAAGGGCCGGGAGGACCCGACACGGATTGGGGAGCGATTGGCCACAGCCCCGTTTCAGCGCCCGAAAGGTAAATTGGTCTGGATCCATGGGGCCAGCGTGGGGGAATCGATTGTCGGCCATGCTCTGGCCCAAGAGCTGCGCAAAGCACAGCCCGGTCTGACCTTCTTGTTTACCAGCGGCACCAAGACCTCGGCTGACCTTATGGCGCGCAAGCTATCGGCGCCTGATTTGCATCGCTATGTCCCGGTGGATACGCCCATGGCGACAAAGGCCTTTATCGCGGGTTGGCAGCCAGACCTCGCCATCTTTGTAGAAGGCGAGATTTGGCCAAACCTGTTGTTGGCAACCAAGCAAGCTGGCGTACCGCTGGCTTTGGTCAATGCGCGCATGACGGCGCGGTCGGTCCAGGGCTGGCGGGGCAGGGCGAAGACGGCAGAGCTTTTGTTTTCCCTGTTCGATGTCGCGTTGCCCGCCGACAAGCGCACTTTTGAAGCGCTCAGCCTGTTTCGCACAGGGCCTATTGGCACCATTGGCAATCTCAAACTCGCAGCCCCTGCACCCATTGTGAATGCCAAGGAAGCCAAGGTGCTGGCGGCAAAACTCGGGCAACGCCAAGTCTGGCTGGCAGCCTCTACCCATGAAGGGGAGGAGACGGTCCTGCTCGCCGCCCATGCGGCTTTGTGCTTGGGGGCACCCGACGCGTTGTTGATCTTGGCCCCACGTCATCCCGAGCGCGCTCAAGATGTTGAGATTGCGTGCCGAAAGCAGGGCTTGGTGCCTGTGCGCCGCTCGACGGGGCAAGTTCCGGGGACCCAGACCCCGGTCTGGCTGTGGGATACGCTGGGCGAATTGGGGCTGGCGATGCGCTTGGCACCGGTGACCTTTGTAGCGGGCAGCTTACAGCCCGGCATTGGCGGTCATAATCCGGTGGAGCCCGTGCAGCTTGGCTCCACCGTGATCAGCGCCAGCTTTGTTGGCAATTTCCTCGATCTCTACCAAGCCTTGGAAGACCGAGATGGGGCAGTCATTCTTGATGACCATGCTTCTGATCGCATCGCATTGACTTTGGCGGGGCTGTTAGGTGACCCAGCCCAGCGCGAGCGCTTGAACGAAGCTGCGCGTGGCGTGATTGCGCAAGGTAGCCATGCCATGGCGGACACGGTGGCGGCCCTCGTCGCGCTTTTGGGGCAGTCTAAGTCATGAGAGCGCCTGCCTTTTGGACGATCCGATATGGCCGCGATGCCGCACCCATCCTGCGGCTCCTTCTATCGCCGGTTGGTGCCCTCTATGGGGCCAGCGTCGCGCGGCGGATCGCGCAAGCTCAGCCAGAGGCATTGCCGATCCCGGTGATCTCGATTGGTAATTTAACCGCCGGTGGCACGGGAAAAACCCCATTCTCGCAAGCCTTGCGGACTTTATTGGCGGACCATTTGGGCGGACCCATTGGCATTGTCTCGCGTGGCTATGGCGGGACATTGGAAGGCCCTGTCGCCGTTGATCCCGGCGTACATGGGGCTGAAGACGTGGGCGATGAGCCATTGATGCTGGCGCAAGGTGGCCCTGTCTTTGTGGGGCGTGATCGGGCAGCGGCAGGAAAGCTGGCCGCCCAGCGGGGCATGAAAGCCGTGATCCTCGATGACGGTCATCAGAATCCGAGCTTAGCCAAAACGATCTCGCTCGTGGTCGTCGATGGGCAGACGGGCTTCGGCAATGGGCATTTGATTCCGGCCGGGCCCTTGCGCGAGAAGCCCGCTATCGGCCTTGCGCGTGCCGATGCGGTCATTGTGATGGGGCCGGTCTCGGACGTCACACAGGAAGATTTAGAAGGCTATAGCGGACCCATTTTCAAAGCCACGCTGCAGGCCAAAGCTGTTGTCATTGAAGGCCCAGTATTGGGCTTTTGCGGCATTGGCCGACCGGAGAAGTTTGACGCGACTTTGCGTGGCTTGGGCTTGAACCTGGTCGATCTTTATCCGTTTGACGATCATCACCGCTATCGCCCGGAAGAGCTAGCGCGACTTGAGGCGGATGCTTTGGCAGCTGGTGCCACTTTGGTCACGACCGAGAAGGATTTTGCACGTCTGCCGCCTGCCTTTGCAGCCAAGGTGCGCGTCGTTCCGATTGAGGCAGTTTTGGCGGATAATGCAGCCTTTCTTGCCTTTCTGCGCGCGAAACTCGACAGCCATCTCGGGCAGGATTAGGATTTTCCCATGACAGCAGGTCGTCGCGAGTCCGTCTTCAAGCGTATCGAATCTTGGGCGTTTCACACCTATTGGAACCGCATTAGCCGGATGTCCTTGGACGAAGCCTCTAATGCCGGGGCGGGGTTTGCCCGGCGTCTAGGTCCGATCACGAGTGCGCATAAGACGGCGCGTTACAATATGCGCTTAGCCTTTCCCCGCATCACGCCTGCCGAAGAGCGCGAGATGCTGGACGCCATGTGGGACAATTTGGGCCGCGTGGTGGGGGAGTTCCCACATCTGTCCGCCATGGGCCTATTTACGCCCGAAAGTCGGGCGGAGTTTGACGGGTTAGACATTCTCGACCGCTATGTCGGAACTGGCAAAGCTGGCGTCTTTGTCTCGGGCCATTTTGCCAATTGGGAAGTTATGCCCGCGGCCATTGTGCGGCGCGGGGTTGATTGCCGCGTTACCTATCGGCCGGCCAACAACATCTGGGTTGATGACACAATCGTCAAAGCCCGTGCTGACTATGGCGTACGCCTGTTCGCACCAAAGGGGCCGTCGGGCGGGGTCAGCCTGATGCGGATCCTCGCCAAGGGCGGCTCTGTCGCCATGATGAACGACCAGAAGTATGAGACGGGCGTCGAAGCTCCGTTCTTTGGCCACATGTGCAAGACCGCTGATGGGCCATCCCGCCTAGCTTACCGCTTCCAAGCACCCTTGCAGACCATGACGGTCAAGCGCCTGTCTGGGGCGCACTTCAAAGTTGATATTCAAGAACCCATGATGATGGACTTTGATCTGCCGGTGGATGATGCGGTCGAGGCCTCGGTCCTGCGGATCAATCAATTCATGGAAGAAAACATCTTAAAAGCGCCCGAACAATGGTTCTGGGTGCATGCGCGCTGGCCTAAAAAGGCGTGGTTCGACGCGGGGGTGATGGACTGATCATTTTTTGATTGGCCAATCTATGTGTCAGGTCTAGGTTAGAGATATGGACCGCATCGAAGCCTTGAAATATCGCGCAGGGGCGACAGCTAAGCTGGCCTTTTATGCTGCTCATTATGGCCTCTCACGCGCAACGTCGGCCCCGTTTGATCGGCCAGGTGACACACCTTTCAGCTCCGACAAGCCTAAGCCAGATTTAGCCCGCATGCGCCAAGCCTATATGGCGGCCTTTACCCAAGATATGGCCAATATTGATGCTGGGCTTTACCTTGCCCCACAGGCCAAAACCGAACTCGCCCAGACGCGCAAGAGCCTTGCCTATCTGCAAGATGTGCGGGCGATCGATCAGCGTCGCTTGGCCAAGAATGGCGTCGAAGTTCGTGATGAGGGCTTGGGGGAGGGGTTTCCCGCTTATTTCCGTCAAAATTTCCATTGGCAAAGTGGCGGATGGCTGACACCTGAGAGTGCGGACCTCTATGACTTTCAAGTCGAGACGATTTTTACGGGCTCCGCTGGCGCGATGCGGAGGTCTACCGCTTTAGCGTTGTTGGCCAAAAGCCTGAAAGGCATCGACCAGCGCACCACGACCTGCGTTGAGCTTGCCTGCGGGACTGGGCAATTGGCGCGCGAAGTCATGCGCAATTTCCCACGTTTGCGCTTTACGGCGCTGGATATGTCGCCACCCTATGCGGCAGCGGCCGCCAAGGCCCTATCGCCCTACCGAAGTGCCACGGCCATCAGTGGTGCAGCGGAAGCGACGCCATTTGATAGTGCCAGAGTGGACCGGGTGCTGTGCGTCTATCTGTTCCACGAATTGCCGCCCAAGATTCGCAAAGCAGTGGTGACAGAAGCTGCGCGCATCTTGAAACCCGGTGGCATTTTTGTGCTGGCAGATGCGCTCCAGACGGGCGATGATCCCAATCTCGACCGCCTGTTGGATGCTTTTCCCGTGGGCTTTCATGAGCCATTCTTCAGCACCTATCTGACAACCGACCTAACGGCCCTGTTCGATGCAACAGGCTTTGATTTTATTGAGGACGCACAAGCCTTTTTGACCAAGGGCTGGATGTTTCAAAAGCGCGGTGGGTGAGGGGAGAGCCCCTTCACCGCCTTCGGCGGAGCTTCCCCATGAATGGGGAAGCGGCCACGGAAGCAGTTGAGACGCGCCGCTTCCCCGTTTACGGGGAAGCTGTCCCGAAGGGACTGAAGGGGTCTTTTTCGCCTGCAAGTGTTTTGAGGCCCCCCCAAGTGTGACCGAAAGTCGCGCCCCTCGCAGGTGACGGGGCAGCCGCACTAGCCTATGACTGACGTTCAACTGGCAGAGCGCCAGACGGAGTGCCTTCCTTGGGTGTGGCCAACTTCATCACCGATATCTGGGATACCTTGGCCATTTCATCCTTGATGGTGGCCGTGACCGTGACTATCCACTTCCTTGGTCTTGCGGCCCTGATGTATATGATCCGGAAGCGACCGCCCTTGGCAGACCCACAAGCCCGACATTTTCCGTTGCGCTTCCTCGCCATTCTTTTTGTCGTATTTGGCCTATTTGCCGTGCATACGCTGGAAATTTGGCTCTATGCCGCGGTCTATCACTTTGGCCTGCATGCCTTTCATGATTTTGAGACCGCCCTTTATTTTTCGACCGTCACCTTTGTGTCGTTGGGCTATGGCGATGTGATCTTGCCGCGCGATTGGCGCTTGGTCGGCGCGATTGAGGCGGCGAATGGCGTGATCTTGCTGGGCTGGTCGACCGCGTTTTTGATCACCGTGATCGGTCGCCTGCGCGCGCTGGAGCATGAATGGCTAGACCATAAGGCGGAGTGACCGTCAAAGGATCAGGCCCCGCGGTGCGGGTTTTCGAAAATTGCCTCAACTTGGGTCTCGAACAAGGCCGCGATCTTGAATGCTAGGTCGAGCGACGGGTCGTGTTGATCGGCCTCGATCGCAATAATGGCCTGACGTGAAACCCCTAAAGCTTGACCCAAATCAGCTTGGGTTAGGCCTTTTGTTGCCCGAAGCGCACGAAGATTATTGATCATTTGGTTGCCTTGCGCGCAAAGGGGCTGACGAGGGCAAAGCAGGCCCAGAAGAGTGGATAAATCATCCATCCCGGTACATGGGCTGCCCCTGCATAGCTTTCTGCAAAGCCCCAAGCGGAGAACAAGGCCATCGCGACGCCCGAGGCCAGTATGAATTGGCGCGCCAAAAACGCCCCGATGAATTCATCACTGTCGCGGATCATCACCAAAGTTGCCCAGATTTGACCGGCAATTGGCAGGCTGACCATAGCGGTCAATACCCAGCGGGCAGGGGTGGGCAGGCCATCCATCACGCCCGCAATCGCGGCGGCATTGATGAGGACATAAATGCCCATGAATACCATTGTGCGGACGATATAGGTCTTGGCTTGGGGTGTCTGTTCCATGGCATTTGCCTCCCGAATGTCAGGTATACCTAACATCTGCGAAATGTCAGGTCAAGCTGACATTTGCGATTTCTTGCACCTCGCCGGACCCTGCAAAGTTGCATCGCGCACGATTGCCCTCTAACCAGTTCCCGACATAATAAAGCCGGGAAGAAGGCTGATAGCTCTAGGGGCACGCGGACCGAGATGTTTGATAAGATTCTGATTGCCAATCGCGGCGAAGTGGCCGTTCGTATCATCAAGACTTGCCGCCGGATGGGCGTGAAAACCGTCATCGTGTTTTCTGAAGCCGACCGCGATTCCATGGCTGTAGAGATGGCCGACGAAAAGGTCTTCATCGGCCCAGCTCCAGCTTCTGAATCCTATCTGGTGATCGACAAGATTATCGCCGCCGTCAAAGAAACGGGCGCACAAGCGGTTCACCCTGGCTTTGGCTTCTTGTCAGAGAAGGTTGAGTTTGCCCAACGTTGTGCGGATGAAGGGATCGTCTTTATCGGCCCGAACCCGCATGCCATCCACGCCATGGGCGACAAGATTGAAAGCAAGAAGACCGCTGCGGCAGCTGGTGTTTCTTGCGTACCGGGCCATATTGGCGAGATTGCTGATACCGCCCATGCGGTCGCTATCTCTGAGGAGATTGGTTATCCCGTCATGATCAAGGCTTCGGCTGGCGGCGGTGGTAAGGGCATTCGGGTGGCCTATGACCGCAAGGATGTCGAAGAAGGCTTCCCAGCCGTGCGTGCCGAAGCCAAGAACGCCTTTGGCGATGACCGCATCTTCATCGAGAAATTCATTCTGGCCCCACGCCATATCGAAATCCAAGTCTTGGGCGATAAGCACGGCAATGTCGTGCATTTGTTTGAGCGTGAGTGCTCGATCCAGCGTCGCAACCAGAAAGTCATCGAAGAAGCCCCAAGCCCGTTGCTGGATGAAGCAACCCGGGCTGCCATGGGTGCACAAGCCGTCGCATTGTCCAAGGCTGTTGGGTATGACAGTGCCGGCACCGTCGAGTTTGTGGCCTCGGGCAAGGATAAGAGCTTCTACTTCCTTGAGATGAACACCCGCCTGCAGGTGGAGCATCCGGTCTCAGAAGCTATCACTGGTCTTGACTTGGTGGAGCAGATGTTGCGCGTCGCGGCGGGCGAGGCTTTGTCCTTCCAGCAGTCCGACTTGAAGATCAACGGCTGGGCGATTGAAAGCCGGATTTATGCCGAAGACCCTTATCGCAACTTCTTGCCATCCATTGGCCGCTTGAAGCGCTATCTGCCCCCCGTCGAAGGCGACTTTGGTGGCCATAAGGTGCGCAATGATGCGGGCGTACGGGAAGGTGATGAGATCTCGATGTTCTATGACCCGATGATCTCAAAGCTGGTGACCTGGGCCCCAACCCGTCTGGCGGCGATTGATGCCCAAGCGGCGGCCCTCGACACCTTTGCGATTGAAGGCATTCAGGACAATATCCCGTTCCTCGCCGCAGTGATGGAAGAAGCGCGCTTCCGTTCTGGCGATATCACGACCGCCTATATCAAGGACCAATTCCCTGAGGGCTTTAAGGGCGCCCCCCTAACCGACAAGATTTTGCGCCTGATGGCGGGTGTGGGTGCTTTGGTTCACATGCGCAAGCTGGAACGCGACGCCCAAATCAGTGGCCGCATGACCCCGCACAAGCCGATCCGCAGCGACTGGGTTGTCCGCATTGAGGGCACGTATCACCCCTTACATGTCGAAATCACAAACGGTGGCGCGCATATCCGTTTTGAGAGCGGGGACACGATCGATATCACCAGTGGCTTTAAACCCGGCGACCGCTTGATCACTGGGGTCGCCCATGCCGCGGGTGTGTTTGAGAATGAGGGCTTTGCCGTCAAGTTTAAGGACCGCACGCAAGGCTATGAGTTCCAATATCGCGGCGCAAAGGCTGTGGTGATTGTCGCTACGCCACGCGATGCCGAGCTTCACGCCAAGTTGCCGGAAAAGGTCGCAGCCGATACTTCGCGCATGATTATCTCGCCCATGCCGGGCCTTGTTGTCTCCATCGAAGTGGTGGAAGGCCAAGAGATTAAGTCGGGCGAGGCGATTGCCATTGTCGAAGCCATGAAGATGCAAAACATCATTCGCGCTGAACGCGATGGCAAAGTGGCCAAGGTCCATGTCGGCGCAGGCGCAGCGGTGGCTGCCGACGAAATCATGGTTGAATTAGGCTAAGCTAGGGCCCTAAGCCAACCAGGGGCTCGGGTCGTCCTCTTGGGCGATCAAAGACAGGCCATGGGCGATCGAGACGAATTGGTCGCCCGTTTCCACCTTCTGGGCCCCAAATCGGTTCTCAAACTGGGCTTTAACGGCGGGCACAAAACTAGACCCCCCGGTTAAGAACACCCGGTCGATACCACCTTCATCCAGACCTGCAGCAACGAGTGCTTCATTTACGCAGGTGTCGATCTGGGCCAAATCTTCGGCAATCCAAAATTCAAAGTCATTACGCGTCAGAGATTTGACCATGTCTTTGCCGCCAAAGGACAGGCGGAAAGTTGCCTCTTCTTGGTGTGACAAGGTCGTCTTCACCGCGGCAATGGCGCGGTAGAGGTGATAGCTCGCTTCAGCGTCGAGAAAGTCGATGAAGGCGTCGATTTTTTCAGGCTGCAGCGCCTGCTTGGCCAGCTTTTGTAAGTCCTGATAGTCGCGGGTCTGCCGCATGATCGATAATTGGTTCCATTGCGAAAACCGGCCGTAAAATGCGAGGGGGACGGGCAGGACCTTACCGTCACTGGCATAATGAGAGCCTTTGCCAAATAAGGGCGACACCAGATGATCAATGATGCGCTGGTCGAAACTATCGCCCGCAATCCCAACTCCGCGGTGGGCGAGGGCCTCTGCAGATTGCACCTTCTGACCACGGCGAAAGCGGATGATAGAAAAGTCGCTGGTGCCACCGCCAAAGTCGGCGACCAGTATGGTGGCGTCTTGGGTGAGGCGCTGGGCAAAGAAGAAGGCCGCCGCCACGGGTTCATAGACATGGGCGATATCCTCAAAGCCTGCTTTGGTGAGGGCTGCTTGATAGCGGGTGCGGGCTAAATCTTCGTCCGACCGGCTGCCAGCAAATCGCACGGGCCGACCCACCAGCACGCGCTTGGGGAAGGGCTCGCTTGCCCGCTCACTCAAGCGGCGCAAGAAAGCCGCCAACAAATCCTCAAACCGCCACGCCTTATTCTGGATGACGGTGCTGGTGAATAAAGGGCTGGCGGCAAAGGTCTTGAAAGATTGGATGAAACGACAATCCCCGCCGAGCTCTAAGAAGCGGTCAATCGCCCATGGACCCACCTCCATCATCGCCTTGGCGCGGTGGTCATCTTCCTCATGCCAAAAACAGAGAACCGACCGACAGGCTTGGACCAAGTCCTGTTCATGCGAAAACTGGATCGCACGACTTTTGCCCCGCCCATCGGGCAAGGTCGCAACGCTATTGGTCGTCCCGAAATCGAGACCAAGGGTAGGGGTATGGGCCATGGGGGCGCTGGGCTTAACGGTCTGGCGGTGGGTTGTCTAGGGCAACGCTGACGTTCTCCCCTTCACCGCCTTCGGCGGAGCTTCCCCGCGAGCGGGGAAGCGGTCGCGGAAACAGGTGAGACAGAGACGCTTCCCCATTCATGGGGAAGCTGTCCCGAAGGGACTGAAGGGGCTCTTTTAAAGTCGCGCGGCCTACCCCACAGACCCCTCTCGGTCGCGGCCTTGATTGGGTCACTTGAACCGTCCTTTACCCCAGAGGCAGCGTCGCGTGTGTGCATCACGTCACGCGGCAAAACGCTATCAATTGTCAGTCACAGGACTGCATGTGCCTCTTTGCGCATCGGATCGAACTAAGGATGCTTGACAGAAATTAGATATCTAATATTTTGTACGGATGGAAATTCTATTTCATCCGATCCTTAATGCCGCACATTTGATTGAAGCCCATTTGCGCGACGCTTTGGCTGAGACGGGGCTACAACCACGGCAGGCGCGCGTGCTGATGGCGATTGCTGAATTTGGGCCTATCAAACAGGTGCAACTGGCCCAGGCTTTTGATTTGGCACCACCCACCATGACGGTGATGCTAACGCGGTTGGAGCGAGACGGGCTGGTCAATCGACATAGTAAGGCTGGCGATAAGCAGACCTCCATTGCTTTGACGCCAGCAGGCCTGGCGCTTTTGCCTGAGATTGAGCGGGCTTGGCTATCGGTCGATGGCTTCATCCGCCAGAGCTTCGGTGCCGCAGAGGCCGAGGCCTTTAGTCGAGCAGCTTGTCTTTTGCGCGACGCCTTAGGCGGAAAGCCGCCCCATTACCTTAAAGGAGACCACCCATGAGCCCATTGGCAAAGTTTCGGCTTGGTCTAGGTTTGCTGGTTCTATGCTTGTTGCAAGTTCCGGCATCGGCTGGCGTACCACGGGCGGCAGGCAATTATCAGATTGTCAGCACGGGCCAAGATCGCTGTTACGATGTTGCCGGACCTGTTTTGCCGTGTCCGGCTCCTGGCCTGCCGCTTTCGGGGCAGAATGCGCAGCATCCAGGTAATGCAGCTTCCTACAGGGTTGAGGCCAATAATCTTGTTGTGGATGAGGTAACGGGCTTGATGTGGGCCAAAACACCCAGTGCGCCTATGACCTTTAAGGAGTTAGCTTCTTATGCCCGTGCCAGCCGTTTGGGCGGTTATGACGACTGGCGCGTTCCCACAATCAAAGAACTCTACTCCTTGATTGATTACCGTGGCGGCTATACGGGCGATCCGGCAACATCGCGCCCCTATATTGATACCAAATACTTTGACTTTGCTTATGGGGATGGCAAGGGCCTCGGCGATGCCGCCCATGGTCGGCGACCTATCGACGTGCAGGAGTGGAGCGCCACACCCTATGTTGGTAAGACAATGGGCCGAGATGATACTGTGTTTGGCGTAAACTTCGCAGATGGTCGGATTAAGGGCTATCCTGTGATGGATCCAGCCAACCGGATGCAAACGCCTAATCGTTTGGCGGTCCGCTTGGTGCGTGGAAATCCCTATGGCCAAAATGCTTTTAAGGCGCGCCCAGATGTTGTTGAAGATCACGCGACTGGCCTGATGTGGCAGCGCAAAAACGATGGGACCGCAAAGTCGTGGTCGGCGGCGCTTTCCTATTGCACGCATCTAAGCTTGGCCGGCTATTCAGATTGGCGGTTGCCCCATGCCAAGGAATTACATTCTTTGGTGGATTACAACCGCATACCTGCCATTGATCCGCTGTTTCAACTCAGCGATCAAACTGCCTATCTCTGGTCCTCGACAACCCATTTGGAAGGCCCCCCTCCCGCGCAAGAACAGGGGCGCGCGTTTAGCCAAACGGGAGAACTCGCCGTTTATGCCGCAATTGGCAAGGCGCAAGGATTTATGGAAGTTCCCCCTGGCTCTGGCCAAAGGCGCTGGCTCGATGTGCATGGCGCTGGGGCCATGCGCAGTGACCCGAAAACCGCCTCACCTGGCAGCTTTCCCGAGGGTTTTGGCCCACAAGGCGATGATATTCGCGGGCACAATTATGTGCTGTGTGTCCGCGATCTTCGGTAAAGTTCTTACCCCACAGACCCCGCTCGGTCGCGGCCTTGAACGGGGAACATCCAGCCGGGATATTCCGATGGCAGGGCAGAGACTTTGTCCAAAACAGCAAGGTCTTCAGCGGTCAGTTTCACGTCGACGGCTTTCAGATTGTCCGTCAATTGATCTTCGGTCTTGGCCCCGATGATGACGCTGGTCACCCAAGGGCGGTGCAACAGCCACGCCAGAGCAATTTGTGCGACGCTGACGCCATGGGCCTCAGCAATGGGTTCCATCGCTTCGACGCAGTCAAACAAGCGGTCTTTATTGACCGGTGGGAAGTCAAAGCTGGCGCGGCGCGCATTGTTTGGACCGGCTTGGTCGCGCTTAAACTTGCCAGAGAGCAGGCCACCGGCGAGCGGGCTCCACGGCAAAATGGCTAGGCCTTCGCTTTGCGCCAGCGGCACGACTTCGCGTTCAAGGTCGCGCGATGCCAAGGTGTAATACATTTGCATCGATTCAAAGCGGGCAAAATTCTTGCGCTCGGCGATGCCATTGGCTTTGGCGGTCTCCCACGCGGCCCGGTTGCATAAGCCAATATAGCGCACCCGGCCCGAACGCACGATGTCGTTCAGCGTGTCCATCACCTCATCCAAGGGGGTCAAAGGATCGTAGCCGTGGATTTGATAGAGATCGACATGATCCATGTTCAGGCGCTTGAGGCTTGCATCAATCGCGTCAAACAAATGCTTGCGGGAGAGGCCCGAGATATTGCGCGCCTTTTGCCTGCGGGCGGCTTCTGCTTGGGCGTGCGGGCTGGCGTCCGGGGGCAGGAGGTCTAGCACGCGGCCATGGGCTTTGGTGGCAATCACGATCTCGTCGCGCCGCAGGCCCTTGTCGCGAATAGCATGGCCCAACATCTGTTCCGACAAGCCATTGGCGTAAACGTCAGCGGTGTCATAGAAATTCACACCCGCATCAAAGGCTTGGCGCACAAGGCTGCTGGCGACATCCTGATCTTGGCCGCCAATCACGGTCCAAAATCCATCACCGCCAAAGGTCATGGTGCCAAAGCAAAGTTCTGAAACGACAAGGCCTGTCCGGCCCAAAGTTTTATATTTCATCGCGTGCTCCCAGAGTTGTTATTGGTGAAGTTGGGGCAAGGCTACACCTCCTGCTGCGTCCTTGGCTATCTCTAAATGCGACTTGGGCTTAAGTGCGCAGCATGAGTGACAGCTATGATGTAATCGTCATTGGGGCAGGGGCGGCAGGCTTGATGGCGGCTGCGCGCGCAGGGCAACGTGGCCGTAAGGTTTTGTTGCTGGAGCATACCGATACGGTGGGTGCCAAAATCCTGATCTCGGGTGGTGGGCGGTGTAATTTCACCAATATGGAGATCAAGCCAGAGCGACTTATCTCGGCCAATCCCCACTTTGCCCGCTCAGCCCTTGCCCGATACACCCAGCATGATTTCATTGAGCTGGTACAGGCCTATCATATCCCGTTTTATGAAAAGACCTTGGGTCAATTGTTTTGCGAGGGGGCGGGGGCCGCGCGCCTTATTGTCGATATGCTGCTGGCTGAATGCACCAAGGGCGGCGTGACGATTGGGACCGATGTGCACATTCAAGATGTCGCGCGCCTGGGCGAGGCCTATGTCGTCCAAACCCAAGTTGGGCGTGCCACAGCACCCAGCCTGATTATCGCAACAGGTGGTCTCTCGATCCCGAAACTGGGCGCAACAGGCTTTGCTTATGATATTGCCCGCCAATTCCAAGTGGCGATGATTGAGCCTAAGCCAGCGCTTGTCCCCCTAGTGTTTGGCATTAAGGACATCGAACTGATGCGGCCATTGGCGGGCGTTTCGCTGGAAGGCATTGCTGCGCAAGGCAAAACGGCGTTCCGCGAAGGCATGGTTTTCACCCATCGCGGTCTGTCTGGCCCCGCTATCCTGCAAATCAGCTCCTATTGGAACAAGGGCGAGAGCATTTATCTAGACCTGTTGCCCGATGTGAAGGCTGATGCGTGGCTGATCGAAGCCAAGACCGCCCGCCCACGCGCGCAAGCGGCCACCATCTTGTCCGAACGTTTGCCCCAGCGCTTGGCCCATGCACTGACTGAAAAGGCAGGGCTGGATCGGCCTATGGCAGATTTGAAAGACGCCCAGCTCCGCAGCCTCTCTGAAACCCTACACCACTGGGACCTGACGCCCGTGGGCGATGAAGGCTATGCCAAGGCAGAAGTCACAAAGGGCGGGATTGATACCGCTGCACTTAACCAAAAGACGATGGAAGTTAAAAATGTCCCCGGCCTCTATTTTGTCGGCGAAGCGGTAGACGTCACGGGCTGGCTTGGCGGCTATAACTTCCAATGGGCGTGGTCGAGTGGCGTAGCGGCAGGTGAAGCCGTCTGAACGTGATCAGCCTAAGCGGCGATATCACGGACTTTCGCGCGGAACAGGTCGCGCGCGAGGCCTTTGCCAAAGATGGCTAAAGCCTGACCGCCTGCAAAATCACGCACGCCAGCCACACGGGCAAAGCCTGCAAAGGTCTGGATTGTGGCTTGCAGTTCTTCTGGTGCATGGGTGACGATGACCGCGTCATAGCTGGCCAATTGGTCTTTCGTTAGAGTCATGGTCACGCCATCAGGTGCCCAAAGAATGCGAACAGACTCCCCACACCGGGTTGCTTCATGGCTCAGCTCAAAATGCACGCCGGGGAATTGGCGGGCCAAAAGAGCGACATGGGCACCAGCATCGGTTGCCATGACTTCGATCACATGGGCGCAAGACAGGTCTAACGTCGTATGGACACGCTGCAATAAGGCCCAAGAGGTGCGTTGTGCGCGCCGCTGTGCCATTTGGCTTTCAGATTCAATTGATTGATTTTCTTCTGCACGCGCCACAAACGTCTCCTAATTTCTAGCCTCAGTGTGAATCGCGTTGGTAAACGAGACGTTAGGACGAGAAAAAATTACAGCACCCGGTGTTTTTTCTCCGTGGAGGGATTGCGCATGCTGCTGAAGCGGCCGTGCATCACTCTGTGCTGGGTGAAGTGGCTGGACCTGATTAGGCCTGCAGTTTAGCGTGCGACCATGACCCCTGACGAAATCAATCAGTTCTTGGCGCAAGCTTTCACGGGCGGGACCCCGCCCTTTGTGGAAGCTGCCGATGGGCAAAGTGCGCGGTGCCGCATTGCCTATAATCCCAACCAGATCAGGCCCGGTGGTACCTTGTCCGGCCCTACTATGATGGCGCTTGCCGATACCGCGGCCTACGCCTTGGTGCTGTCGGCCATTGGGTTCCAACCACTCGCAGTTACCACTAATCTGTCGATCCAATTCATGCGCAAACCGAAGCCCAAGGATTTGATTGCTGACGTGCGCATGATGAAATTGGGCAAGACCATGGCCGTGATGGAAGCTGGCATTCGCTCCGAGGGCGAGACGGATCTGGTCGCCCACGCCGTGGTCACCTATGCCATCCCACCTAAAGCGATGACCGCATGAAGCAACACCAACTTCTGGGCCTGATTTGTCTTTCAGGATTTGTGGCTGTGGCAATTGGCGCGTTTGGTGCACATGGTCTGACGAGCCCACAGGCTAAGGCCTGGGTGGTGACGGGCAGTAGCCAGCACATGGCCCACACTTTGGCGCTATTTGCCTGTGTTTGGCTGCAGACCCAAGGCTACACCAAGGCGCGCTTTGCGGTCCCACTCTTCAGTATCGGGATCGCCTTGTTTGCAGGTTCTCTTTACGCCCTTGCACTGGGGGCTCCGCGTCTCGTGGCGATGGCCGCGCCTCTGGGTGGCCTCAGCTTGCTAGGCGGTTGGCTCTTGCTTGCTTGGGCCTGTTTTAGCCGAAAGGATCAGAACGATGAACCAGATTGATTGGTCCCAATTTGGCTTGTCAGCGCCAGAAATGCTGCCCCTCAATGGCATCGACATGGCTGTGTGGGATACCCACACGCCAACAGAAATGCCGCCCGTGGTTTTGTGTCATGGCTATCCAGAGCTCGCGTTCTCGTGGCGGCATCAATTGGTCGGGCTGCCCCAAGCAGGGATTCGCGCCATCGCCCCGGATTTGCGCGGCTATGGCCTGACCTCGGCCCCTGACGCGATTGAGGCCTATGATCTTGATACGTTGACCGGTGATCTTGCAGCCCTTCTGGATGCCAAGGGCATTGAGAAGGCTGTGTTTTGCGGTCATGATTGGGGCGGGTTGATTGTGTGGGCCATGGCGACGCGCAGGCCAGACCGCGTCGCAGGCGTGATCGGCGTCAATACACCCTATACCAAGCGCCCCCCTATCGATCCCATAGCGCTTTATGAGCAGCGCTTCGGACCTGATCATTACATCATCTTCTTTCAAAAACCCGGCGCGATGGAAGCAATTCTGGAAGAGGATGTCGACAAAACCTTCCGCTTTTATATGCGCCGCTCATCTGTGACGCCTTTGGAGTTTGATGCCCGTCCCGAAGGCAAGCGCAATCATGCGTTTCAACTGGCCTTGCAGAGCTTTGACAAGTCCAAAGCGACCCATCCTTTGCTGACCGCGGCAGAGCATCAGGTCTATGTCGACACCTTTACGCGCACTGGCTTTCGCGGTGGCATCAATTGGTATCGCAACTTCACCCGCAATTGGCTCGATAGTGCCGATATTCCAGATCTGGTTGTCCAGCCCAGTCTGATGATCATGGCGGAAAATGACGTTGTTTTGCCGCCTTCAGCCGCCGATGGGATGGAAAAATATGTGCCAGACCTCGACCGCGTGCTGATCCATGGCTGTGGTCATTGGACCCAGCAGGAAAAGCCAGACGAGACCAATTCAGCTATTGCTGACTGGATGCACAAGAGATTTGGCGACCTGCGCACAGCTTGAACGCCACGCTGTTACCCACCTTGTACGCCAGTACTGTCCGCTCTAAGTCGTGCTCTTACACGAAGGAACTTCATGCCCGATTCCGCTTCTATCCGTCGCGCGCTCTATCCCCAGATTGAGCCTTTTCAGACAGGGCACCTGCCTGTCAGTGATTTGCACACCCTCTATTTTGAAGAGGCTGGCACGCCTGCGGGCATCCCTGTAGTTTGTCTGCACGGTGGTCCGGGCGGTGGGATGAGCCCAGATATGCGGCGCTTCTTTCATCCCAAGAAATGGCGGATCATCGGGTTTGACCAACGTGGTTGTGGCAATTCTACCCCGCACGCCGAGACCCGCGAAAACACGACCTGGGACCTTGTTGCCGATATTGAGAAGCTTCGCGAACACTTAGGTATTGAGGCGTGGGCGGTCTTTGGCGGCTCTTGGGGCTCAACGTTGGCACTGGCCTATGCGATCAAACACCCCGACCGCGTATTGAGCCTGACGCTGCGCGGCATCTTCTTGATCAGCCAAGCCGAGATTGCTTGGTTCTATCAATCTGGGGCCAGCAATATCTTCCCAGACGCTTTTGAGCATTATGTTAGCGTGATCCCAGAAGATGAGCGCGGCGACATCGTGGGTGCGTTCCACAAGCGCCTGTTTAGCGAAGATCGCGACACCCGCATTCTTGCGGCGCGGGCTTGGGCGCGGTGGGAAGGGGATTGTCTCTCGATGAAAGGTCCAGATGCCCGCCCGGGCCGCTTTGAAGAGGACCGATTTGTTGAGGCCTTTGCCCGCATCGAGAACCATTATTTCGTCAATAAGGGCTTCTTTGAAACCGACAGCTGGCTTCTTGATCATGCGTCTGTGTTGGAAACCATTCCGATCCAGATTGCGCATGGTCGTTATGATGTGCTGACGCCTTTGTCCTCGGCTTGGGCGTTGAAAAAGGTTCTTCCGCACGCTCAATTGGAAATCATTGGTGATGCTGGTCATGCTAGCCTAGAGCCCGGGATTGTGGATGCCTTGGTGCGCTTTACCGATGATTTGGCCATTGGGTTTGAACAAAGGCGCAATCAGCCCTAAGTGTGGGCGATGGCTGATTTTGTTTCCTTCCCCAAGCGCGGGCTAGTTTGCGTGTCGGGCCCCGATGCGGCGACTTTGCTGGATGGTCTTTTAACCCACAATGTTGCAGGCGCTGGCCCTGGGGCGTGCGTCTATACGGCGATGTTAACGCCGCAAGGCAAGTTCTTGTTTGAGCTATTCATCATCGCACCCGAGACCGGGACCTATTGGATCGACGTGTCTGACCCGGCGAGCTTTGCCAAGCGCTTAAGCCTCTATCGCTTGCGGTCGAAGGTGACGATTGAGGATAAGAGTGAGGCTTATATGGTAGGCGCTGCCTGGTCCGCAGAGGCTTTGCCGCCGCATGCTATTCATTACCCTGACCCCCGCCATAGCGAGCTGCCGCAGCGGTTCATCGCGCCCCGCGTTGAATTGCAAGATGAGGCGGCGGCATTTGCGGCCTATGAACAAACGCGGCTGGGCCTAGGCGTCCCTGACCTTGCCGTCGATCTTTTGGTCGAAAAGGACTTTATCCTTGAAGGCTTGATGGATGAAATGGGCGGGGTAGATTTCCACAAAGGCTGCTATGTTGGCCAGGAAATGACCAGCCGGATGAAGCGGCGCACCACGGTCAAAACAAAGCTATGCCGCATCCGCTATGAGGGCGCAGCGCCAGCGTTTGAAACGCCTATTCTGGCAGACGGTTGGGAAGTCGGCCGCATGCGCACAGGTGGCCCCGGCCATGGTCTTGCCCTCATTCGTTTTGACCGGGCGCAAAAGGCCATAAACGATGGCCAAGAATTGCGGGCAGGGGATCAGCCGATCCAGTTGGACCCGCCAAGCTGGATGCAGGTGCCGAGTTAGACGGCCAAGCTGGCTGCAAGGCTCAGCGTGATGATGGATACACAGGTGGTCAGGAAGACTGCGCGCGCAGCCGTATCGCCCCAGACTTCTGCCTGTTGGGCTTGGATGAACACATTTACCGCACTGGGGCAGGCCGCAAGGATGGTGGCGGCCATGGCAAGATCACGCGGAGCATTTATGGCTGCCATGCCCGCGGCCATCATCAAGGGCAGGGCGATGCACTTGACCATAATCACAAGGCCGATATCGCGCCCCGACTGGCTTTGGACTGAGCCAAAGCTGGTCGCCATCACAATGCCAAGTGCGACGAGGCCTGCAGGGCTTGCGGCGGCACCCAACATGTCGAGTGGGCGCATCAAGGCGGCTGGGATGTGAAGGCCCGTCAAGGCGATCAGAAAGCCGATGAAAGCCCCCATGCTGACGGGATTGGTCAGGCCGCCCAGCATCGCGCGGCGCGCGGCGGCGGCGTCTGGCGCTGGCTTGGCCAGATAAAGCCCTGCCACGCCGAGGCCCACAATAAGGATATTCTCTAACGCGACAAAGGCCGCAGCCATAGCCATGACTTCTGGCCCGAACATGCTACCCAGAATGGCGGTACCTAAAAAAGCAGTATTGCCGCTGGATGAAGCAAAGCCAACACCGGCTTGGCTGGTTTTCGATAGTCCGAGCGCCATGCCTGCTAGCCGAGCCAGCACATGCCCTGCGATCAAAACCCCAACCCACACCAAAAGGGTTGAGCCCTGCGCCGCATTTGGCACCGGGGCTTTCGCCATAGAGGTGAGTAGGAGGGAGGGAAAGGCAAGCCAGAAGACAAAGCGCGACAGACCCGAGGCCGTGTTGCTGTCAAATAGTCCAGCCTTTGCCCCCGCCCAGCCAAGGGCGATCAGGCCAAAGATTGGCAGGGTGATCCACAAAACGTCCACGCGCGGTCCTCTGATGTGATGGCCCGCTGCGGGCGTGGCATTAGCGGCCGGTGAATTGCGCCACTTGCTTGGACAAGAAGGCCATCACGCCGATGCGGAAATCCTTGGTCCGGCCCGCTTCACGTTGCAAGTCGCGCTCGAGTGCCAATTGCGATTTCCAGTCATTGTCCAAGCTGGCCCAAGCGGCTTGACGGATCATCGACAGCGTCTTGGTTGGGCCGCTAGCCAGCGTGTGGGCGAGGGCTTTTGCTTCAGCCAACAACGTGTCTTGCGACGTAACGCGGTTGATCAGGCCCCATTCGAGCGCTTGAGGCGCAAAAATCTTCTCGCCCAACAACATCATTTCCATCGCACGGGCACGTCCAACCGCGCGCGCCAACATATAGGTCGACCCACCATCGGGAACGAGACCAATCCGGCGGAAGGCTTGCAAGAAGTAGGCGTTTTCAGAAGCCAGAATGATGTCGCCCAGAAGCGCGAACGAGCAGCCAATGCCAGCCGCTGCACCATTGACCGCCGTTACCAACGGAACTGGCAGGTCGCGGATCGTTGTCACCAAGGGGTTGTAGGTGCTTTCAAGCGCCGCCCCGGCATCCAATTGCTCAGGGTTTTGCGCGCCGCTCATATTGGAGGCAGTCGACCCCAGATTGGCGCCTGAGCAAAAGCCTTTACCGGTGCCCGTCAAAACAATCGCTCGGGCTTCGCCTGCGGCGCGTTCAAAGGCGCGGGTCATTTCTTGCGCCATATCCACGCCGCATGCATTCATGGTGGCAGGGTCGTGCAAGGTAATGATTGCGACGTCGCCGTCGAGTTCATAGAGGACTTTTGTATCGTCTGTCATGGTCATCTCCCAAAGCTTAAGCTGTTCTGCGGCAGCCTTTCAGTCAAACCCTAGTCTGGATTGCTGAGCGAGGGAAGGTGGTCGCCTTAGGGCAACCGATGTAAAATTGCGCACCTAGCAAACCTGCGCAACCGTCAGAGGTCTAGTTGCTGGCCAGCTTGCGCATTTGACGCGCTTCGCAGCGGCGAAGCTGGCCGTCATAAATTGCCGCTTGGCTGCTGACCCGGCTCGCCACTTCGCCTAGCCAAGGCTTGTTCGAATAGGTGCGACGCTGAAAGCCAGTGGGGCCTTCGTGATAGGCCAAATAAAGATTACGAGTGTCAGTCTTTGAAAGGCCCGTCCGGCGGGAAATATGGTCTAGGTACCAGCCAATGAAGTCGGCGGAGTCGCCAAAGTTTTTGCGTTTGGCCCCGCCGCGCGCTCTTTCATAGTCGGCCCACGTCCCATTCAAGGCTTGCGAATAGCCATAGGCGGTGGAGAGTAAGCGACCATTTCGATCCTTGGGTCTCGCATCGCGGCGGAAGCTGCTCTCTTGGCGAATGAACGCAAGTATGACGCCCGGTGATACCTGCCAGTCCCGGGCGGCATCAAAAACATGGTCTTCCCAGCGGCTTTTTTCGTCCAAGATGGCACACGCGTCTGCGATGTTCGACGGAGGCGCGGACGAAGCACAACCGGCCAAAGCCAATGCTGCAAAAGCAAAGAGAATGCGCTTTTTCATCTTGCTACCTCCCAAAAACCTTGAGTCGACAACACAGCTGCGCCTCAAGCCACCGAGGTCAGGATGGCAGAAACTGGTTACAAAACCGAAAATGTCGGGAGGAACAAAAAAGAAGCGAAGATCAGCGGCTACAAACGAGGCTGATCTTCACTTCAGAAGGCGGTTCGTTTGTCAGCCCAAGCGTGGGCTGACGTAGCGTCATCTTAACTTGGCGATGATTAAAATTGAATAAATGCTGGTAACCATGAGTTAAGTCTTGTTTTGATCTATTCCGATCAAAGTTGAGTCCAAACTTAGAGCACAAAAAAGCCCGGCAGAGCCGGGCTTCAGACTGCTGACAAACCCCGTCATTTTGGCGGGGTTTTGTTTTGTATGTTGGGTTTTGGGGCAGATTGATTGAAGTAAAGTGGGGCTGGTTGGGTTAGGCGGGCCTCGGGTGGAGTATTGGGGCGATGATGAGGGC
>JAPZTJ010000072.1 GCA_027532555.1 Aquidulcibacter sp.
CCACGCCCCGAAAGTGTTTGGGATACATCGCGCCCATCGAAGCGTTCTCTCGACTCTTGATGGTCGAGAACGCTTCTTGACCAAGTTCTGCGATTGTCTGATGGTTGGGGCCGGAAATTCGCACTTGGTCTAGAATCTACATCTTCTTTGGGGCCAATTCGCCAACTCCCCCACTAGACCCGCACCCATCATCGGCCTACGTCAAGCCGAACACCGCCACACAACAGAATTGGATCGACCATGTTAAACCTACCCCTCACCAGTTTAGTCACGCTTGGTGCGATCATCCTCTTTTTCGTGATGGGATTGCGGGTTGCCAAAGCCCGCGGCACCTACAGCGTTCCAGCCCCTGCTACCACAGGCGATCCCATTTTTGAGCGTCATTTTCGAGTTCAAATGAATACCCTGGAATGGCTGGCCATGTTCTTGCCCGCCTTATGGCTTGGGGCCGTTTGGCATTCAGACATGGTTGCTGCAGGACTTGGCCTTGTCTGGATCATTGGGCGGATCATCTACATGGTGACCTATGTCGCAGATCCAAAGACCCGGTCGCTAGGTTTTGTGATTCAAATGTTGGCGACGTTGAGTTTGATTTTGCTGACTTTGTATCACATCGTCAGCACCTTCCTGTAAAAGCTGCAATAACAGCATACTAAGTTGGTATCTGGAGATGGATTATGAAGATATTGGTCTTGGGCTTAGCCGGCGTAATTGGTGCAGCGCTAGTGTTAGCCGTTACGGCAACCAGCCAATCAGCACCCCAAAAGCCAAAAACTGTCCCTCAACCTGCGAAAGTCGCCGCCATGTCGTCACCAGATTTGTTTGAAGGCCTCATGGGCGGCCAAGTCAATCTCGCCGATTACCGCGGTAAGGTCGTGCTTGTGGTCAATACGGCCTCGCAATGCGGCTATACTGGTCAATATGCAGGCCTCGAGACTTTGTGGAAATCACGGCAACGTGAAGGCCTGGTCATAGTGGGTGTGCCCTCGAATGACTTTGGTGGCCAAGAACCCGGCAGTGCGACAGAAATCAAGAAGTTCTGTGAGCTCAATTATGGCGTCACCTTCCCGATGGCTGCCAAGTACACGGTACGTGGGCCCAGCGCACACCCATTTTATCGCAATGCTTTGAGCGTGTTAGGGCCGAAAGCTGAGCCTAAATGGAACTTCCATAAGATTTTGGTTGGTAAAGATGGTCGGCCGGTGGCCGCGTTTGCGTCTGCCGTCACACCTCAATCAGCAGAGCTATCTCAAGCGATCACCTCTGCACTGGCCTTACCTAAGCGTTAATCGCTTTGGTTCCAAGAGGTTGGCAAAAGGGCTTGGCGTTTGAGGCAAAGGATGACAAGGTCAAAACGATGAGCCTGAAGTAACAAGGGCCACAGGGGGAAACATGGCGGCCGATGTCGAAAAGTCCAACAAAACGGGCTCCAAAGTCGCTTTGTCTCGAATTCTTGCTTTTTCGGCACCCAGTCTCCCTCTTGCTGCGCTTGGGCTGCCCTTGGTCGTTCAACTGCCACCCCATTACGCGGGCTATATTGGCCTTGAGATTGGGGTTGTAGGCGTTCTCTTTATGCTTGCGCGCATTCTAGACATTGGGGTTGATGTCACCATCGGCCTTGCCATGGACCAAACTCGCACGCGTATCGGCAGATTCTCGCCCTGGCTTGTGATGTCCATACCGGTCATTATGGTTGGTTCGTACTTCCTCTTTATGGCAAAGCCAGGTGCCGACGCGGCCTATCTGGGCTTCTGGCTGTTCTTCACCTATGTGGGCTTCTCCATGGGGTCACTGTCGCAAATGTCGCTGGGCGCGACCTTGAGCGACAATTATCATGAGCGGTCGCGCGTGTTTGTCTTCTGGCAGGCTGGCAACGTCTTGGGCATGCTCATGGTGCTGATGATCCCTGTCTTGATCCACTCAGGGGGCGGGTCTGCGGCTAGCGGCGTGCAAGGCATGGGCTGGTTCATCGTCCTCCTCATGCCCCTCACCGCCTTGTTAGCGGCAGTCTTTGCCAAGGAAGAATCACCTAAGGCTTCTGCCAAAAAGACCAACTTAAAAGATGTTATTTTTCTCTTTAAATCAGATTCTTGTCGACGTTTGTTGTTATGCGATCTTCTCTTGATGTTTGGCTCTGGCGTAACGGGTGGGCTGTTCCTTTTCTATTTTGACGCGGTCAAAGGCTATGGCGGCTTGGCAGCAGCGCTGTTGCTGATCTACTTCATCGCGGGCCTGATCGGCGCACCACTTTGGACCCTCATTGCACGCCGCTGGGGCAAGCACGTCTCTCTCATCTGTGCGTGTCTCTATGCGGCGGTCAGCCAGCCATTGTTCATGTACCTGCCTGAGAACAATTTTGTCGCTGCGGCGATCGGGATGTCTGTGGCTGGGATTGTTTATACTGCAGGGGCCTATCTCCTGCGGGCCATGATGGCCGACATTGGTGACGAGGATTTGTTGCAAACCGGGCAAGACCGGACCGGTCTTCTTTACGCGTTTGTGACGTTGACGGGTAAAGCGGGCTATGCGTTGGCCGTAGGTGTCACGTATGTAGGGCTTGGACTATTTGGGTTTAACTCTAAGCTAGGGGCAGAAAATACCCCGGAGGCACTGGCCGGCTTAACCCTCCTCTTCCTAGGTCTCCCGGTTGTGGTCAATTTATTGGGTGCCTTATTGCTCCTGAAATATCCCATCGACGCCAAGCGTACGGCGGAGCTTCAGGCCGCGATTGCTGCCAAGCGGAGCCTCGACGAAGAAGCATCTTTGCGCGGCTAGAATCGGATCATAGAGGGGGCATGACCGTTCCCTCCCCCATCGACCGACTCCTCAACATTATGGCGGCCCTGCGCACCCCTGAAACGGGCTGTCCTTGGGACCTAGAGCAAAGTTTTGCCACCATCGCGCCATACACGATTGAAGAAGCCTATGAAGTGGCCGATGCGATTGCGCAGGGCAATTTGGTCTCGTTGAAAGAGGAATTGGGTGATCTCTTGTTCCAAGTGGTCTTCCACGCCCGCATGGCTGAAGAACAGGGTGCGTTTGACTTCAATGACGTTGTCCAAGGCCTTTCTGACAAGATGGAAGCCCGTCATCCCCATGTCTTTGGCACATACGCGATCGAGACCGCCGAGCAGCAAACCCAGAATTGGGAAGTTATGAAAGCAAAAGAGCGCGCGACTAAACGCGCTGACGATCCCAGTCTCTTGGCCGATATACCCTTGGCTTTGCCGGCCTTGATGCGCGCAGAAAAATTGACCAAGCGCGCCGCGCGCGTCGGCTTTGATTGGCCAAGCTTAGATGAGGTTTTCGAAAAGCTTACCGAAGAGATTGGTGAAACCCAAGAAGCGATTGCCGAGGGCGATCAGGCCCATATCGAAGAAGAAATCGGCGACGTCCTATTTGTATTGGCAAATTTAGCCCGCAAGGCCAAAATTGACCCCGAGGTCGCACTTCGCTCCGCCAATGCTAAGTTTGAGCGCCGCTTCCGTTGGATTGAAGAGGCCCTCCAGCGCGACGGAAAAACCCCTGAAACCTCAAGCCTCGAGGAAATGGACGGGCTCTGGAACCTCGCCAAGCGGCACGAACGGAACCTCTGACAAAATTTGCGGCCATTGCGCCACAAAGCGCGCGGCATCATCGGCGGTAAGGCGGACCTTCAGATGGGTAAAGCCTTGCTCGTCGGTCTCTTCATGTCGAACGGCACCTTTGCGGAACAACCAAGCCCGCGCCGCACCTTGATCGGGGCCAATCACGAGGTCTACTGGCCTCGCATCAAGCGCCAACTCTGAATCAATTAAGGCAAAGAGGTCCTTGACCCCTTCCCCAGTTAGAGCCGACACGCATAGGCCCTGTGCCGTGCCATCCAATCCAGACGCCGCGGCTCGCGCCCGAACAAAAGCGGCCCCATCCTCGTCCAAAGCGTCAATTTTATTCCACGCTTCGATCAACGGCGGACGGCTTTCATGCTCTGACAACACACGATCTAACACCAGTTCCACGTCGCGGCGCTGATTATCACTCTCAGCGTGCGCAATATCGCGGACATGCACCAAAAGGTCGGCTTGAGCGACCTCTTCCAAGGTTGCCCGGAAGGCGGCGACCAATTCTGTTGGCAGGTCTGTGATGAATCCCACGGTATCGGATAAAATCACATCGCGACCCGTCGGGGTCCGAACGGCCCGCAAAGTCGTATCCAACGTGGCAAAAGGCATGTCTTTGGCCAACACGTCCGCTGAGGCAGCCCGATTGAATAAGGTCGACTTTCCAGCATTGGTATAGCCAACCAAAGCAATGACTGGATAAGGCACGCGTTTCCGGCTAGCCCGTTGCAGGGCGCGGGTACGCTTAACTTCTTCCAATTCTTTTTTTAGCTTGAGGATTTTGTCCGCGATCATGCGGCGATCAAGCTCGATCTGCCGCTCACCGGGGCCGCCCGTTTTGCCGGTGCCGCCGCGTTGGCGCTCCAAGTGGGTCCAGGTTTTAACCAGACGCGACTTCTCATAGCTCAGACGTGCCAATTCGACCTGCAACCGCCCTTCTCTTGTTCGAGCGCGGCGGGCAAAGATTTCAAGGATTAGCCCGGTCCGGTCGACGACCTTGACCTGAAGCTCTTTCTCAAGATTGCGTTGTTGAACCGGCGACATCTGATCATCGAGGATCAAAACTTCGACTTTCAGTTCTTCACAATGCGCCTTGATCTCTTCGATCTTGCCGGTCCCAAAATAGGCACCGGGACGGACTTGCCGCAGGGGCTCAAGCCGCGCGTCGGCGACTTCCAGATCAAGCGCTTCAGCAAGGCCACTGGCCTCGATAAGTCGTAGTTCAGGGTCACGACTGGCAGAAGCGTCGCTTCGTAGGGGGTGGATGACCAAGGCCCGCTGCACGGGCGCCTGACGATCGATCAAATGCAATTATCCTAGCTCTATTGCGTGCCTACAGACCATCTGTGCCCGCGACGTCATGAGCCTGAAGACGTTCAGTGACAAGAAATACTTAGTCGAGGTCCGCAGGATCGCCCTCAAACATCTGGACCGGCGCTCCGGGCATAATGGTTGAGATGGCATGCTTATAAACCAATTGAACCTGACCGTCGCGGCGCAACAACACACAAAAATTGTCAAACCAAGTTACGACGCCTTGAAGTTTCACGCCATTCACCAAAAAGATGGTCAGTGGGGTGCGGGATTTGCGGACTGCGTTTAAAAATGTGTCCTGAAGGTTCTGTTTTTTGTCGGCAGACATTGTTAGCCCTGTCTTTTCTTGGGTGACGCACCTCGTCACCTGATTCCCTCATTAGGCAGTCCTTCTCTGAAAATTCAATCCAGAAGGGTGCTGTCTATGACTTTTTTACTGATGTTTGCTGAGAAAGATAGGTTTCGCGCAGTTTCCTCGCAATTGAGCCTGGTGTGCCATCGCCGATTTTGTGACCATCGAGCCCAATCACTGGGGTAACAAAGCTGGTAGCCGATGTAATGAAGGCTTCTTGCGCAGATAATGCTTCGTCTCGGGAAAAGGCCTTCTCTTCAAAGGCAAAGCCTAATTCTTGCGCAGTCTTGATGATGGTGTCGCGCGTAATCCCGCGCAAAATGGCATGGGTAGCAGGACGCGTTCGTAACAGACCGTCAGAATCAACAATCCAAGCATTCTGAGCGGTTCCTTCGGTAACCAACCCTTCGGCATCGACAAACCAAGCATCGGCAAAACCCGATTCTAGGGCGGCTTGTTTCGCCAGAACATTGGGCAAGAGATTGACGGTTTTGATATCGACGCGGCCCCAACGAATATCCGGGCAGGTTTGAACTTGGATACCCTTGGCAGCGCGTGCGTCGGCTTGGGCCATGTTCATAGCGCGTGCGGTTAAGATAATGCTGGGACGTGAATGGGCAGGAAACGGATGATCCCGACGTGCCACGCCACGGGAGACCTGCAAATACACCAAGCCATCCTTCAGCTTATTGCGCGCCATCAGTTCTCGCACGATCACCATCAAGCTGGCATTGCTCATAGGTGCCTTGATCTGCAGCGCTGCGAGAGATCGTGCCAGCCGTGCGAGATGGCCTTCTGAATCAAACAAGATCCCACCACGAACCGCCCATACTTCATAAACGGCATCGCCAAATTGCAGACCGCGATCTTCAACATGGATCGAGGCTTCACCATGGCGCACAAATTGGCCATCGACATAGGCAATTCTTGGCACTTTTAACCCTCCAAATCGAAGCCGCGGGTGCCTTCAACACCCAGGCTTTTCAGTTTGCGGTGCAAAGCCGACCGCTCCATCCCAATGAATGATGCGGTTCGCGAGATGTTTCCACCAAAGCGCGTGATCTGCGCTGCCAGATATTCCCGTTCAAACAATTCGCGTGCTTCGCGCAGTGGCAAAGATACTAATTGATGCAGGCCCGTTCGGTCGGCCAGTTCGCCAACGCCAACGCCGTCTAGCGCCAGAGCGGCGGCATCGATCGGCTCACTTGAATCGCCAGAGGCTAGGATCAGCATACGTTCCACCAAGTTACGCAATTCGCGCACATTGCCAGGCCAGCTCGCTGCCTGCATGGCCGCCAAGGCTTCGGGTCCGAAATGGCGTTGGGCTACGCCATTGGCTTCGGCGACACGCTTAGTGAAGTGCTCTACCAAGCGGGGCACATCATCACGTCGTTCTGCTAGGGCGGGCGAACGAATAGGCACAACATTGAGGCGGTGGTAGAGGTCTTCGCGGAAGCGACCCAAACTAATAGCTTCTCGCAAGTCACGCGCTGTTGAGGAAATTACCCGCACATTGACCGAAACATCGCTACTGCCGCCTAAGCGCCGGAAACGTTGTTCTACCAACACGCGCAGGATCTTAGACTGCGTTTCCGTTGGCATTTCGGCGACTTCGTCAAGCAATAGGGTGCCGTTATGGGCGTGCTCAAACACCCCGATCTTTGTGGGCCGACCCTCGCTGGTCTCTTCGCCGAAGAGTTCGGATTCCATGCGCTCTGGCGCAATCGCTGCCGCCGAAATGACGACGAACGGCCCATCGGCGCGCTGAGAGCCAGCGTGCAGGGCCCGCGCAATCACTTCTTTGCCAGAACCAGATGGGCCAGTGATCAGCACGCGGCTGTTCATTGGGGCGATTTTCTCGATGGCTGCGCGCAATTGCAGCATGACTGTACTTTCGCCAATCAACTCATCACCCGCCACAGCGCGTGCGCGCAGCGCCATGTTTTCGCGCCGCAAACGTGCGCTTTCGAGGGCGCGGCTGATGATCAAGATCAAGCGGTCGGACTTGAACGGCTTCTCAATGAAGTCAAATGCCCCGCGCTTCAGCGCACTAACAGCAGTTTCGATTGTGCCGTGGCCAGAGATCAGGACGATTGGAATGGTTGGGTCTATGCCTTGCACGACCGACAGGATTTCTAGCCCATCGAGGCGGCTACCTTGCAACCAAACGTCCAAGACAACCAGATCAGGGCGTCGGGTGCGAAAGGCATCTAATGCCCCGTCTGAATCAGCGGCATAGCGAACGACATAGCCTTCGTCCTCCAAAATACCGCCAACCAAATCACGAATATCGGCTTCATCGTCAACGATGAGAATTTCAGCTGCCATGGGGAGACTCCGAGCTTAAGCGCTCTTGTTGCGATGTGGTTAGGTCGGGGGTGTTTGTGGCGTTGTCGGCCATGTGCACGGGAAGATTCATCAAAACCCGAGCGCCGTTCTGGCCATCAGTTCGGTCAGCAAGTTCAAGCTTGCCGCCATGCTCTTCCATCACACGCGCGACGATGGCGAGGCCTAAGCCCGTCCCCTTTGCGCGCGTGGTCATATAAGGCTCCAGCAGTCGCCGACGATCATGGACGGGGAAGCCAATGCCATTGTCGACGACTTCGATCCAGGCCATCTTTTCGTTGAGGTGAAGTCTGACTTCTATTTGACCAGCGAGATCGGTTTCATCGCGCGCCCGACGGGTTGCAATCCCCTCACCGGCATTCTTCAGGATATTTGCGAACGCTTGAATCAAGAGCCGGGTGTCCATCGAAACGAGGACAGGTTCGGGCGGCAAAATGCTGGTGACTTCGATATCGGGGCTGGCGATCCGTTGGGCAAAGACAGCTTGGCGCAAGGCTTCGCTCAAATCATCGACGGCAAATTTAGGTGATGGCATGCGCGCATAGCTGGAGAATTCATCTACCATACGCCCAATGTCGGTCACTTGGCGAACGATCGTGTCGGTCATGCGGATGAACACATCGCGATCCTTGGTGATCACATCGCCATATTTGCGCTTTAGGCGCTCTGCGGACAATTGGATCGGGGTCAATGGGTTCTTGATCTCATGCGCAATCCGGCGCGCCACATCTTTCCAGGCCGCTTGGCGTTGGGCCGCCAAAAGGCCGGACACATCATCGAACGTCACCACCAAATCATCGCCCGCATATGCCGCACGGACGTCAAACAACAAAGTCTCTGCCCCCACCAATCGCTCGGCTTGACCTTGCGCTGGATGAAGCGGGCGAGCGCTGCCAACAATGGCCATAAACTCTGGCGCAATCACCGAAAAATCGCGGCCTTCGAGGCGATCATCATGGGTTTGTAGAAGTCGACCTGCTGATCCATTAGCGGCGCGGACACAATTGGTGCCGTCCAAACTGACAACACCCGCCGAAACGCCTTCCAAGACCGCTCCGATAAAGACAGATCGGGTTTCGGCGTACTCGGCTGCTTCTTCCAAAGCACGGCGCTGGAACTGTAGCTCGCCCGTCATTTTGTTGAACGTGGTCGCCAAAGCGGAGATTTCATCCCCGCCCCCAACTTGGGCGACGCGGGCACTCATATCCCCGCCCCGCACGCGCTCAGCCGCATCGGCCAGTAAGCCAATCGGCGCACTGATCCGCCCCGCCGACACCAGTCCCAACCAAACAGACCCGATCAGCACCAAGAGCACGATCTCAAGATAAGCGAGAGCGAACAAAAGGCGCAGCAGGCCTTGGCGTTCTTCAATGACTTGATAGGCGTAAACCGCGGCCTTGGCTTTCTCAAACAAGGCCAGCTGCCCGGGCTCTGGCAGTCTGACCACGGCCAAATAAGAGTTTGAAAAGGCGTCGAGACGGTAAAGAGCGCGCACAACAGCCGATGGGTCGATATTGATGGAGACATCGCCTGCCTGCGCCGTCGCAAAGTCGCCGGCGTCAGGCGTGACAAAGTCTGGCACCCCTTGCGGGCGCTGCGCCTCCGCCAGCTTGGTGCCTTGGGCGTTCAAAACATAAGCAGCCACAAAGCCACGACGGTCGGCCTGTAGCGCTAGATAATCCCGATAAGCCTGCGGGTCGGCTTTGAGCTGGATGGCTGAAGCATTCAGATCGACGGCCATGGCCGAGATGTCGATCTTCGTCGTTTCGGCGGTTTTATCGACCGATTGATTGCCCAAGATCCGGGTAGCTTGCACGGCCTCACGCACTTGTTCGGAAAACCACGCCTGAACGCCCTGCCCGATAGTCAACGCGGAAAACAACGCAATCAGGATCACCGGGATCACGCCATTGGCAGCGAACAACATGACAAAGCGCAAATGCAAGCGCGCCCCAGTCTGTGCCTTTTTGCCTGCATTCCGCAGCGCCAAAACACGGCTGCCAACCCGCACCGACAGATAAGCGATCAGGAGACCGCTGATAATCAAAAGCGCTAAAATCCAAGTGCTCGCAGGGCCAACAATGTCGCCGCCTGAAACCGCAAACAACAACCCGATAAAGGTCAGAACGACCGCAGCGACATAGGCACCCATATCCGTGACGGAGATATGGGCAGCATCGGATAAAGCCGGGCTGCGGGCGCTAACTGGGCTAGGATGTGAGGCCGACTGCTGTGAACTCATGTGCCCTGAAAAGCACAATTGTGTCTAAAACGCAACAGTATAGCCTGTGTTAGGCTTTGCCACGCCCCACATCAATGTCCAACAATGCCAGGCGCTTGCGCAAGGTGTTGCGGTTTAGCCCCAATATGTCCGCTGCTTTGATCTGGTTACCGCGCGTTTCGCGCAGCGTTAGCTCAAACAAAGGTCTTTCGACGGCGGCTATCACACTTTCGTGCAAGTCGGTCATCGACTTACCGGTCGCAGAGGCTTGCGCGATCAATTTTGAAATCGCTGTCCGCGCAACGGTTTCGAGATCATCATCTTGACCCATATGACCGGTCACAATCGGCTGGCTCCGCTCTCTAAACAGCTCACGCCGGATGGTATCGGCACCGATTACAGGGTCTGGGCTTAGGGCTGCGATACGGCGCATGACATTTTCAAGCTCGCGCACATTCCCGGGCCATGACCACGTCTCGAGTTCTTCCGCACCCGATTTGTCGAGCACCTTTTCCCCCAACCCGTCCTTCGTTGCGCGTGCCAAGAATGCGCGTGCCAAGTCTGGCACATCGCTCATGCGTTCGCGTAGGGGCGGCACGGTAATGGTGACCACATTCAGGCGGTAATAGAGGTCTTCCCGGAAGCTGCCATTCATGACGAGACCTTTGAGGTCTCGATCACTTGCCGCCACCAGGCGCACATCCCCCATGGCAGACTTCGGACCATTGGTATCTGCCAGAATACGCGCAAGTCTAGCTTGAGTTGGCATAGGCGTATCGGCGAGACCATCTAAGAACAAAGTCCCACCAGCAGCCTGAGCAAATAAGCCGACGCCATTATGACCTTCGATTGCTTGGTCGAGGCTGCGCGGGTCTAGGGCCGCCAAGCTTAAGGTAACAAAGGGCCCAGACTTGCGCCGTCCATATTCATGCAGGACGCGGGCGACCAGCTTTTTGCCAACGCCAGATTCCCCTTCAATCAATACAGTCAAATCAAAGCCTGCCGCGCGCGACAGCGTCCGATAAACTTCTTGCATCGGCAAAGACCGACCAATCAGGGGCAGACGCTCTTCCTTTTCAGCTTTGCGTTGCTGGTTAGAGGCGTTGAAATCCTTTTTGCCCTCTAATGCCCGACGCACCAATCCAATCATCACATCGAGGTCGAATGGCTTGGGTAGATATTCATAGGCCCCATGTTCAGCAGCAGAGACGGCGGTCAGAAGCGTGTTTTGCGCACTCATGACGATGATGGGCAGCTTAGGGCGCTCCATCCGCATACGGGGCAAGTAATCGAACAAGTTGCCATCGGGCATCATCACATCGGTCAGGACCAAATCGCCCTCACCTTCCTTGATCCACTTCCACAAGGTTGCGGCGTTGCCCGTCGCGCGGACCTGATAGCCTTCGCGCGCCAAAGCCTGCGACAACACCAAGCGGATGGACGCATCATCATCAGCAATCAAAACATTACGCCCAGCAACACTCATTTTTAGGTCCTATTTATTTCGACTGGTTTGTGGACCAGTTCGTTGATGGGAGAGTGGCAAACGAACACGAAATACGGTCCGTCCAGGCTCAGACTCGAAATCGACAACCCCGCCATGGGCATTCACAATCTTTTGCACCAAGGGCAGACCCAAACCGCCACTGGCTGGCTTGGTCGAGACGAAGGGCTCAAACAAACAATCCTTCACATCTTCGGCAACGCCCCGACCATTGTCATAAAAGGCGATTTCTAAGGGCAAGTCGCGGGCTTCACCCGAAGGCGTGCGCATCCGTACGCCATGACGATAAGCCGTCGCCAAAATGATTTCTGCGCCCTCAGGCCGACTTTGGGCTGCTTCAGCCGCATTCTTGGCGAGGTTCAAGAACACCTGAATGAGTTGGTCCTCATCCCCGAGCGCGTCAGGCAGAGACGGGTCAAAGCGGCGCTTCACACTGATTTCGCGCGCAAACCCATTCTCCGCCAAAGTGGCGACGCGTTCGAGGGAGGCGTGCACATTGACAGGTGCGAACTCAATCGGGGGGTCGGCACCAAAGCTCTCCATCCGATCAATCAAGCGCCGCACCCGGTCGGTCTCTTCCACGATCAGATTGACCAGCTCGAGCTCGGCTGGGTTTGCGTCACGCACGAGAAGCTGGGCTGCGCCGCGTATCCCCGCGAGAGGGTTTTTCACCTCATGCGCCAAGGTTCTGCCCAAGGCTGCCATAGAGCGGGCACCTGCCATATCTTGCATGCGCTCAGAAAGGTCACGGCCGCGTCCTTTCGGGCGAACCACTAGAGCGATAAAGCCGCCGTCCTCGCTGGGTGAAGCGGTGATGTCGCATGAAAAATCGCCGAAGCTTGGGCCGCGCAAGGTCATGTCGCGACCGCTGACGGGGGATCCAGTGGTGCGTGCCCGCTCGATCAGGTCGTGGATCGGGCTATCTTCACTGAACAGCCCTATGATGCCATTGGCTTTGATGCTGCGTACGGACTTTAGAAAAGTATCCTGCGCGGCCCCATTGGCCAAGATGATCTGTCCGCCGCCTTCAACGCCTAAAGCTGGCAGGGGCAAAGCCTCTAGAAAAGCAGCCGCAATCTGCCCCTCTCGGTCGGTCGGCAGACCGGGGACATAATCAACCGATAGAGAGGAATTTTTCAGGCGATCCACAACAGGCATTTCCAGTTGGTTAGACCATGATGCTTACATAAATGGCAGACTACGTCAAAACAGCAGCTCACATAACGCTGATTGCACTATTTTTAATCACAATCCGCCTAATTTTTGCTCTTCTCAAGTCGGGCGACAGAGGTCATCCGCGCTGTGGTCAAATCTGAGAGTGTCGCCCAGTTCTCGCCATAGCGGGTAAAGCCGCTGGAGTGTCGGCCTCAAACTGGCTAAGGTTGCCACATGGTCCCTACCCACTCTTCCCCCCCTTTGGCGGTCGCGATCCTTGTCGCTGGCGGAACAGGTTCGCGTGCAAAACAGACTGTCTCAGCCACAGGTCCCAGCGCTCAGGACGATCTGCCCAAGCAATTCCAATCCTTAGGCGGGAAACCAATTTTGCGCTGGAGCTTGGAAGCCTTCAGCAGCGATCCCCGGTTTGGTGCGATTGTCGTCGTCTGTGCGCCAGAGATGCGTAATAGGGTTTTGGCTTGTGCGGGTTCCATCTCTATTTTGCTCGCGGACGCTGGCGAGACACGGACACATTCGGTTGCCAATGGGCTGCGTGCCGCACAGGGCATCGGCGCACACTTTAGCTTTATTCATGACGCAGCGCGGCCAGGCTTAAGCCAAGCCGTCCTAGACAATCTGTTCGCCGCTTTGGAGGCCGGGGCCGATGGTGCAGCACCGGGTCTGGCCATTGCCGATGCCTTGTGGCTTGCCCCCAATGGCCAAGTTGAACACGCCCAAGCCCGCGATGGGCTTGTGCGTATCCAGACCCCGCAGGCCTTTAAGGCCAGCCTGATCCAGAAGGCCTATGAGACAATCGCCCCTGATCAAATGCTGTTGGACGATGTGGCGGTTGCTAAAGCCCATGGTGCCACCATCCAAGTGGTTGCGGGCAGCCCGATGCTTGAGAAGATTACTTGGCCAGAGGATTTTGACCGCATGACGCGCCTGCTCACCCCGCAGCTTCTCCCCCGTATTGGGACTGGCTTTGACGCGCACCGGTTTGCGGAAGGCAGTTTTGTGACCTTGTGCGGTATCGAAGTGCCGCACACGCATGGATTGGCAGGGCATTCAGATGCCGACGTGGCGTGGCATTGTTTAGCTGATGCGATCTATGGCGCATTGTCAGCTGGCGATATTGGCAAGCACTTCCCGCCAACGGACCCGCAATGGCGGGGTGCAGCGTCAAGCATCTTTTTGGCCCATGCAGGCGATATGGTTAGGGCCGCAGGTGGCACAATCAATCACGTCGATCTGACCATCATTTGTGAGCGCCCCAAGATCGGGCCACATCGCGATGCCATGGTTCAAAAAACGGCCCAGCTTCTAGGCCTGCGTGAAAGCCAAGTCTCGGTCAAAGCCACCACAACCGAAGGCATGGGCTTTACCGGTCGCGCCGAAGGCATTGCCGCCCAAGCCACGGCTACCATCCTCCTGCCTGCCGATTTTGGCACCGCTCAAACCTAGGATCACACCCATGTCGATTTTCCCCCAAGACCTCGTCATGGCAGCCCGCCTGTTGATCGGGGATGCAGAGGCCCGTGGTATCAAAATCACAACGGCGGAAAGCTGCACCGGTGGTTTGGTTGCCGCCCTTTTGACCGAGATTGCAGGCTCTTCTGCCGTGTTTGAGCGTGGCTTTGTCGTCTATTCCAACCGCGCCAAGGAAGAGATGTTACATGTGCCGGGCGACCTTTTGGCAGACTTTGGTGCGGTATCTGAACCCGTTGCCCGCGCATTGGCCGAAGGTGCACTGCATGAAAGCCGCGCCAACCTCAGCGTCGCCATCACCGGCATCGCTGGCCCCGGCGGCGGCACCGGCATGAAACCCGTTGGCCTCGTCCACTTCGCCAGCGCTCGCGAAAACCGCTCGATCCGGCATGAGGAGCATTTGTTCGGCGACATCGGCCGCGAAAAGGTGCGGCTTGAGGCCGTCCGCGTGGCGCTGCGCATGTTGCAGGATGGGTTGGAGGCGTAACTCCCCTCGCCCTCTGGGAGAGGGGAGTTACGCACCATCTTGAGCGCTCAAAACTCGGACTAAGCCTTTGCTAGGACATAGCCTAAAGCAAGGGCTGGCTGAGTGGAAAGACCCCCGAGCAAGGCCATTGCCCCTCACTCATCCGGCGATATCGCGCGCAAGATATCGGTATGATCATCCGTCCACGGCTTCAGCACTTTGCCGGGCATCATCAATTCCCACATTGGCAGCGAATATTTCGCCAAGCGTGCGGGCGTTTTGGCGATGACGATGACGCGGACGCTGGTGTCGGCATTGGGATTGTCTGCTGCGCCGTCGCGATTACCTTCCATCGCTACATAGCCCAGCTTATGGGCGGAATCGGCGACAATGCGACCCAGATCCAAATAGCGGTTCGAGATATGGACGATCATGATCCCGTCAGGCGTCACTTTGTTCATGAAGGAGGCGATGGCCTCTTGCGTGATCATATGGGTTGGTATGGCGTCTGAGGAAAAAGCGTCAACCAACAGAATATCAAACCAATTATCGGGTTGGGCCTGCATCTGCAGACGTGCATCGCCCAAGATGATTTTCGCGTCTGGCGCACAACGGTTGAGGAAGCCGACAAGGTTAGGATCGGTCGCGGCGCGCACCACATCTTGGTCGATCTCAAAGATTTTCCAGTTTTGGCCGGGCTTGGCATAGCAGGCAGACGAGCCCATGCCGAGGCCAATGACGCCCGCATGCAGCGTTGTTGGTTTGGCGTTGGTAGCCTCTTCGAACAAGGTGCCAATCGGGGTCTCGCGATAGTAGTAGGACATCGGTTCGCGGTTACGATTGGGGTCTAGGCTCATCACACCATGCAAAGTGGTGCCGTGGGAGAGATAACGCCAACCCGTTGGGGCTTCGCCACTGTCTTCGATCTCCAAAACACCAAAGAAGCTCCGTTCACGGAACTTCACGCCCTCACCGTCTTCGGTCAGCACGGGCAAGAGCAGTGCCAAGCCCCCTATGGCCGCTACCAGCGGGGCAGAACGCGACGCCATAAGGGCGGCTAAGGCGAGGATTGAGCAAAGAACGGCCCCGGCAAATTCGGGCCGATCAATCAGCAACGCCTCACGCCAGAACATCGACTCTGTGCCTTCGACGGCACCTTTGATGGGTAGATATTCTTCCAGCCACAAATAAGCGTCGAACGAGTTCTGATAAAGGGCGGAAACCCCTAGGGCGATCACGACTGCCGGCAGAGCCCATTTCAAATCCGCCCGGTGCCAAGGCGCTACGGCCAAAGCCGCCACCAGCGCTAAATGATATTCAATTGTCGTATTGAGCAGGATGGGAGCCAAAAGCGCCGTCGCTGCGCCGCCCAAGACCCCGCCGAGCGACATCCAGAGGTAAAATTCTGTCAAACGCGCTGGCTCTGGCCGACGTATGGCGAGTTCAAGGTGGCAACACAGAACCACGATAAAAAAGGCTGCCAAATGGATCAGTAGGCCATTGAGTCCCCCGTCGACATCAGATGCCATGACAGCGGCCAACAAAAATATGACCATGAATTTAAGCGGTGCCGCGCCTTCTGCAATTCGGTCACCTAGGGCCGAAAAGGCAATAACGAAGGTCAAGAGAAACAGCGCAAGTGGGGGTATCCACAATAGCGGGACGGAAGCAACATCGGTCGTCAGATGGGTCGTAACGGCAACCAGAAGGGCCGAGGGTGGGGCTGCAAAGGCCACCCACGTAAAGCGCTCCAGCCACGTCGTCTTGCGCAGAGCGGTTTCTTTCGGTGCTTGGCTGTTAGCGGGTACCGCATAGATTGAGACGATCAAGGCGATCATCAAGATGACATAGCCAATCGCCCAGATAACAGATTGCAGCTTCGCGCCAATCATCGGCTCAATCAGGAAGGGGAAAGCGGCGAGCGCGGCAAAACTGCCCAAGTTCGAAGCCGCGTACAGCCGATACGGGTCAACCGCATCACCCAGGCGGGCGCGCCAAGCCTGGATCAGAGGCGCGGTTGCGGAGATCGCGATAATCGGCCCACCCAGCGAAAGTAGGAGTGCGCCCAAGGTCCATCCGACAGGGCTTGCTACATTGGGGGGACCAACCAAGCCCGAGACATGGATCGGTAAGAACAAAAGGCCTACCGTGAGCACGCCAGCGTGCACCATCAATTGCTGGCGCGGACGCAAATGCGTGGCGATCAAATGGGCATAAAGATAGCCGATCAAGAGCGCGCCTTGATAGAAGACAAGAGCCGTATTCCAGACCGCAGGTGTGCCGCCCATCATTGGGGTCAGCATTTTCGCGAACAATGGCTGTAAGGTAAAAAGAAGTGCTGCTGAAAGGAAAGTCGTGGCCGGATAGAGCCAAGAGACAGACTTCATCAGAGGTGAAGGCGCGGCAGGCGGTGCTGGAACTTGGTCATCTAAAACCACATCTGTCACGCAGCATTCTCCTAATCGGCCATCTCTATTCTATTTGGGAGTAGCGCCTTTTAGCCTCTTCTGTGAAGGCCATAATCAGCTTCGAAACAGCTTTATCCATGTTGGCGCGGAGTAATTCTGCTAAAAACGGCTCAGAAAACTCAAAATCCAAACTTAAATCGACCAAAGTGCCAGACTCGCTGGGTCGAAAACCCCAGACACATTTCAGTGAGCGGAATGGGCCTTGGATCAGGCGAGTCGTAACCGTGCGCTGCGTTTCGTCCACATCGACATGGGTCGAGAATTGAGAGCGAAATGCCTTATAGCCCACGACCGCTTCACCAACGAAATAGCGGCCCTGTGGTGTTTGCTTAAGTTGGGAAATGCGTGAGGCTTTAACCCAAGGCAGAAATCGCGAATAGGCAGGAACATCGCTAACCAGTGCCAAGAGATCATCTGGCGCAAACGGCATTAATTCGATGGTCTCAAACCGGCTCACGATCCCATGTGATCCTGACGCGCGTCACGTGCCGCCTTAAGACGCGCAAAATCTTCCCCCGCATGGTGGCTGGATCGGGTAAGCGGTGTGGCAGAGACAATCAGAAAGCCTTTCGACAAGGCAATGGTTTCATAGGCTTCAAACTCTTGCGGCGCCACAAATCGGTCGACTGGGGCATGCTTGCGGGTTGGCTGAAGATATTGGCCAATCGTTAGAAAATCGACGCCAGCTGAGCGCATGTCATCCATCACCTGCATGACTTCTTCTTTGGTCTCCCCCAGTCCTACCATCAGGCCGGACTTGGTGAATTGACTCGGATCGCGCTCTTTCACCCGCTCCAGCAAACGCAATGAAGCATAATATCGAGCGCCAGGTCTGATTGAGAGATAAAGCCGCGGCACCGTTTCCATATTGTGATTGAACACGTCCGGCTTGGCATCAATCACGGCTTCGGCGGCCCCTGCTTTGCGCAAAAAGTCTGGGGTGAGGATTTCAATTGTCGTGTTTGGTGTTGCTGCCCGGATGGCGTTGATAGTCGCAACAAAGTGCGCAGCCCCGCCATCATCGAGATCATCGCGGTCCACCGAGGTGATCACCACATGTTCCAAGCCCATCGTCGCGACCGCTTTGGCAACATTGGCAGGTTCTTCTAGGTCAAGGGCGTCGGGCTTACCAGTTTTCACGTTGCAGAACGAACAAGCCCGCGTGCAGGTATCGCCCATGATCATCATAGTCGCGTGCTTCTTGCTCCAGCATTCGCCGATATTTGGGCAGCCAGCCTCCTCACACACAGTAACAAGACGGTTTTCTTTCACGATGGCGCGGGTCTGTTCATAGACTTCGCCGCCTGGTGCGCGAACGCGGATCCACTCAGGCTTGCGCATCACGACGCTATCGGGCCGTTTTTGCTTTTCGGGGTGGCGCGCGGCGCGCTGGGCTTGAGTGTCGATGAGCGTAACCATGGGCCTTAAATGAGACCTTTCGCCCCAAAAGGAAAGGTCCAACACCATCCCATTGCGCAGAGCTGATATGGGTTCTTAAGGTAATAGCATGCGCTTCGGCGCTGTGTCGGTCTGAAACCGTGCGGACACGGTCTTGCCGCCCCGGCGGACATTGACTTGATTGACCTGTGCTTCGGTAAAGTCCTGCAGCAAGTTGGAATCGAGGGTGAGTTCACGGCCCCGATAGCGACCCGCTTCAAAATAGACATAGAGCAAATCGCCCGACACTTCCGCCCCAACAAATTGAAGCGGCATCGCCTTGCCTTGTCCGTCAGCAATCAAGAATTGACGCTCACAATACGCCTTGATTGCCGCTTGGCCTTCTGGCGTTTCGAAATAGCCGACCCCAACAGCACCCAGATCAAGCGCATGTTCTAGATCATGGGCGTAGAGCCTGTGCGTAATCTCAAGAACGCCGTTCGACGGATTGACTTCAACCACGCTTAAGGCCGCTTCCAGCCTGTGCGCCAAAGCGGGGCCACTGGCCAAAACTACGGCCAGCAACCCCAGAAGTACGACGCCTAAGCGTTTCATCTTAGCGATTTGGACGAGCGCCTGTAGCGGCCCCTGCCCCTGTAGCGCCAGCCCCAGCCTTTGGTGAAACCGCAGGCTTGGTCTGGATCGACTCTTGGCTAACCGCCAGATCATTGTCCTGCATCAGATTGCGTGGACCTTGGGCCGCTTTGAACACTTCCAAACGGGTGGGTTCGATCCGGGTTGGGAAGTAATTATTGGACCGATCGACGTCTGCCGTTTCTTGGCGTGGGTCGAGTTCCACTTGGGTGACTTCCTTGGACGTCATATAGGTCCAATTCACCTTGCGTGCATCATAGCGCCAGATTTCTGCAGGGATTGCGACCGTATCGTTGGTGCCATCCTTGAAGGTGAATTTCAGGATCACTGGGGAAACCGCGCCGCCCTTGTTTTCAAGGCTTAAGATATAGAACCGATCCTTCACATCGAGGACGGCCCGCTCCTCAGGGCTTAAAGCCGCGCGGGCTGTCGCCGCCCGTGCCTTTTGCCCTTTGGTCGCCGACAAGGGATCGGTGCGGTCATAATAGTCCAACACAGACGGGTCATTATCGGCATAGGTCTTCATGCCTTTGTTGTTCAACTGACCCAATTCAATTGGCTTGGCATCACGCTCTGCGATGCGGCGGGCCGATTCAATGTCGGGGTTTTGGGTGTCGATCGTGCCTTCGCGGACGTTGGTCAGGCTGATATCCACATGGTCGGTGGAATAGAACCAAGCCCGCCAGAACCAATCGAGGTCTGTGCCAGAGCTCTCCTCCATCGTGCGGAAGAAGTCATAGGGTGTTGGACGCTTAAAGCGCCAGCGCGTCGAATACTCCTTAAATGCCCGGTCGAAACGTGCCCGACCAATGACCGTCTCACGCAGAACAACCAAGGCTGTCGCGGGCTTGCCATAGGCATTGTCGCCCAAACGCTGAACCGAGTCGGATTGCGTCATGATGGGCACCTGGTTGCTGGAGCGCATATATTCAGTGATATCGCGCGGGTCGCCACGGCGAGACGGATAGGCTTCCGACCATTCTTGCTCTGCAACATATTGCAGGAAGGTGTTCAGGCCCTCGTCCATCCATGTCCATTGCCGCTCATCGGAATTGACGATCATGGGGAACCAGATGTGGCCAACTTCGTGAATGATCACACTGATCAAGCCGTATTTGGAACGGTCGGAATAGGTGAGATTGCCGGCGCTATCCTTCTCAGGCCGAGGGCCGTTAAAGGTGATCATCGGATATTCCATTCCGCCGACCGGGCCATTGACCGACTGCGCGACTGGGTAAGGATAGGCAAATGTTAGGCGTCCGTAGACGTTGATCGTGTGCGCAATGCTTTTGGTCGAATAGGCCGACCACAATGGGTCGCCTTCCTTTGGGAAGAAGCTCATCGCCAACACATCATTTGCACCTGGCTGTTTGACGGCCATCGCGTCCCAGATGAATTTGCGCGATCCTGCCCACGCAAAATCGCGCACATTCTGAGCCTTAAAGCGCCAAGTCTTGGTTGTGGCGGCTTTAGCTTTTTCGGCAGCAGCGGCCTCTTGTGGCGTTACGATGTAAACGGGATCGCGATAGCTGGCGCGTGCCTTTGCCATACGCTCCTGCTGCACGGGCGAGAGGATTTCATTTGCGTTGACTAAGTCACCGGTTGAAGAAACGGCAAAGTCTGCTGGGACTGTGATCGCTACTTCATAATCGCCAAATTCCAGCGTGAATTCACCACGACCCAAGAAGCTTTTGTTATGCCAGCCCTCATAGTCGGAATAAACGGCCGCACGGGGGAACCATTGGGCGGCAAGAAAGATGCAATTGCCGTCCTGATCCGCCTTGGTAAAACACTCATAGCCATTGCGACCACCGATCAAACGGGAGTCGCGCATCGGCAAGGTCCAATCAACTTTGAATGCAACGCTTTGTCCGGGCGTTAAAGGTTCTGCCAAATCAACCCGCAACAGCGTATCGACGACATCAAACGTAAGCCCTGCGCCCGCAGGATTACTAACTTTGGTGATTGTGAACCCGCCCTCGCTGGCGCGCATGGCTTGGGCACGGCGAACCTGATTAAAACTAATCCGACCTGTTTCGTCGGTCGTTTGGGTTAGCTCGGCAATCGAGTTTTTCTTGACGTCATTCTGATCCAACATCAGCCAGAGATAGGTCAAAGTATCAGGCGAGTTGTTCGTATAGGTAATGTCCGCGCCGCCGTTTAGGGTTTTGCTGGCTTCGTCCAAGCTGACATTAATTTTGTAGTCGACCTTTTGTTGCCAATATTTATGACCGGGCGCACCCGATGCAGCCCGATAATCGTTCGGAGTCGGCGCATCTTCTGGATCAAGCTGGCGAAACTTATCTTGAAAGTCGCCCTTGGTTTGTTGAACAGCTTGTGCCGAAAGGGGGTGAGTGCCCAAAACCGCACAGGAAATAGCGATCAAAAAGGCCCGGAAGATGGTGAGGTTTTTCATCTGATACTTGTGGCACGGGATATGGCCAAATCTCAAGTGGGACACTGAATTATTCTGAATATGCGGCAGCAGTTCACTCAGTGAACACAGTTAATTGAGCGCCAAAATGCGCGCTATTGCTGAAACAAATTGCAATCTGGTGTGATCTGGTTAGCTTTGCGTCCAAGCTGGCCGTCGAAAACAGGGCGAAGAAACGCCCCAAACCAGTAAACTTGGAAACGCATTCTAGGACCCCAACATGCCTGTTCGCCCTTATGATGTTGCCCGCACGCGGCGCACTGTTTTTGATGCCTTGGTTGAAGCGCGAGGCCGCTTCGGTGGAAAAAAGGAAATCCTAGAAGACGCTGATCGTACACCACTTACTTACGACCGCTTGGTGCTTGGCTCTTTTGTCTTGGGCCGTAAATTGTCCGCATTGACAGAGCTCGGCGAGAATGTCGGGGTTCTCATTGCCAATTCGGCTGGTGGCATGGTTGCCCTATTTGGTCTCATGGCCTTTGGCCGCACACCTGCGATGTTGAACTTTACCGCGGGCGAGAAAAACATCCGCGCAGCCTGCAGCGCTGGCCAAGTCCGCACTATCTTAACGGCAAAGCGGTTTGTTGAGCAGGCAAATCTCGGCAGCCTCGTGGAAGACCTCCAGAAGGACTATAAAATTGTTTATCTGGAAGATGTGCGCGAAAGCCTGACAAGTCTCGACAAGGCCCGCGGATTCCTCGATGCAACGGCTCCTTTCTTGGCAAGGGTCAAAACTGATCCCGATTCGACTGCTGTAATGCTGTTCACCTCGGGCACAGAGGGTATTCCAAAGGGTGTCGCGCTCAGCCATGCCAATTTGGTCGCCAATGTCGAACAAGTGGCAGGCCATGTCGACTTGAATCCCGAAGATATCGTCTTTAACCCACTGCCCATCTTCCATTCCTTTGGTCTGACAGGCGGCACCTTTCTGCCGCTTCTTCAGGGCATGAAATGTGTGCTTTTCCCCTCGCCTTTACAGGCCAAGAATATCGTCAAAATGGTGCGTGAAACTCAGTCAACAATCTTGTTTGGGACCGACACCTTTGTGAACCAATATGCTCGGCAAGCGGATGAAGGTGACTTGAACAGCCTCCGCTTTATCGTATGCGGGGCAGAGCGGGTTAAGGAAGAAACCCGTCAAATGATGCTGTCACGCTTCAATGTTCCCATTGTTGAAGGCTATGGCGCGACCGAAGCTTCGCCCATCATCGCCGTCAACACACCAGACCACAATAACCGCCCGGGTACCTGCGGTCGGCTGGTACCTGGTATTGAGTGGAAGCTCGAAAGCATCCCCGGCATTGATGGCGGTGGGAGGCTCTATGTTCGCGGGCCCAATTTGATGCGGGGTTATGTGCGCGTCGATGCACCAGGTGAAATCCAGCCTTTGCCCGGCGGATGGCATGATACCGGTGATGTCGTTGCGATCGACAAGGATGGCTATTTGACCATTAAGGGCCGGGTCAAGCGGTTTGCCAAGATTGGCGGCGAGATGGTGTCTCTAACCGCCGTGGAGAATTATGCCACCAGCTGTTGGCCGAATAATCTTCACGTCGCTGTTGCGGTCAATGACCCTAAAAAGGGTGAGCAGATTGTTTTGCTGACCGACTGCGACTTTGCAGAGCGTTCCGACCTTTTGGCTTGGTATAAAACCAATGGTGCAGCAGAATTGGCGCTTCCAAAAAAGATTTTGAAGATCAAGGACGTACCGCTTTTGGGTACAGGCAAGATTGATTATGTCAATGCCCAGCGGATCGCACAGGAAAAGCCAGAAACTGTGGGTGCCTAAACGCACCCACAGTCCTTTTCGCTGCTGCTAGCGGCTATCCACGTCTGAAATCTCAATACCAAACCCGCTTAGGCCCGCAAATTTATGGGTGGAGCGGGTTAGCAGCTTGATCGAGTGAACCCCAAGGTCACGCAGTATTTGTGCGCCAACGCCGACTTCGCGCCACGTCTGCAAGCGACGGGTCTCTGACTCGGTCTCCTGATGCTGCTGGAATGGCACGCCGACTGTGCCATCACGCAGATAAACCAGAACGCCACGGCCTTCGTTGCGGAAGGTTTCCATAGCCGCTTTGATTGCTGGTGCCCCGCCAAACACATCCTTGACCACATCTGCGCGGTGCAAACGAGTCGGAACGTTCTCGCCAGCGCCAATCTTGCCGACAACAAAAGCAAGGTGATGCACGGGATCGAACGGAGTTGAGTAGGCGAAGCCTTGCACAGGGCCATTTTCCGTTTCAACCGTAAAGCTGGATACCCGCTCAACCAATTTCTCACGCGACTGGCGATAGGAAATCATTTCCGCAATCGATACATGCTTGAGATTATGGGTCGCGGCGAAAGCTGCGACCTGCGGGCCACGCATCACGGTGCCGTCGTCATTCATCATCTCGCAAATGACGCCAACTTCTGGAAGACCAGCCATGCGGCAGAGGTCGACGGTCGCTTCTGTATGGCCCGTGCGCACAAGTACGCCGCCATCTCGGGCAACGAGGGGAAATATATGGCCCGGACGCACAAAATCTGCCGCACCGATATTTGGGTTGGCCAGTGCACGACACGTGTTAGTCCGGTCCTCGGCAGAAATCCCGGTCGTGGTGCCATGGCGCACATCGACCGAGACCGTAAAGGCCGTCGACAAAGGCGCGTCATTATTGGCGACCATTGGGTCCAAGCGTAATTTCCGCGCGATTTCGCGTGTCAGCGGCGCGCAAACAATGCCTGAAGTATGCCGGACGATGAAAGCCATCTTCTCGGGCGTGCAAAGACTGGCTGCAACAATGAGATCACCTTCATTCTCGCGATCGTCATCATCGGTCACGACAATGATCTCGCCTGCCGCAAAGGCTTCGATCGCCGCTTCCACACGGGCGTGCGGAGGCGGCGTGCGAGCTGTCGCGCCTGCCTCTAACTCTACCCCTGCCCGAATTAGGATTTCGCTCGGTGTGGTCTTGAGGACTAAGGCCAAAGGCCCGGCGTGGGCTGCCTTGAACTCCAATGACCCGGATAATAGACGGCTTGCTGCCGAGCGATCACGTCCAATGGCTGCGCCAATATCTTCTTGGGTGGCCCCAACTTCCTTCATGCGATTGCGGAACCAGACGACGTCCATCAGCTCACCTCCAGTATTGCGCAAAAATCGCACAAATTTATTCTGTTGTGGCTATATCGTGCGAAATTCACACACGTCTAGTCTGGTTAGCAGTTTGAGGCTAAAAACCGGATGCCGTTTCTAAGTCAGCGAGAACGGCCAACTTACAGTCTGTCCGTGATGCTTTTTATGATTTGCCAGCCAGCCTGTGCCTGTTGGTGGGTCTCACTGGGCCAAGCAAGATAAGAAAAGCTGACGCCCGCAATGGTTAGACCAACCAAAGTCATGAATCCTGCGAACGCCTTCGATGGCTGGCTTCCGGACTCGTACTTTTTGCGCATAACCGGATCGTAATCGATTTTTTGGAGTTTTGGTTTGCGCTCGGACATATAATGCATTGCGATAATCAAACCAGCCGGGCAGCTTAGCGCTGCCAAGTGGACGATGGAAAACATCTGATTGAACGCAAAGATCAGGTCGCTAAACACGGTCACCCCCAAAGGATAAGACCATGTTAGCGTAAATCTCAGAATATTGGGTTAGTGAATAAGGTTAATGAATGGGCCGCGACTTGCACCGCTTTAGTTCGGCACAAGATACTGCCCTAAGAATGAGAGTGTGATCGCAATAAAGATCACGAGACCGAGAGGTGCAATCCAAGTGTTGCTGCTCTTGGCTTCCATATGCCGGCCTGCGCGATAAGATTCTGGCTCCTTTGTTCCCATCATGGACGCAAGAGTGAGAATAAAAGCGAAGAAAACAGGAATACCAATCAAGAAACTGACCGGTACGCCAGCTTGCACAGCGATCCATTCAAAATCTAAAAATTTTTCCGTTTGGGTTTTCCTCCTTCCCAGAACCTAACAGTAATACGGGAAAACTGGCATTTCTAGCCCTATATGGTTAATTCGAGTGGAAAAATTTTAGTCAAGGGGTCGTGTGAAAGTCTAAGGCCGTGCTAAGGATACGTGATGTCACTTTGGAAACGACTTTTAGATCTCGCTGGCAATGCGTTCCACCCCATTCCGCCAGAAGCAAGCGAAGCGGATCCGTGTTCGCCAGACCCGGGGGATATGGAATTTGCTGCTGCGGTGGTTGCGCTTGCGGCCAAGATGGCGCGGGCGGATGGGAGATCGACATTGGATGAAGCAGCCGCGTTTCGCGCAGCTTTTCCAATTTCGCCTGACGAAAGGCCCATGTTCGACAAATTATTCGCTTTGGCGCAGGAGACTGTGCATGGCTATGAAGGGTACGCACGTCGGATTGGCAAACGCTATATGGCCAAGCCCTGCCTGCTGGAGGATGTCTTAGACGTCCTGTTTGCGGTTGCAGCAGCGGATGGCGCGATCACGGACGGCGAATTGACCTATCTCATGCGTGTCTCAGAGTTGTTCGGCTTTACTGAGACTGAGTTTGCGAGGCTCTCCGCCCCTTATTTCCCAGATCGGGCACCTGACCCATATACCATGCTGTCGGTATCGATTCAGGCCAGCGATGACGATATTCGCAAGGCATGGACGCGCTGTGTCGCAGAGAATCATCCAGACAAGTTCATTGCGCGCGGTGCGCCAATAGAGTTTATCAAGGCTGCCCACGAGAAGACGGCGGCCATCAATGCGGCCTATGAGCAAATTAAATCAAGCAGAAAGCAAAAAATGCGTCCTGCAAACACCCAGGAATCGGGGCGTGCCAGCCCCCGACCGTCAAGAGCCTATCAAAACGCACCAACGGGCTCATAAAACTGGGTACAAACACTTGACGTTGGGCTTATAAGTGCCAATCTCTTGAGCATGCGTTCACTGTCTCACACCGCTCGGGCCATGTTTCAAAGCACGATTGCTTTGGTTTCAGGCTTGCTGATTGTTGCCGCCCTTTTCTTTGGCATGATGGCCATGGCGATTGCTGGCCTTGTGATTGGCTTTGCCGGAGCTGTGCTCGCAAGCTTCCGCCAGCCTGAGACACGTGCTGTCGTGACGCTGGAAGCGCGCCGCACGGGCCGCGGGTGGAGCGTGGACCCTTCGGGCCGCTAACCCACGTTTTCATCACGATTAGTCACAGCGTGTCCACGGGGCGCGCAAACATCTCCTGTGCGGTTGTTTTGACATACATGTGTGCTGCAAAGCATTGACCTCAAAATACTGACTGTGAAACGAGACAGCATGCGTCCAGCCGATTTTCTTTTATTGTTTGCCTGCTGCATCGCATGGGGCCTCAACCTGCCTCTCACGCGGTGGTTGGTCGCCGATATCCCACCTATTTTCTTGGCTGGTGTTCGTTTCCTAGGGTTGGCACTCCTGTTGTCGCCATTCTTGCGCCCTTTCCCAAAACAATTCGGCTTAGTCTTTGCCATTGCCATGTGTATCGGCGGGGTTCATTTTGCGTTGCTGTTCCTAGGGCTGCACGCCGCACCAGCCAGCGCGGTTGCGATCGTTGGGCAAATTGGCTTGCCGATTGTCACCATCCTGTCGATTATTTTTCTGCAAGAGAAAGTGCGTTGGCGGCGAACCTTGGGCATGACGTTGGCTTTTGCTGGCGTGATTGCAATCCTTTATCAGCCTGGCAAGTTCAGTTTTGAAATCGGGCTGGTTTATGTCGTCGCCTCCGCCTTTATCGGGGCCACAGGCTCGATTTTGATGAAACGGCTAGACCCAATCCCTGCACTCAATCTACAGGCATGGGTTGGGTTACTATCGATCATCCCGCTGTTTGGACTTTCATTTGTGCTGGAAACCAATCAGATCCCAGCGCTATTGCAAGCCGACTGGCATGTTTGGGCCGGGATCATCTTTTCCATTGTGGTTGTCTCAATCTTTGGCCACTCAGCCTATTATCAGCTCGTCAAAAAGTACGACATAACGTTGCTTGCACCATTGACCTTGATGACACCGGTGATTGCGGTAGCGACTGGCGTCCTTTTCTTGAATGAACCCATCACGCTCAAGCTGATTATTGGGGGTGGCCTCACACTGGCGGGTGTGTTCTTAGTAGCGGCTCGTGAAAACAAAAGCCTGCCCAGCGACGCGGTTGCACAGGCCAAAACAGGCTGAGACTGTCAGATGTTTGGTAATCCTATTTCTACTCGCCAGCCGCGCCAAAGCCGGACCCGAAAAATGATGCCGCTTGAAATCATCCAATCCCCCTCACCCAATTTTGATGAGCGCAAGCGGCCGATCCGCTTTGTGGTGCTCCATTACACCGGCATGCAGAGCGCTGATGCGGCTTTGCGGGTGCTGTCGGACCCCGCGCCGATGCGTACCGCCTATTTGAACGATATCCCGACCAACCCGATTCTGCCTGACGGCACCCCCGCGCCCAAGACTTTGGTCCCCTCGCCCATGAGCCGGGTGTCAAGCCATTATCTTGTCTATGAGGATGGCCGCATCTTTCAGCTGGTCGATGAATCCAAGCGTGCTTGGCATGCCGGGCGTGGCTTCTGGGATGGCGAGACGGACATGAACTCTGCCTCCATCGGCATTGAGATTGCCAATGGTGGCGATGACTTTGGCCTGCCCGAATTTCCAGAGGTGCAGATTGAACGCGTCATGGCGCTGGTGGCCGATATTGTCCGCCGCCATGGGTTGGATCGCCAGCATGTAATTGGTCATTCCGACCTTGCCCCCATGCGCAAGTCCGACCCCGGCGAGAAATTTCCGTGGCAGCGCTTTGCCGAAGCCGGTCTATCCATCTGGCCAGAGCCTGCCTTGGAAGATGGCGATCAGCGGAATTTATTTGACGTGGAAGGCATGATGGACCGGGGCATAGCTGCGGTCCAAACAGGGCTTGGCACCATTGGCTATGGCGTCACCGTCAATGGCATTTTGGACACTGAAACCCGGGCGACCTTGCGCGCATTCCAACGCCGCTTTCGCCCCAGCAAAGTGGACGGCTTCATCGATGTCGAAACCGTCTCCCTCGTCGGGCGTGTGGCTGCCATCTTGCGCCCTGCCTAGCTTTGCCCCATGACAGCGGCGTCAGACGGTCGGGCGGCCGCTCTTGCAAGGCTTGAAAAGGCGCAAGGGAGGAAAGTCCGGGCTCCACGCAAACATGGTGGCGGGTAAGGCCCGCCGGGGCGCTGCCTTCGGGCAGAGCTTTAGGGATAGCGCCACAGAGAATAGACCGCCTCCTTGATCCTTGGATCACAGAGGTAAGGGTGAAACGGTGGGGTAAGAGCCCACCGCTCCGACCGTAAGGAAGGAGGCATGGCAAGCCCCACCAGGAGCAAGACCGAATAGGGACACCATGTGGCACAGCTCGCTGGGTCACGGCTCGTTTGTGGGTTGGCGTGTCCGGGTAGGTCGCAAGAGGCCTTGCGCGAGCAAGGTCCCAGATGAATGGTCGCACAGAGGGGTCAAACCCTTGGACAAAACCCGGCTTATAGACCGTCTGACATTTTGCCTTTGTGTGCGGGCGGTGAATGCCCTTCGCGCGGTAGGGTGCGTTCCGATAGGAATGCACCATGGCCAACAATTCCTGAGCACTTTTTTATATTGGAACTTAGCCAAATGCCTTGGAATGCTTCAAGGCAGAGCCTGCCGCAAAGGCTGTCCAAGTAGAAAAAACAATAGCCAAGACTGTAGCTAACGTGTTGGTGCGGTTCTAACGTAACGCACCTTAGGGCACGGAGTGCATCACGAGGCTGAAATCTGCAATAACTTGGAGTTTATCTGGGTGCGCTGGGGTATTTCTGCTGCAACCAAGTGATCACCGGAACCGTGGAAGCGTAACCAATACTTGCATATAATGATATCTTTAAGCACTGAAATAGCGGTACATTTGAATCAACAGAAATAGCTATTGCTGTTATTAGGCTCGTCCCGACGACAACAAAATGTTTTTGCCAAGTATTCATGTCCGCTCCATAAGAAGTAGTGCGCTTCGCGTCGTGGGATGCATTCCATCATTGCAATGCACCATGGTCAAGAGATGCCCTAGATCGCTAACGCTGGGCGTCTTGCCATGCCCTAGGTCACGTTGACAAACTCTTGACCCAGAGGCGAGCGGCGATGATTTGAGTGAAGCCGAGATAGCTTGCGGCGGTTTTATCGTAGCGTGTTGCGAAGCGGCGGGAGCATTTGAGTTTGTTGACCCGAAGGGCCGCGAAG
>JAPZTJ010000056.1 GCA_027532555.1 Aquidulcibacter sp.
CGAAGCAAATGATCCTTGGGAACCAACTCCTCAAGTCTAACCATCTCAAGGGCGGTCTGTTCAGGTTCAGGATGTCTCAACATATCCCAATGAATCACAAACCCCCAGCCAAGGCCAGGGGTTTGTCAGCAGTCTGAGGGGAGCTAACGCTCCCCTTCGGGGCTTCGCTGGTTCAGCCCCTCACGGGGCTGGACCACGGCGGGCAAGCTCTTGACCGATCATCGCGAGTACGGATTGTGCCGCGTTCAGATCGCTTTGCGATGCTGAAACCGCAAGGCTCGCTTGCTGGAAAAGTGCCGCAAGTTGTGAGCGTGATTTACGTGCGAGATCAGCGCGTGAGAGTTTGATGATTGTATTCATTTGGATTCCTCCTGTTGTTTGCGCCGCTCAAGGTGAGCCGCGTTGGAGAAATCAGTTCCGTGCCTGAATGAAGGTGCATCACTTGTGATCGAAACAAAGTGGAGAAGGATTAGTTTCGCGCCTTGCACCAACAACCATTCAGACACGGATATATTCGAAGACTTAGCGGATCACTGAGTGGGACAGCCAACAGGAGGTAAGCAGGATCATCAAACGCCCGCGATTAAACGGAAATCACCGGATAACTTCTGACGATGAAAAAACGTCTTACTCGGATTTGAGAAAATTGCTATCCTTAGCGATTATTGCGCTGCTTGCTTAAGAAAGGTTGCAAATGAGGGGATATCGTCACAACACACGTCTAGGACCAGTGTATATTTTGCGAAACGATACACGTTGGGACATTGTGTTCAACGATGAAGATTTAGGCTCATATCACTCTCCAGAAGCTGCTGCGGATGATGCTGCAGGCGGTCATACTTTCACGCCATCTAATGGCATTAGTCTTGATAAATTTAACCTTTCTTATGACCTAGGTGATTGGGAAAAGTTCTGATTTACTTGATCGTTCTGTCATTGAGGTTGAAGAGACAAACCCTGAGAAGCTCAAACTTTCAAGTTTAGCCACTTTCAAAGCGGAGCTGCTTAATTTTTTGATCAGGCGGCGTTCCTATTTCGTATGAAGACGCGAAATGCTAAGGGTAACTAACCGGCGGTGCTAACTTTGAAACGTACTCATTCTTGAAGTTTTATGAGCCGAGATCGCATCGCCTTTGATACGCTTTGATGTATGAAATCAGGAAAGTCATTCGGAAGCTCGTCTCGAAGTTGCTTTAGGCAGCGATCTGCATTCACCGTGATGTCTTCAATCAACTCGTGCACACCTACGGCACTTAGCGATGCAGCCTTGGCTGTTTCAATAAAGTGACGGCGATGAATTCCAAAAATATCATAGTGCTTTGACTTACCTACAGACATGGCAAGCTTGTATTTATTATGGCGGATTTGCGCGTCATCCACGGCAGGCTGCGCGGTTAGCACATCGTAAAATGGGGTCAATTGAAACTTCCCACCCGAGCGAAGCTGGATACTAAAATTCTTTGCGTGACCATCGGTTGCGCCAATAAGCCAGAATAGAATTTGGCTCTTGAAGAAAGCCATTTGATCTTCAAATGGCGTGTCACTTCCGCGCAAGGCTTCGAGAATTTCAACCACAGTCGGCCCGCCATGACTTTGATATTTTTTTGTTGATGGCACTGATAGTGCTTGGCAAAAATCCTCTTGTGGAACTCGTAATAGCCGACCGTCCTTTGTCCATTGCCGATCAAATCGTTCGACTACCAATGTTCGAACATCGCCAAAACTATGCATGTCTATATGGGGAATTTTTAAGCCAAAAACGCTGAAGAGCTTGAGGCAGTAATACTCATTTTCGACGCTGTTTGATAAATCAATCACGCCGTCCATCGTTGGGATTTGTCCAATTTGTGGTTTGAGGATATGCGTCGTTGGCGTTGTGCCAAGGGGCTTCATCCATTGACCGTTATGCCAGAGGAGGGCAGTTTTCTCTTGGGCACCGGCGACACTAATCCGAAAGGCATCATCATCCTCTAGCCCTAGTGGCTGTGCCTTTAACGCCTTAAGAATGCGGCAAACTTGGTCTTCATCTAGCGGCTCACCTTCAACCTGACCTACCGGGGGCAAATCTTGATCGCCGTCGATAAATTGTAACGCGCCTACACAATCACGACCAATCTTCGCTAGTAGTGAGTATGCATCAACGCCTTCTGCGCCTACACGCTCTGCAACGCGACGCCTTACGGCTTCTACGTCCGGCAATAGATTCTCGATTACCGCGAGGACGCTTGCTCCCGTGTATGTCTTGGATTGCAGAGGAAGCGACATTGAAAGGGGGATGGCATAGTCCCAAGTCAGCCAGCTTTCGCTGTATTGAAACGAAACCGCGCCACTGGTCGCCTTTTCAAGCAGCCCTACGAGTCTATTATTCATATAGACATTTAGTGATGGATGTATCTTACGCCTGCCCATTAAAATATATCTTCAATGTTCTGGGACGTGCTTTTGTCGCGCTGGGTGATGACAATATCCAGATCGAGTGCCGCCATAATGTTGCAGATAGTATCGATACGTGCGCCTGATTGCCCCGTTTCTATGGTCGATATTTTCTTCTGCACTGTTCCAACTTTTTCAGCCAGATCAGTTTGCGTCATATTCTTGTCGGTTCTAATGCGGCGTATAATAGAGCCGATTTGACTTGGGGTTCTTGCGGTATGTTTCATGGTTGCCTCTTGGACTTACTATCCCATAAAAAGGATAATTTGTAAATATCCTTTTTTCGGTATAATTGCTTTTTATCCCATAAACTGCATAAAACTAATTTATCCTTTAGAAGGGATAAGAAAACCTCCTAAGACGAAACTATAATAAGGACAGGAACACACCTCCTTATTATAGGATATAAATCCAGAAATAAGCGACGGCGGGAAGTGATAAATACTAACCCCACTACCACACACATTTAAACGCTCTGAAACTCAGCCTAAATCCAAGCCCTTGTCACGGACACGCGCAGACGCTTGCTCACGGCTTTCACGCATACGGCGGAACTTGGCAGCATCGCGGTAAAGCGCAAGAACCTGTTCGGCCTCGCGGCGACGCGCTGACTTGATTTGCGTTTGCAGGTCTTGGCGTTCTTTGAGTTGAGCGGCCACCATTCCGTGCCGTTCAGTGCGATCACGCTCTTTCGCGAATTGCACTTCAAGCTCATTTTGCTTGCGCACTTTGAAGTATCTGCCCGTCATGAAATCCCAAACGCCCGCCCAGCCTTTGCGCGTGCGGCTCGATCGTTCGCGCTGTTCAGCATCCCAGCGCTCTTTGAGTTTGGTATCAAATTCTTGTCTCGCGGTTTGGTGAGCCACGGTCAGTTGTTGTTTTTGTGCGACTAGAGGCTTCATGGCGTTTACAGCCATGCGCTTGGCTTCGGCGATATAGGATGACAAGCGAGGCGCGATCTTTTCACCGATCAGCGCCTTGGTTTCATCAACGCTCCGGAGCTGGTTTGGATCACCCAGCTTTGCATTCACGTCCTTTGTCTTGCCGTCGATCAGCCGTGAGAGTGCAAACGGTTCGCCATCAAGTGTGAGCACGACATGCCCACGACGATCACCGCGCGCAAGGTAAAGCCCGCGCTCTTCAAGTGCGTTCGTAAAAGCCGTCGCGCCGTCAGATCGTTTCCAGCAATCCTGCACAGCGGATTTAAGTTCGCGTGGATCAAGCCCCCATATCCCATTGGCGCGCTTTGCCTGTTGCCATTCTTTGAGCGTGAAGCTGGTCGGATCGCGAAGTTTTGGATTCTCAAATCCCTTGGGCATTGCCCAACCATTTTCGAGATAGATTTGTTTGGCAAGGCTATTCAGTTTGGTTTTAAAGAAGGGCAGGTGCTTTGCCGTCATCGTCTCAGAATCTATGCGCGACCAAACGGCATGCGCATGACGGCGACCTTCCTTTTCATGGAATACTATGATCCTTGGCTGGCCTTGCAGGCCAAGCCGTTCTTCAATGTCGTTGATTGCCTTTTCAAAAACTTCGACCCGAACACTCTCATGTGCAGGCGGACTAAGCGAAACTGAAAACAAAAATTGTTTGCACTTTGTGCCTTTTGAGAGCGCGTAAGCCTCTTGCATTGCGCCTTGAAGCGTTTCGGAGACAAAGCCGTTGATCTCGTGCAATTCAACATGCTCGTTCTCATCGGTGCGCAAAAGGTGTGTACTTAATTGTTTTGCGCCAGACCGCTGAGAAGCTTTGAGGATCATGGCGTTGCCTCAATCTGTAGAGCCTCCAGCAAAAGTCGGCGCAATTCGGCAATGTCATGGGTTGCTTGGCGAAGCGCCGATTCAGTTTCAGGTGTGACAGGAAGGCTTCCTGAATTCACCGCCTTGGCAAGTTGATTGAGATTGTTTCCGATCCGCGATTGACCGATCATAGCCAGCAGTCTTGCGAGCGCGACATGATCCTTAACAGGTTGCTTGCCGCGATGCTTTGGTGGGGGTGAGGCGGGGTCAAAAATCCGCCACCGGATATAGGATGACAGCGACATGCCCGCCGCTGCCAATTCGAGGTTCGCCTTTTCCTCGAACGTCATACGCAGAGAGACTGGATAAAGCGGGTTTTTGATGGACGTTTCGTTCATGCGCCGCCTCCTGCACGCTTAACCTTTCGCGCGCGGGGGCTTCTTGATGCAGAGGATTTGGTCTTGGGGAGCCGAGGCGATTCAGCGCTCGCATTCGGTGCCGTATGGTGTTTTAGAACTGTCACCCACCGATCTAATTCTTCGAACAATTGGTTCGAGTCCAGACCGCTTCTGGGCACCATTGGTTTTCCAAGACAATTTGATCACACTTTATGCTACCGCTAGTCGCCGAGCGACCCTAAATCGCGCGCTCAAAACCCATCCAATTTGACTCAAACTGCATCCACTGCAGCAAGCCAAGTCTAAGGTTTTCCTGAGACCATAGGGCGTTGCAGGAGTGTGCTATGGATGTCTCGTCGCTGATGAATGCTAAGATGCAGGCGCAAGCTGCCCAGTTGCAGATGGCGGCTTTGCGCGCGGTTCAGGAAACACCTGGCCAAGAGCGGGCTTTATCGACGCTGTCGCAAGCCATTGTGCAAACACAGGATGCCTTTGCGGTCAGTGCCGCAAAAGCCATCAGTGGGATTGATATCCTGGTTTAGCCTTTCTTGGGGCCGCTTTCTGGAGGTGGGTTGGAGATGTCCACACCTGCTGTCGCGAGCGCATTTTCAAGCTCTTCCTGATTAAAGCCTGAAACCAGCTTGCCATTGATTACAAAGCCCGGCGTGCCACCAATATTAAGATTCGTCGCTTGATCGCGCATCCCCGTGATCGTGGCCTCAACTTGGGGCTTTGCCATGTCGGCTTTCAGCTTCTCAACATTCAGGCCAACCGAGGCTGCGATCTGGAAGATTTGTTCGGGGTTAAGGTCGCCTTGAGCAGTCATTAAGGCATTGTGCATTTGTAGATATTTGCCTTGATTGTGAGCGGCGATCGCAGCTTTAGCTGCAGTAGTGGAGTTTTCAGACAAGATCGGCAGCTCTTTGAAGATCACGCGCACATCTTTGCGCGTTTGCATCAGATTAGAGACCCAACCTTGGGCCGCATGACAGAAGCCGCATTTATAGTCAAAGAACTCAATTACTGTGATCTTTGCATTGGCTGGGCCAAAGCTGAATTGTGCATGCTCGCTCTTCAGGTTCTTGAAGGCTGCAGCCACTTTTTCGTTCTGAATGCGCGCTTGCTTGGTTTCAAAAGCGCGCTGGGCTTCTAGCAAAATTTCTGGATTGGCGACAAGTTCATCGCGAATTAGGGCGCGGACGGCGGTTTGTTGCTCTGCCGTCAAGGACTTTAAAACGTCGGCATTAGCGGCCGCTGGTGCTACCTGCGCGGCGGTTGCTTTTGCTTCGCCAGTTTCTGCGGCTTTTTCAGTCGGCTTAGAACAGCTGGTGACACCAAATGCTGTGACAGAAAGTGCCAGCAACGAAACAAATGTATGAGGGCGCATCAGCGTCTCCAAGGAAATTAACTGAATCTAGGTCGGACTTTATCGGCTAACTCTTAATGTTTTGCGTGCGTTTCGGCACCGTCGTGACCGTGAGTAGCCCTATCTGGATGGATCACGCGCAATAGACCAATGGAGCTTTTGTGCGCAGAACTGGTCGCCGCCAAGGGGGCTTCGGGCAAGGCCGTGAAAGGACGGGCATCATTGCCCCGGCGATTAGCCTTCGTGGCCATGGGTAGGGTGATGGTTGAAATATCAAACGCCCGTCGCCATTCAGGCGTTGCACGGACCAAATTTCGCATCGCAAGGTCTGAGAAACGGTGCGCGCGCAACAGGTCGCCCAGATGATACGCTTCCTCTGCGGTCGCAAGTCGGGCGAGGCCGACCTGTCCGTTGCGGTCAGCCACGACCGCTAGTTGGTTCCAAGCAAAGGCGTTTGACGGCTCTAAACGCAACGCGGCTCGCAAAGAAGCTTCAGCCTCGATCCGAAGCTCTGCCCGCTCAGTTGCTAGGAGGGACCTAGCAAGGCCAATGAGGAGTAGTGCCTCGTTCGGTGCTAAGGCCACCGCGCGCCGGTTAGGCTCAATGGAGGCTTCCGCCCTGCCATTCTCGTAATAGATTTGCCCCAAAAGTTCGTGAAAGAACGGGTTCTCGGGCTGCTCTGCGATCAGCTTTTGGGTTTCCCGGACTGCCGTTGTCAGATCGGGTGCCCGAAAGGCTGCCACTGCACGGGCATAACGCGCGTAAATGGATTGATCCGACGCTGGGTATTTCACAAAGGTACGCGCTGGGGTGTAGAGGAAGGCTTGGATCTTTGCCTGCATCATTTTCATACGATCAACATCGGCGGCGCTATCGACAACATCGCGATTAGACTGTTCGTTCACTCGGTTCTGCAGCGCTTGAATGCGATCCCCAGAGAGCGGGTGAGACCGGAAATAGGGCTCGCGGCGTGAGTCAGCTAGGATCTCATTGTAGCGAAACTTGGTGAAAAACTCGAGCAAGCCCCGACCTGATTGCCCGGACTTTTCAAGAAATGTTACCGCCGCCTGATCTGCGCTGCTTTCCTGCACGCGGGTGAAGGTGAAGAAACTCAGCATCGCAAATTGTTGCGAACTGGCCAAAAGCGCTGCGCCGGCATCTGGTGCACCCGCAGCAATGGCCAATAGCCCCAGCGCAATGGTCACATAAGCTGGTCGCATGGCCTCGCGGATATTGGCATCGGATCGCGCTAAATGCCCGCCAGAGATGTGTCCGGTCTCATGCGCAATCACGCCCTTTAGCTGGTTTGGCGTTTCAGTCTCTAAGATCAGGCCCGTGTGAAGAAAGACGTTCTGGCCTCTAGTAACAAAGGCGTTGAGCGTTTTATCGCCGACAATGTAGATTTTAACGTCATTGGGCGCGAGACCTGCCGCTTCGAAAATCGGGTTTGAGTAATCGCGCAACGTCCGTTCAATTTCGGCGTCGCGGACTAGGGATTGTGCTTGCGCTTGAAACGGCGCGAACGAGATGGCCATGGCAAAGGCCAGCGCCCGAAAGGGCGATAGCCGATGCGCGCGCTCGCGGGGGGAGGGTCCAAGCTTTAAGTTGGCGTTGTCTATCATGTTTCTGGACCAATCACCCTTTTCTTTCGTTTCAAACCATCGACTTCGTCTTAGCACCAAACTGTTTTCATGGATAATAGGGCAATTTCGCGGCAGTGGGATGAACCAGAGCTGAAACCGCCAAAGAACCTAGCAAGAGGACTATATGCTAGACGGAAAGGGCCAGACTCCCGATGGAATCTGGCCCCTCTTTGATCCGATATTGGTTCAAATTGTCTTGCTTTAGTTCCCAAACAGCTTTTGAGCATTGCGTGACCACCAGCCACTCTTGCGGGGTGCGGCTGGCGTTGAGTCTGCGGCAGGCTCAGGAGCCTCCACTGCAGCTGTAGGTTCGGTTTCGACTGGAGCAGCCTCCTCAACCGGGGCAACTGCCTCTTCTATCGCCTTGGCGGCTGCCTTTGCGCCACGGGGAGCCCGCTTTGCTGGTGCCTTCTTTGCTGGTGCTGCTGCTTCGGCGACAATGGGTTCGACTTCTTCCGCGGCCTCAACTACCGCAACTTCAACCGGAACCTCTGCTGCATCCTCGGCAGATTTTTTCCGGCTTGGACGCTTTCGTTTAGCTGGCGCCTCAGAAACGGGCAGGGGCTCAACCGCAGGGACTGCCGTCAAATCGCTAGCTGGTGCATCTGCGTCAGCGCCGTCGACATGGATGGTCTCCATGCCTGCAATCTCAGGCGCGGATTCAACGCCTTCGGCCTGTGGCTGACCGTCCGTTTGGCCCAAGCGCAAGGCTTCACCTTCACGTCTGCGACGACCACCGCGGCGTCCGCGACGGCGACGGCGTCGGGCTTGAGCTTCAGCCGGGGTTTCCCCTTCAGGACCAGCCTCTTCCTCGCCTTCACCTTCATCCGTGCCAGAGGCTTCAAGGGGTTCTCCAGCTTCGCCTTCAGGGCTTCGAGCTGAAGCCTCGCCTTCGCCTGCCTCGTCACGACGGCCGCCACGACGACGCCGACGCCGACGCTTGCCGCCTTCACGTGGGCCTTCACTGTCCTGACCTTCTTTGGCGCTGACGCGTTCTTCACCGTCACCATCGGCTTCGGCTTGATCTTCATCTTCATCGTCTTCGATGACTTCATCATCTTCGTCGATTGGATCGTCGATCTTCACATAAACGGGGACGAAATCATCGTCGAGCAATTCTTCGCCCAGCTCGACGATTTCAAAGCGGTACTGGCCGGGCGTCATGTCAGACTCGGCAAATACACGCACGACAAGGCCGCGCTCTTGAACCAGACGCGTGAGGTGGTCACGCTTTTCGTTCAACAGATAAAGTGCCGTCGCGATATCGGCATGCAGCGCGACTTCACAATCCTTGCGATTGGCAACAGCAGCCTCAACCGACCGCAGCGCTTGCAAGCTCGCAGATTCTGGCGAGCGGACGCGCCCGGTACCATCACAAGTCGGACAAATGTGGCTAGAGCCTTCCAGCACGCCAGTCCGGCGACGCTGACGGGAAATCTCCAACAGACCAAAGCCCGAGATTTTACCCATTTGGACCCGCGCGCGGTCAAATCGCAGCGCGTCTTTCATCTTTTTTTCAACCGCACGATCATTGCGGTTTTCTTCCATGTCGATGAAGTCGAGCACAACAAGCCCAGCTAAGTCGCGCAAGCGCATTTGGCGTGCAGCTTCTTCGGCAGCCTCAAGATTGGTCTTGAGAGCGGTCGATTCAATCGAACGCTCGCGCGTGGAGCGGCCGGAGTTCACGTCAATCGCGACAAGAGCTTCGGTCTGGTTGATCACAATATAGCCACCCGAGCGCAATTGCACGATCGGGGAGTGGATGCTTTCCAGCTGGCTTTCCACCTTCATGCGCGAAAACAAAGGTGTTGCGGCCTTATATTGCTGCACCTTCTTCGCATGGCTTGGCATCAGCATTTTGATGAAGTCTTTGGCTTCACGATAGGCTTCTTCGCCTTCAACCAGGATTGCGTCGACATCTTTGTCATAAAGGTCGCGAACCGCGCGCTTTACCAGATTATCTTCTTCGTGGATCAAAGATGGCGCAATCGACTTCATGGTGCGCTCGCGAATATCGTCCCACAGTCGCAAGAGATACTCATAGTCGCGCTTGATTTCGATCTTTGTGCGCTTGGCCCCCGCGGTGCGGATGATCAAGCCCATGCCCTTTGGGACTTCAAGTTCAGAGATCACAGACTTTAGGCGCTTGCGATCGCCGACAGCGGTGATTTTACGCGAAATGCCGCCGCCGCGTGGGGTGTTGGGCATCAGCACGCAATAACGCCCTGCGAGTGACAAATAGGTGGTGAGGGCAGCACCTTTATTGCCGCGCTCTTCTTTAACCGCTTGCACCAGCATGATCTGGCGACGGCGAATCACTTCTTGGATTTTGTAGCGACGTTGGGCTGCTCGGCGTGCACGAACCTGCTCGTCATCGCCGTCCCCTTCTTCGTCAAGGGCGGCTTGTTCGGCTTCTTCGGCGAGCAAAGCTTCGCGGTCCGCCGCTGGGATCTGGTAATAGTCGGGGTGAATTTCACCAAAGGCAAGGAAGCCATGGCGGTTACCGCCATATTCAACAAAACCCGCCTGTAAGGAGGGTTCTACCCGCGTAACTTTTGCAAGATAGATGTTGCCGCGAATTTGCTTTTTGGAGGCAGATTCAAAGTCGAAGTCGTCTATTTGGTTTCCAGCGAGCACGACAACCCGGGTCTCCTCCGGGTGAGCCGCGTCGATCAGCATTGTTTTGGACATAGATGTAAGCTCCAGCGCGCTGGCTCGGCCGCAGGGCAACGCAGTGGCGTCGTCTCCCGGTCAATGAGCGCGAATCGTAAAAGGTTGTTGATGAAAGTCGGCGCTGAACGAAGCGCGATGGGAGAGCAGCACCTAGATCCTGGCCAAAAGGCCCCTGCGAATGGCGCGCGTGCGCCATAGCTTCGCTGAAGATCAATGTCTCTAAAAACAGAGTGGCGCGCACTGTCATCGCCGCGGAGCGTCCCGACTTAAAATATGCCCAGAGGCATATCGAATGAACTGGTTGAGACTTGGCTTTCAAATGCGCAAGTCCGGTTCCAAAAAAACAACACGGCACAGATCAAATTTTGATCCAGTCCGCATCGAAGTTTACACTGCCTCACTTCGCACCGAAAGGGAAGCGCGACTTGCTCCCTGATTCCACATTGGACAGGTCCGGTGGGTTAAAGGTATCAAGCTAAGGCTTATTTTCACACAGATTCGGCAGTCGGACCCTTCATGAAGCCATTGTCTTATCAAACAGTGATTGCCGCGGTGACCCGCTTGTTTCGGGCGCAGCGGAGTTTTGCTTGGCGTTGCGCTGCTTTGTTGGTGCTCGCGCTGGGTTTGGCCTCATTATCAATAGTTTGGCGGGCACCTTTGACGCAGGGTAGCCCCGAATTTGCTCAAGCCCAAGCCCAAACACGTGGTCTGCCCCGTGTGAGTGCGATCACCGCTAGTCAAGCTGCTGAAGCCACTATTGTTACAATTCGCTTGGACCAAGCGATCAAGTATCGTTTTTTTGCCCTGCCAACACCCTCACCGCGACTTGTCATCGATATGCCGCGCGTGAATTGGGGCCTTGGCAATGGGAAGGCTGGTACCTTGATCGGCGAGGGCGGCGTCTCGCAGATCCGTTTTGCCGACAAGTCGCAATCAGAATCGCGCATTGTGCTGGATCTCACTGGCCCAATGCGGGTACGAAAGCACGAGATTGTCGGCGTTTTGGGCAGTCGACAGCTGCGGCTCGAACTGGTGCCGACCAATCCCAACACTTTTGCCACAACTGCACCTTTGCCGAAGCCGCGTGCGGTAGAGAAGGTCAATAGCGTGCCGACGCCGATCCGTCCCAATCCTTCTGGGAAGCGATTTGTGATCGTGATTGATCCTGGCCATGGTGGTAAGGATCCAGGCGCGCCTGGGGTATCCGGCACCTTGTTTGAAAAGGAAGTGACCCTCGCTAGCGCCATTTTATTGCGCGATTATTTGCGGCGTGATCGCCGGTTCGAAGTAATCTTGACGCGTGACTCCGATGTGTTCTTAACCTTGGAGCGTCGGATTTTGATCGCCCGCGACAAGCGCGCCGATCTGTTCATATCCTTGCATGCTGACTCCGCGCCGGCTGGCTCACGTGCTGTGGGGGCGACCGTATATACTTTGTCAGAAGCAGGCGGTCAACGCGCGCGCCAGCTGCTAAACAATGACAATTGGTCCATTGCCCAGCCAAATCAGACCCAAGACAAATCGGTTATGGAAATCCTCCGCGATCTGACCCAACGCGACACCAAAAACCAATCCGCTATTTTTGGGCAGTCCTTGATAGGCGAGATCCGCAACGTCGGCCCAGTTACCCAGACCTCGCACCGGCGGGCGGGCTTCTTTGTATTGCTCTCGCCCCGGGTGCCAGCAGTCCTGTTGGAGATGGGCTTTATGTCGCATCCCGAAGACGAAGCACGCTTGCGCAATCCTCAGTTCCGCAGCCGTCAGATGGCAGCAACCGCAAAATCCATTAGCGCCTATTTTGATCGGGTACAGGTGATCAGTGGCGGGGCTACCAAATAGGAATAAGTTCTGCCCTACTTGCGGCAGCACAACTGGGAAAGGGCGCTTTAACTTGCGCGCCAAGCAGGTCATACTGGAAGGCAGTATTTGGGGGATGCACGGGACAGCGCAAAAGCACTGAACGCGGCGGACTCAACCGAGGAAGACCAAGCGACGATGCGTTATTTGAAGATCATTGCTCTGACCGCTCTGGTCGCGATTGCCATGGGCGTGATCGGTGCTGTGATTTTGGTGAATATGGCGCTGCAAGGGCTGCCGGATCACCAGAAGCTCGCAAACTACCAACCAGCAGTATCGAGCACGATCTATTCCTCAGATGGTCGTCAAATTGGGTTGTTTGCGCGGCAGAACCGCTCTTACATTCCCATTGAGCAAGTGCCTGACCATGTGATCGCCGCCTTCATGGCGGCTGAAGATAAGGACTTTTACTCCCATTCTGGCGTGGACCTCATGGGCGTTGCACGCGCGGTTCTGTTTAATATCAGCAACCTTGGCGAGCGGCGGATGCAAGGGGCTTCGACCATCACGCAACAGGTGGCCGAAAACGTGTTGCTGTTAGATGATGCGCGTGGCTCTACCTTGGACAAGATTTTATCGAAGGTGCGAGAAGGTTTGGTTTCCATAAGGATCGAAGAGGTTCTTACTAAGGACCAGATCATAGAAGTCTATGTTAATCAGATTTTCTTGGGCTTTCGTTCGTATGGCGTGCAGGCTGCCGCTCAAACCTATTTTGGCAAAGATGTTCGTGATTTGACCATCGCTCAAGCCGCCTATCTGGGGGCTCTGCCAAAGGGGCCGAACAATTATAACCCGCAGCGCCATATGGAGCGTGCATTAGCCCGTCGCAATTGGGTGATCGGGCGCATGGCAGACAATGGCTTCATAACAACCCAGCAAGCCGCTGCAGCGCGCGCGGAGCCTTTGACCGTTAATCCTAGTCCACGCGGTAGTTGGACAGACCCCGATGCGGGGGAGTTCGTGGAGGAAGTGCGGCGTGACTTGATCCGCCGCTTTGGCAAGGACGCCCCTTATTCGCGTGGCTTTATTGTCCGCTCCACCGTGGATCTAGATAAGCAGAAATATGCGCGTGAAGCACTGACCGCCAGCCTTAACCGCTTGGACCCCCGCCGGACGCGCGGCTTCGCTGGCGCGGTTGGTGTGATGAGTGTGGGCGGAGATTGGCCGTCGCGGCTAGCCAAAGCCCGCTACTGGCGGCCTGATCCTCGCGCTGTTTTTGCCGTCGTGCTGGATCGTGCCCAATCATTTGGTCTGACCAATGGTACTAAAGTTCCTATCCCTCAGGCCGATAAAGACTGGGCGTTGCGTTCTTCAAAGCCTTTGACCGATGGTGCCTTGGTATGGTTGGGCCGCCAGGACGACGGCACGCTGCAATTGCAACGCCACCAAGGTATTCAAGGTGCGCTGGTTTCTATCGATGTTCAGACCGGGTCCGTCATCGCCATGGCGGGCGGCATGGATGTTGAGGATTCTGGCTTCAACCGCGCCACGCAAGCCAAACGCCAACCCGGATCGTCCTTTAAGCCAATCATTTATGCTGCGGCATTAGAGCAGGGCTTGACGCCAGAGACCAAGATTTCTGATGAGAGAATCCGGGGTGGTGGCTGGAGTCCTGAAAACGCAGACCGCCGGTTCTATGGTGTTATGACCTTAAGCCAAGCATTGGTTATGTCGCGCAATACTGTGACGGTGCGCATCGCTCGTCGCATTGGGATGCGCCGGGTGGCAGATTATGCTCGCCGTTTTGGCGTTTATGATGATTTGCCGAACGACTTGACGATGGCGTTGGGGGCAGGAGAAACAACCGTGCTGCGCCTAACCTCGGCTTTTGCCGTTTTTCCCAATGGTGGGCGCTATATTCCGCCCGTCTTTTATGACCGCCTGCAAGACCCGCGCGGCCGCACTGTTTGGCGTTCGGACCGGCGATCCTGCCCTGCTTGCGATACGGCGTTGAATCCTGATGCGGGGCCGCCCAAAATCGATCCATGGGGCGTGCAAGTAGTTTCTCCTCGCACAGCTTGGGAAATGACTGGCATTTTGCGCGACGTCGTTTTGAAGGGTACCGGGCGCGGCGTGGATTTCGGTCGTCCCGTTGCTGGTAAGACTGGGACCACCAGCGACTATAAGGATGCTTGGTTCGTTGGCTTCTCGCCCTCTATCGCTACGGGCGTTTATGTTGGCTACGATTTGCCTCGCACGATTTATGAAGGCGCCTCCGGCGGCCCTGTGGCCGGGCCGATCTTCAAACAATATATGATGAAGGCCCATGAGGGCCGTCCGGTCGAGGATTTTACCGCCTCGCCTGAAGTTAAGCGCGAAATCGAAGCAGAAGAGCGGATGAATATTCTGGCTGAATTGCAAACCAATCCAGCCGGAGCTGCGGCCACTTTGGCGCAAATGCGCAGCGGCCGAACCGATGGACCTCGTGTCGACACAAGGCCAGGAAGCTCAATTGTGATCGAGGACACACCAGCCGCTCGTGCCCCTGCAACCACGAAAACTGTGCCTAAGGCTGCGCCTGCATCCGCACCGACTGCCGCTCCGAAAGCCGAAAAAGAAGGCTGACGAAGCAAACTGACACTATTTTTTGGCCGGTCTGGACCTTCAGGCCGGCCTTGCCTATTTCCGCCATCTGCGTGGATTGATTTGGAGAGACCTTATGCGCGCCGAACTTGAAGCGCTTAGTCGTGACATCAGCAAATCCGTGGCGCTGTTGCGTCGCCGGTTAGACTGGGATGTTGCTTTGCGCCGCTTGGACGAACTCGATGCGTTGAGCGAGCGGTCTGATCTGTGGAATAATCCTCAAGAAGCCCAAGGCTTGATGCGCGAGCGCAACCGTATTCAAGCCTCCGTCGAGGCAGTCCGCCAGCTTGAGCGCGATCTATCTGACCATGTTGAACTCGCTGAAATGGCAGAAGCCGAAGGCGATGAGGATATGATTGAAGAAGCTCGAAAGGGCCTTCTGGAGGCGAAGACCCGCGCGGATCGTGCTGAGCTAGAAGCGCTTTTATCGGGTGAAGCAGATGGCAATGATGCGTATCTTGAAATCAATGCGGGCGCTGGTGGCACGGAGAGTCAAGATTGGGCCAGTATCTTGCGCCGCATGTATGTCCGATGGGCGCAATCGCGCGGCATGACTGTCGAGGAGATTGAAGAGAGTGTCGGCGAAGAGGCAGGCATCAAGTCGTCGACCCTCTTGATTAAGGGTGAGAATGCATTTGGCTGGTTGAAGACAGAATCTGGCGTACATCGACTGGTTCGGATTTCGCCATTCGACAGTGCGGCTAAGCGTCATACCAGTTTCTCAAGCGTCTGGGTTTATCCCGTGGTCGACGATACCATCGTGATCGATATTCAAGATAAGGATGTGCGCATCGATACCTATCGCGCTTCCGGCGCGGGTGGGCAGCACATCAACAAGACCGACTCTGCTGTTCGCATTACCCACATACCGACCGGGATCGCTTGTGCCTCGCAGCAAGAGCGTAGTCAGCATAAGAACCGCGAAATTGCCTGGAAAATGTTGCGGGCCCGCCTCTATGAGATGGAGTTGCAAAAGCGCGAAGCCGCCGCCAACGCCTTGGAAGACCAAAAGACCGATATTGGCTGGGGCCATCAAATCCGGTCCTATGTTCTGCAGCCCTATCAGATGGTGAAAGATCTTCGCACCGGGGCTGAGACGTCGGACACGTCGGGCGTACTGGATGGGGATTTGGATATGTTTATGGCAGCCTCGCTCGCGCAGCGTGTTGGGGTCGCAACCGACCCAGATCAAGAATAAGCGGCTATGTTGGCGGCCATTCCGCCAGATTTGCCAATTGTTGCCGTGCTGGACCGCTTGGCTCAAGTCTTGCTTACCCAGTCTTCTGCAGTTTTGGTAGCGCCACCCGGGGCTGGCAAAACCACTTCGGTGCCGCTGGCTTTGCTGGATCAGCCATGGGTGAACGGCAAGAAAATCCTGATGCTTGCTCCAAGGCGTTTGGCCGCGCGAGCAGCGGCTGGCCGGATGGCAGACTTGCTGGGCGAAGCTGTGGGCGAGACAATCGGCTATCAGGTGCGGCTCGATAAAAAGATCACCGCACGGACACGGATTGAAGTAATCACCGAAGGCATTCTCACAAGGCGTATGCTGGCTGATCCGGAATTGAGTGATGTGGCTGCGGTCATCTTCGATGAGGTCCATGAGCGCAATCTGGAAGGTGACTTAGGCTTAGCGCTTGCGCTCGACATTCAAGCGGGCTTGCGGGAGGATTTGCGTCTGATTGCCATGTCTGCGACGGTTGAAGGCGGGCGCTTGGCAGCTCAATTGGGCGGCGCTGACCTCATTGAAAGTGACGGCAGGCTTTACCCGATTGAGACCTTCTATGTTGGTCGCACACAAGACCAACCTATCGAAGTCCAGGCGGCCAATGCCGCCCTGCGGGCTTTATCGAAGGGGCCAGGCGATGTGTTGGTGTTCCTTCCCGGCACGGCTGAGATCAACCGGGCCTATGAGGCCATTCACACCAAAGCTGCGAGTATGTCTTGCGCCGTTCTCGCATTGCATGGATCGCTCAGCCAAGCTGAGCAGGACCAAGCGCTTCGTCCGAAAGTCGGTGTGGCCCGAAAAATCATTCTTTCAACGGCCATTGCCGAGACCAGTCTGACGATTGAGGGTGTGCGGATTGTTGTCGACGCCGGGCTATCGCGAAGACCATCCTTTGAACCCGATAGCGGCTTGACCCGCTTGGTGACTGTGCGCGCCAGCCGTGCTGCATGTGACCAACGCCGTGGCCGGGCTGGTCGAACGGCACCTGGACAATGTTATCGCTTATGGGAAGAGGTGGAGATGGGCGCGTTTCCGGCCTATGATCGCCCTGAAATTCTAGAAGCAGACCTTGCCCCCTTGGTGCTAACTTTGTCGTCTTTCGGAGTGTCGGAGCCTGCGAGTTTAAAGTGGTTGGACCCACCTCCAACCCCGGCTTTGAAAGAAGCCACCAAACTTCTGATCGACCTAGAAGCTTTGACTTCTCAGGCTGGTCAACCCTCACGTTTGACGCCACATGGCAAGAAGTTGGTGGGCTTTGGCCTGCCACCCCGATTGGCCCACATGATTGTGCGGGCTGGCGAGCTTGGCTTTGGCAATACTGCAGCCCATCTGGCAGCCCTATTGAGCGAGCGTGGACTGGGGGGGCTCGTCCATCGACCTCGAACAGCGCCTTATCGCGTTTACGCGCGACCGCGCTCCGCGTGCAACCAAGGCTCGTGCCCAAGCTCTGGGTTGGGCAAAGCAAGTCGGTGCGACAGAAGCCCTCGTCACAGAACTGGCCGGTCGATCTCTCGCGCTGGCCTTTCCAGAACGGGTCGCCAAGGCGCGTGATCGCCGGGGCGGCTTCATTTTGGTCAATGGCAGCGGCGGCGAATTGCCGGCCCATGAGGCTTTGGCAACAGCAGAATTTCTGGCCATTGGGTCCCTTCAAGGCAAAGCGGCCAATGCGCGAATTGGGGAAGCTGCACGGCTCGACCGGTCCGATCTTGAAGAGATTTTCGCAAGCCAGATCGAAACCCGAACCCAGACACAGTTTGATCGTGCGCGGGGGACTATGCAGGGGCGTCACCTGCGTCGCCTCGGCGCGCTTGTCCTCGAAGAGCGCCCAGTTTCCTTGACTGCGGATCAGATTGAAGCAGGCCTACTCGACGCTGTACGCAGCCTTGGCATCGACAAGCTCAACTGGTCTGATCGAGCCAAGTCGTTCGTTGAGCGCTTGCATTGGCTGTATGCCCGCGACCCAGACCAATGGCCCCAAGGCAAACTCGGTGTCTTTGAAGACTCTCTTGAGGCTTGGTTGATGCCAGCACTGATCGGGGTGAAGGCTTTGTCGGATATCGATGTAGCTCAAGCGCTTGAAAACGCATTGTCTTGGCCCGAACGGCAGGCTTTGGCAGAAGCTGCGCCATCACACTTTGAGACACCACTCGAAACCCGACATTCAATTGATTATTCGGCTGAGCAGGGGCCAACGGTGGCAGTTCGCGTGCAGGAATTGTTTGGCCTATCGCGGCATCCCGTGTTGGCGGGAGGGCAGGTGCCGTTGGTCTTCCAATTGCTTTCGCCCGCCCATCGCCCGATTGCTGTGACTTCTAATCTGCCAGAGTTCTGGAAGGCGGGTTGGCACGATGTGAAGAAAGACATGAAGGCGCGCTACCCCCGGCATGTCTGGCCAGACGATCCCGCTACTGCGCAACCAACGTCTCGAGCCAAGCCACGGTCTTGACCTTCAAAGCGTGGCGCGTGAGGAAGGGTGCATGACCTTACCCACTTTCGCGGACGTCCTAGAAGCAGATCGCCGCATCCGACCCCTCGCTTTGGTAACCCCTTTGCTGCGCGCTGATGCGCTGGATCAAGCAAGCGGTGGCCAAATCTTTGTCAAAGCCGATTGCCTCCAGCCGCGCGGGGCGTTCAAGATGCGCGGTGCGGCCAACGCCATGCTGAAGATACCGGTTGAGGATCGTGCCAAAGGGGTTGTCGCTTTCTCGTCTGGCAATCACGCCCAAGGTATTGCTTGTGTCGCCAAGCATTTGGGGATGTCTGCTACGATTGTAGTGCCTTCAGATGCGCCGAAGGGCAAACTTGAATCCGTAGAAGCCGATGGCGGCAAGATTGTTATTTATGACCGCGTTCTCGAGAGCCGCGAAGCCATTGGCGCAGCCATCGCTGAAGAGACAGGCGCGACCCTGATCCCGCCCTTTGATCATCCCGACGTGATTGCAGGCCAAGGAACTTGTGGACTCGAAATCATCAATCAAGTCAGGGAATTGGGACTGGAACTTGATGTTCTGGTTAGTTGTGCGAGTGGCGGCGGTCTTGCGGCAGGCATTGGCCTCGCATTAGAGGCGCTCTCGCCCGCAACCCAATTGATCGGAGCCGAGCCTGTCTCGCATGATGACCTGACCCGCTCGCTTGCCTTGAGCCAACGCGTTGCCAATGAGCCGGGCACACGCACCATCCAAGATGCTTTGATGACGCAGATCCCAGGCGAATTGACGTTTGAGATTCTCTCGCGTGTCGGCACCAAGGGGGTCGCGGTCAGTGATGATGAAGTGCTGCAAGCAATGGCATTTGCCTTCAAATATCTGCGGATCGTCCTAGAGCCAGGTGGCGCGGCCGCACTTGCGGCGGTTTTGTCAGGTAAGGTCTCCGCCAAAGGCCAAGTGATTGCCGTCACGGGCAGCGGCGGCAATGTCGATCCTGAGATTTTTATGCGTGCATTGGCGATCCGGGTTTAGTCCTTCGCGGTCAGTTCTTTGCTGAGGCTTGATCGGCCCGAAACTGGCGTGCACCTGTGGCCGCAATTCCTGTTGCAATGAGCAAACAAAAAGCCGCTAAGCTTAAGGCGAGACCGGGCAGACTGGGCTCACGCACGGGTGCGACCGACCACGCAAATATAGCGGTAAAGACCAGTGGGCCGACCATGCTGGTCGCCGCTTGAACCGCACCCACGGCACCTTGCAAGCGCCCTTGTTCGTCCGGACCAATTTGCCGCGTCAATAAGGATTGAATGGCTGCTCCATAAATGCCGGCCAAGGACGCAATCGGGATTGAAGCCCAAAGAATGTATTGATTGGGTGCCCAAGCATATAGCCCATAGCCAACAGCGCCCAACAACAGCCCCAAAATCAAAGTTGAAACCTCGCCAATACGGCGGATAATCCTGCCGACAAGGGCTGCCTGAACAATCATGGAGCAAAGGCCAACCAATCCCAAAGTAAGGCCTGCCACATCAGATTCCCACCCGTAGCGGTAGAAGCCATAAAGGACAAAAGTGGCGGGATAAACAACTTGGGCGAAGTCGCACAGACCGCGGATCAAGGCGAGTTTCAAGATTTTTGGGTTTGCTCCCAAAAATTGGAGCGAGTCGATCGGATTGGCGCTGTTCCATCGAAAAGGTCTGCGATTTTCAGGCGACAAAGATTCCTTCAGCATGAACAGCCCAAATAGACCGTTCGCGGTGCACATCCCGGCTGCCACTAAAAATGGGAGCCGCAAGTCAATCCGCCCGAGATAGCCGCCAATGGCCGGGCCTAGAATAAAGCCCAAGCCAAAGGCTGCACCCAGCATGCCAAACTTTTGCGCCCGTGTTTCAACTGGTTCGCTGTCGGCTACATAGGCATTGGCGGCAGAACCCACCGCACTTACCGCGCCGGACAGAGTGCGCGACAAGAGCAAGACCCAAAAGCCAGGCGCAAATGCCGTCATTAAGTTTGCAAGCGCCTGTCCAAAGTTCGATATCAACAGAATAGGTTTGCGTCCGATCTGGTCCGACAAAGCACCCAAAATCGGCATACTGATGAACTGCATCAGAGCCCAGAAAAGCCCAAAAATTCCGATCATATGGGCAGCTTCACCGACGTCTCCGCCCGTCATGTCTTTCAACAGATTGGGCAATACGGGAACAATCATGCCCAGCGCCAGCATATCCAAAGTAATTGTAATAAAAACAAAGATAAAGCCAGATGTAGCCCGCTTACCAGGTACGGGATTGCTCGGAGAAGATGTGGTCATAGCGTTATGTGGCAGAAAATTCGTGCAACGACCATAGGTGATGGATAAAAAAGATGGCGCATAGAAAAAGCGTCACGTACATCCTGTATGCAGCGCATCGTCAAGACAATTCATTTTCTCTCCGCGACGCAGATAGCATTTAGGGATTATGTTGGAATCACATTTAAAACATGCTGCATTCAATAATTTGAAACGGTTCAGAGAGAGTAGCATCTCGTGAAGCCGAATGAACAAGACTGACCTGAGGCTACTGGAGCAAACTATGAAAGAAGTCGCACACTCGTTGGCTTTATGGATCATCTTGGCCAGTCTGGTAATGTTCGTGTCGCGGACAGAGGCTCAAAGCAGCCACTCACAACATGCAAACAGCTGTAGGGAAGGTCTGAACATAACCGATATCAGCACCTATGTGTGCCGATAAGGCGGGAAAGCCCAAACCGCGCTGTTGCCCCGAGTAGGTAAGGCTCTTGGTTGTCACAATTTTTACTTTCCTCCCAAGGTGGGTGGCGATCTTTTTTGCGTATTGAGCCGTCACTATAATCCCCTGCGCCAGACGGGGGATAACTAAATGGCGATGACGCCTCCTAAGCTGTTCTCTCTGCCATCGAATGGCCCGCTTACTGGCCTGAATCCTTGCTCTTGGCGGCATGAGCCGTTAGCGACAAGTCTACGATAAGGACCTTCAACCCATGGCAGTAGACGCAAACACTGTGCGGCGTGTCGCCAGATTGGCGCGCATTCACGAACCTGATTCCCGCCTTGAAAGCTTGGCTGGCGAACTGAACACGATTCTCGGCTGGATTGAGATGCTCAATGAAGTCGATGTTGAGGGTGTTGAGCCGATGACAAGCGCTGTGGAAACAACGCTGCCACTGCGCGACGACGTTGTGACCGATGGCGGCAACTCGCAAAAAATCGTCGCCAATGCGCCCCGTAGCGCAGACGGCTTCTTTGTGGTTCCAAAGGTGGTTGAATAAATGACCAAATTGACTGAGCTGACCCTAGCCGCAGCCCGCGACGGTTTGGCGTCGAAAGCCTTTTCGGCGGTCGAACTAGCCACGGAATTTAATGCCGCCATCGAAGCTGCCAATCCGCGCCTTAATGCCTATGTTGTCACGACGCCTGAGAAAGCGCTTGCAATGGCTGCTGCGTCTGATGCGCGCTTGAAGGACGGCAGCGCTGGCCGCTTGGAAGGCATTCCGCTGGGCATCAAGGATTTGTTCTGCACCGAAGGTGTGCGCGCAACCGCCTGTTCCAACATTTTGGGTGAGTTCAAGCCAACTTATGAAAGCACGGTCACCAGCCAATTGTGGCGCGATGGCGCGGTGATGTTGGGTAAGCTCAATATGGATGAGTTTGCCATGGGCTCCTCCAATGAAACCAGCCGCTTTGGGCCTGTGGTCAACCCTTGGAAACGCCAGGACGGTGCCAATGCTTCGTTGACTCCTGGCGGCTCCTCTGGCGGGTCAGCTGCGGCAGTTGCCGCAGATTTATGCTTAGGTGCTACGGCAACCGACACGGGTGGCTCGATCCGTCAGCCTGCAAGTTTTACCGGCACTGTTGGCATCAAGCCAACTTATGGCCGCGCCAGCCGCTTTGGTATTGTCGCGTTTGCTAGCTCACTCGATCAAGCGGGTCCAATTGCCAAGACGGTTTTGGACAGTGCGATCATGCTGGAGTCGATGTGCGGTCACGATCCTAAGGACTCAACCAGCCTGCAGATCCCTGTCCCTGATTTTGCTGCCGCTGTCGCCCGTGGCGTCAAAGGTTTGAAGATTGGCGTGCCCAAGGAATATCGGGTCGACGGCATGCCAGAGGCAATCGAAAAGCTGTGGAGCGATGGCATCGCTTGGCTGAAAGATGCAGGCGCGGAAATCGTCGATGTTTCTCTGCCACACACAAAATACGCTTTGCCCTGCTATTACATCGTAGCCCCAGCCGAAGCTTCCTCCAACCTTGCCCGCTATGATGGCATGCGATTTGGCGCGCGCGTCGAGGGGGAAACTTTGACCGAAGTCTATGAGCAGAGCCGGGCGCAAGGGTTTGGCAATGAAGTTAAGCGGCGCATTCTGATCGGCACCTATGTGCTGTCGGCTGGCTATTATGATGCCTATTACCTGCGTGCCCAACGGGTCCGCACCAGGATTGCTGAGGACTTCCGCTTGGCTTGGCAGAAATGCGACGCACTCTTGACCCCAACCGCGCCATCGGCAGCGTTTGGCTTAGGCGAGAAGAGTGATGACCCTATTCAGATGTATCTGAATGACGTCTTCACCGTGACGGCTAACCTCGCAGGTCTGCCAGGTATTTCGGTGCCTGCGGCGCTCGATTCTCAAGGTCTCCCACTGGGGTTGCAAGTCATTGGACGGGCCTTAGACGAAGAGACCGTGTTTGCGGTTGCTGGCGTTCTCGAAGCACAGTCTGGCTTCAACGCGAAGGCGAAATCTTGGTGGTAAAAGCTGTCACAAGCCTCTAAGGACATCGGGGCTTGTTTCACGAAAGGCCATTCATGGAAACCGATTATCTGATTGTCGGGGCAGGGGCTGTTGGCCTTGCGTTTGCTGATACGTTGTTGGCAGAGACAAACGCCCACTTCACCATCGTTGATCGCCACGGCAAGCCTGGCGGCCATTGGAACGATGCCTATAGCTTTGTTTCCTTGCACCAGCCTTCTGCTTTTTATGGTGTGAATTCGCTGCCTTTGGGAGGCGATCGCATCGATGAAACCGGGGTAAATCAAGGTCTCTATGAGCTCGCATCTGGCCCTGAAGTCAGTGGCTATTTTGAGAAGGTGATGAACCAGCGCCTGCTGGCGAGCGGTCGAGTCCAGTATTTTCCGATGTCGAATTACCAAGGGAACGGCCGGTTTGTATCCTTGTTGTCGGGCAAGGAAACCCAAGTTCATATCCGCAAGAAGACTGTCGATGCCACGTATTTTGGAACCACGGTTCCTTCTACCCACAAGCCGCAATTTGTTGTTGAGCCTGGCGTTGACTTTGTACCTCTCAATGAGTTGCCGCACTTGTGGAAGCGTAGCCAAGGGATGCCAAAGCATTTTGTGATCGTTGGCGCTGGAAAGACCGGGATGGATGCGGCCTGCTGGTTGCTGGCTTCGGGTGCAGACCCTGAGTCGATCAGCTGGATCATGCCGCGCGATTCCTGGCTCCTCAATCGCCTGAAGACCCAGCCCGGCATCGACTTTTTTGAGGAAACCATCGCCGGGCAAGCCGACATGATGGAAGCTTGTGCGTTGGCGACCGATGTCGATGATTTGTTTGACCGCTTGGAAGCCTGCGGTGTCATGTTGCGGATTGACCCGAACGTGCGCCCGACACTTCACCGCTATGCCACGGTCTCGACCGGAGAGGTGGCGCAGCTGGCCCGCATCAAGCATGTGATCCGCAAGGGCCGTGTTACCTCGATCAGCCCGACGTCGGTGGTGCTTGAGGGGGGGCAGGAGGCGTTTGGTGAAGGAACCCTCTTCATCGACTGCTCCGCCACTGCGGTTGAGGACCGCCCCGCTGTGCCCGTATTCCAAGGTGATCTGATCATACCCCAAATGATCCGCCTTCCTCAGCCCGCATTCAGCGCAGCGCTCACGGCTTATGTTGAAGCCAATTATGAGGATGATACCACCAAGAATGGCCTATGCGGATCAATTCCCCTGCCGCGCACCTTGGACCTGTATCCGCGCGCGGTGCTGGGCAATATGATGAACCAATTGGCGTGGAGCCAAGACCCCAAATTGCGTGAATGGATTCGTGAGTCGCGTTTGGATGGGTTCGGCAAAGTCATTGCCGCAGTTGATCCAACCGACATGAAAAAAGTGGCGATCTTGAAGAAGTTCCGGAGCTTTTCCATGCCTGCGGCTGCCAACCTCACCAAATTGATCCCGCCATCTTGAAAACGGCACGACCTCGCGCCAAAGTGGACTGATACAAGAACGAATAACAATGCTTGGGGAGATGGCGCGATGATTGGGATTACAGCTTTTGGAGCCTATGTGCCGCGCCTGCGCTTGCAGAAGAAAGCGATGGCTCAGACCAATGCGTGGCTCGCGCCCAATTTAATGGGCAAAGCGAAGGGCGAGCGTGCTTTTGGTAATTGGGACGAGGATGCGATCACCTTTGCAGTAGAAGCGGCCCGCGATGCTTTGGGGAGTGGGGATGATCGCTCTCACATCAAGGCACTCTATTTTGCCTCCACCACAGCCCCCTTTGCCGACCGCTTGAACGCCGGCATTGTGCAAGCGGCTTTGACGCTGGAACCCACCATCCAAGCCGCCGACATCTCTGGTACGCAAAAGGCTGGCATGACGGCTTTGGCCCAAGCCTTGTGCGTTGCCAATGGTGCGCCCGATGGTGCCAATCCCAGTCTCCTAGTAGCCGCAGGTGATCGGCGCGTGCCGAAGGCTGTTTCAGCGCAAGAGTTTGACTATGGCGATGGCGGCGCGGCCATGGTGGTGGGTCGTCAGAATGTGCTGGCCGAATGGATTGGTGGAGCTGCCAGCACGGTGGATTTCGTTGATCATTTTCGCGGTGCTGACGAGGCTTTTGATTATCAATGGGAAGAACGCTGGATCCGCGACGAAGGCTATATGAAGATCGTGCCGCCGGTTTTGACACGAGCTTTGGCCAGTGCCGGACTAGAAGCCTCTGCCGTCGATCATTTCATTCTGCCCAGCACCTTTAAGGGCATCGCCGAGGGCATCGCTAAGCGCTTAGGCCTTAAGCCTGAAGCCGTGTGCGACAATCTGGGTACGATCGTGGGCGAAACGGGCTGTGCCCACGCGCTTTTGATGTTGGCTGGCGTTTTGGAGAAGGCGCAAGTTGGGCAGACGATTTTGGTGGCGCAATTTGGGCAAGGCTGTGAGGCACTGGTCTTTAAAGTGACAGACGCGATCACCCAGTTCAAACCCCGAGTGGGTCTATCGGGCTGGCTCGCCAACCGGAAGGAAGAGACCAGCTATATGAAATATCTGGTCTTCAATGGCTTGGTTGAGTGGGATAAAGGCATGCGGGCGGAGAAGGATAATAAGACTGCTTTGACGACGCTGTATCGCTATAATGATGGCATTTTGGGCCTCGTTGGCGGTAAATGTCAGGTGACGGGTACGGTGCAATATCCGCGTACTCGCATTTCCGTTGCCCCGAATTCGCCTGAAGTCGACAGCCAAGAACCCTATAAGTTTGCGGAACGCGCCGCCAAGGTCCTGACTTATTCAGCGGACTATCTGACCTATTCAATGAACCCACCCAATCATTATGGCCAAATCGACTTTGAAGGCGGCGGCCGGATCTTTATGGACATCGCCGATGTTGAACCCGGCGAGATTGATAGTGGTACCGAGGTGCGGATGGCTTTTCGTGTCAAAGAATGGGACGACCGACGCGGCTTTACGCGCTATTTCTGGAAAGCGGTGCCCGCTCGGTGAGGGGCTTTACTTCTTAGTTGGCGAGAAAGTTGGGATATTCTCGGTGAAGCCAAACAGCTCGACATCCAAAGGCATAGAACCATAATCGGCATTCTTGCAGCCCGGCTCCTTTGTCGCTTTGTTTCGAAGAGCCCACCGTACTTGCCAGCTTGTTTTGCCGACTAGGGGAAAAATTTTATTGCCGCCGAGCCCAGGTAAAACCTCAGTTTTAAGGGCAGCTTCTGAATTGTCGCTTGGTCGGTAGGACAAGAGAATCTCTTTGTCACACTGATATGGATTGCGCCAAGACACCACGAGTCGCCGATCCGGGTTAACGAGGAATTCCTGCGGGGCCTCCTTAAGGATCTTTGTCTTGCGGCTCGTGTTTAAAGAATCGGGCAGATGGACTTGTTCGAACTGCCCAACGGACTTTTGGCGGTCGAGTGCGAGGAGCGCCTTGGTCGTCCAATAAATGCATGCAATGACAAGCCCAAGTGCGATCCATCCAACGGTTTCGCTGGGGGTTGGCAGGCGTGACTTGTCCGAGTCCACGCGCGTGATTTTTATCCTAGCCCTGAAGTCAAATTCCGCCACAAATCACTCCTAAAGTAGGCGTAGCATAAGTTTTATAGCGGGAGGTTACAAGGCTATTTGAATGGCGCTTTTGACGCGGCTGCTATGCAGGTGATCGCGGCTTAAACACCTATAGCCCCGCGTGGAAAACCACCGGGGGTGCACCTTGTTGCCTCCTTAAGAAGCAGAGGGGCCGGGGCGCGTGGTGCGCGCCAAATAGGGGGTGGGCCAGATTAACGGACTGGCCCGGAATACGACGCAAACCGTGCGCCC
>JAPZTJ010000061.1:0-2500 GCA_027532555.1 Aquidulcibacter sp.
GAATTCATTGGCATAGCCAGCACGGCTTTGCGCATGGGCAGGCATAGCGGCAAGCATCGCCGCAACGCTCAAGGTTGCAGCCGACAATCCAAAAGCGGCACGGGCAAAGCGAGAGCGATCAAGCTTCACGTCAAGCTTCACAGGGCTAGTTGGATGAGCTTCCTTCATATTCTTCGCTCCTCTAAGACGAACACTGCAATCAGGTCTGCAATGGACGTGCCATTTCGTTCGGACAATAACTTATGGGTACGGCGATATTCTCGTGATTGGCGAACCGTTTCGCGTCTTAAGCACTTTGCCCTTTTGACGTGCAGCCCAAACCATTGTTTCAATTTGGGCCAGTCTTGAGGGGGATGACTCGTGAAAATTGGCTTAGAATTTTTCTTTGATTGCTCTAGTCCGTGGACTTATTTGGCTTTTGTTCGACTGTTAGAGCGTGCGCCTCACTTACCTATCGAGCTCATTTGGAAGCCCATCTTAGTGGGTGGAGTTTTCAACAAGGTAAACGGTGATGTTTATTCCCAGCGCGCTAATCCAAATCCAATTAAGGCCGCTTATTATCGCAAGGATCTGGCGGACTGGGCGCGTTTGACTGGAGTAAAGCTCATTTCGCCAACGGTTTTCCCCGTGCGCTCTGTGACAGCTATGCGCGGTTGCTTTTATGCGATGTCGCAAGATCGCTTGGTCCCATATGCCAGGGCCTTGTTTAAGGCCTATTGGGAGCAAGATCTCGATATTGGGCAAAGTGAGGTAATTGCTGCCTGCGCGGAGCAAGCTGGGCTTGATGGAATTGCCTGCCTTGAAGCAGCGGCAAGCCCAGAAGCAAAGGCGGGCTTAATTGCAAACACCGAGGAATTGATTTCACGCGGCGGTTTCGGCTCGCCAACTTATTTTGTTAATTATGATGATATGTTTTTCGGCAATGATAGGCTGGAATTAGTCGAAGCAGCGATTCGACGACTCTTGCATGAAGGATAGTTAGTGGCTCAAGACATTAGTCTCTATCGGGAAGATGCCCTGTCTGGCGGACAGCCTGAGTCGGTGCCACCAAGCCAAGAGCCGAAAATGTCGCCACAAAAGCCGCGCGAACCGATCTTCAACCAGAAGCCCATGGGTGTCGCAACGCTGATCGGGATCATTATAATCGCCCACCTCGCTTTTTATATACAGAACCCAGCGACCCTAGCTACGGCATTAGCAACATTTGCTTTAAGCCCTTCGCAATTCTCCTACGACATCTCAACTGGTAACTGGATATCCGCTTTGGCGATGTTGTTTGGCTATCAGTTCCTGCATGGCGGCACGCTTCACTTAGTGATGAATTTGGCAATGCTATTGCAAGCGGGCCCAATCGCCGAAGCGGGACTGCGTCGCAATCAGGACAGCACAATCCGCTTTGTCGTCTTCTTTCTTTTATGTGGTGTAGGCGGCGGCCTAGCTTTCTGCGCATTTAATCCAGGGGCAGAGAGCTTCACGATCGGAGCATCCGGAGCGATATCGGGTGTCTTTGCTGGCTTCTTGTGGGCGGCCATTGGACTAGCCCGACCAGGTCAGGCGATGTTGAAGCCCGTTTTGGCTTCTGCTGCCGTTTTCCTATTGATCAATGTAGGCTTGGCAGGCTTGGCTCGCGTGTTCAATTTTCTCCCCATAGCTTGGGAAAGCCATTTAGGTGGATTCATAGCAGGCCTAATTCTCTACCCGCTGTTTGCCCGTCTCGGCCGTCGTCGAGAGGCTGTATAGCTCTAACGCCTCAGCTAAAGAGCTATCCGACCTGCTCGAGCTCACTTTTAAATTGCCAAGACCCATTTTCGCGCGCAACTTGTCCGCAAGCTCGGCCAAAAGAGCCGACGCTCCTGGAGGAGGGAAGGCATCATGACGATTGCGCAGATCCTAAAGCATAAGGGCGGCACCATTATGGGCGTGTCACCAGACCATAGCTTGCAAGAGGCGGCAGCGATTCTGACTGACAAACGAGTCGGAGCCCTCGTTGTTCTCGATTCGAACGGTCATTTGGAAGGAATCTTATCGGAAAGAGATATTGTAAGGCTCTGCGCACAAGTCGGTGCAGCCGCCATGACGGCTAAAGTGGCCGACGCTATGACTAAAGATGTGCTGACTGCGGCTCCAAAAGACAAAGTGGATAGTGCGCTAGCCAGAATGACCGACAGGCGGATTCGTCATTTGCCTGTTTTAGAGGGTGAAAAGCTGGTCGGCGTGGTTTCTATCGGCGATTTAGTGAAGGCCAAAATAGATGAAGCCCTACAAGAAGCAGACGCGATGCGGGCCTATATTGCCACTGGCTGAAGACAAAACAGCTCGAAAACTGGCAAAAAGACCTTAAAAACATCCGAAAAGTGTCCGCCATGCAAATCCGCCATAGGGGCCTGCTGCAACGCACTGCAGCTTACCTGCAGAAGGCGCTTGCGGTCCTGAGCCCCCCCGAGTAGATAGCCACTCCCGGCGGCGACATGCTGCTGACACAAACCAAGCGGCACCAGCC
>JAPZTJ010000061.1:7500-37185 GCA_027532555.1 Aquidulcibacter sp.
GCCATTTAAAGTGGTACGTGAGCTGGGTTCAGAACGTCGTGAGACAGTTTGGTCCCTATCTACCGTGGGTGTCGAGACTTGATAGGATTTGTCCCTAGTACGAGAGGACCGGGATGAACATACCTCTGGTGGACCAGTTGTCGTGCCAACGGCACAGCTGGGTAGCTAAGTATGGACTAGATAACCGCTGAAGGCATCTAAGCGGGAAACTAACCTAAAAACGAGGTCTCATTGAGAGCCGTGATAGACCATCACGTTGATAGGCCAGGTGTGGAAGACCCGCGAGGGTTGAAGCTGACTGGTACTAATCGCTCAATCGCTTGATCCTACGATCTCATGCGCAGTGAAGACTGCGCCGTTCATAAGCACATAAATGTGCCAAACCAGACGATGTCAGACAATAAGATACGAGTGCATTCCGCCGACCTGGCGGCTATGCCGGGGGGTCCCCACCCGATCCCATCCCGAACTCGGTCGTTAAGTCCCCCAGGGCCGATGGTACTGCGTCTTAAGGCGCGGGAGAGTAGGTCGCTGCCGGGTCTGCCGAATGCACTTAGTATCTTATTCAAAACACCTTCCTTTCGAGACGATGTCAGATCAGACCTTCCTTTGCATGTTATGTCTGTATACATGCGAACACCTTTGACGCGGGGTGGAGCAGCCCGGTAGCTCGTCAGGCTCATAACCTGAAGGTCGTAGGTTCAAATCCTGCCCCCGCACCCAAAATCTTCGAACCAGCCTCGCACATGCGGGGCTTTTTTGCTTTTTGAACGAACTGATGGTTGGATCTGGTGGCTGATTGTACTCGGTCTTTGGCTCTTTGTTGTCGTTCGAAATTTACAATATCATTTTCCACTGCGTCGATTAGTGTTTCGAAAATAGATTTGTATATTTTTGTTATCTTAGATATATGTGTCTGAGAATTTGAGGAGCATATCGAATGTCGCAGACATTTACAGTCGGTGAATTGAGGGCTTGTCTTTCTGTTTACAACGATGATTTTGAGCTCAAGTTTGATGGCGGCCTGAGTTTTTATCGGATTAAGACGCGCGGCCAAAACATTGCTGTGCTCGAATTCAATGAGGTTCAAGCAAGCCTTTCATCTCGCTTCAAGAAGAAGTTTCCTGAAGTAAAAGTCGCCTTTTGTGCGTTCGACAGCGACGGTTCCTTCTTGCAAACTGTTAATGTTCCAGAATTGTAGTAATGCGCTGCGCGCGGTAGAGGATATTCCCCACTAGGGATGCACCGTCTTGAGCTTGTCAGCCAAGCCTTGGCTTGCGGTTGCAGATTGGCGCATCCGACGATGGATGTGCCCTCAGATTCCGCGCTTGTACCCACCGCCGCCACGAACGCCTCAGATCGGTTTTGGTGACCTTTATGTTCACCCAAAACCTTGTTTCAATTGTCTTTACTGATTCAGTTAAGTCAAGGGTCGCTTGGGCCGCCGGCCTTCGGGCTATGGCCCACACAAGTCGCTTCTGTCCTTGACATCATTGAATGAGCAGCGCGCTGTTACCAGATGAGCATGTGTGGTCGATTGGAAACTATTGGGGCCAGCCGCAACCGGTATAGCGCGCCCGCCCGGCAGCATCACGGAAAGCGCGCGCCGAAGGGTTCATTCGGCAAGTGGGCCGCGTTCGCGACGAAGCTGATCGTATGGTAGGTTCCACAGAGCGCGAATATTTCCAATTGCTGCTCCTTGCTCCAGTCGCCTTCAAATTGCTCGCTGATTTTGACGTCCATCTTGCCAAAAGTGCAGAGGCCATCCACAGCCTTTAAAAGGCACGCCTCTTCGGACGACCAAATCGCGTCGTCGACCTGATCGCTGCGGGTCGCGGCAATTTGTGCCTCGGTGAGCTTAGCATGGGCACCAAATGCGCTGACATGAACGCCCCATTCGTATTCGCAATTCTTGTTGGCGGTCACGCGTAGAATGACAATTTCTCGAATGCGCAGAGGTAGCGGGCTTTCTTTGTCGAGCAGATTGGGAACCCCTTTCTTCAAGAATCTCATGCTGTTAGCAAAGACACGGAAGAGAGCCAGTATGTATCCGCCTTGTTGTGGATAGGAGGCTAGGACTTTGGCCACGTCTTCAGGATAGGGTTCGGTAATTGGCGTTAATCTGGTGGTCATTGCGGGCTCGCTTTGCTAGAGGTTTGCAAGCCGAAGGTATGCTACTAAATATGTAGCGTCAATATAGGGGCGAAATTTGCAAAAGCTTCCTGGAACGCCAGTTCGTGGCTCGCAGACAGGCCGTCCTATCATGGTTCTGCTGGATGTCCTTGGACAGCGCTGGACTCTGCGGCTCATCTGGGAACTCAGCCATGAGCGCGCAACATTTCGCGCGTTACGGTCCAGATGTGATGACGTTTCGCCGACCGTTCTGAATCAACGCCTTAAGGAACTGAGAGCTCTGGGCTTGGTTGATCTTAGTGATAGCGGGTACGAGTTGACGAGCATGGGAAAGGATCTGGCAGGGAAGTTTGCCTCACTGGATGGTTGGGCAAATGACTGGGCAGAACTTCTTGAAAAGCGCGCTCTTTCAGAAGATTAGCCCACGCAACACCCCAACCTCACCCCTCCAAGGCCCTAATCATATCCACCCGCGTCGCATGCCGGCCGCCTTCGAATTCGGCGGACAGGAATGCGTCAACGATATCGAGCGCGAGACCAAGGCCGACAACGCGCGCACCAAGTGAGAGCATGTTGGCATCGTTATGCTGGCGGATCATGCGGGCGGAGAAGGTGTCCATGCATACGCCACAGCGTACGCCTTTTACCTTATTGGCCGCCATCATGATACCCTGGCCGGTCCCGCACAGAACAATGCCAGACCGATACTGGCCTGCCGCGACTAGGCGAGCAGCCTCCGCACCCCGTTCAGGATAGGGCGTGCTTTCGGGCGTCATGGGGCCGAGGTCATCAACGTCCCAACCCAGCGTGGTCACATGGTCATAGATTGCACGCCGCAACTCAATCGCGGCGTGATCACTGGTGAGGACAAGGCGTCTGGTGGCTGTCATGGAGAAAATCTATTTGCCGTGATGGTTGCTAATGCTGGCCTTGATGCGCTCCAGCGTTGCACCCCGAATGGCGAGCTTATTGCCGTGATAGGCGTGGCCGGGCAATTGGGCGAGCTGGCTCGCTAAGGCAATCGCTTCAGCCTCCACTTTGTCCAAGCTGGTCAGTTGATCGAGATAGCCGGCTTCAACAGCACCTTCAGAATCATAGATGAAGGCTTGAACCACGGCTTTGGTCATGTGCAGCGGGTTCAAGCGGTCTTTGGAAAGTTCCAGCGCGAAGATCGGCAAGACCATGCCATTGATCGTTTCGTTCGCGCCAATCTTATACGGCCCTGCCGCGCCAATACGGGTGTCGCAAGCATGCAGGATGAACACGCCCATCGCAATTGCGTGACCAGTACAGGCGGCAACCACGGGCAGGGGGTTGCCATAGAGGCGCACCAAAAGGCCAGCGCCGGCATCAAGCAGCCCAATTGCCGCTTCTGGCCCAGAACCTGTGAGGGCTTGCAGATCAAAGCCGCCTGAGAACCGACCTTCACGACCGGCCAGCACGATTGCCTTTGCCTTGGCTTCGGCTTGATCCAAAGCCGCATGCAGGGAAGCAACCATGGCTTGATTGATCACATTGGCCTTGCCGTCATCCATGCGGATGACTGCTACATCGCCAATGAATTCCACGCTCGCACTCATGCTCTCACTCCCTGTTTTGTTGTTGGTGTATTCTGTCCAGACTAGAGGAGATATCGCTTTGGCGGTCAATTGGAAAGCTGCCGGTGCTGGCTTTGCGGAGGCTATTTTCCTCTAGCCACCTATAAAAATGACGCTATAGTCATCTTTCGGAAAACAACGGGGATGATTATGGAACTCATCACGAAATTCGCTTGGGCACTCTTGGCCCTTATTCATCTATCGCCTGCCGCAGTGTTTTTTCTGCCCCATTTGACGAAAAAGCTCTATGGCATTGACGCCAATGGCGACTTGGGTGTGTTGATCACCCATCGCGGCGCGCTTTTCCTAGCCATTTTTGTCGCTTGTGTTGCTGGCGCGCTCGACCCCGCTGCCCGCCGGGCGTTGAGTGTGGTGGTTGCGATCAGTGTGGTTAGCTTCCTTTGGCTCTATTTCCGCGCTGGCATGCCATCTGGCCCATTAAGGACAATTGCGCTTGTTGACTTGGTTGGCCTTGCACCCCTTTTGCTCGTTGTTTGGTCGGCCTGGCGCTTTGGTGCAAACCAAGCAGTCTGATCGCGACATCCGTGATTTGACCTTGATCGCCACCCTCTCTAATCCATGCGGCATTGGGGTAGGATAGAAAGAGGCGTGAAATGATGGATGTGGCGACACGAGGCGATGATGTGCAAGGTGGTTTGACCCGTCTTACGATCCGTCGGCCTGATGATTGGCATGTGCATTTGCGCGATGGGGCGATGTTGGCCGATGTTGTCAATTACACAGCGCGCCAATTTGCTCGCGCCATTGTCATGCCAAACCTTGCGCCACCAGTTACCGCTGCAGCGCTTGGCGCGGCCTACCGCGACCGCATTGTTGCCGCCACGGACCCAAGCCTAAAATTTACGCCTTTGATGACCTGTTATTTGACCGATCACAGCGATCCGGTTGATATTTCCAACGGCTTTCAAACCGGCGTCTTCACCGCCTGTAAGCTCTATCCTGCCCACGCCACCACCAATTCCAGCCATGGCGTGACGGACTTTAGGAAGCTGTACCCGGTGTTTGCGGCGATGGAGAAGATCGGCATGCCGCTTTTGCTGCATGGCGAAGTGACCGAGTCCCACATCGATATTTTTGACCGTGAGGCCGTCTTTATCGAGCGCATCTTGAGCCAGATCGTCAAAGACTTCCCCGGCCTCAAGATCGTGTTTGAGCACATTACGACAGCCGATGCAGTTGCTTTTGTGGAAGCATCTAGCCACCCGATTGCCGCCACCATCACACCCCATCACCTTGATTTTAATCGCAATGCGATGTTCGAGGGTGGCATTCGCCCACACTTCTATTGCTTGCCAGTCGCCAAACGCGAGACCCACCGTTTGGCCCTGCGTAAGGCAGCGGTTTCAGGCTCGCCCAAGTTTTTCCTCGGTACCGATTCTGCGCCTCATGCGATCGGCGACAAGGAATCGGCGTGTGGCTGTGCCGGCATTTTCAACGCACCTTTTGCCATCGAAAGTTATGCTAAGACCTTTGAAGAAGAAGGCGCGCTCGACAAACTCGAAGGCTTCGCCAGCCTCTTTGGGGCCCGTTTTTACGGCCTGCCCGTAAACGAGGAGAGCGTTGTACTAGAGAAGGTAACCGTCGACGTTCCAGCCATTGTGTCAGCTGCCGGAACCCAAGTCGTTCCCTTCCACGCGGGGCAGACTTTGGCTTGGAAGTTTATGGGGTGAGGGGTCGCCCGCAAGGGGCCTGTTCAAAACGACAGTTCCAAACGACTGGTGCCACAGGGGAGGATTGAACTCCCGACCTCATCATTACCAAAATTGAACCCCTCGTTTTTTCGCGTTTTCACGGCTTGTCACGATTTTTCGTAATATATTGCGATACATAGTTTTTCTTGTAATATTATGGGGCAGCTTGTTGCTGAATTTTTCCCATTTGGTAGCAAATTGGTAGCAAAAAAAGCTGAAATTGGGTCCAAACTTCGCCATTTTTGAGATGATGGGGTCGCGTGATGGGGTCGATTGGTAGCATAAAGATGGCATAGGATGTTGACAATGTCAGACGTTTTGAAGGCGAAAATCAACAAGAGATTTGTCGATTCCGCGATGCCGCCCGAGACCGGCGACACGCGGATTTGGGACATTGAGTTGCGTGGCTTCATGCTTCGGATCTCGTCCAGTGGACGAAAGACCTATTGCGTGAAGTATCGCGTGAACCGTCAACAACGATGGATGACAATTGGCGAGCATGGCCTGCCCTGGACGCCTGAGGCTGCACGTAACCGTGCGCGAGAAGTCATTACTGAAGCGACCAAAGGCGTTGACCTATCAGAGACGCCAAGTGAGCGGGCAAAGTCTTTGGCTGGGAAGGGCGGGCTGGTCATAGCTAAAGCTATGCGCGACGCGACCATCGGCCAGTTGTTCGAATTGTATTTCCGCGATGGACCTAATGATAAGCCGTTAAAGCGGGAATCGTCTTGGTTGGTCGATGCCACATCGTACATGCGCCACATCAAGCCTCTTCTGGATGATGTTGTCGCGAAGGACATTAGGCCCAGTGACCTCGCCGCGTGGCAAAGAGACATTGCTGACGGCAAGACTTCACAGGATGTAAAGACGGGGCCACGAGGCCGTTCTATTGTCAAAGGCGGACCGAGTGCCGCATCACGAGGCCTAAGGTGTCTGTCTGCGATGTTTTCGTGGGCGATTTGGCGGGAGATCTTGGAAACCAATCCCTGCTCCAAAGTCCAAAAGCTGCGCGACAATCGCCGTGAACGATCCATGACGACAGAAGAGGCTCAAAGGCTCTGGAACGTTCTTGAAGAAGCACAAGCAGCATGGGTGATCGCGCCCAATTATGCCAACATCATTCGCTTAATCATGTTGACTGGCGCGCGCCGTAACGAAATCACAGAACTAAACTGGTCTGAAGTTGACATCGAGCGCTCGCGACTTGTTCTGCCGCCAGTGCGAACCAAGATGGGTAGCCAGAATAAATCACGCACGATCATTCTGTCCGAGCAAGCGCGCGCAATCCTCGAATACCTGCCGCGATTGGGGCCTTATGTCTTTATGTCTCAAATCTCCGGTAAGCCGGTGTTGGGGGTCAACAAGGCTTGGCTTAAAGTCCGGGAACTTGCGGGCCTCTCTGACGTCCGTCTTCATGACCTGCGCCATAGCTTTGCAACATTCGCGGTCGAAGATGGTGCATCGCTGTATCTAGTAGGTCGAGCTCTAGGTCATGCAAACGCATCATCGACGGAACGCTATGCCCACCCCGGCGATACTGCCGCACGGATTATTGCTGAAAAGGTGGCCGAGCGTTTTGCCGTAGGGCGGGAGTAATGCAGCCTTTTGGTGATAAAGCATCAATCTCTGAGGCCAAGTTGACGGAATATATTCTGTCTCCGACCCATCGAATTGGTTCTAGTAAGGCAAGAGTGTTTATGCTTGCATCGGGCATAGGGCTGGAAACTTATTCATGGTGCCAAGTCAGCTTTTGTGCGATCATTATGGGTGATACGGACTGGAGGCGGCGGCGCAAAGTTTGTTTCGGCCTTTGGTGTGAGTGACAGGCAAGCCGGATCTGAGGACAAAACCATGACTAAAGTGCAACCCAACTTGCTAGATGCAGTCGCGCTTTTGAGCGATCAGAGCGACTTGGGTCTCGTGCTAGGCCAGGTTGGAACCGTGGTCGAGTTGTTGGATGACGACTTTGCACTCGTTGAGTTCTGTGACCGAGATGGCGCGACTTTTTCAATGCCGACTTTGCCTATCTCTTCGCTTCTTCGTTTGTCCTATGAACAAGTCGCGGCCTGAGGCAGCTATTTGACGGTTTCAAGTTCCCGCCCATCAGCCGATACCGACTTCATTGAATTTTTCATATTTTATGATAAATTCATATTATGAGTACGAATGTAGCATCAAAAATACAAAATGTCCTTGATGATTGGCCAAACAAAGGCCTCGTCACTCAAGCGTGGCTGAGCCAGCGCGGTGTATCGTACAGCCTAGCCAATCAATATGTGAAAAGCGGTTGGTTGGAAAGGCTAAGCCCCGGCGTGTTTAAGCGCCCAAACGATGAAATGACGTGGCAAGCGGCCCTTTCTGGTTTGCAAATGCAATCAGACTTGGCGATCCATGTTGGGGGGCTGACGGCCCTAACCAATGACGGCTTCGCGCACTATGCGCGGGTCGGCGTTGAGCCAGTCCATTTGTTTGGTCCCAAGGGTGCGACGCTTCCAAAGTGGTTCAAAGCCGCTTGGTCGAACGGATTTGTGCATTCCCAGACTGACTTTCTGCCGCCGCATCTCGGTGTCCGCCAAGCGACTTATGAAGGCTTTCAGCTTCGCTCCTCTGCGCCTGAGCGGGCAATCTTGGAGCTACTCTATCTAAGCCCCAAGTCTGTAAGTCTGCTGGAAGCGTATGACATAATGGACGGCCTGCGCAATCTGCGGCCTGAACTCATGACCGCGCTTCTTACAGGTTGCAGCTCGTATAAAGTGAGGCGACTTTTTGCTTTCATGGGTCGCAAGCTGGATTTGCCCATCGTTCAAGAGCTAGATCTTGACGGCTTGGATTATGGCTCGGGTGTTCGGGCACTTGTTCAGAACGGCGTCTATGATGCACGTTCGCAGCTCATGCTGCCGCGCGAACTTATGGAGCGTGAGAATTAAGGCCCGTTTACGAGGATCAAGTCAGACTTCTTTTGACGGTCTTGACTTCAAAGTAGGTCGCAGACTTCGCCAATGGAATTGAAGTGTCAAATTCTTCCGCCTAGGCCCTATGATTGACTGCCAAATGAATTGATGGGGAAATACTGTCGAGACCTTCCCCGGGTCCCGACAGTATTAGGCCCAAAAGATACTATCTAGGCTATAAGACGACGCGCAGCTTCCGCGAGCCATGCACTTCTATTCATGCCGACACTCTCAGCAACTTGGTCGACACGCGCAAGCAAACCCTCGTTCATCGTGATCTGAACGCGAACTGATCGGGATTTGAGTTCACCAGCATCAGATTCCAGAACGATGGCTCCTTCTAGTCTCTCCCGCATATCTGCGTCGGTTTCTGCTATCCTTAGAATGCTCTCTAACCCTAAGGGGCTTGGAACTGTTCCGGTCTCTTCTTGTACATCAGCAATGTAAAGGGCGATCGCTTCACGGACATTGCTTCTGGCTTCCTCCAAACTGTCTCCACCCGATGTGCATCCGGGAAGATCCAGAACCACTGCTCCCCACATCCCGACCACGGGATCGTGGTCGAAAGCAACAGACCATTTAGGTCTGCTGCTGGTTATATTCTGTGTCATGGGGTGTTCTCCACTTAATAAATATCTTTTTGCTTTGTTTGAGAGGGGGCGGCCTGGCTATTCAGGTGGCCACTTCCATTTGGCCTGCCGATAGATTTCCCGAAGTACCCCTATGGACTGTTCGGCCTTGCTCACGACCACAGTGATCTTGCCCGGAAAGTCAGGGTGGACAAAGTGCTTGTGAGACCCTTCCGTTGCCTTCTGCACATATCCTTCGCTTTTCAGCCGCTTGATAATGTCCTTGGTCTTTGGTCGCTTCGGCAATGTTGCCCCTCGCTGAGTGTGTACAATATACACACTTTCTCTAAAGTCAAAACAAGATATGTATGCGATGTGTGTGTTTCATTCCTGCGCCAGTAGCTCGGCGTTAGCCCATTCAATTGGTTGACAGCAGTTGAACGTGCGAAGCCAGAACCAACGTTTCTGCCAATTCTTTCGCTGTTCCCTCTAGCCCCGTGTTCGACCTGCCAGAGGCGAGGTCGAGAGGTAATGAAGGGACGCGCGCCGCGTCCCGACACCTAATGGTGCGCCAGAGCGTGATGGGCGGGTCAAGGTGGGCCGAGCCCCCTTCAAGAAGGTTACCTTGACGCGCCTAAACGCTCTGGCATTTGGCGAAGATTGGTAAGCCAAGAGCCTACCGCCCATATTGGCTGGTATTGGCGAACATGCGCTCCTGCGCCCATTCATCAAGCGCGGTAACGAGATAACGGATCAACCGGGGGCCATATTTGATGAAGGGAGGGCCTTCACCGGTTACGCGCCAGCGGTTCAGCGTGTGCTTAGAAATCTTCAAATGGGAGGCTGCATCTTCAACGGTCAGAAGTGTGTCGGTATTCATAGGTTTCATCCTCTATCAGGCTCGACAAGCATCGCGGAACTGCGATCTCGCAAGACCAAGAGAACTCAGAAAAACTACACTAATCCAGCATGTTCACCAAAGTCGGGAGGCCCAAAAATCGGGACTTATCCACCTGATATCCACAGATGGATCGATCTGTTTCGATGGGTTCCAGCACGCACCAGCCTAGCCAGCCATGCCTCACCATGTCCCATTGCCACAATGCTCGCGATTGGGGAATCCAAAGGCCCAGTAGGCGCGCAACCGCCCAATCAGCGGCATAAAAGTTCTGCGCCAAAGCAGAAATCAACTGATCCGAGCGGCGATCCAGTCCGATAAGTCAGCACGGCGATAGCCAATAGCCCGTCCACCTAACCGAACAAAGCGAGGCCCAGCACCTTCGGCTCGCCACTTTTTAAGCAAGCTCAATGACACTGAAAGAACCAATGCTGCTTCTGCGGGGCGGACTACTTCGGAGGGAAGGGTGCTGAGGCTTTTGCGCGGCGGCGGTTCTACTTTGACCGGCGCGGGAGGATGCTTCGATGAGACATCAGATCTAAGAAGCTGGGCAGCCGCAACGGGCAACGCTTTCACCGCCGTTGGCTTCTGGCCGAGCGCCAAACTCTCGCCAAACAAACCAAGCTGGCGCTGATCCACATCTGCTCTGAGCCGTCTTCCCATTAGACATCTCCCGCACTTAGCGAGAGGAGATGAGCAAGTTTTAGGCCAGCTTTTGAGAGCGGCGGGCGGCGAGCCAAAGTGGCTCCAAAGAACACGCCTAAATGACTGATGTTGGCCGAAAACAGATTGTCTGGTTTGGAGCTGGCGGGCTGTGAAAGCGGACGTTCACTCCTGAACCGATTACCTTTTCGTGCTCAGACTCAAAGGCTTACCAAGGTTGGTTCGCCAGACTCAAGGCCGCGGTCCGACCTTCGTGCATTAAGCGCTCAATGGCGTCAGGGCTGGTTTCAATCCGCATGAGCTGCAGAACACCCATCATCAGGGCAAAGACCGTTTTGGCACGGGTGGCGCGCTCAACTTGAGTGCCACCCTCTGGCAACAAGTCCGAAATCAGGTGGACCAAGCGCTCTGTCTGCGCGGTGAAGCGCGCACGAGTGTCGCTGTTTTCGCGCGCAATATCCGGCGCGAGGGCCGCTGCCGTACAGCCGAGACCCATTTGCTGACCATGCTGACGGCGCAAATAGGACGAGATAAAAGTCTGTAGCTTTTGATCTCCGGGAACGGTCGCCAGCACCGTTTCAAATTGTTCACGTGTACTTTCAGCTCCATATTCTATTGCCGATGCAACAAGCTCCGCTCGGGACGAAAAATGGGCATAGAAGGCACCATGGGTCAGGCCTGCATCCGCCATTAAGGCGCGCACACCAGTGCCCGCAATCCCATCACGGCGAAACCGCTCGGCTGCGTTCTTGATGATGGCGTCGCGCGCCTCTTGTTTGTGCCCATCCTTATAGCGTGCCACGACGTCTGCGGGTCTCCATTCAGCCGACTTTATACTGCGCGGCGATCTCGCCGCCCATGACTTCGCGCATAAAGGCACTGCGCGCGATTTCATAGTCACGCCAGATTTCCGGCGACGATAAAGTGGGTGTAATCACTTCCTCGTCCTGATCGACCCCAGCAAACACTGCTTTAACGAGGTCGTCTGCCGACACATACGAAGAGTCAGGGAAAACCGCGTCATTCAGACCCTGTGAGCTAAAGAACTCGGTGCGAACTGGTCCAGGCATGACCACGTGCACACCGATGCCTGATCCCGCAAGTTCCAGTCCAAGGGACCGACTGAAATTGAGCACATAGGCCTTTGACCCACTATAGGCCCCGCCGCCTGCGCTGGGCATAAGCGCCATTACCGAAGCAATATTGATGAGCGTGCCGCGGCCTGCCGCTTTGAATCGTTGAATAGCTGCCAGTGAAAGGCGTGTGAGGGCGATCACATTGATGTTTAACAAGGCCTGTTGTGCGTCTGCCTGCACGTTGGAGGTCGGCCCCAATGCGCCAACGCCTGCATTATTGACGAGCGCGGTAACTGGGATTTCGGCCAAGCGGGTCTCCAAACGCGTCAGGTCACCTGCATTGCCCAAGTCGGCGACGAATGTCTCCACCCCGACGCCCGTTTCGGAGCGCAAGTTTTCCGCCATTGCCGCGAGACGGTCGCCCCGTCGCGCGACGAGGAGAAGATCATATCCCTTTTGCGCATAGCGCGTTGCAAAAGAGGCTCCAATGCCGGAGGAAGCACCGGTGATTACGGCGATACCGAGGTCACTCATTGGCTTCTCCAATCAGTCGTGGGTTCGTGGGGAAGCGCGGTTTTGCTCGCGCCAACGGATTTCATCGGGTGTCTTCGCACGCGGTGGATAATATCCATTGATCGACCAATAGTCGAAAGGCGTCTCGTCGATGTGAAGCTCCCAATCGAGGCCGCGATCGGCAACATATGGCTTTAGAATATCATTGATCCGATCGATGAAGCGCCGACTTGCTTCCACATTCGGAAAGCTTCTGGCGATATGCTCCATTACGATGCGAACAAATTGGCCGGACGGTTTGCCTCCCACGAAAAACTGAGTGGGCTCAACGGACTGAAACAGAATGCCAACGTAGAAACGTGGCATGACAGCACCGTACACGTCCGTGATTTTCTCGGCGAGATCTGCCTTATCCGCCTCGGAGAAGGCGTTGGCGGGGTGATATATCTTCCAAAGTGGCATGGCAACTTTCCCTCTGCATGGCACGGCGAATAATGAAATTACATATGTAATATAATTGACTTGAACGATCGTCAAGAGCGACTTGATCCCAATCTGTCCTGCCTCGCCGACGTGGGCGTCCCTCTAACGGCGATAGCGCAAGGCGTTGACCAGCAGGGAGAAAGCCGGCGGGAGTTGGCGACGGTCTGGATAATATAGATGATAGCCAGCAAATGGCGGACACCAATCCTCGAGAACCCGTTCCAACTGACCCATCTTGATCAGATCCGAAACCTGATCTTCGAAAACACAGGCTAGGCCGAGGCCCTCTAATGCGGCGCGTAGCATCAAGTTGGCATCATTGACGATGAAGGGCCCCTCTACCCGGACATTGAGATCACGATCGTCTTTGCCAAATTCCCAAGTGTAAAGGCCGCCTTTGGTTTGCATGCGGATATTAATGCAGGCATGGTGGGTTAGATGTTGCGGTGTCTTGGGCCTTCCCTGTTTGGCGAAATAAGAGGGGGCTCCAACCACGGCCATCCGTAAATCCGGACCAATGGGTATTGCAATCATATCTTTGGCAATCTGTTCACCCAAACGAACACCCGCATCAAACCGATCGGAGACAATGTCGGTTAATCGACTGTCGATCGAGATTTCGACTTTCACGTCTGGATAGGACTTCATCAGGTCGCGAACAGCTGGCCAGAGAATGTGTTCCGCCGCATGGCGGCTGGATGTGAGGCGTACGGTCCCCGATGGCCGCTCGCGCAGGGCATTGAGTTCGGACAGGCCAGCTTCGATTTCCTGGAGTGCTGGCCCGAGTGTAGCGATCAACCGCTCCCCGGCCTCGGTTGGTGCCACATGACGGGTATTTCGGGTTAAGAGCTTGAGGCCGATCTGGGCTTCTAATCGCTTGATAATCTGGCTGATCGCAGATTGAGATGTGCCCAGGCTGGCGGCTGCTCGCGTAAAGCTGCGCGCTTCCGCGACCGTCAAAAAGACGGCCAGATCGCTGAGTTCCTCACGTCGCATTGATAAGCTCCAAGTATAACCGAATAACAAATTTAGCGTCTAACCTCTGAAAGGGAGTTCCGCTACTATCAATTTGCGACAGGATTTTTGCGGTCAAGTGCGGGAAGTTGTTTGAGAGACCACAGGTCAATGTCGCCAGCAGCCGGGCGTACCACAAACGGCAGGCCTCGGCCTCGTCAGCTCTATACTCCTATTAAATTCTGAGGAAAACACGATGAAAACGCGCACACTTGGCAGCCTATCGGTGAGTGAAATCGGCTACGGCACCATGAGTTTCGCATCTACCTACGGCCCGTCGCCCGAACGCTCAGAGGCGATCAGGGTCATTCGGGGTGCCCACCAACAAGGTGTTACCTTCTTTGACACTGCGGAAGCATACGGACCCTGGACCAATGAGGAATTGGTCGGTGAGGCATTACGTCCCATCCGCGATCAGGTCATTATCGCGACGAAGTTCGGCTTTGAGATTGATCAAGAAACCGGCGAGCGAAATCGAGGCGTAAATAGTCAGCCAGCCCACATTCGCAAGGTGGTCGACAATAGCTTGAAGCGGCTCGGAATAGAGGCAATTGACTTGCTGTATCAACATCGCGTCGATCCGTCTGTGCCGATTGAGGAGGTTGCGGGGGTCGTCCGCGATTTGATCGCAGCCGGCAAAGTCAGGCATTTCGGCCTGTCAGAGGCGGCGGCCTCAACCATTCGCAGGGCGCATGCGGTGCAGCCTGTTACCGCCGTACAAAGTGAATATTCTCTGTGGACGCGTGAACCAGAGCCAGAAGTGCTGCCTCTGTGCGCAGAGCTTGGCATTGGCTTTGTGCCGTGGAGCCCGCTCGGGGCAGGCTACCTAACTGGCAAAATCACGGAAGACACGCCAATCCCGCAAACCGACTTTCGCGCCTTCTCGCCGCGGTTTAGTGCGGAAGCCCGGGCCGCCAATCAGGCGCTCCTCGACCTTCTCGGGCAGTTTGCAGCAGAAAAGCACGCCACGATGGCGCAAATCGCACTGGCCTGGCTGCTAGCAAAGGCCCCATTCATCGTGCCGATCTTTGGGACGCGCAGCCTCTCTCGCGTTCAAGAAAACCTTGGTGCCAGTGATATTCAGCTTACCCCGTCTGACATCGAAACCATCGAGGCCGCAATAAGCGAAATCAAGATCACGGGCGAAAGACTGCCGCCCGCAATCCTCAAACTCTCGTATCAATAACACAGCTTGAGGCGCGTCCCCAGAGATCGACCTATGCAGAAATTTTTTCGTCGAAGCACTTCGTGTGAGCGACGGTCATCAGAGAAGAAGCGAACAAGGATGAGGCCATGAAGCAAAGAATGCTCGGAAATCTCTGTGTCAGCGAAATTGGCTTTGGCTGTATGGGTCTTGATTTCAGCTATAGCCATCGCATCAGCAAGAGTGAGGGGATCAAACTGATCCGGGAAGCTGTCGATCGAGGTGTGACATTCTTTGATACGGCAGAGATTTATGGTCCCTTCACCAATGAAGTTATGGTGGGCGAAGCCTTGCGCCCAGTCCGAGATCAGGTCGTGATCGCGACAAAGTTTGGTTTCGATATCGAGGCTTCAACCGGCAAAATACGCGGCATATCAAGCCGTCCGGAAAACATCCGTGACCATGTAGAGCGTTCACTTCTGCGTTTGGGTATTGAGCGGGTCGATTTGATTTACCAGCACCGGGTTGACCCCCGGGTCCCTATCGAAGATGTCGCAGGGGTCGTGCGCGACCTTATCGCGGAAGGTAAGGCAATGGCCTTTGGAATGTCCGAACCTGGCGTCCAAACCCTACGACGTGCCCATGCCATTCAGCCTGTTAGTGCCGTCCAGAACGAGTATTCCTTGTGGTGGCGCGCACCCGAGACCAATGGCATTCTAGAGGCGTGCGATGAATTGGGCATAGGTTTTGTGCCATATAGCCCGCTCGGCAAAGGGTTTTTAACGGGTGCGATCAGCGCGGAAACTCCGCTCGATCCCAGCGACTTCCGCGCCAATACACCTCGATTTCAACCACAGGCGCTCGCAAAGAACCTTGTATTTGTTAACCTCATAAAGAGGATCGGTGAACCGCGCGGGGCGACGCCTGCTCAAATCGCCTTAGCGTGGCTGCTAGCGCAGCGGCCCTATATCGTCCCAATCCCCGGGACGACCAAACTGCATCGGCTCGAGGAGAATTTGGCAGCATCGGATGTCGATTTGACCGAAAAGGAACTCCACGAAATCAAGACGGCTCTCGATGAGCTAGCCGTCGAGGGCGACCGCTACGGATCGGCGGCGAAAGCCATGGTTGGCATCGAATCCCCGCTCAGACCAGCCATGGATTCTTAAAAAATTCCCAATTCTGGCGTTCCTGATCCTAGGTGTTGGCAGTGTCCGCTTCCGAGAAGCCGCCAAACCACCCCAAATGGCAACTAATGGCGCATTTGAGACTGTCGGCATTTTGGCTATAGTTGGCCGATTGCGGATGGTCTGCTTTGGGTGCGCGAGTTGCGAAAGTGGACGTTCATTTGAGGCGGGGAACTCAAACTTCTACGGGACGATTTTGGTGGCGACTGTCACAGGTCCCAACGAGTTAAGCCAAGTACTTTCGCACCGGAGATAGTTTAGAAGCGGAGTTGATAAGTGAAGGCCAAACAGCCTTTGGATAGAAATGAGCTGCCCCCTTCGCACCTATTATTCCTTGTTGCTGGCAAGAAAAGCGTTGCAATCGGACACAAACGGCGGAAAAGAGCGAGATCACGTCTAAAACAGCCATGTAGGAAGTGCGTTTCAATGAGAACCTTTTGGATTTGCCTTTTGTTCTTTTTATTGGCAGCGTGCGGTGGCGGCGGATCTGGTGGATCGGTTGGTGGCGGACCAACTAACCCGATTGTCGCGCCAAGCGCCCTCTCCTACCCCAGTCCCACGACCGTAGTGGTTGGTACAGCACTGAGCCCGTTAAACCCAAGCGTTGCAGGGACAGTTACCTCATACACGATCGCACCAGCCCTACCTGCCGGTCTTACGTTGAACACCACTTCGGGCCAGATAACTGGCACGCCAACAGTGGCCACGCCTTCGGCAACTTACACCATTACAGCCCGAAATGCGGCTGGTGCTGCGACTTTTGCTTTGACCTTGGTGGTCAATCCCGCGACAACGGCAGCCCTTGAGCCCTCAGCCGCGACGACCATCGGGACAGGACAACGCATCAACCTATTTTTTGCCCAGCGCGTGGGTGGCGCGCCATTTCCGACCTATATAGACGCAACGCAGGTTAGCTGGACCTCGTCCAATCCAAGCTTTGCCACAATTGATGCCAGCGGGAATGTTACAGGTGTTGCTGAGGGTTCAACTACCATCACGGCGAGATACCAGACATTTACGCTTCAAGTGTCGGTGCAGGTACGAGGTGCCTGGATCGCGCGAACGCTGACTGTTCCCGGGCAAGGAACGCGCCGCTATGCGATCTATGTACCCAATGGCATGGGTGCCCTTGGCCCGAGACCTGCGCTTATCGCCATGCACGGCGGCACGGGCACAGCCATGGGCCAAGCCGCAAGCAGCCAGCTTGCAAAGACTGCCTCAGCCCGGCAATTCTACGCAGTCTTTCTGGAAGGAAGCGGCACTCTCCAAACGTTCAATGCAGGCGCATGCTGTGGATCTGCTCAATCGCAAAATGTGGATGACATAGCCTTTACACGCGCCGTCATTACCGACATTCGCGCCAATTATAGCGTCGATCCGGCAAAGATTTTCGCTACGGGCTTCTCAAACGGCGCTATGATGGCGCATCGCTTGGCGTGTGATCTGGCTGATCAAATCGCAGGCGTTGCGGCGGTCAGTGGCGCTTCCGGCGAATTTGATGGTGCCGGGACACGTTACTATACTTGCAGGCCAGCTCGCCCCATTCCCGTGCTCCATATTCATGCGGCCAACGACAGAAACTATCCCTATGTCGGCGGAGTCGGAGATGGCATTTCCACGACTAATTTTTATGGTGTTGACCCAACTATCAATGATTGGCTCGGCCGAAACAATGTCACCTCGCAATTTGTTGAGGAGGTTATTGGTGCTTCAACGACCTGTCGCCGCTATGCAACACGCGCCAATGCCAGCTTACCGACCGCACCAGTTACAATCTGTCGCCAGAACCCATCAGACGTATATGATAGCGTGAACCGCGTCGTGTTTGGCGGCGGGCATTCTTGGCCAGGCGGTGTTCGCTCGCCAAGCGCCAATAGCGACGTGCCCTTGTCAGACTTTGATGCCAGCACCTATCTCTGGAACCAACTGAACCCTTGAGCCTTGAGGTTTCTTTAGGCAGAACGGCGCAGATAATTATTGCGCATCAATCAATTTCTGAAAAAAGTTGGCGTCCGCTTGAGTTGAAGATTATTCTACTTACAAAACTGCGCCTTCCGTCTCCTTTTCCACTAACTCCTTGACGTAAGTGTGCTGCCTAGTAACGGGTCAGAAGGGGACCTGGGATTCAGTGGTTTGTCGTCCAACCCCCTTAACGTTCGCCGATCTTGGTGTGTCCAACGAGCTAACCGCAGCAACTGACTTATAGGTTTTAGGACACATTTGTGAAGGCGGTTGTGGCGTTAGTTTAATGCACTTGTCTGGCGGACAGCATTGAGCAGGAGGTTTCAATCACCCAAGCCATCATCCGAACCCGCACTGCCCCCCCACCCCCCAAATTCCGAAAGAAGCCAGCGACATTTGGTCTCAAAGTCAGAGGTGGCCTGCGCGCCACAATCGAAAACAAGGCCAAGCCCGTGAACGATATTGTCGGCAATTAGCCGATCTGTTAGGCTGACTTAATCTGATGCAGAGGCCGGAAGAGATCCAAACAAAATGACACAGAACCAACACGAATCGTTACTGGAGCGAGCTAAGCAACGCAACCTTCCGCTAGACACCTTGATTGCCGAAACTCTACTCGTCGAAATTCTTAACCGACAATACAGCCCAGGCGAGTGGATCCGGGAACAAGAAGTTGCCGACCGGTTTGGTGTTTCGCGCTCCCCAGTGCGCGAGGCGTTGCGTCAAGTTGGCCGGTTTGGTTTTGTGGTGGTACGACCCTGGCGCGGTGCCCAAGTAATTGAGTTGAGTGTTGCTGAGACCCACCATATTTTTGATTTGCTGGAAGTGGTTTATGGCGTCACCGCCCGTCAAGGGGCGACTTACCTAACCCCCGAAGACTGCGACACTTTGGAGGCAATTCTCGCCCCCGCATTTAAGGTAGCCCAAGGGGGGTCTAGAGAGGCCGCGATTGATGCTGCGTTCAACTTTGGTCGATTTATCGCTAGGCGCGGCCCCTCCCGTGCTGGCTATGATTCGCTGGTACAGATCGGTCGTTTGGCGCTTTGGCAAAACAAGCTGTTGATGGCGGAAAGCATCGATTATTTTGAGCAGTCCGTGGGGATTTTACGGGTACTGCTGGTCTCGCTTCGTGCCGGCGATGCACACGCCGCCGAAACCTTGGCGCGCGCATCGGTGGCGTTTATTCGTAAGGCAATTTTGGAAAAAGTTAGCGCATTGTCGACGGCTTCAATGCTTGCGGCCCTGCCAAGTTCGCGTGCCGATTGACATCAATAGAAATTGTCGTCAATTTAAATTGACGACAATTTTAAAAAGCGACGAGACTTTGGCTTTTGGTCACATGGACTTGCGATGGGAGGACGAGATGAAACGGCTTGGTTCCACAACGGCTTTGGTTGCACTTTGTGCGTCTTGGGGATTTTCAACTTATGCCTTGGCCCAATCCGGCGGTACCGGGCAGGCCGCCCCCGCAACAGCGGATGGGACAGAGACCATCATTGTTACCGCTACCCGTCGCGCTGAGTCTGTGCAAAAAGTGCCAATCTCAATCACGGCAGTTTCAGGTGAAACCCTACGCGAAGCGGCGATCAGAGATACCCAAGGCCTTCAAGCGCTAGCACCCTCTCTCGTCATTACTGTGTCGAACTCGGAGACAACGGGAGGCGTTGTTCGCATTCGCGGTGTCGGTACAGCAGGCCAGAATTCTGGTCTAGAGCCAACCGTAGGCGTCTTTCTCGATGGCGTTTACCTGCCACGATCAGGAATTGCATTGAATGAACTGGTCGATATCGAGCGCGTTGAAGTTCTTCGTGGGCCACAAGGAACGTTGTTTGGCAAGAATACAACCGCAGGCGCAATTACCATTGCAACCAAGAAGCCAGAATTTGATTTTGAGGCCGAAATGTTTGCTGGCGCTGGATCCCAAGGCTCAAAGCGCGGTGGCTTTTCAATTACTGGCCCAGTAATCGACGAACGACTTGCTTTACGACTTTCAGGAAGTTTGAATCAGCGCGACGGTTATGTTGATGATGTGAAGCTCAACAAGAAACTCAACAGTCGTGACCGATGGCTGCTGCGCGGCCAAGCTCTTTGGACACCAACAGACAAAGTATCGCTGAGGTTGATCGCAGATAGATCACAAAAAGACGATATTTGTTGTGCTGCACCTTATGTGCTCAACGGTGTTCGTGCTGCAACGATCTCCTCACTTGGCGGCACAGTTTTTAATCCGACGCGGGAAGCAGATTATATCGTCGCCACAAATGTCGCGCCGACGTCTTCAGTTGAAGATCAGGGTGTTTCATTGGAGCTCAACTGGGACCTAAATTGGGCCCAATTGAGGGGCTTGGCGAGTTCCCGTACATTCTCATCGCTACGCAATGCAGATGGGGACTTCTCCGATGTCGATTTGACCAACACGTTGAATGAGCTGACCGAGGATGAAACTCAGACGTTCGAATTAACGCTTCGCGGAACGGCAGGTCCAGTAGACTGGTTGGTAGGTGCTTTCGGTTTTGATCAAACGTTTCTGCAGTCAAGTTCGACCGTGCTAGGTGCAGATGCAGGTCGGTTTGCTGCGGCACTTGCTGCCCGCCCCACGATCATCCCACTTTATGCGGCAGGCGATGGAGATCAGCTTCGGCGCTTCGATTTGGATGCGAGCGGGTGGTCTGTATTCACCCACAATATCTGGAATGTTACAGATCAATTAGCTCTGACGCTGGGTTTGCGTTGGAGCAATGATGAGAAAACCGGTGGCGGCACGTTTATCACGCGGTCCGCAGGCTCGTGTACATCGACTTTGGTCCCCGCAACGCTTCGTCTAATCTGTCCAACGAAAGACTACCAAGCAAGTAAAACAGATGAAAAGACGAGTGGCGTTTTGGCCGTATCTTACGAGGTTAGTGAAACAGCGCTTTTGTTCGCTAGCTTCTCGCGTGGTTTCAAAGCAGGCGGCGTTAGCTTGGATAGAGACGCCGGCAATAGATCGAAGGCAACCTTTGATCCCGAGGAATCTGACAGTTTTGAGGTTGGGATAAAAGCCCAATGGTTTGGACGACGTTTACGCACGAACCTGACGTTCTTTGATCAAACTTACACCGACTTTCAGCGCGTGGTCTTCACTGGAACCGAAAACTTGCTTTCCAACCAAGGCGAGGTGCGCTCCAATGGTGTAGAACTTGATACCAGACTTTATGTTGGTGGCGGTGTCTCATTGACTGCAGCCACAACTTATAATTTCGCGAAATTTGGCAATGAAGTGTCAGATGTCAACATTCGAGGCAAACAACTGAATGCAGCGCCCGAGCTTACAACCCAACTCGGAGCCGCGTGGGAGCGACAGATTGCGACCGGACTCACTGGCTTTGGCCGCGTAAACTGGCGCCACCAGTCAAAGACTATCACGGGCGGTGATCTTGATCCTCTTAAAGCTCAACCTGCTTTTGGTCTTCTAAACGGCTCATTTGGAGTTCGTCACGAAGGTAGTGGTTTTGAAGTCTCGGTGTGGGGCGCAAACATCACCGATGAAGTTTATCGCATCGTGACCTTTAACTCGACACTGCAAGCTGGGTCGCTTAACGCTTACATGGGAGAACCCCAAACTTGGGGGGTCGAGGTAAGCAAGAAATTTTGATCCCAGAGGACAGAGATATAATCATGAATCGACGCGAAGTCATTGCTGGGATCAGTGCAACAGCCGCTACGACAGCAACCCCTTCATTGGCGGCTGTCAGCAACGCAGCCATAGACGCCGCTTTCAACTATGCTTTCACGTTATATGAGTTCGCTCGCCTTAGTCAGCGCGCGGGCGGTGCCGGTGGCGATACACGGACGCCGGCCGAGCGATTGAACCGGCTGGGAACCCGGCGTGGATTAGCGACCGCAGCCAATCGAGGTGTCACGGCACCCAATAATGACACCGTCTATAGCTCGGCATTCTTGGAACTCTCTGGCGGCCCCTTAGAACTGATCGTTCCCGATATCCCGGATCGCTATTTTTCAATCGCCTTTATGAACGCGTTTACCGATAACTTTGCCTACATCGGGACAAGAGCGACCGGGGGCAAAGGCGGCCGCTTCTGGATTGTCGGACCCGATTGGCGTGGACCGGCGCCATCCGGCGCACAGCTCATTCGTTCGGAAACAAATGATGTGTGGATGCTTGGCCGGATTTTGGTAACTGGTCCCGAAGATGTGCCTGCCGCGAGCGCCATACAGGACGCGATCAAGCTCAATATTCCAGTAGGGAGGGGCCCTAATCTTCCCATCCTAGCGGCCACAGACGACAATTTAAACGGCGAGAAAATACTCAGTGCTGCCAATGAGGTATTGGGTCGCCAGAGGCGCTTGACCGGTCAGGCTGCGCGGGCGCTAAAGATGCGGCGTCTTGGAATCCGGCCTGGCGCACGGGACGCTTTCGCTGGCCTTTCGCCCGATCTTCAGCAGGCTTGGTTGGCCGCCGCACCTCGTGGCATGGACCGTTTGCGGGGGCGGTTCGGTCGAGAGGGGCGGGCGCAAAACGGCTGGACCAGTTCAAGCGCCACCACCGGAAATTTCGGCAATGATGATCTTGAACGTGCGACGGTGGCATTGGGCGGCATTGCTGCCCTCAGCCAAGACGAGGCGATGTATTTTGCCTCGGTCGCGGACGCCCAAGGCCAAGCCTACGATTTCACGAAAAGCTACCGCTTTAGAATATCGCCAAGTGGCGTGCCAGTCGATGCGTTTTGGTCGCTAACCATGTATTCTGCGGAGCCCGACGGGCGGTTCTTTTTTGTACCCAATGCGATCAATCGCTATGCGCTAAGCGATCGGTCACCGGGGCTTGTCCGGGAGCCGGATGGATCGATTGTAATCATCCTTTCGCGTGATCCACCCCGCGCTGAGTTTGGGGGCAATTGGTTGCCGATGCCAAACGGCCCGCTACGCTTGTCCTTCCGAGCATATTTGCCGCGAGCAGAAGTCAAACAGGGCCGCTGGTTTCCCCCTGCCATCGAGCGCCTGACCGATGGATGACGTGCGTGCCCGGCGTGCTTTTGCTCGACGGACACGTCTTGTTGGCGGGCTTTTGGCGGCGATTTGCACCGTCGCCCCCTCGATGGTTAGCGCGAAAGCCCTGCCGTGCGTTGAAGGGCGCAATGCAGCGGCCATAAGCCCGACTCTTGCTGGTGCGATTGGCAGTGCTGTCGCCGCTACCCGGTTTGAGAATCTGAGCGCAGAAGTTGTTGAACGCGCGAAGCTGACCGTCTTGGATAACTTCGCGACCCTTGCTTACACCGCGCACCAGTCACGCGACGATCCTTACATCTTACGTGCTCGCCAACGCGGCGGCACCCAGGAAGCGTACCTGGTGGGGACCGGTATCAGAGCGCCGGTTGAAGATGCAGCTGCTGGTATGGCGTGGCTGATCCATGCCGCAGAAACCGATGACAGCGACTTTCGCGCCAGTCTGAGAGCATCTCCCGTTGTTATGGGTCCTGCACTGGCAATGGCGCAGGCGCAACGCGTTAGTGGGCGCGATTTTTTATTGGGTCTATCGGTTGGATATACGGTGCTGGGTCGATTGGCTGCCCCACTTGGTCCGATGCAGCCCCGCGGTTTCATGTCTTCGGGTGTGTGGGGGCCTGCTGCCTCGGCGGCGGTAAGTGCGCGTATGCTAAACATGGATGGGGTCGCAACCGCTAATGCAATCGCTTTGGCTTCCAGCGCTGGGGGCGGATCTTTCCAATATTTTTATGACCAGACGCAAGACAAGCGTATGGTCGTTGCGCGTGCAGCGCGTGCCGGTGTTGAGGCAACCATGTTGGCCTGTCGGGGCGAGACTGGTGCCGCTCGAATCTTTGAGGGTCATGCCGGCCTCTATCCGGTTTTGGGTGGCCCTGATGGCAAATCGATAGATAGTGCGCCTATCACGGCTGGTTTCGATGCACTGGAAGGGCCGTTAAGGCTCGTGCCGAAGTTTTACGCCGCTTCAGCCTCCATCATTCCAACGCTTGACGCACTCGCCCAGACACCAAAAGAACGCAGGATTAAGGCCAAGGACATAGATCATATCGTCCTGCGCGGTGGACCCAGCATTGCAGGGATCTACCAAAGTAAACTCGATGCCTACACGCCACCGCCTTCCAAAATCGGTGCCAAGCTGAACTATGCATTTGTTGTCGCATTATATTTGATCAAAGGCAGTGCGGAGGCCGGGGATTTCACTGACGAGGCCTTGGTTGACCCCGCCATCAACAATCTGGCGCGTCGTATTCGCTTTGAATTGACCGCCGAGATCCCCGCGACGCTAACCATTGTTCCCAAGTCTGGTACTCCCTTGGTGCTGACCCCGATCGAAAGTGACAGCCGCCAAACTGAGCCTGTCATGCTAGAAGCGCGTATGGCCAAATTCAGGAGTTTGACCCGCCACACACTTGACGATCGCCAGCGCGCTTGGCTGTTCTCTGAGGTCGAAAAGCTCGACCAAGTGCCTGACATGGCAGCTTGGCTCGCGCGGGTGGAAAGGGTTCTACAATGAGCGTCTGTTTGCAAGAAGCTATGATGCCGCGTCGATCAGTGCTGGTTGGCGGGTTAGGTTTGGCTGGCTGTGCGACCAGCCGCGAGAACGGTGCGAGTTTGGTCATGGGGGACCTTCCGCCTAAGGGGCAAACGGGTACCTCACAATCGGTCATGCTGTCAGGTGCTGACGAGACCGGGACGCATTTTGTGGCTGTGCGCGCCTGTCAGTATCCCGAAGCGGGTGTCACTTGGCTTTGGTGCACGGTGGCGACACCCCAAGGCCTGTATCAGTTTTCTTCTAACAAGCTGCCTTGGCAGGGCCCAGCCTTGTCGCCGGACGAAGCGGGGATGGCAATCTATCGGGCGCAATCGAGCGAGGCAGACGCTAAGTTCGTTCGCACCGGCACGTTGAAAGCCCCTCAAAGAACCGAGCTAAGCGCTCGCTTCACCGCTCAAGGCCAAGGCCTGCGTCCAAGCAACCGCGTGCGCGTATCTCTTGTCGCAGAATTTGAACCGCTGTCGGGGTATGCGGGGCTCCTAACGGGAAGAACAGAAGCCTTTGGTCACGCGGAGTTTGTATTGAACATCGCTGGAAAAAAGGTTGTATTTCAAGGGCCTTCGCAATTTCATGAGCAGACACAGACGGAAGCACGTTTTGTCACGCCGTTCATTTTTTCAAGCTTGTGGTCAAAAGACTTGTTCTCGACACTCTTGATTGCACCACCGAATGGCGGTGGCTATGTCATCAATGAAGGTCGCCCTAGCCCGGTCTCACTTCCGAAAGCGGAACTGACACAGACCGAATCTAAATTCACTTTCACCGAAGGGAGGGTCGAACGCTCCATCGTGCTGGAAACCCGATTCGCCTACCAAATCCCAATTTATGGTGCCCTGTGGCAAGGACGATTTGTGAAGGGCAATGTGTTTGGCAAAGCCGTCGTCGGCATGGTGAATTCTTGGCTGTTTTAGGCCGGTGATTGAGTAATGGAGGACCCTAAATGTTTGCATCTGTCCGTTCGCGCCATAACGCGATTGCACTGCTTGGCGTGCTTGCCGCCGCCGCGTCAACTGTCCCCGCTTTGGCCCAATCGCCAGAGATCTCGATCAACCAAGGTGTCTTGATCGGGAACCAAGATGGGAATGTCTCATCGTTTCTTGGCATCTCCTATGCAGCGCCGCCGATTAATCAACTTCGCTGGAAGCCGCCAGCCGTTGCGCCATCATGGAGCAAGCCTCGAGACGCCAAGGCTTTTGGTCCCTCGTGCCCCCAACCAGAGCGTAACGACATGCAGAATTTTCGGCAAAAGGCTGCTCAAAGCGAAGACTGTCTCAGCCTGAATGTGTGGACGTCAAATCCAAATGGACGGGCACCGGTTATGGTTTGGATCCATGGCGGTGGACATCGAGTGGGCTCCGGGTCAGTCGGATTTTACAACGGTACCGAATTGGCGCGTCAAGGCGTCGTACTTGTCACCATCAATTACCGTTTGGGGTTGCTTGGTTATTTCGCCCACCCCGCCCTAACGGCAGAAGCCGGTCCGGCCGCCCCCCTTGGAAATTATGGTATGATGGACCAGATCGCGGCTTTGAAATGGGTTCGGGAGAATATTTCGAAGTTTGGTGGCGATCCCGGCAATGTTACCGTTTTCGGCGAGTCCGCTGGTGGAGCCAGCATTTTGTATTTGTTGGCGACGCCATCGGCAAAAGGGCTTTTCAGTCAGGCAATTGTGCAGTCTGGCGGTGGATTGCAGGTGCCCAAAGACCTCACAGCGACAGAAGCAGACGGGCAAAAATCAATGGGTGAGCTGGGACTTCCAGCGCGTGCCTCGGTATCGGATCTGCGCGCCATTCCAGCCGATCGACTGGTCGCTCTGCAACCTCTGGAAGGACTCGGATTTGGTCCATTTGTAGATGGCAGACTGGTACTCAGATCGCCCGCGCAGGCTTTTTTGACAGGCCAAGCGACCGATGTCCCCTTGCTGATTGGTGCCAATAGCAATGAAGCCAGTGTGATGGAGACGCTTAATGTGACGGACCGTGCCATCACGGCGTTTCTCGGAAATCGGGAAGCAAGCGTTAGAGCCACTTATGGCGGGGCCGGCATCTCGGACGCAGAGTTTGCACGCCAAGTCTTTGGCGATGCCACATTCGTTGGCCCAGCGCGCTTCATTGCCGGGCAAGCAGCGAATGGCGCGCCCTCGTTCCTTTACCATTATGACTATGTCTTGGAGAACCGACGGGATCGCCAGCCAGGTGCCGGCCATGGGTCAGAGATCCCGCAGATCTTTCGAAGCTGGGGTCAAATGCCACTCGCGAGCCGATTACTCACCCAACAAGACAACGATTTTAGTGTGATGATTTCTGCCTGCTGGGTGGCTTTCGCGAAGACGGGAACACCAAGCTGCGCCGGGTTGCCGCCTTGGAAACCCTACGCGCCTGAAACAGATGTCTTGATGGAATTGTCCCCCAAGTCTGGCCCCAAAGCTAACTTCCGAAAAGACAAACTTGATGCGGTTCTGCCAGCAGAGGGTGCTGTGAATGGGCTAAGGAGAAACTAGCCGGTTTTATCCCTAAACCACTTGCTTGAGGAAATTCTGGATGCGCAAGAAAGCAAGCGTCACCACGTCAACCTTCGCTCCGTCGCGGCGTTCTGCCCTTGTCGGTAGTTCGTGTGTCTTTGTCCCCAGCGTTTCACTGGCTCGCTCACGCCCGGCTGAACCTGCACAGCTGCAAGCAGACTTGGAGCGCTATGCTTCATTTGGCAGCCACCAGTCCGGATCAACAGGTGATCAGGCCACAGTTCAATGGATTTCCAGCAGAATTTCCGCGTCTGGCTATCGTGTTTCCCTGCAACCCATTGACGTACCGTTCTTTGATGAAACTCGGGCGACGGTGACGCTTTCAAATGGTTCCGAGTTCATCGGAATCGGCCAACACCCGATCACGCTTACAAGTAAAGGTGGGCTGCTTGCACCCTTGACCCTGTGGCGGGAGGATCAGGATCCGAGAGTAATCGCGGGGAAGATCGCGGTTGTCATGTTGCCCTTTGGTCGACACTCCAGTTCGCTACAGCCTGTCATCGCGGGCGCTATCAAAGCTGCTTCCGAGGCCAATCCAAAGGCACTGATAGTGGTGACCGATGGCCCATCCGGAGAAGCTTTGGCCCTTAATGCATTGGACAAGCCAGCAGACCGGCCCATGCCAATTCTGGTGCTCGGCTCGCGTGGCATTCAACCCGTACTGCAAGCCGCCCGAAACGGGGCATCAGCCACGCTCTATTTGGAGGGGCAGACCGGACGTAGGATCGCAAACAATGTGGTTGGTCGAAGAGTCGGAACGGGCAAAAAAATAGTGCTGACCACGCCACTCAGTGGCTGGTTTACCTGCGCAGCGGAACGGGGAAGCGGGGTCAGCGCTTTCCTAGCGCTGGCAGACTGGCTTGCAAAAGCCCATCCCAATTTGGATGTGACACTTGGCGCGATGACCGGCCATGAATTCGAAAACCTCGGCAGCAAGAAGTTTAACGCCCAAATGGTGCCGCCTCCAGGAGACGTTGACCTCTGGGTTCACCTTGGTGCGAGTTTCGCCGCCCGTGACTGGCATGAACTGGCTCCCGGGTTGTTGGCACCTTTGCCCAGTATGGATGCTCAACACTTTTTGCTTGGCCATGAGTCTTTTCTTCCAATCCTTCGGCAAGCTATGAAGGGCGTACCTGGCTTTGAAGTCCCCTATGTTGCCAGTGTCGAAGCTGCCGCAGGTGAGGCGAAGCAAATACTAATCGATGGCTACACAAAACTGATTGCCAATTTTGGTGCCCACCGATTGCATCATGCCCGCTCGGATGGTCTCCAAGCTATAGATGGGGCGTTAGTTAGTCAGGCCTATGTTGGTCTGCAAAGTGCGGTCTCAAGAATACTGGCCTAATTGTGCGTGATCGGCTGAACTCGGAGCTTCCTGACGTGCAGATAATGTCAGCGCCAAAACTGTCCGCTTTCAAGCAAACGCTAACCCGCCCCAAACGGCAACCTTTGGCGCAAAGCAGACCCCCTACCTTCCCAACCCATACCCAAGGCTAAGGTCCTGCACCACCTGCACAGCGCCACCGCGCCCGAGGCTGCTCAGGCTGACATTGTCGCCGACATTGATCGCACTCTCGATAGGCGTCGGGACCAAAACCACGTGATTACCCATGCCCGAGGCCCGTTCGAGGAGCGCAACACGGCCAGCGTGGAGCTCTTCAAACGAGCCAACCCGCCAGCCATCATAGACGGTGTGACCGGGGGCGGTGAGGGTGCCACGCCCTTGTTCGGCGAGGGTATCGCTGAGTGCATTAATCTCTGCCCGTTGAAGGGCGTCTTTGGCCCCATCATGGAACGAGAAAACCCCGTCCTGATCGCAAGCCCCAAGCCCTGCCCGAACATGATCTTGAGCCCGTGATGCGAGGGCGTGATCGATGCGGGCATCGCCGGTAAAGAAACGCTCCTCGCCATGACCGATCCGGTCCAGCTCCCGGTCGAGCGCGGTAAAGGCCGTCGCCCCGAGTTGCTCTTCGAGTGGGTGATAGGAAAGGCGCGAGAGATGGCCAGTCTCATCCACATGAACCCATGATCCCTTTTGGAGATGATCGACCAAGGGTGACTTGGTGTTGACCATGGTTTTGGTCTTGTTGCCGGTATCAAGGATCAGGACGCTGTTGCCGCTTGCTCGCTTCTCAAAGCCGACAACCTCACCAACCACTTCCTCACCCCGTTCATGAAGTTTGGTCGCATTGCGCGTCTTGGTGATATCGACGCGCGACCTCTCGGCTAACGTCTCTGTCCAGCCGTGCTTGAACGCCATCACATTGCGACGGACTTCGGTGGTAAGACCGCGTGCTTCTAGCTCGCGCGTGCGAGCGCGCAGCGCATTGCCCCAGATGGCTTGATCAGGATCTCGCCCGCCCAGATCTTGGAGCCGAACTTCTCCCTGACCATCAAGCTCTGCCGCAAGGGCCTTATCCAGCCGACTAAACCCCTTGGCATAGATATCCCGATCAAGGGCCATGCGTTCATCGAAGATTGAGCGCTCTCCGAGTTCTGCGGTCGCCCGTTCCCGTGCCTGATGGCGAAGACCATGGGAGAGATAATCGCGCGGGATACGCAACTCATGACCTTCACGTGTCCTGCCGCGTAAGATGACATGGGCATGGGGGTTATCCGTGTTCCAATGATTGATGGCGACCCATTCTGTCCCAACACCAAGGTCGCTTTCCATCTGGCCCATCACATCGCGAACATAGCCC
>JAPZTJ010000024.1 GCA_027532555.1 Aquidulcibacter sp.
CAAGCACTTCTATCAAAACCTGCTCAACAACAAAAAACCCAAAAAACTCGCCCTCGCCGCCGTCGCCCGAAAACTCGTCACCATCGCAAACGCCGTCCTAAAAACATTCCAATCCACAAATGCTCAACTGACTTGATGACAAGACGCGGGACTGAAGGGGTATTTGTAGCACCTACTCCGAAATCTCTAATACCAGCCAATCTCACGCAGGGCTTTGGCATAGGTACGGCTGACGGGGACTTGGGTGTCGTTGGTGAGGGTGAAGACGGCTTTGCCGTCGCCGCGTTCGACGTCTTTCACCGCGCCGCGGGCCACCCACCAGGAGCGATGGACCTGTGCGCCTTCAATGCCGTCCAATTCACCAATCGCATCGCTTAAGCGCATCAAGATCAGGTCTGTGCCTCGCGAGCTATGGATACGCAAATAATGATCTTCGCTGGAGACCGCATAAATCTCGGCTCCGCGCAGCGAGATTGGCAGGCGCTCTAGGAAACGAATGGGGGCAGGGGTGTTGCCCGCCTCCCCAGTTGAAGGGGCGGCGTGGGTCTCTCGTGGGGCTTGATTGGTGAGCGTTAAAATGCCCGACATAAAAGCGGAGATGATTGCGACCGGGGCAAAGTAAAAGGGCAAAGCCCCAAGGTTTAGAGTGCCCTGAAATGCCAGACCTGTGATGAGCCATACAATCACGGTCATCGGGAGGGCTACCAGCACGGTCACCACCGCCCAACTCATAAAGGGTGAGCGGGCCCAACGCTCAATCGCCACCAATTTCCAGCTGATCAATCCGCCAATCAAAGCACCCGCCAACATGACCGGGAGCCAATAGGCAAAGCGCAACCAGAGTGGCAGCTCTATGGTCTCAAACGCGCCTGATATTGCCAAGAGGCTACCCAGCGCTTGGCTGATCCCGAGCCCGCGCAAGGTTTCAGGACTTGTAAAATAGTGGATCCAACTGGTGTTTGGCGCTTCGTGAACCACAGAGCTTGGTGTTTCGCGCATAATGCCAGTTTCTCCACGTAAAGGCGCGTGCAAGCGCTCAGGCACCTTTCTAACGATGTCCTGCGTCTGCCGCAAAGACCTTGTGACACGATTTGGAGCCAAACCACATGACCGACATTTCCTCCCCCAAGAACAACCATTTCACAACTGTGTCGAAGCGCTCATTGGCCAGCTTACTGGTAATCCTTCAGCCGCTACTCGGCCCTGCATTCGCAATTGGCATCGTGGCTGTGGCCCTCTCATCTTTCGGACCAAACGTGTGGGCTTACATCTTGAGCCAAAACTTTGTGCCGCGCGTGCCAGATTGGGGAGTCTTCGCCAAACTCCCCCTGGTCACGCTCATCCACATTGGCGGCGCCACCAGTTCCTTGGTTCTGGGTGGCATCGTGCTCTTTGGACCGAAGGGAACACCGGGCCATAAAATGATGGGCCGGATCTGGGCCGTGATGATGGTGACGACAGCGTTTTCCAGCTTCTTTATGAAGAGCTTTGCTCCCATGCTGGGCCAATTTGGTCCCATCCACATTCTGTCGGTTTGGACACTCTACAGCTTGCCGCACGCCATCTGGTATATTCGTGAAGGTAATGTGGAAGGCCACTTAAAGACGATGCGCGGCCTCTATTTTGGCCTGTGCTTGGCAGGCGTCATGACCTTCATTCCCGGTCGCACCTTTTATGCCCTGTTATTTGGATAGGGGCGGCGCTTAAGCCCGATCCCTTTCTCGACCCAGTGCCCAACTTCTCCCCAAACTTCTCCACCAACTACGCTAAGGAGTCTATTCGATGCGCGATCTTTTTCCCCTTTTCCCTGTTGCCGCGATCACGCTTTTCTTCGCAACCGGTCCGTTTGTCATGGCATCCCCAACCAGCACTCTGGCCCCTGTCCAATTTGTCTTTACCGGCTTTAAAAAGCAGGCGGGCCAAGTGATGGCGCAACTGTCGTGTGCGGAAAAGCCCGGCGATAAGGGCAGGCTCATCCCGGCGCTAGCCGACGTGCGCGGTCCACAAGTTGTGATCCGCTTTCCAGATCAGCGTGTTGGGCAAGTTTGCACCATGCGAGCGTTTCGCGACGAAAATGGCAATCAACAGCTGGACATGGGCCCATTCGGCATTCCGAAAGAACCCTTTGCTTTCTCAAACAATGCTGTGGCCACTTTGGGGTCACCTAAGCCAGAGGCCACCCGCTTTGTGATTCAGTCTGGTCAGAACAGCCAAACCATCCTGATCAAATAGGCGAAGGGGTAAATGGGCTTGCATCGCTCTGGCGGTCATGACTACGATGATGCTCGAAGCGACGCAAAAGGGGTAGGTGATGGGTAAAGTAAAGGTCTTGGTTCTTGCAGGTCTAATGGCATGGTTGCCGGGCTTGGTAACCGCACAAACCAAGGTGCCAACCCCGCCTGCCAAGGCTTTGATCGAGGCGGCTCTGAAAGACGACCGCGCCTATGCCATTACCCGCGATCTGAGCACCGATATTGGGCCAAGGTTAGCGGGGACTGAGGCCGAAGCCCGTGCCCGGGATTGGGCGGTTGCACGCCTGACCCAAGAGGGCTTCACCAATGCACGGGTTGAGACCTTCCCGCTGACCGCTTGGGAGCGGGTCATTGAGACGGCCACGATTATTGGACCCTATGCCCAACGCCTTGAAGTTCATGCAACAGGCGGATCGCCTTCGACCCCGGCTGAGGGCATCGTGGGCGAAGTGGTGCGCTTTGCCGATATGGCGGCCTTGCGGGCCGCAGCGCTGGGTTCCTTGACCGGCAAAATTGCGTTTGTGGATGACATCATGCCTGTTACCGAAGATGGCAGCGGCTATGGCAAGGCGGTGGTCAAGCGGCGGGAATGTGCTTCTGTCGCGGCAGAGCTTGGCGCGATTGGCTGTCTCATCCGCTCTGCCGGCACGTCTGAGCGCGAGGTCCATGTCGGCCAAGGTGCCCGCGGCCAGCAGGGCAAGCTGCCTGTGCTGATCCTCGCCAATGCCGACGCCAATCAATTGGGACGCGTCTTGGAAAAGGGGCCGACCCAAGTTCGCATGCAAGTTCAGACAAAGGTCCAGCCCGAAGCCCAGTCTGGCAATGTGATCGCCGAAATGCGCGGTACGGAGCGTCCCGATGAATATGTCGTGCTGGCCTGCCATTTGGATTCCTGGGACCTTGGCACGGGCGCTTTGGATGATGCCGTTGGTTGTGGGATTGTGACGGCCGCAGCAAAGCTCGTACGTGACATTGCCGGGCCACCTAAACGCTCCATCCGGATGATCTGGTATGGCGCTGAAGAAGTTGGTCTGATTGGGGCGGCTGCCCATGCGCAAGCGATCAAGGGGCAAGCCGGTTCTTATGTGTTTGCAGCCGAGTCTGACTCTGGCGATGGGAAAGTCTATCAGGCTGATTTCGGCTTTGGCGCAGGGACTGGCCCGGTCAAAGAAGCGATTGCCAAGGCCTTGAAGCCTTTGGGTGTCGCCCGCGGCACCGACGATGCTCGTGGCCAATCAGATATCTCAACCTTGCGTCCCTTGGGTGTGCCGGTGATGGATTTGCAGCAAGATGCCAGCAAGTATTTTGCCATTCACCACACGCCTGATGATATTCTGGAGAAGGTAGACTTGGCCAGTGTCCGGCAGAATGTTGCCGTTTACGCCGTGACAGCGTGGTTTGCCGCTTGGACTACGCTTGATTTTCGGGCGGAATAGTCATCACCCGTATGGAAGATGATGAGTTTGCCGATGTCGAAGCTCTAGACGCTCCCGATGTCGCGCCCAGCCTGCAGGAAGTTGTGGTGCCGCAGGAGGCGGCGGGTGAGCGGCTGGACAAGTTCTTGTCAGAAGCCTTCCCAGCACTTTCACGATCACGCATCAAGCATTTGATTGAAGCAGCACGGGTTTACCGCGACGGCGTAAAGGAGATGAATGTCTCCGCCAAAGTGAAAGCGGGCACCCAATACCGCATTGAAGTGCCGCCACCAGAGCCCGCCGAACCGCAGGCTGAGAACATCCCGCTCTCGATCCTCTATGAGGATGCCCATGTGTTGGTGGTGGATAAGCCTGCTGGCCTGTCGGTCCACCCGGCACCGGGCAATTGGACAGGGACTTTGGTCAATGCTGTCCTCTGGCATGCGGGCGACAGCCTCAAAGTGGTCGGTGCGACGGGCAGGCCGGGCATTGTGCACCGCTTGGATATGGACACCTCGGGGGTGATGGTTGTGTGCAAGAGCGAGTTTGCTTTGGCCTCGCTCGGCCGACAATTTCAGGACCGTACCATTTCGAGGCGCTATCGTGCCTTTGGTGTCGGTCAACCCAAAGCGCCTTGGGGCAAGACGGGGCGGGTCGATGCACGGCTGGCTCGGGACCCGCGCGACCGTAAGCGCATGGCGGTAGTGGCAGACACGGCCGCTGCCGGCAAAAATGCGACGACCAATTATGAGATCATCAAGCGCTTTGGCATCGGCCTGCAGGGCAATCCCGGTGCAGCGGCGACAGAGATGGTGTGCGTCTTGGAGACCGGTCGCACGCATCAAATTCGCGTCCACATGGCCCATATCGGCATGCCGTTGATTGGCGATCAGGTCTATGGTGATACCAAAGCTGCGCGGGCCTTGAACACGGCCTTGCCCGAAGAAGTCCGATTAAAGCGCCAAGCCTTACATGCCGAAACCCTCGCCTTCACCCATCCCGCTACTAGCGAGCGGATGAGCTTTCAAAGCGACTTGCCAGAGGACTTACTGTCCTTGCGCGCCGCACTTTCCGACCTATAGTTTTTGTTACCAAGAAAGGCCCAAACCATGATCTCGCGCCGCACCCTCTTAGCCACTGGAACTGCTACTTTGGGCCTTGCGGGCCTTTCTTTGCCTGCCAATGCACAAGAGGCTTCTGCGCCCTTGAACGCCTTGTTTGAGCGCTATTTCGATCAGACTTTGGTGCGTAATCCTGAGCGCGCGACTGGGCTTGGCGATAAGCGCGGGCAAGATCGTTGGAATGATGATTCTGATGCTTATGCGGCGCAGAACCTCGCCTTTCAGGTCAAAACCAATCAGGAGGTTGCAGCCCTAGCTGCCACCTTGAAGCTGAATCAGACCGACGCGCTAAGTGTGCGCCTGTTCGACAAATTGACCCAAAATGCCAAGGCCAATGCGCCGTATCGCGGTCATGCCTATGTGTTTGATCAGCATAATGGCGCGCAGTCCGGCATCCCGACTTTCTTGGCAAATAACCACACCGTCTCGAATTTAGAGGATGCTCAAGCCTATATTGCACGCCTTGAAGCCATGCCGGAAAAGGTCGGCAGTCTATTGGCACGCTCGGCCGAGTCTGCGGCAAAGGGCATCACCCCGCCGCAGCATCTTTACGCGTTTGTCCTGTCAAATTGTCAGAATTTGTTGGCAGGGGCACCCTTTACCGAGACAGGCAAGGATTCTGTTTTCTGGAGCGATATCAAAGGCAAGATCGACAAAACCACTTTGGACGCCCCAACAAAGGACCGCCTGAAAGCGCAAGCTCGCGCCGCGCTGATGGATAAGGTCAAACCTGCTTATGAAGCCATTATTGTGGAAATGACCAAGCAACAGGCCAAGGCGCGCACCACCGATGGCGTATGGGCTCTGCCCGATGGCGAAGCCTATTATGCAGAGCGCTTGGCAACCCAGACCACCACAAGGTTGACTGCGAACGAGATCCACCAATTAGGCTTAGACGCTGTTGCGCGCATCCATGGTGAAATGGAAACCATCATGCGCAAAGTTGGCTTCACCGGCACGCGCGACGCCTTCTTCGACTTTATGGAGACTGATCCGCGCTTCTTTGTTGCCGATACGCCCGAAGGTAAGGCCTCCTATGTCGCTCAAGCCACCGCGATGATTGACACCATGCGGGATCGCTTGCCGACAGCCTTCAATCTTATGCCCAAGGCCCCACTCGAAGTCCGCGCCGTAGAACCGTTCCGCGAGGCTTCGGCTGGCTTGGCTTTCTATTCGCGTCCATCAGCGGACGGCAAGCGGCCGGGCTATTACTATGTGAACACCTTCAATGTGAAGGCGATCCCGACTTATCAGATGGAGGCCTTGGCCTATCATGAAGGTCTGCCGGGCCATCACATGCAAATCGCGATTGCGCAAGAATTGCAGGGGATTCCAAGGTTCCGCAAATTCTCTGGCTTTACCGCCTATTCGGAAGGTTGGGGCCTTTATACCGAGCGTTTGGGTAAGGATATGGGTTTTTATCAAGACCCGTATTCAGACTTTGGCCGCCAAGTGCTGGAACTGCGCCGCGCCATTCGCTTGGTGGTTGATACGGGCTTACATGCCAAGCGCTGGCCGAAGGAGCAGGCGATTGCCTATATCCTCGCCAATCAGCCGGGCGATCTTGAAAGCGCAACCCGTGACATCAATCGCTATATTGTCATGCCGGGCCAAGCCACGGCCTATATGATTGGCCAGATGGAAATCTTACGCCTGCGCGCCGACGCCCAGCGCCGCCTTGGCAGCCGCTATGACATCAAGAAATTCCACGACATCGTGCTGGGCAGCGGCTTTGTGCCCTTGGATATCTTGAAGGAATTGGTTGAGGCTTGGGTTTAGGGCAGTCGACTTCGACTGTCCTCACCCCGGCGCGATCATCAGTTCCGGCCGCACAATCGCGTCGAAGTCTTCGCCGCTGATGCCTAGCGCGATGGCTTCTTCGCGCAAGGTAGTACCGTTTTTGTGGGCGGTCTTGGCGACTTTGGCGGCTAGATCATAGCCGTATTTTTCCTTTAATGGCGTCACCAGCATCAAGGAGTTGGCGAGGCCCTTGGCGATATTGTCGAGGCGGGGCTCAATCCCTACGACGCAATTGTCGGTGAAGCTGACGGCGGCATCGCCTAAAAGCTGGACCGATTGCAGGAAATTATAGGCCATCATCGGGTTGAACACATTGAGTTCAAAATGGCCTTGGCTGCCCGCAAAGGCGATGGCAGCATTATTGCCCAGAATATGGGCGCAGACTTGGGTTAAGGCTTCGCATTGGGTCGGGTTGACCTTGCCTGGCATGATGGAGCTGCCGGGTTCATTCTCTGGCAATGCCAGTTCGCCCAAGCCCGCACGTGGGCCAGAGCCCAAGAAGCGAATATCATTGGCGATTTTGAAGCAGCTCATCGCCACGGTGGTGATGGCCCCATGGGTGAAGACCATGGCGTCATGGGCGGCCAAAGCCTCAAATTTGTTCGGGGCGCTGGTAAAGGGCAGGCCGGTCAGGCCCGCAATTTCTGTCGCCACGGCGTCCGCAAAGCCGACGGGCGAAGCAAGGCCTGTGCCTACAGCGGTGCCGCCTTGGGCCAGTTCCATCAAGGCAGGCAGTGTTTGACGGATGCGGGCGATGCCATTTTCAATCTGCTTGGCATAGCCCGAAAACTCTTGGCCCAAGGTGACTGGCGTTGCGTCTTGGGTATGGGTGCGGCCAATCTTGATAATGTCCGCCCAAGCCTTGGCCTTGGCGTCCAAGGCCGCATGCAAATGCGTCAGTGCGGGCAACAGATGGTGGGTGACTTCCACCGCGCAGGCAATGTGCATAGCGGTCGGGAAAGTGTCGTTCGAGCTTTGGCTCATGTTGACATGGTCATTAGGATGGACGGGCTTTTTCGAGCCCATCTCGCCGCCCAGCATCTCAATCGCGCGGTTGGAGATGACTTCATTGGCATTCATATTGGACTGGGTGCCAGAGCCTGTTTGCCACACGACCAGCGGGAAGTGGTCGTTCAGTTTGCCATCGATGACTTCTTGCGCGGCCTTGATGATGACCTCGCCCAAGTCCTTATCCATTTTGCCGAGCTTCATATTGGCGAGCGCAGCAGCCTGTTTGACAATGCCAAGCGCTTTGACAATCGACAAAGGCTGCTTTTCCCAACCGATCTTGAAATTGCCAAGCGAGCGTTCGGCCTGCGCACCCCAATAACGGTCAGAAGCGACTTCGATGGGGCCAAATGTATCGGTTTCGGTGCGCGTGCTCATGGGGTGCCTCTTAGATGATGTTGGTGACGGCTTAGCTGGATCGATCAGCGTTTTGAAGGGGGTGATGTATCCTCAGCCGCAGCAGCGACTGCCTCAGGTGCCAGTGGGGTGAGGCGCACCGGTTTCCCACCCAGTACGAGGTCGCGGAGTTCCGGTTCGGCAGCTTTAATATCGCCACGCTTGAATGCCTCTTGCGCAGTTTCGTCATAAAGGCGGATCGACTGGACCAAACCTACCCAGCCAGACGGCGTCTGTTTGAACACCGAAACGCCCTCGTCGCGCGACAAGACCACAACTTCGTCGCCCTGTTCCCGATCAATGTTGAGAAGGGCTACCGTGCATCGGTCGATTTCGCGCGCTGGTTCATACATGAGGCAGCGCGGCACGACATAGCCCGGCAAAGTGCTGAAGTCTTTCGTAAGGAAACTGGCTGGCAGTTTCGCGCCCTGGGGACTAACAACTTTCAGGCGCGAGAGATCGACTGGTTTGGCATTTTCTGCCTCAAACGCCGGTTCGTCGTAGTAGCGGCGGCGTTCCAGCTTGCCCTCGCTGGCGCGTTTGGCCCAGCTAGCGATGGAAGGCTCGGATGAGGCCACCAATTTGTCGAGTGCTCGCTTCCCATAGTGACCGGAATCGGCACTTAGCACGAACCAGTCGAAGCGCTCTGGCTTGATCTTGCCTGAGGTGAGACGTGCCACCTGATTATCGACGCTCAAGCGGGCAGGCGAGGCCAATGGTGTCAGGATGGCGATGAACACCACGCATTTGAAAACCGCCAAACCAATATTCAGCGGCTTTAGAAGCTCCATCCATGGCCCGCGCCAGAAAATTGCGACGCTATAGCCAATGCCATAAGCCAGCGCGATTACCACCACCATCCCCGCCAAGGTGCGATCAATCGTGAGGCCATATTGGTTGATCCGCAGGCCAAGGCTCCACACCGCGAGAATGGCGAAGACCAACAACAAAACAGCTGCCAGCCGCACGCACCACTTCAAAACCACTTGCACCTTGCGGTCGGTTTCGCCTTGCTGGAAGGCGGCATTGATCAACAGCACAAAGCCGATGCATGCACCCAGAAGCGTGGCCGTCGCGGCTTTGGTATCCCACAAGGGTTGAAGGCCACTGAATGCGAGGCTGACGGCAAAAATTGCTCCGATCAGTGTGATAACGGGTAGAAGCCACGCCAGAACGCCTAAAGCGAGGCCTCTTACATTGGCCAATACCTTGGGTTGGATGTCACCAAGATGTACAGCGCTGGCAAAGGCTAGGCCCGTGATGGGGAAGCCGAAATACTCATTCTGCAATAATTCTGTGAGCCATTTGAAGCCGATAAAGCCCAACAAGGCTGCGCCCAATTGCAGAATGCCCCAAAACAAAAGCGTAAAGCCAATCGCCAAAATTAGCTGCACGCCGCGCTTCCAGGCCTCATCAAAGTAAAGCTCATAGGGGGCAAAGGGCTTGCCGGCTTGGTCAGCGCTCGACACCAATTCATTGGCGATGAAGGTGAGGGCCAGCAGAATCAGGATCGATTGCAATTCACTGGAACTGGCGTCGCCTGAATAAATCCGCACATGCCAAAGGATGAAGCAAAGTATGGCTCCGGCTAATGCCGACCAGATGGCAAGGCTAACTCGCCGCATCACGGCGGCCCCTGCCCAGAGGATAAACGCCACCAGTGTCAGGGTCTGCGCCAAGATTTCCCGCCAGTCTTCCGGCAAGATGGATTCCGCAAGTTTCTTGTTGTCGTCCCCAATTAGAAACGCGACGATCAATCCGATGACCAGACCCACGCTCAAACGCAAATACAAAGCCGTGCGTTCTGACAGGGGTTGGCTGTTGGCAATCATCAAATTCACTCCATCAGGCAGGCAATGGCCCTGTCTTGCCACGTTTCCAAATCCAACGCACCCCATTATGGTGACCGCATGAGTGATGACACCCCTCTTTGGCAAAGAATGGCGACAGCCGGTGCCATGATGATTCAAGGCACCCCCCAAGCACGCGCTCTGGGCATGCGCGTTATTGCCATTACCGAAGCGCGCGCTGTGGTCGAAGTGGATTGGCGCGAGGATTTGGTGGGCGATCCTGAAACGGGCGTAATCGCGTCAGGTGTTGTGACGACCCTTTTAGACAATACGTGCGGCGTGGCGGCCTTTGCGGCTCTGAGCGAGCCTATGTCTACCGCAACGCTCGATCTGCGGATTGACTATATGCGCCCTGCCAAGAAGGGCGCAACGATACGTGCGGAGGCCCATTGCTATCGCATGACCAAAACGGTCGCCTTTGTGCGGGCCTTTGCCTTTGATGGCGACGATGAGACCGATCCTGTCGCCGCCGCCCAAGCAGCCTTTATGATGGGCACCTCTGGCCGCATGGGAAAGAACCGGAGGCCACCGAAATGAGTGATGCACCCGCCACACCGACGCGCGTCGATCTAAGCGAACTTAGCGCCATGTTTGAGGCCGTGCCCTATGCAAAGTTCCTAGGTGTACAATTAGAGCTCAAGGGCGATGAGCTGACAGCGATCCTGCCATTCAAGGACACCTTGATCGGCAATCCAATGCTACCCGCGCTACATGGTGGCGTCGTCGGCGCCTTGATGGAACTCACGGCTGTGGCGCAAATTTTCTTAGCACAAGGTGGCAAGAAAATTCCGAAGGTCATTGATATATCTATTGATTACTTACGTTCGGGTAGGCCAGTGGATACCTATGCCCGCGCCCATGTAACCAAGCTGGGGCGGCGCATTGCCAATGTGCGGGTCGAAGCTTGGCAGTTTGACCGCGCAGACCCCATCGCGGCCCTACACGGTCATTTCTTGCTGAAAAGCGATGAGGCTGAAGCGGAGCCTAAGGGCTAACCAAACACGCGCGCAAAAATCGTGTCGACTTGGGCGAAGTGGTGGCTGTCATCAAACAGACTTTGGATATGCTCAACCGACAACAGGCTTGTCACTTGGCTGTCTGCAAGCAGGCGGTCCAACAAAGCGGTCGCCGGGCGTGGGCTTGGCATGGACCATACGGCCATCGCATTGGTTTGCACCATCTTATAGGAATCCTCTCGGCTGGCCCCGGCTTGGGTGAGGGCCAAGAGCACGCGTTGGGAATTATGTAGCCCGCCCAACAGGTCGAGGTTGGCCTTCATCCGCTCTGGATAGATCAACAGCTTTTCCATCACGCCAGCGAGGCGGTGCAGTGCGAAGTCGAGATGGATGGTGGCGTCTGGGCCTATGCCGCGCTCGACACTGGAATGTGAGATATCGCGCTCATGCCACAGCGCGACATTTTCCAGCGCAGGGACAGCGGCGGAGCGGACGAGGCGGGCAAGGCCGGTCAAATTCTCGGTCAGAACTGGGTTGCGCTTATGCGGCATCGCCGACGAGCCCTTTTGCCCGGGCGAGAAGAACTCTTCAGCCTCCAGCACTTCGGTGCGTTGCATGTGGCGGATTTCGGTGGCGAGGCGCTCGATAGAGGAGGCGACGACAGCCAGCGCGCAGAAGAAGGCGGCATGGCGGTCGCGTGGAATGACTTGGGTTGAGACGGGTTCAATCGCTAGGTCCATTTTTGCCGCCACATGGGCTTCGACGCGCGGGTCGATCTGGGCAAAGGTACCCACCGCGCCAGAGATGGCACAGGTGGCGATTTCGGCTTTGGCGGCAATCAGGCGGGCCTTAGCGCGCTGAAACTCGGCATGGAAGCCAGCCAAGGTCACGCCGAACGTGGTAGGCTCTGCATGGATCCCGTGGCTGCGGCCGATGCGAACGCTGTGTTTATGCTCTTTCGCCCGGGTCTCAAGCGCCGCCAGCACCCGGTCGACGCCAGCAATCAACAAGTCACTCGCCCGAGCCAATTGCACGGCTAGGCAGGTGTCGAGCACGTCAGAGCTGGTCATGCCTTGGTGGACGAAACGGGCGTCAGGGCCCACGATCTCTGCCAGATGGGTCAAGAAGGCGATAACGTCATGCTTGGTCTCGGCCTCAATCGCATCAATGCGTGCGACATCAAACACCGCGTTGCCGGCTTTGTCCCAAATGGTCTTCGCCGCTTCCTTGGGAATGACGCCCAAATCTGCCAGTGCGTCGGCGGCATGGGCTTCAATCTCAAACCAGATTTTGAAACGGGTTTGAGCGTCCCAGATGGCGATCATTTCGGGGCGGGCATAGCGGGGGATCATGGTGGCGTTCCAGTTTCAAGCAAAGGGCCGCTGGTGAGTCCCACCGGCGGCCCTGTTTTGTAGCTGTTGGCTGTGAGGTCAAGCGCGGATTGCCGCGCTTGGGCCTAGGAAGCGGTTGCGGCTTGATCTTTTGCAGTGGCGTCTGCCGTCGCAAGCAAGTCTTCGCGGATGGTGTTGCGAGCTAGCGTGAAGAACAAGATCACCAAAAGACCGACCGAGCTGGACGATAACAGCGACCAGCGGATCCCTTCAGCTTGCGCCGCGCCACACATGGCATCCCCTGCAGTGGCGGCACCCTTAGCGCAGAAGCTGGCAAACTCAGCCCCAGCCGGGCCAATACTGGCAAAGTGCTGGCTCGCGAACATGTCTGACAGGAAGCCAACCGCTGTAGGACCAGCGCCAAGCCCGATCATATTGACGACGAACAGCATTAAAGCCACCGCGGTCGCCCGGCTTTGCGGACGGACTAAGCTTTGCACCGCTGCATAGACCGGGCCGTACCAGACCGAGTTCATCAAGGTCGGAATCGCCAGTAAGAGGATACAGGCTAGAGTGCCTTCGATGAACATACCTGCCCAGAAGAAGGGAATACCGACGATGAATGCCAACATGGGCACCATCATATAGGCGCGTGTATCGCTTTTCGCAGCCCGATCGGCGACAAATCCGCCTATCATGGTCCCGGCTACCCCTGCAAAAAAGGTCATGAGAGCCATGGCCGTACCGATATCCCCCAGTGGCATACCGTGCACACGCGCGAAGAAAATTGGCAAAAATGCAGCATGACCGTAGCCAAGGAAGGAAATTGTCGTCGCCGCCCCTACTGCATACCAGTAGGATTTGCGAGCCGTTAATTCACGAGCGGTTTGAGTTAGACTTGGTGCCGAACCAGCCGTACCGAGTTTCACCAATCCCAATTTACGCGGCTCTTTGAGTGTGAGTAAGGCAATCACACCAATGATGATCCCGGGGATACCCACGGCAAAGAAGGCAACCCGCCAACCATAATGCTGGGCGATCCACGCCCCAACAATATAGCCCATTGCTGTGCCAACTGGGACGCCGAGCGAATAAAAAGCGATGGCAGAAGCGCGTTTTTCCGCAGGCACATAGTCAGAGATCAGCGAGTGGGCAGGGGGCGTACAACCCGCTTCGCCAACACCCACACCAATGCGGGCAAGCAGCAATTGGGTAAAGTTTTGAGCCAAGCCGCACAAAGCAGTAAAGCCGCTCCAGACGATCACAGCCGTCGCGATAATCCCAGGGCGGTTTCCACGTTCGGCATAGCGCGCGATGGGGATGCCCAAAATGGTATAAAAGAAGGCAAAGGCCAAACCGATCAACATGCCCAATTGGCCATCGGATATGCCAAGGTCCTTCTTGATAGGCCCCGCCAAGATCGCCACAATCTGGCGGTCGACGAAGTTGAGCGTGTAGATGATCAACAACACCCAAAGGGCATAGCGCACATAGGCCGGGCTGAGGGCTTGTGGCTGCGCTGGTGTTCCAGAGCCGATGATTGTGTCTGACTGTTTGTCCATCCGGTCGTTCCCCTTTTAGGCAGGTCTATGCCCGCCTTTCTTATCGGCCTACCATCGGGCCGACGTGGAAAAAAGCAATGCCATGGAGCGATTTATTTGCATGGTTCAGGGTAGGGCTTAGCTAGCACTCATCGCTTTGACTTCTGCCATGTCCTGCTTCAGCGTTTGGCGTGCAAGTAAAAAGAATGCGACCACCAACACGCCGAGCACACTGTGCCAGGCAAGCGACAGGCGTAAGCCCTCCGCTTGTGCGACCGTGCAAACTGCTTCGCCAGCCGTAGCCGCTTTCTTGGCGCAATAGGACGCAAACTCAAGACCTGCAGGCGCATTGGCGGCAAAGTGCTGATGGGTCAAGATGTCGGACACCAGACCTACCGTGAAAGGGCCAAGACCTAGCCCTACCATGTTCAGCACAAACAACATCAGCGCGACCGCTGTAGCCCGGCTTTGTGGACCAACGAGACCTTGGATGGAGGCATAAACCGGCCCGTACCATATGGAGTTTAACAGGGCCGGTAGCGTCAAAAAGGCGATTGCGAAGTAAGCATTTTCGGCAAACATCCCGCACAAAAAGAACGGGACTGACAGAATAAAGGCAACCATCGGAATGGTCATATAAGCCCGCACATCCGTCTTGGCTGCCCGATCAGCGATAAAGCCGCCAATCATAGTGCCCAATACCCCCGCAACGATACCGCTAAGCGCCAGTAGTGTGCCGATCTCTGTCAGAGACAGGCCATGGACCCGCGTTAGCATGACGGGGATGAAGGCGCTCTTCCCATAGCTGAGGAATGAGATCATGGTCGCGGCACCGACCACGTACCAATAGGACTTTCGATTGGTCAGCTCCTTCGCGGTCGCCAAAAGTGTTGGGCCAGAACCAGCTTTGGGTTGCGGAACAAGACCAAGTTTGCGTGGCTCCTTTAGGGTGAAATATGCTAAAGCGCCGATTGCTACGCCGGGCAATCCGACGATCGCAAAGGCCCAGCGCCAGCCAAAGGCGTCGGCAATCGTTGCCCCAATGATCAATCCAAGCGCGCCGCCAATTGGTACACCCAAGGAATAAAAGGCAATCGCTGAGGCGCGCTTATCCGCCGGCACATAGTCAGAAATCAGGGAGTGCGCTGGTGGCGTGCAACCTGCCTCGCCAACGCCGACGCCGACGCGCGCAAGCAATAAGTGCCAATAGTTCTGCGCCGCGCCAGACAAAGCTGTAAACGCACTCCAAATCACCACCGAGACAGAGATAATTTTGGCGCGGTTCCCTCGTTCGGCAAAGCGCGCGATTGGCAGACCTAGAATGGTATAGAAAAAGGCGAAGCCAATGCCCATCAAAAGGCCAAGGGCACTATCGCTGATACCAAGGTCCTTTTTGATCGGGCCAGCAAGTATGTTGATGATGCCGCGGTCGAGAAAGTTGAGTGTGTAAATGATCAACAACATCCAAAGCGCATAACGCACATAGGCAGCGCTCAAGGGGGCAGGGGCGCCCGCTGTCGTTGGGGGTTCGGTTTTCGAGCCCCATGCGCCCAAGGTTTCGCGTTCATCTGACATAACATCTCCCCGTTTCATTTTGTATGTGCTTTTCTAACCAAAGCACTTTGATTTGACCTCCAGCTTAACCAAACTTCCCCGCTTGCAAACAACCGAAGCTGTTAGAACACGGTTTTGTGTGAATTTCCTCTGCGATTAAATTTAAATTCCAATAAATCCATAAAATTCAGCAATTAATTCTAAGAAATTTCGCTTGACCTCGGCGTGGCGCATGTTTATGCCTTTAGTAGAAGTTTGAGGAAACCCATCATGCGCAACGTCGCACTTGTACTCGTTAGAATGCCGCGGCTTGGTGAGGGATAGACCTCTCACCAATTCGCGGCGATGTAACACAAGGGGCTCAACTGGCCCCTTTTTTCATGCCCAAAAAACCGCCATAAGCACGCAAAACTGAAAGCCCACCCCGATGTACGACACAGAGATTGAGATCAGCACCATGACGCAAGCAGAACCTATAGAAATGACGGGTGCCGAGATTTTGGTGCGGGCTATGCAAGAGCAAGGCGTGGAGACGATTTTTGGCTATCCCGGCGGGGCCGTTCTGCCAATTTATGACGCGCTCTATCAGCAAGAGCAGATCCACCATGTTCTGGTGCGTCATGAGCAAGGGGCAGGCCATGCCGCTGAAGGCTATGCGCGCTCAACCGGTAAATGTGGTGTTTTGCTGGTGACCTCTGGCCCAGGGGCAACCAATGCGGTCACCGCGCTGGTTGATGCCTTGATGGATTCGATCCCTTTGGTCTGCATTACGGGCCAGGTGCCCTCGCATTTGATTGGGTCAGATGCGTTTCAAGAGTGTGACACAACCGGCATCACGCGTTCTGCCACCAAGCACAATTATCTGGTCAAGGACGTCAATGATCTGGAGCGGATCGTGCATGAGGCCTTTCAAGTGGCCACCACGGGCCGTCCGGGCCCGGTCCTGATCGACATTCCTAAGGACGTTCAGTTCAAGAAGACGATTTATCGCGGCAAGCCCAACGACTTGTCGCCCAATTACCGCCCGCCCACGAACCCAGACCTTGTGGCAATTGAAAAAGCGGTTGAGTTGATGGCGAGCGCCAAAAAGCCGATCTTTTATACCGGCGGTGGAGTGATCAATGCCGGGCCAGAGGCGTCCAAATTGTTGCGGCAATTGGCGGCGGCGACGGGCTTCCCCGTGACCTCAACTTTGATGGGCCTCGGCAGCTTCCCAGCCAGCGACCCGCAATGGCTGGGCATGTTGGGCATGCATGGCGCCTATGAAGCCAATATGGCGATGCATGATTGCGATGTGATGATCTGCTTAGGCGCGCGCTTTGATGATCGGGTGACCGGGCGCTTGGATGCGTTCTCGCCCAATTCAAAAAAGATCCACGTCGATATTGATCCTTCCAGCATCAATAAGAATGTGCGGGTGGATATTGGCATTGTGGCCGACGCAGGCAAAGCGATTGCCGCCCTATTGGCCCAATGGCAGGCCCGCATCGGAAAGCGTGCGGACATTACGGCTTGGAATGCCCAGATTGACACGTGGCGGGCGCGCCAAGGCTTTGCCTATCGCCAAAGTGGGGAGGTGATTAAGCCCCAATATGCGGTAGAGCGCCTTTATGAGCTCACCAAAGACCGCAAAACCTATATCACCACCGAAGTGGGCCAGCATCAGATGTGGGCGGCGCAATTTTATCGCTTTGAAGAGCCTAACCGCTGGATGACCTCAGGCGGCCTCGGCACCATGGGCTATGGCCTGCCAGCGGCTATTGGTGTGCAAATGGCCCATAAAGACGGCTTGGTGATCGACATCGCAGGCGAAGCCAGCATCCAAATGTGCATCCAGGAAATGAGCTGTGCGGTGCAATATGGCTTGCCCGTGAAGATCTTCGTCCTGAATAATGAGTGGATGGGCATGGTGCGGCAGTGGCAACAATTGCTGCATGGTGAACGCTATTCCCAAAGCTATTCCCACTCCTTGCCCGACTTTGTGAAACTGGCCGAAGCCTACGGTGCCAAGGGCATCCGCTGCGAGGACCCAGCCCTTCTCGATGCCGCGATCCAAGAGATGATCGACTATGATGGCCCCGTGATCTTTGACTGCCGCGTGACCAAAGACGAAAACTGCTTCCCCATGATCCCATCAGGTGCCGCCCATAATGAGATGCTTTTGGGCGATGATGGTCAGGATTTGGGGACAGCGATTGATGAGAAGGGGCGGCAGTTGGTGTAGGGGGGGGGCTATTCTAAGCCGTAAAACCTCTTTAGCCCTGCAATGATAAGCTCTTTACCAACGTCTTTGCCCACTGCCCAAACCAAATTTGCACCCTTTTTGGCTTTGCTGGCTAACCATTCTCCAACTTTGGTTCCAAATGGCTTTTCTAGGTCACGTTGACAAACTCTTGACCCAGAGGCGAGCGGCGATGATTTGAGTGAAGCCGAGATAGCTTGCGGCGGTTTTATCGTAGCGTGTTGCGAAGCGGCGGGAGCATTTGAGTTTGTTGACCCGAAGGGCCGCGAAG
>JAPZTJ010000019.1 GCA_027532555.1 Aquidulcibacter sp.
GAAAAGCGACGCCGACGGCCCAGATCAACCACATCAAGTCGACCCCCATATCCCGCTGCTATCGTCTGTAACGTCTCCATACGCACAGTAACTAGCCCAGTTCATACCTCACCGGTATGTGGCCCTCGCCGAATGGATACCCTAAAAACCCAAGCCTCACAGCTTATCGGGACGACTATCCGCGCAAAAACACGATAACCTATATCATGGTCGCGTATTGAGAAATATCGAGGCAAGAGCGCTATCGCGCGTCGGAACTCGCCGAGCGTTTGGGTCTGACCCTGCCAGCACAGAAAAAGCTGCTCTGCTCGGGCAAAGGTACACCATCTTGCAAACTAATTAAACAAACGTTCGCCGACCACCAGGATGAAGTGATTTAATGGCTTTCACAAACATCGTTCTTTAACCGCAACATATGCCATCCAACCACGTTTTTGCGGTCTGCTTCTTGAAAAAGGTGTGACGTGCTGATGATAATACTCACGCCCTTGGATGAGGCTATGTGCTAAGATCTTGGCCGAAAGCATGAGCTACTCAGCTGTCATCCAACGACTATACAGTGTGGACAGCGATTGCTTTGCCCACACAAGGAATATCTCATCCCGTTCGGTTTCCCCATGCTCAATCCACCATAAGACAGCATCGATTAGGAAGCCTGCTACTGCTTGTGCGCATAAGCCGCGAAGCATTGCATCCTGAGCGAGCCGAGGGTTTGCCTCAGCTAACAAATCCTCGGTCCGATTGACAATTCCTGCATGTAAGGCATCAAAATAGTGGCGCAACTCTGGGTCAATCGCGCAATGCCGAACAAGAATTTTCATCTCATTGGGATTTGCTCGCACCAACGAGATTACATCTCGCAAGTTTCGTCCAAGGCCTTTCCAAGCTCTGGTCTGAAGCTCGCGCCAAAGCCCAGACATCCGCTGCAAGATAGTATGGATTAGCTCGTCTTTTGACGAGAAATGCCGATAGAGAACCTGCTTCGGAATTCCAAGTTCTACAGCCAATGTATCCATTGTCGTTCCTCGAACGCCCTGCTGCGCCAGAACCATCGCTGCAGCTCGTGCAAGCTCATCAACCCGCGCTTGACGCAAGGCTGCCGCTTCCTCGCGAGGTGGCCTACCGCGGCGTCGATGGGAGACAAGTGGTGTCGCCGAATCTGAACTCTGATCCACTTTCTTCTCCTTCCCCCGGGCAGTTTATACACTTGGCTTGACTGTTCAAGATATATGATACTAACTTGTATCAATTAATAATGGAACTCAGGGAGGAGTGTATGGCGACTTTTCGTCTCGGGCTTTTGGCATCAGTTTGTATTTCGGCATGGATTTCACCACCGGCGATTGCTCAATCGATGCCTCAACAGGCCGCCTCAAAAGTCGGAACTCCCCAAAGTCAAGACCCCCAGGCCATGATCGTGGAGGAGATTATTGTGACCGCGCGCAAACGCGAGGAGCGACGCGACAACGTGCCTGCCTCTCTGTCGGTGTTCGATCAAGCGCAGTTGAGGTTAATGGACGTAACGTCAGGTAAGGACCTAACCCGCATCACACCTGGAGCTTATGTGATCGATAATGGGTCTGGATTCAATGACGAGTTTCTGATTCGCGGCGAGGGGGCGGCCCGTCAAAACAATGCAGAAACTGGTGTGGGCCTTTATCGAAACGGTGTCTTTGTTGCTGGTGGAAACGCCGGCGGTCGTAATTTTGTGCCAATCGACTTTTTGATGTCGGTTCAGTTACCATCCTTCGGGGACCCCAAGGATCGTTTTACGGTCGCAATGCACTTGGCGGGGCTGTCGATATAGTTTCGCAGAGGCCGCGCACTGTCGTTGAAGGCGAAGTTCAAGTGGGCGTTGGATCCAATAAGGGTCACAATGGGGAGCTTATCGCCAATGTCCCCATTGGAGACGCTTTACTTGTCCGCGTTGGGGCCTTTGCGTCTGATCAACAAGAAGGGTTTTACAAATCCTCGATTACAGGTCAGTTTCTAGATATAGAGGAAACGACTGGATGGCGCGCTCAAGCAAATTGGCGTCCTTCTTCGGCGTTTGACTTGAACCTGCTACTGGAGCGGTCAGACGAGTTTGGCCCCAATGTGATCGCGTTTGGGCAGGTGCTTCCCCAAGCCGATCCTCCCTTCAATCCAGTCGGCGCACCTTCTGGCTTCTCTGTGGGAAGATTTATCAAACCGGTTGATACGCCCAGTTTCTTTGATCGCTCGACTCAAATGAAGGCGCTGGAATGGAGTTGGGATCTCGGCTTCGCCGACCTGAAGTCAACGACTGCCGAAAGGCGACGAATTGCTGCAACCCAGTCTGACGTTGATGTTTTCGGTAGTACTAACTTGGCGCGGGTAGTTCCAACGGTTGGGCTTGGGAGCGAGATATTCGAACGCGTAACGCAAGATCTTCGTTTGGTTTCTCGATCTGATGTCGCGTTCACGTGGGTTATCGGTTTAGAGTATAACAAGGTTGATTCCGAGTTTGACACTGTACGATTCTCAGATGCTCTGCGTAATGATCGCTTTGACGACTTATCTGATGTGCCAAGCACACTTCCCGCAGCTTGCGTTGTTGCCCCAACCTGTACATTGGCTCAAGTGCAAACCACCGCCCGAAATACGTATCGGCTATGACCCAGCCCCCTGATCCGGGCCATTTATAAGTAGAGTCTGTTCGCCTTTCTTTCTGGTTTGTGGTTGGTGGTCAAGGCCCGCTGAGTGGAGCCTTTGCGGAGCTCAGGCGCAGCGGGCCTGGATCGTTTGGCGCTTTGCTGTTGGTGGTTGCGCGCGAAGACTGCTGGTGCAAGTCCGCCGAGCGACGTGTGCGGGCGCTGTTGGTTATAATCGAGCGCCCATGCCGTCAGCGCAGCCCGTGCTTCAGTCAGCGATGAGAACAGCTCCTCGTTGAGGCATTCATCCCACAAGCGACCATTGAAGCTTTCGACGAAGGCATTCTGGGTTGGCTTTCCGGGGGCGATGTAGTGCCACTCGATATGTTGGTCCTGCGCCCATTTGAAAATGGTATGACTTGTCATTTCTGTCCCATTGTCACTGACGATAGTCTTGGGTTTGCCGCGTCTGGCGATGATCGCATCAAGCTCTCTTGCCAGCCGGTGACCTGAGATCGAGAAGTCCGCCACGACCGCCAGCGCCTCGCGGGTGAAGTCGTCAACCACACACAGGATGCGGAAGCGGCGACCACCTGTCAGGCTGTCGGATACGAAATCTAAGCTCCAGCGCTCGTTCGGCGCTAATGGCATCGTCATCGGTCTGCGGGTCCCAAGCGCGCGTTTGCGGCCTTTGCGTCTGCGTACAGCTTTCCTCTCTATAGATCCGATAGAGCTTCTTGTGATTGGCATGGTGGTCCTCACGCGCCAGCAAAATGCCAAGGCGTCGATAGCCAAACCGGCGGCGCTCGCCAGCAAGCGCGCGCAATCGCTCTCGCAGGGCCTCGTCACCGCCAGTCTTCTTTTCATACTGAAACGTGGAGCGATCCAGTCCAGCCACGCTGCACGCCCGACGTTCGCTGACGTCATGGTCCTTCATCGCCTGAACCACAGCGCGGCGCTTCACATCGGGCGTTAGTAGTTTTTTGTTGCCATGTCCTTGAGCACAGCGACATCCAGCATCGTCTCGGCCAGAAGCCGCTTCAGACGCGCATTCTCCAACTCGAGCGCTTTGAGCTTCTGCGCGTCCGATACGCTCATCCCGCCGAACTTGGCTTTGTACTTGTATAAGGTCGCATCCGAGATCCCGCGCTTAGCCCCGGTCTATGACCTCGTAACCACCACGGCCTATCTACCGATGGACCAAATGGCCCTTACGCTAGACGGCTCAACCCGCTGGCCCACAATTCAGAAACTTAAAGAACTCGGCCAAAGGCGCGCTGGTCTGACAGCCAGGCAAGCAACCGAGCAAATTGAGGCGACAGCCGCTACCTTGCTGGACCTGCGGGCTGAGCTCGCGTCCTGGTTTAAGGCATCATCCAACCCGGAGATTGGCGCAGCGATGGTCGCGCGCTGGGAAGCTTGGGCTGAATCCATATCTTGTAGATTGTCAGTTTCTAACGTCATCCTGCCGAGATTGTTCGCATCTGGATCTTGTGCGCTCTGGGCTGAAGTACACTCATAAAAATTACCTTTTAAGATAAATCAGTGTCTGGCAGCTAGGCTTGACTACAATTTTATCTTTTAAGATAAATTTTCTTGCAATCCTCTCCTGTATCAACGATATTTACTGAAATCGGTAAAGTGGAGTCGGCGGTGAGCACTTTTGAAACAACTCAATTGCCTGAAATCGGCAAGCGCATTCGCAACAGCAGGCTTTCTGCTGGCTTGAACTTACATGAATTAGCTCGTTTGAGCGGCATAAGCGCCCCCGCCCTTTCCCTAATTGAAAATGGCAAACGCGATTTGCGCTTGAGTAGCCTCTTTCGAATTGCCGGAGCTCTGCGCGTTGAAGCAACGAACTTGTTGCATGCTCAAGCGGAAAATCTCGTCACGCCTGATGCGCTAGGGGGTTCAGGTTACAACCTTGGTGACTATCAATGACCAATCGTGTCCCTGTCTGGTTTGATGCGCTTCACGTCGGGGACATCGAGGTTGGTGTCGATGGCGACCTCGGCTTCGAATACACACACAATTGGATTGCTACACGCGGTGCCTTTCCCCTGTCTGTGACGATGCCAGTGAGTGCGCAAAAAATCCCAAGTGAGATCATCTCACCCTGGCTCGCCAATCTCTTGCCGGAAGAAGAACAACTATCAATTTTGACCCGTTCACTTGGATTGAACCAAGCGGACAGTTTGGCTGTGCTTCAGGAAATTGGTGGCGATACCGCCGGGGCGCTGTCGTTTGGAGCAAAGTCTGCTCCTGCCGACTGGGCCTATACGCCACTTGCCGAGTTTTACGGCACCAGAGATCAAGAGACAGCCCTCGCACGCCATTTTGAAGACTTGGCTCTCCGCCCTTTTCTGGTGGGCGAAGAGGGCGTACGTGTGTCGCTCGCCGGAGGACAAAGGAAAACCGCTCTGGCTGTCCTGGATGCTAATGGGCAGCCAGTTTTGCGTTTGCCTCGCGAGAGAGACGTGCTGGCAATCCCCCGAAATGGTGCGCCTTCCACTTTAATCCTTAAGCCTGATAATCCGATCTTGCCGGGGATTGTCGAGAACGAGAACTATTGCCTCCATCTTGCAAGGGCCATTGGCATTGCTTCAAGCGATGCAACAATTATTCGAGCTGGGACACGTAAAGCAATCGCTGTCTTACGATATGATCGCTACTTGACCAGATCGGGCACGATCCAGCGGGTTCATCAGGAGGACTTTGCCCAAGCCAACCAGTTTCCGCCTGGCCGAAAGTATGAACGGGGTACAGTCACCGGTGTAAACCTCCCAACCCTTTTGAGGACCGCCCGCCATATCTCACCTGTCGACGCGCTTGCCTTATTGGATCAGCTGCTCTTCAACATTCTCGTTGCGAACACCGACGCTCATGCCAAGAATTATTCGCTTCTTCTCCCGATTGGTGCGGCACCGCGCTTGGCACCGCTTTATGACGTCTCTACGGTTTTGCCATGGCCCCAGGTCAACCAGTATCTTGCTCAAACGATTGCCGGCAAGAAGCGAAAGCCTGGCGATATAGCACCGCGGCATTGGGAGGATATTGCACGTGCGGGAGGGTTCCGACCCGCAGATGTCCAATCACGCGTGGTTGAGCTTGTTGACGCGATGGTTGCCCAGCGGGTGGCAGTATCGGACACGGTTTCAGCAATGCCCGCATCCACCAAAGGATATGTGGAGGAAGCCGCCCGTCTCATCGAAGAGAATGCCTTACGTATCGTTGGGCGCATTTAAGCTAGATCACAAACGGTCCGGCCCGCCACAGCATATTTCAGGATAGGCTTCAGCTTTCCGGCTGTCTTGAGATAATGAGCTGCCTGAATTCGCACGGTTCGGGGACGCAGCCGAGTCCGCCTATTATTTGTCTCCACCAGGAGCCATGAGATTCAAGGATAACTTGATGCAATGTCATCTTCATGCTACAAAAAATACGATAAAGACTTGTGAAGATCACATATGCCTACACCTCATCATCCCTCGTCTGCTGTTCAGCGCGCCTTGCGCTCGCTTGGCGCTGACCTGCGCGATGCTCGCAAACGTCGCGAATTGCCAATGCAGATCATTGCCGAACGCGCCTTCACGTCACGTTCAACCCTGCAACGCGTCGAAAGCGGTGATCCCAGCGTCAGCATCGGCATTTACGCGGCCGTCATGCAGGCATTGGGACTGCTTGACGGGCTTGGAACTCTCGCCGACATCAACAATGACCCGGTAGGAAAGATCTTGGCCAGCGCGGCTTTACCCAAACGCGTCCATCTGAAGTCCAAGAGTATCCGTCCATGAACGATATCGAGGTCTATGTTGACCTATCTGGCGAGACTTTCCTGGTTGGTCTCGCGCGGATTAATTGCGCGCGCGGCAATGAAACCATGGTCTTTGAGTATGATCGGACGTGGTTGGAAAGTACCAATCGATTTGCCCTGGAGCCAGGGCTGCCATTGTTGCGAGGCGGGTTTTCGCCTGGCCCGGGCCATTCCCTATTCAGCTCGATTGGTGATTCAGCCCCTGATACCTGGGGGCGCCGCCTCATGCAGCGCGCAGAGCGGCGCGCCGCCCAAAAGGAAGGTCGCCAGGTTCGCACCCTAATGCAGACTGACTACCTTCTTGGGGTAACCGATTTCTCCCGCCTTGGTGCTTTAAGGTTCAAGAAAAAGGCGGAAGACCGTTTTCTCGCAATCAGTTCTGGTGGCGTACCAGCGCTCATTGACCTCGGCCGCTTGCTACAATCCAGCGATCGCATCTTATCGGACGAAGAGACCGATGAAGACCTGCAGATGATCTTTGCGCCTGGTTCCTCACTTGGCGGTGCCAGGCCAAAGGCTTCTATTCTCGATCGAAACGGAGATCTCTCAATCGCGAAGTTCCCAAAGGAAAATGACGACTACAGTATTGAAACCTGGGAGGAGATCGCATTGAGATTGGCAAGCCTGTCTGGCATCCAAACGCCAACACATGAGTTGGTGAAGGTTGCCGGGCGCGCCATCATGCTATCAAAGCGGTTTGATCGGTCGGGCATTTACCGCACACCATTTTTGTCGGCGATGGCCATGACGGCGTCACGTGACGGACAAACCGGTTCCTATCCGGAATTAGTCGACGCTCTGGGCGCACATGGTGCCCAAGCACGTCTCGACTCCAGTCAACTTTATCGCCGCGTTGTTTTCAATGTCATGATATCCAATGTTGACGATCACTTGCGAAATCACGGGTTCCTTTGGGCCGGAAAAGCCGGATGGATACTCTCTCCTGCCTATGACCTAAACCCGGTTCCAACCGACCTAAAGCCCCGCATCCTCTCAACCAATATCGATCTTGACGAGGCAACCTGCTCACTCGACCTATTGGAAAGCGCTTGTGGCTATTTCGGCTTGGGCTTGAAGGAGGCGCGCCTGATTATTCGCGAAGTCGCACAAGTCACAAGAAGCTGGCGGGCGATTGCGGTCGAGGTCGGTGCTAAGGCATCAGAAATAAGCCGAATGGCGTCTGCCTTTGAACATGAAGATTTGAATCGCGCGCTGAAGCTTTGACAAATCACGACCCGCCGTTCGCATTAGCTGGGCTTGAAGGTAAAAACTTGACCTCTTGAACGCAAACCGATTTGGATACGAAATGGCAAAAAGCCTCACTCTTTGGAAGATTAATATATTGATTTATAACGAAAAATGGTGGAGCCAAGGGGAGTCGAACCCCTGACCTCTTGAATGCCATCGGGAGGTCAAGCGTTTTCCCGATTTTTCCAACTTTTTCGTAATTATATGATTTGTTTGTATTTTGTGGAAATTTGACAGGTCGTCATTTTCCTGAAAATACCCTCGAATTCCCTCCCGTTGGTATCGGGGTGGTATCGGCATGACCTCTTAAAGGATTGCATAAGAGGTCAAGGGGGGTTTAAAGTAAGCCATGCAAGATCGGGTAAAACTGACAAAACGATACATTGATGCGCAGACACCGGACCCAGAGAAAGAGCGCTGGATCTGGGATAGCGAAGTGCGTGGATTGTTCTTACGCATTTATCAAAGTGGCGAAAAGCGCTTTGCCATGAAGTTCAGGATTGGCCGTCAGCAGAAGGTTTTCACGATTGGCACGGTGGGCTCGCCGTGGACAATTGAGACGGCCCGCGAGCATGCCAAGGAGCAATTGCGCGATGCCTCCCTTGGGGTAGACCCTCAGAAGCGCAAGGCTGCGGCACGGGCAGAGCCGACGGTGTCCGAGCTCATCGATCGCTACTTGAAAGAAGGCCCAGCCGATAAGCCAAACAAACGCGCCGCCACCTGGGAGCAAGATAGGTCAAGCTTGCACTCCCATATCCGGCCCTTGTTGGGCAGTCGCATCGCGGCTCATCTAAAACCTTCTGACCTTGCAAAAGCGCAAAGTGAAATCGCGGCGGGCAAGACCGCGGTCTCAGCCCTGAGTGGCAAGAAGCGCGGGCGGCTAAACATAACGGGTGGCAAGACAACCGCATCACGCTGCACGATCATTTTTCAAGCCATGATGGCCTGGGCTGTAAAGCGGAAAATCTTGGTGGCCCATCCAACATTAGGTGTGGTGCGCTACAAGACTGAAAAGCGGGAGCGCTTCATCAGTGTGGACGAAGTCCAGAAAGTTTTTGAAGCCACGGAACGTCTCGAGAAGCGCGGCGAGGTCCGATCTGAATTTGGCGTCATCATTCGGCTTTTGATCCTGACAGGTGCGCGCAGGGGGGAAATCCAAGGCCTTCAGTGGCGCGAGGTCGACATCGATCGGCGCTCTATCGTATTGCCTGATGCCAGATCAAAGACTGGCGCGCGACGAATTCCATTGTCCGATGCGGCTATCGAGGTGCTTGAAGGGATCAAACGTAAGAGCGACTATGTCTTCCCTGCCAATCGTGTCAATGCGGCTTCTGGTCATACCGTAGGCCTACCTCGAGCCTGGCGCGCTATCCGCGAGGAGGCAGGTCTTGATGATCTCCGGATCCACGATTTACGCCACTCGTTCGCATCCTTTGCCGCTGAGGCCGGGGCTAGCCTTCAGCTCATCGGTAAAGCCCTTGGTCATACCCAAATGCGCACCACCGAACGCTATGCGCACCTTCGAGATGATCCTTTGCATGCATTGGTCAATGAGATTGGGGAGCGGCTGAATTCCGGCAGGAAAGTGCCTATAGCAAAGTAGTGTCAGCTCCTAATTCGTTCAGATGTAATTTCAACGAATTAAGTACCAAATCTTCAATGGCACAAATCCACCAGGCCTGATTTAAACGCAGATGGCACAGGATGCCTAATACTTACCCGAAAGCGAGCTGCTAACATCGATTGATTTATTATATTCTGGGCAGCGAGCTTAGTAGCGGCCAACGAGATACTAGCAAGAATAAGTAAATTTCACCCCGAAGCGTTAAACAAGGTTAAAAAAATGTAGACTCCATTTGTTTTCTATGTAGGGTAGAGTCATTAGAATGGGGCATTAAGTGGGAAACGACATTGAATCGATATTAGATGGGGGGGGGATTTGGCCGTACGGCAATCCAGGCAAACCATTGCATTCCTTTCAGGAGAGTGCCGGCCATCGATTCAAGACCATACTTCCTGGCCTTCCTAATCGCCTCGATGTACTCGCGCCTTTAACATCTCCATGGCAGGGCGTCGCGCTACTTAATTTTTTTCAGCAGAACAACTTGGTTGGCGTGGGGTCAGGATTTCTATGCCAACGCGATGTTTTGGTTACTGCTGGGCATAACCTAACAGGTGCGATCTACGACGCAATGGGCATCTGGATGGCCATTGACGCTCAGTCCAACTCAAATGTAACACCATTGGTGCCGCTAGCATATGCAATCCACCGAACTCTCGATATTGCGATCTTAATCCTGCCGAGCCAGCGGCAAGGTGCTTTCACGCTTGGTGGCGCATTGCCGCCAGCTGGTGCTACGGTGACTTTAGCTGGGTATGCACTGCCATATGCAGACGGCACCGTTAGGCTCAGTTATGCCGCTGGACCGCTAGTTCAAGCGGGCGCTGAGAATCTGCTGTCTTACAGAATTAACACTCGTGAAGGCGACAGCGGTGCCCCGGTCTTCGTGACCACAGGGAATTCCACGCGGGCAATTGGAGTACACACAAAATCGGGTGCTAACTTGCAGACGGGCAACATCGGTGTCCCATTAAATGCACCTGCAATCCAAGACCTATCAACGATGATTGACTGGGCGCGTGCCCAGATTGGAGGCAACCAGTGAAGCCCATTTTTCCCGCATCGCTTGCTCTTTTTGGTTTGGTCGGCGGGTGCGCCAGCGGCCTGCCTGAAGTGCGCCCATTAACCTACATATCTCCTGGCGAAGCGTACGTCTTTGCGTCCGGAGATAAGTGTCCACACGAACCAGCGGATGAGGAATTCGCAGGCCTTGTCGCAGCCACTCTAACAGGAGTAGCCTCACAGCTACTCAAGAACTTCGGAACCACTCTTGCTGAGGGTGCAAAAGGCGGTGTGCTGACTTCGAGTATCTCGACGCTGAATTTGGAGCTCGAACCCGGGCGAATTCCAAAGTGTATTGTGATCTTGCGAGGCGCGTTTCAACCGACCGGCAGAATGATCAAGCCGGTAGATTTAGCACAATATACTGGTTGGACCAATAACGATACGGAACAACAAAAGAGGCTCGAAGGGATGAATATCCCACCGGTATACCGAGTTGATCATTACATCGAGTTGCGTATATTTGATTCCGGAAACGGTAAGGCGCTGACATTTGCGCCGTTGTTCATGAAAATCGACCAGTCGATCGACGGTGGTAAAAAAGGTGAGCGGGATCTATCAATCGCCTTGAAATTCGTACGCGTCGGATCAGATAGTTCAGCCGGCAGCGCAATTTTAATTGCAGATCGACGGATTGGAACCGCCAGTAAATGGACGCCAATTGCTAAAGGGCGCTATGCAATAGAAGCACCATGGTTCGGCACCTTTCACGCGGCTCCTAACCCCGCAGGGTCCGCCGCGCCATCGAAGGAGAACCAAAAATCTCCAGCTGCTCCGGCGCCTGCTGGACCGATCGGAGCTGGTGGCACCGGCGTTGGTGGTGCAGGCTCTCTACCGACTGCCGCAGCAGGATCTGCACTTCCATCTATGCGGTCTAAAGACCCTTCCTCAGTTCCCGTTACGCTGACTGCCACTGTCATAGAAACGCGACCTACAAATGAAGGCTTGGCATTTGTTGCTTCAGTCTTCAGTGGCATTCAGCCCAAGATCGAAACGCGGTTGAATCAGATAATTGACTCCGATGCTCGGCAAACTGCTGAGAATACTGAGGCGACAGCAGATCTCAACGCGCAGGCGGAATTCGCCGTAGCCCAAGGTTCTGCTCAATCAGCAGTTATTGCGTACTGTAGCACGTCAAGTTCAGATGCGGCAGCGGCTGGACAGCAAGATCGCTTGGCCAAGTCTCAAGCGGCCCGAGCTGCACAGCTGAAAGCCAATGTTGCGGCGATCAAGGCAAATGACGGGCTACTATATAATTCTCTGGTAGTAGTGTCAGCGGATCTCCCCAACGTGGTCAACCCAGGGCCTTGTCGTTGAGCTTTGATTTTCAATCACCAAAGTTGAGAGGAACGAACATGCTGACCAGACGTGAAGTTATCGCGGGCGCCTCAGGATTGGCAGTTTTAGGTATAACCGGTGGGGCTGTCGCGCAAAATGCGGTGCTTCCTAGGCCTCGGGTATATGGTACACAAACACCCACCGGCTTGGCATCCTACAAACTGGCCGTCGGCGAGATGTTGAAACTGCCGAAAACGGATCCGCGCAATTGGTACCGCCAGGCATTGATTCATATCGCTGATTGTCCTCATGGAAACTGGTGGTTCTTACCTTGGCACCGGGCACATCTCGCGCGCTTTGAAGCAATCTGCGGCGAGTTAATCGGGGATTCCAACTTCCGACTTCCTTATTGGGACTATACCGAGAGCCCCTCGGTTCCGATTGCGTTCTGGGACACGGGCCTTGACCCGACGAAGGCTCCATTCGATCAGGACAGGATTGCATTGTTTAGTGAGCTTTCTTCGGCCGCCTCTACGCTATGGGGTACGTTAAGTCCCGCAGCAATCTCTGACCTAGCCCGAAAGGGCATCAACGATGCCAATGGCCTCATTGCAGATGCCAATAATCATTGGAGATGGGGCTCTGGTCCTCGCCGGCCAAGCCGGTTGGCACCGTCATTGAACCCGTCGGCTCAATCTATGGTTAGCAAGAACTACTTAACCAGAGTGATTGGCAGCCAATCCTTTGTCAGTTTCGCGAGTGGTTCCGCAGGACACCACTCTGAGAGCACGACCAGCGGGCTACTGGAGACAGGACCACACGATAACGTACATGGTGCAACGGGCGGTTTCATGGGGGCATTCATGTCACCTGTCGACCCAATTTTCTGGCTGCATCACGCTAACCTTGACCGCCTATGGGATATTTGGAGTCGGGGAAAAGGCTTCTCGGATTCGACTGGCTTACCAAACTCGTCCCCGGCTGAGCAGGACCTGAAACAGCGTTTCGAACGCAGGGCTTTTCACCTGTTTTGCGACGCCAAGGGCAACTCGATAGAAGTGACTACTGCAGAAAGTCTGTCTCCTCCCTCCCTCGGGTACTCGTATGAATCCGGGTCACTTTCAGAGCTTGCCGCTCGGGCACCGACTCCGAGCGGAATTGCACCTTTGTCGCCCCTTGGCACGGCACTCCCAAATCTCAACAGGCTGTTCCGGAAAGGGTTTGAATCTTCTGCTACTGTCGCTGTTAGGCGAAGCGAGATTGTTGAGGCTTTGGACAACACCTCAAGAGAACTTATTGCACTAATCAGCCTCAAAGCACCAGATAACGCCCAAATGACTAGGGTAAGGGTATATCTTAACTGTCCATATTTGAGCCAATTCACGCCACTCGACGATCCACACTATGTTGGAACATTAAGTTTCTTTGGATCACTTCACCACGCTGGACATAATCATTCTGAGACGAAGACTGTCGCCCTTGGACCTACGCTCGAAAAGCTGCGTTCTGCTGGCCTGTTACCCCGTTCGGCATTTCGGATTCAATTGATTCCAGAGACGCTTGACGGTGAGGCTTTGCTTCTTGGCGGGGAGCTTGAGGGAGTCAGTATTGCTATTGCGTGAACTCGTCATAAACTCACACTATGTATACTAAATGATGCGGACTTTCGGGATCAAGGCTATGATCGCCTTTTCGGTGATTTCTGGTTGCGCCGGTATTGCACAACCAGAATGGTCACATGTTTGGGTCCCTTTAGTTCAGCAATCCGCTCAAGTCGGGGAACCTACAATCCTAAGAGTCAGTATTGCGCTTCCGAGAGGTAAATCTGCCACTGTTTCCACACCCACTGGCGAACTGATTGGAAGCATTCAGCCCTACCTCGGATCAGGTAAGCGCACCTACCTGTTTGTTGTGTCGCCCGCGGTTGCTAGCCAAAGCTTACGCAGGATCCTCGTAAGTGCTAATGTTACTGGTTTAGATGCTGGGTCTTTAGAAGCCACACTAATTGTACCGCTACAGTAGATTACGCGATGACTGTGATTTGAGGATGCCTTAGTTCCAGCTAGGGATTTAAAGGGTGGCACCGAATATTACCAATATCAATATTCGGCAAATTTCTGCTTATAGAACATAAGTGTATTTTCAGTATTCCAATTCGATCAAGAACTGGATCAACTGTTCTAGAGCGGTTTTCCTGAAAAAGGAATCGAGTGTATTCCCAAATCAGGTGTGATGTGATTCACCATTTATGTTGGTGATGGAGGCCAACATGGATGGCAAAGATACTATCGATGGATTTGAGGTCTCGCGCGATTGGTGCAGTTGAGGGAGGCATGAGTTGCCGTAGGGCTGCTGCGCACTTTGGTGTTGCGCCGTCGACGGTGATCCGTTGGCGCTCTCGCCAGAACGATACGGGTAGTTTTGAAGCTGGGCGTCGTGGCCGTAAAGCTGGACTTGGCTTGGATGCTCATCGTGAGTTGGTTATTACTCTCTATGAGGAGAACCGTGATGCAACGTTGATGGAGATGTGCGCTGCTTTGTTGGAAAAGGGCGTACGCACAAGCATTACAAGCCTTGATCGTTTTTTTGCGCGTAACAACATCACGCGTAAAAAAAGACTGGCCACGCGATAGAGCAAGATCGGCCCGATGTATTGGCGGCCCGGCGTTGGTGGTTCAAAGGCCAGCTTGATCTTGACCCAGAGCGCTTGGTCTTCATCGATGAAACATGGACCGCCACCAATATGGCACGCACCCATGGCTGATGCCCCAAGGGTCAACGCCTGCGCATGGGCTTTCCTCACGGCCACCGAAAGACCACAACCTTGGTTGCTGGCCTTCGCCTATCGGGTATGGTCGCGCCCATGGTCCTTGATGGTCCCATCAATGGCGATTGGTTCGAGGCCTATGTCGACCAAATCCTGGTGCCAACACTCAAGCCTGGCGACACAGTCATCATGGACAATCTCTCCAGCCACAAGCGCTTATCGGTCAAGCTGTTGATTGAAGCCGCCGGCGCGAAACTTGCCTTCCTGCCGCCCTATAGCCCCGACTTTAACCCCATTGAAAAAGCCTTCTCAAAGCTCAAAGCGAACTTGCGCCGTATCGGCGAACGGACAGTATCAGGTCTGTGGGATATCATCGGCTCCCTCGTCACCATGTTCAAACCAGAAGAGTGCCGAAACTACTTCGCTAGCTGCGGATATGATGCATATTAAGTGGAAAATGCTCTAGCCTTTAGGGCACTTCGATTTGTGTGAGAGGCTTCCTCGCTGGAGAGCTCGTATCCATAGGAGGGACTAGTTTAGCGCAGACTCTGTAGCCTAACTTGCGTCCACCGCACCTAGTTGATTATCTTAGACTGAAAGAGGTCTCGGTCGAATGTTGCTATAGGTCCTCGGAATGGAGGCCTTATTCACAGCTCAAAACGGAAGTTGGAGCCAATATCGACGCCTTCTGTAAACTCTACCAAAGACAATCTGCCCAAAACTACAAAGGCCGAATTGAGTACTGCGCATCACTCTCGCATTCGTGCCACAAATCCCTGATTGCTCCCCACATTTTCTTTGAATAAATGTTATCAAAGATAAGGCCGTGATTTCTGGTCGCTTCGCTTTCCGCTGCTGTCGATTAAAGTTTAACTGTTGTAGGTTTGGCTGCCCCAGTTGAGATGTCATCTATCACAGTCTGGATATACGAGACCAGAGAGCGCCTAAACGAAGCGGACTGGCTTTCATAAAGCTCGCGCGCATTACGTCCAAGTTGTTCCCGCTCGGGGATAGACAAAGACTGAGCGTGATCGATAGCTTGGACGAGGTCCTTTTGCTCCGCGACATAAATCATCCCAAAACCTTGCGCCTGCAATGCCTTTGCTGGCACGAGTATGCCGGTTTCCTTTGTGATCAATTCGTTCATCGGCGGCGCGTCTAGCGCGATTGTTAGCGCCGACATCGCACGAGCCTCGTTTATGAAGTGTCCAAACCCCTCAACTTGCGCTGTGCATAAATGGATCCCACCCTGGGCGACTTCACGAAGATACTGCGCTCTTTCCATCTTGCCGAAATAAAAATGAATGTTGTCCGCTCGTGCCCAAGCATTAGTGTTGATGCTTACATCATTCCCATAAGCTTGCAGTCGCAACAGGGGCAAGCTTGGATTCTGTTGCCAAATATCAATCAAATTCTGGCTTAACCGTCGTTTAGATTTTCCCCGAAAATGAGTGAATGTAGAATAGTCGTTCACACTAACTGACGGATCAATAGAAGTAAAACCTGTGTAAACATGCCGATTCTTAGGGAATTTTTCCTTTAGAATTGAGTAATAGTGTGAAGACTTATGCAAGTATAAAACATCAAAATCCTCACAAACTGCTTGATCTGCCTCATTGAACCATTCAGGGTTAATGTACAATGCTCGCGCTTTATACAGCCTAAAAAAATCCGCTGAATACGGGCGCTCAATAGAGAGTGCTAGATCACCAACAAACTCAATCGTTTTAAAAAAAGACTCTGGTAATCGGCCGGTTTGAAAATACTGCAGCGGTACGAATATCTGTCTGACTTTCACGTGATCTTTGAAAGCGCCTTTAATCGTCCTAGTTATTACATCAGCATCATGCTTTACGCCAAAATAGCTAGCTGGTGTGTAGATATCTACTATGATCGACATTTTGTCCGCTTTTCTTTGATGTGACTGGGAAGGTTAAGGTACGAATACGGAAGCGGTATTCCAATGAAATCCACCAAATGATCACCATTCTATGCTGTGTTCAAAGCGGAGTTTCCTGCCTCCATGCAAGTTGCAGAGGTTGCCTCGTGTTGATCTACGCCTATTACTATGTTGCATCGGGACGACTTATCTAATGGGGTTTTGGTTGTAAAGCGTTGCTGTGAGAGATTGCCGAATTATTGCTACCTATTGTTGGTCCTATCTTGTCCAGTGGTAGAGCACAAAAAAAGGGCCACCCGGCAGGTGGCCCTTTCTGTCTGAAACAGACGTTGAAACCGCTTAAGCTGCCTTCTTCGCTGCTTCGCCGCTGAAGCGGCCATAGAAGGTTTCGCCGTTTTTCGCCATGTCTTTCAAGAGCTTGTTTGGCTTAAAGCGGGGGCCGTATTTCTTGGCCAGACGCTCTGCTTCGGCAACGAAATTGGCGATGCCGATGCCGTCCATGAAGCTGACCGTGCCGCCCGTGTAAGGCGCAAAGCCCCAGGCGAGGATGGAGCCGATGTCGGCGTCGCGTGGGTCAGTTATGACGCCTTCTTCAAAGCAACGCGCGGTTTCTAGGGCCTGACGATAGAGAAGGCGGTTCTTATATTCCTTCACCATGGCAGGATCGGCTTCATGTACTTTGGTTGCCACGACCGAGGTCAGGCCCGGCCAAATCGCCTTGGTGCCGTCTTCCTTATAGTCATAGAAGCCCTTCTTGTTTTTGCGACCAAAGCGGCCAAGGCCTTCCACCATTTCTTCGATGATCAATTGGCTGGGCGTCGCCACCCATTTGTTGCCAAGGTCCTTTTTGGTTTGTTGGCCGACCTTGTAGGCAAGATCGAGCGCGACTTCATCGGCCATCGACAAAGGCGGAACCGGCATACCGGTCATGCGGCCCACGTTTTCAATAATGGCTGGCTTAATGCCTTCGGCCAACATTTCTTGGCCTTCTTGCACATAGGTACCAAAGCAACGGCTGGTGTAGAAGCCGCGGCTGTCATTGACCACGATCGGGGTCTTTTTGATCTTCAAGACATAATCGACCGCCTTGGCCAAGGTTTCCTGGGTGGTCTTTTTACCCATGATGATTTCAACCAGACCCATTTTGTCCACAGGACTGAAGAAGTGGACACCAATGAAATTCTTGGGCCGCTTAGACGCGGTAGCCAAGCCTGTGATCGGCAGGGTCGAAGTGTTGGAACCAAACACCGCATTGGGGCCCATCATGGCTTCAGCCTTCTGGGTCACGTCGGCTTTGATTTCGCGGTTTTCAAACACGGCTTCGATGACCAAGTCCGAATGCTTGACGTGTGCGTAGTCGGTGGTCGGCGTGATGAGAGCCAAGACGGCATCGGCTTTCTCTTGGGTCATTTTGCCGCGAGATACCGCCTTGTCGAGCAATTTTTTGGAATAATCCTTGCCCTTTTCAGCCGCCTCTTGGCTTTGGTCGATCAGCACGGTCTCAATGCCAGCCATAGCCTGCACATAGGCCACGCCCGCGCCCATCATGCCGGCACCCAGAACGGAGACCTTTTTGATCTCATACTTGTCAAAGCCTTGTGGACGGTTGGCACCCTTTGCAAGCGCTTGGGTCGACAAGAAGAGCGAGCGCACCATCGCTTTCGCAGATGGGCTGGCCATGTTTTTCAAGAAGTAGCGTGTCTCAATGCGCAAGGCCGCATCCATTGGCACTTGAATGCCCTCAAACACCGCGCTCATGATCGCCTTTTGGGCGGGATAATTGCTGTAGGTGGTCTTCGACAACATCGCATTGCCACCAACAAAGGCCATGCCGCCGCCGGGCGAGTATGGGCCGTCCTTCACGCGGTAGCCTTTAACGTCCCAAGGCGCGACGGCCGTTGGATTGGCCAGCACCCAAGCCTTGGCTGCTGCGACGGTTTCACCCGCTGGCACGACCGCACCAACAACACCCTTTTTCAAAGCTTCTTGTGGGTTCATGCTGGCACCTTGCAACAGATGCGGCATGGCATTCATCACGCCGATCAGGCGGGGCAGGCGCTGGGTACCACCGGCACCGGGCAGCAGGCCGACCTTAGCTTCTGGCAAGCCGAATTGAATCTTAGGATTGTCAGCCGCCACGCGGTAATGGCAAGCCAGCGCGATTTCGAGACCGCCGCCGAGTGCCAAGCCTTCCAGTGCACAAGCAACTGGCTTGCCGCAGGTTTCCAGCGCACGCAGCGAACGGTTCAAGCCGAAGCCTTGCTCGAACGACTTCTTAAGCTTCTCATCTTCAGACAGCTTCTTGTCGGCATCCATGCTGCCGCCACCGATTTCGCCAAGGTCAGCGCCAGCGCAGAAGCCATTGTCTTTACCGGAATAAAGCACAGCCCCTTTGATGGCGTCATTGCCTTTGATCTCAGCGACTAATTCACCCATTTCCTTCATCACGCCACCGGTAATGGTGTTCATGGTCTTGCCGGGAACGTCGAACGCGATGTGCAACACGCCATCGGCATCGAGGTTGGTTTTGAAATTTTCCATAAGACTATCTCCAAAATTCAGGGTCTTGGCCTCGCCATGGGGGCAGGCGGTAGGCCAGCAAGCGGGCAGCGATGCTGCCCGCGTCACAAGTCAGGTGGGTCTTAAACCCGCTGGATAATGGTGGCCGTGCCCATGCCTGCACCGACGCACAGGGTGATCAGGGCAGTTTCCTTGCCGGTCCGCTCAAGCTCATCCAGCACGGTCCCAAGGATCATGCCGCCGGTGGCACCCAATGGGTGACCCATGGCGATGGCCCCGCCGCAAACATTGATCTTGTCATGTGGGATGTTGAGGGCCTGCATGAAGCGCAAAACAACCGAAGCAAAGGCTTCATTGAGTTCGTAGAGATCAATGTCTTCTGGCTTCATGCCAGCTTTTGCCAGTGCCTTGCGGGCAACAAATTCTGGGCCGGTCAACATGATCGAAGGCTCAGAGCCGATCGAGGCCATGGCGATGATCTTGGCGCGTGGCTTCATGCCCGTAGCCTTGGCCATCTTCTTATTGCCGATCAACACCGCCGAAGCACCGTCCACAATGCCCGAGCTGTTGCCCGCATGATGCACGTGGTTGATGGTTTCAAGTTCGGGGTAGCGCTGTTGGATGATGGCATCAAAGCCTGGCATCATGGTGCCTTGGGCGATGAAGCTGGCGTCTAGCGAAGCAAGGCTCTGCATGGTGGTGTCAGGGCGCATATGCTCGTCATGGGCCAAGATGATGGCACCCATTTGGTCTTTGACGGGCACGATGGACTTGGCGAAGCGGCCTTCTTTCCAAGCCGTCGCCGCGCGCTTTTGGCTTTCAACCGCATAGGCGTCGACGTCATCGCGCGAGAAGCCGTATTTCGTCGCAATCGTATCGGCACCAATGCCTTGTGGAGCAAAGTAGGACTTGATCGCGATAGAAGGGTCGGAAGCCCAAGCGCCACCGTCAGAGCCCATGGGCACGCGGCTCATGCTTTCAACGCCACCACCAATGGCCATATCGGCTTCACCGGAGATGACTTTCGCGGCTGCCATGTTGCAGGCTTCCAGACCTGAAGCGCAGAAGCGGTTGATTTGCACGCCAGCGGTGGTTTCGGCATAGTCAGCGTTCAGCACGGCGATCCGGGCAATGTCGCTGCCTTGCTCACCTACAGGGCTTACGCAGCCCAGAACGACGTCATCGACTTTAGATGTGTCCAGATTGTTGCGGTCACGAATGGCCTGCAAGGCTTGGGTGGCAAGGCTCAACGCCGTCACTTCATGCAACGACCCGGTATTGCGACCTTTACCCCGAGGGGTGCGGACTGCGTCATAGATAAATGCTTCGGCCATTGTGGCGCTCCCTTTGTTATACGTCTGCTTTAATCTGCAAGGGCGTGATCGCCAAGGCAGAAGTGGCTTTGGCGGAGATTTTTCCCCGACAATCGAAGAGGTCGGCTTCAGCGAACATGACGCTGGGACCTTTGTTTGTTATGCGTGCGGCGACCTCGATCTTGCCGACCCGGACCGGGCGGAGATAGTGGACGTGCAAATCGATCGTGCTGGCAAAGCTCTTGGGTGCGACTTTCAACATCCCCATCATGCCCATCACGTCATCCAGCATGGCAGACAGAAACCCGCCCTGAATATAGCCTGTTGGATTGGCAAATTCTGGCTTACCAGCAAACTCCACCCGCGCGGTGCCTGCCTTCACATCCATCTCAATCAGCTGAAACCCCAAAGTCTGAGAGCTTTGAGAAGGCTGTTTCATACCAATGTCGAGGAAGGTTTGGGCGTGGTTACTCATGCTGCCACCCTTACCGGGCAGGCCAAAGAATTGCCAATATAACAAGCCTTGTGGGCTTTGTGGTGCAAGAGATCGACGTCCGCTGCACCGGGGACATTATCGCCACCCCAGCTGATTTTTGGATTGAGCACCACTTCAACAAAGCGCTCTACACCCGCCTCATCCTTGCCCAAGGTGCCGACAGGGGCATCTTGATAGCTGTCGACAATGAAGCCGGCTTGTTTAGCAAAGGCCAAAAAGAACATCATGTGGCAGCTGGCCGTCGCCGCGACCACCATTTCCTCAGGGTCTGCGGCAGGCACTACATTAGAGGGAAGGGGCAAAGCAGTGGTAACCGCCAAGCCTACGCCGCCATCAAAGCTTGCTTGATGCGTGCGCGCGTATTTGCCGTCGGTAAAGACAGCGTCGCCGCGTTCCCAAAGGATGCTGGCGGTGTGGTTACTCACGCCTTGGCCCCGTCCAGCAACAACTGGACTTCATAGGCCATCAGGCCAGTCGTCAATTGTTCAAACAAATAGGCGCGGTGTTCAGGGATACTATCGGCCTGCATATCCTCAATCGTTTCTTGAAAGCTCTCAACTGCCAGTTGATTGATTTCGTCTTCGGTAGCGGCATGCGCCAAAGCCAAACGGACCGAAAGCGCGCGCAGATTTTCATCGCTCGGCACTGGGTTGGCCTCGATCAGCGCGATTGCATCAGCAATGGCAGAATTGAGGGGGTCGTTCACAAGGTCCTCGCAATCAAAACTTTCATGACTTCATTAGCCCCGCCATAGATGCGTTGAACACGACTATCGCGCCACATGCGGGCGATGGGCATTTCATTCATATAGCCCCAGCCGCCATGCAATTGCAGGCATTCGTCCATTACTTCGTTCTCAACGTCCGACACCCAATATTTCGCCATGCTGGCGGTGGCGGGGTCGAGCTTGCCTTCCATCAGCAATTCAACGCAGCGATCACAGAAAGCGCGCGCCACGGTGGCTTTGGTCTTGCACTCGGCCAGTTTGAACTGGGTATTCTGGAAGTCCATGATCGACTTGCCAAAGGCTTTGCGTTCTTTGACGTAAGCGATGGTCTCAGTTAGCGCGCGCTCCATGCTGGCAACACCCTGAATGCCAATTTGCAGGCGCTCGCTGGCTAATTGCTCCATCAATTGGATAAAGCCCATGCCTTCAACCGGGCCCAACAGATTAGATGTTGGCACGCGGACATCGTCAAAGAAAAGCTCCGAGGTATCCTGCGCGTCTTGGCCGACTTTGTCCAAGTTGCGACCGCGGCGGAAACCTTCGACTTCCTTGGTTTCAACCACGATCAAGCTTGTGCCCTTTGCCCCTTGGGTTGGGTCAGTCTTGGCCACCACGATGATCAAATCCGCAGTCGCGCCATTGGTGATGAAGGTCTTGGAGCCATTGATCACATAATGATTGCCACTTTTCACGGCAGTGGTCTTGATGCCTTGCAAGTCAGAGCCGGCACCGGGTTCGGTCATGGCAATCGCACCGACCAACTCGCCCGAGGCCATTTTCGGTAGCCATTTTTGCTTCTGCTCTTGGCTGCCATAATGCTTGAGATAAGGCGCGATAATGGCGTTGTGCAAAGGCAGGCCAAAGCCATCAATTCCCATTGTACCCATCACATCCATGATCACGGCTTCATGGCGAAAATCGCCACCGCCGCCGCCAAATTCTTCGGGCATCGAGACGCAAAGCAATCCCGCCTGACCGGCCTTTGTCCACATGTCGCGGTCCACAATGCCATTCTCACGCCATTTCGCGCAGACCTCTGGAGGTGCTTCCTTGGTAAAGAAGCCACGCACGGAATCTTCGAACATCGTGAGTTCTTCACTGTCGCGCCAAACGGCTTTCGGCATGGTGATGGCTGTCATGGTGTTTCCCTTTTATTTGTTTTGCTTAGTCCGTGAGGCTTCCCCCCCATAAGGGGCCGGTTGCCCCTCAGAACTCCTCAGCGCTAAGCGCCATTACCGGACCAGCACCGGTCTTGACCTTGGCCAAGTGTCCGGCAATCTCTGGCAGGATACGGTCAACGAAATAACGCCCAGTTTTGATCTTGGTGTCGTAGAAAGGCTCGGTACCCGCCTTGGCGTAAGCAGCCTTGGCCATCAGCGCCCACATATAGGAAAGGCCTGTTAGGCCAAACACATGCAGATAATCGTGGCTGGATGCCCCGGCATTGTCAAAATTGCTCATGCCATTGGCCATCAGCCACATAGTGGCGTCTTGCAATTGTGCGCGGGCGGAAGCCAAGCCAGCGATAAAGGGGGCAAGATTGGCGTCACCTTCATGCTCAGCGACAAAGGCGTCAATCTCAGCAAAGAAGGTTTGGATCGCGCGACCGCCGTTGGCGGCAAGCTTGCGACCGACGAGATCGAGGGCTTGGACGCCATTGGTGCCTTCATAAATCATGGCGATTTTGCTGTCGCGCAGGAATTGGCTGGCCTGATAATGCTCAGTAAAGCCCGAGCCGCCATGCACTTGTAAAGCGTCGGAAGCATTCTTGTGACCCTTGTCTGTCAGATAGGCTTTTAGGACGGGGGTCAGAAGGCTCATGTAATCGCCGGCTTTTTGGCGGACAGCTTCATCGGGGCTCTTGTGCAAGAGGTCGCCGTAAAGTGCGGTCCAGTACAAGAAAGCGCGACCTCCTTCGGTATGCGCCTTAATGTCCATCAACATGCGACGCACATCGGGGTGCACCAAGATATTGTCGGCTGGCTGGTCAGGCTCTTTCGGGCCGGTCAGGCTGCGGCCTTGGCGACGATCCTTGGCAAAGGCCAGCGCCGCTTGATAGGCAGATTCGCCAATGGCCATGCCTTGCAGGCCAACGCCGATGCGAGCCTCATTCATCATGACGAACATGATGGACAGGCCTTTATTAGGCTCACCAATCAGATAGCCGGTAGCTTCTTCATATTGCATCACGCAGGTGGCATTGCCGTGAATGCCCATTTTTTCTTCAAGGCCAACGCAAGATACAGTGTTGCGCTCACCCAAGCTGCCATCGGCACGGACGATGAACTTCGGTACGATGAAGAGCGAGATGCCCTTGACGCCTGCTGGTGCGCCTTCAAGGCGGGCGAGAACCAAGTGGATATGGTTGGCGGTCATCGAATGTTCTCCGCCCGAGATCCAGATTTTTTGGCCCGAAATCTTGTAAGTGCCATCGGCTTGGGGAACGGCTTTTGTGCGTAAGAGGCCCAAGTCCGTGCCGCAGTGAGGCTCGGTCAAATTCATCGTGCCAGCCCATTCGCCGCTGGCGAGCTTTGGCAAATAGAGGTCCTTTTGCTCGTCCGTGCCACCTTCATGGATTGCTGAATAGCAACCGTGGGTCAGGCCTGGATACATGCCAAACGCCATGTTCGCTGACGAGGTCATCTCGCTGTAGGCCAGATTGACCACATGAGGCAGGCCTTGGCCGCCATAATTGGGGTCCGCGCTTAACAGCGGCCAGCCAGCTTCAACCAGTGCATGATAAGCTTCAGTGAAGCCTTCTGGCACAGTGACCGTATTGTCCGGGTTCAACTTACAGCCTTGCTTGTCGCCGACCGAATTCAGCGGCGCCAGAACGTTCTCGCAGAATTTTGCGCCCTCCTCGAGGATTTGGTCGCGCACATCTTTGGGCGCATCTGCAAAGCCTTCTAGGTTTGAGAAACGGTCGATCTCTAACACATCATCAAATAGAAACTTCATGTCGCGAATTGGTGCTTGATAACCCATAATCTGTCTCCCTTGTTGACCCTTAGCGGCTGGGGGGTGCAGCAAACCCATCCAGCCGCAGGCCAAAGCTTGTTATTGTCGCATTGTCTTGCGTGTAGGGGCCCTGAGCAGGCCTTGCCTTAGCTTTTTTTAAGACGCTTTTTCGTTGAGATAGGAGATATCTTCGCCATCGAGACGGGCGCGCGCGACCGCATCGTAAGCCGAAGCTCCAGCCACAGCTAGATCCGCCGGAGTCTTCGCCAATTGCTCATTGAGCCATTGAACGCCATTTTCCAAGGTCTCGATCGATCCGACGATGTCTTCACGTTGGCGCTTCAACAGTTCGATTTGCTTGATGTATTTGTCATGCGTGCGTTGCATTTGGGTGCGTTGATTATCGCCCAGATCATAGAGGTCGATCATCTCACGGATTTCAGAAAGCGAAAAACCGACTCGCTTGCCGCGCAAGATCAACTTTAGGCGGGCGCGGTCACGCACCGAATAATGCCTGTTAAGACCATCCCGTGCCGGGCTGAGTAGCCCTTTGTCTTCGTAGAAGCGCAAGGCGCGGGCTGTGGCACCAAATTCACGCGATAACTCGCCAATCGTCCAAACCCTATTTTTCTCGGTTTGATCAGACATAAAAGACCTCCAGAGGTGACCTTGTAAACGCGTTTGGCTTACGTTTACGCACACGTCAAGTAAAATCTTGGTGTTGCCGGCCCGACGGGATTGGGAATTGCCTGAATTGCTACCCCGTTTGGGACGAACCCGCGTGCGTTCTCCTTTGAACTCAGTTTTGTTGCTACGCCGGAATGAAATGATTTCGGATTGTGCGTCGTTCGTCGCAAGCCCGGCCGTTGTGAAGAGGTGTCGGCCCATGGCGTGCGTCGGGGCAATTATATCCACATGGTCCCGCCGGGCCCAGTATCTGGTTGTCGGCGTTAGGACTGGCTTCCAGCAGTCAAACCCGCTAACAACACCTCATGCTAGATGAACAAGATCAGGCGCGAGACGCCTATTGGATGGCACGTGCTTTGGACCTTGCTAAGCAGGCGGCCGGATTGGGCGAAGCCCCGATTGGTGCTCTAGTCGTTGATAGCAAAACCCAGACACTGGTTGCAGAAGCATACAATGAGCCGATCACCTTGCATGACCCGTCCGGTCATGCCGAGATACTGGCCATAAGGCGGGCAGGGATTGCCCTGTCCAATTATCGATTAGCGCCTGAATTGACTTTGTATGTGACGTTAGAGCCTTGTACCATGTGCGCAGGTGCCATTAGTCATGCCCGCATCGCCCGCTTGGTCTATGGCGCAAGCGACGCTAAAGGCGGGGCTGTCGAGCACGGTGTGCGTTTTTTTGAGCAAAAGACCTGCCATTGGCGGCCAAAAGTGACGTCCGGTATCTTGGCGGAGCCTTGTGCAGACACTTTACGCACCTTCTTCCGTGCGCGGCGCTGATAGGGCCCTTCTTATTCCTATGGGGAATCACTAGATAGTCGGACCCAAGGAGCCATTTATGTCAGAAATTCGCCACGCCCCCGTTCTTATCATTGGTTCTGGGCCTGCCGGCTATACAGCAGCTATCTATGCTGCCCGTGCGATGCGCCAGCCAGTGCTGGTCGAAGGACCGCAACCTGGCGGGCAGTTGACCATCACAACAGAAGTCGAAAACTACCCCGGCTTTGCCGATGTCATCCAAGGGCCTTGGCTGATGGAGCAAATGCGCGCCCAAGCAGAACATGTCGGCACGCAAATCATTTCTGACTGGATCATGGAAGTTGATCTGACGAGCCGGCCGTTCAAGGCAATCGGCGATGGTGGCCAAGTCTATACAGGCGATACCTTGATCATTGCCACCGGCGCGCAAGCCAAATGGCTAGGCCTGCCCGAAGAGCAAGGCCTATGCGGCTTTGGCGTGTCGGCGTGCGCCACTTGCGATGGTTTCTTTTATCGCGGGAAAGAAGTTGTTGTGATCGGCGGCGGCAACACCGCAGTCGAAGAGGCCCTGTTTTTGACCAATTTCGCCAGCAAAGTGACATTGGTACATCGTCGCGACGAATTGCGAGCAGAGCGTATCTTGCAGGACCGCCTGTTCGCCCATCCAAAAGTCGAAGTGGTTTGGGATAGCGCGGTGGAAGAAATCCTATCGGACGCCGAGCCTAAATCGGTAACGGGTGTGCGTCTAAAGAATTTGAAGACCGGCGCGCTCAAGGACCTTCCAGCCCATGGCGTGTTTGTTGCCATTGGTCATAAGCCCGCGACGGATTTGTTCATCGGCAAAGTCGCGATGCGCGACAATGGCTACATCATTGTTGAGCCAGGTACCACACGCACCAATGTGGCTGGCGTATTTGCGGCGGGCGATGTGGCGGATGAAACCTATCGCCAAGCTGTTACGGCGGCGGGGCTTGGCTGCATGGCTGCCTTGGAGGCAGAGCGTTTCTTAGCAGAGCACGGCCAAGAGGCTGTAACCACAGCTTAGGTTTAGCCGCGGTAGGAAAAGCGCTTTCTAGCGCAAGGGCTATCACGGTCTTGTGAAGGAATGCTATGCGCTAATCACGCCCCTGTGCCTTGCGCCTCAAGGCCAGCGCCCCATATGCAGCACACAACCGCAATCCGGGCCCCTCTGGCGATCAAGGCGTTGATCGTGATGTCGGATTGATTGTTCTCGCGGAAGACGCAGCCAAGATGAGGGGACCGGGGCCAATGGATGCCTTGCCTTTTTTAACCGCCGTTTACGCGGGCCAGCCGATTTGGCTATGGCTCGCCTTTTTATCTTTCATCGGCTTCTTGTTGTGGCTTGACCTTGGGGTCATCAACAATAAGGACGGGGTGGTCTCGGCATCAAAGTCTGCCAAAATGTGGGCTGCTTTTGCAAGTCTCGCCATCGCGTTCGGGGCTTATGTTTATTTCGTCTACGAGCCTGATCCGAAATATTACAACAGCCCAGATAATCTGAATCAGCAAGCGGTGATCCAGTACTTCACCGGCTACTTACTGGAAACGGCACTGGCTTTTGACAATATTTTTGTCATCGGCATGATTTTCACATTCTTTGCTGTGCCACGCGAATATCAGCACCGCGTGCTGTTCTGGGGTATCATTGGCGCGATTGTTTTCCGTGCGATTTTCATCAGCTTGGGCTCGGCCGTGGTGAATGAATTCACTTGGGTGCTCTATATCTTCGCGGCCTTCTTGATCTTCACCGGCTACAAGATGCTCTTCGGTGGCGATCATGAGATGAAGCTGGAAGACAACCCCGTCTTGAAGTTCATCAAGAAGCGCATGCGCGTTACCGAGACGATCGAGAACCACAACTTCTTCGTCAAGAAGCCGCATCCAGATGGTTCGGGCAAATTGGTTCTCTGGGCCACGCCTTTGTTCTTGGCCTTGATGATGGTTGAAATCGTCGACATCATTTTTGCCGTGGACAGCGTGCCCGCGATTTTCGCCGTTACCCGCGACCCGTTCATCGTCTACACCTCCAATATTTTCGCGATTTTGGGCTTGCGCTCGATGTATTTCATGCTGGCTGAAGCGGTCGAACGGTTCAAATATCTGAAATATGGCTTGTCATTGGTACTCGTCTTGATCGGCTGTAAGATCATCTGGAACTTCGGTCTGTCGAAAGAATTGAAGATGGTGCCATACATGGAGCCACATTGGTCGCTGATTGCCACACTGCTCCTGTTAGGTGGCTCGATCGGCTACTCCTTGTGGAGAACCCGCAAGGTTGAAACCAAGCCTACCGAATAATCTCCTAGGCTAGTGCAAAATATAACGAGGGCGGGACTGATTGGTCCCGCCCTTTTTGTTGTCAGAAGTCAGAAGGTGGAATGGCCCTAGACGGCAATGGACTATCGCAGCCCCGACGACGGTCACAGACCTCTTTGTTTGGTTCTCGAATGTGCTCAATCAGCATCACCAAGATGACCATAGTCATGACGAGAATGGCCATTATCGCTTCAAAGCTGATGGGAATCGCTGCTCGAATTTCTGCCAGCCACTTCTTCCACGGGCTGCCGTCCTCGACCATTAATTCAACCGCGACACGACATAATCGGCGAGGTCGGCCAAAAGCGTGGGGATAACGCCTTCAGGTAGACGGGTAAGAGCGGCTTTCGCCTCTGTGATATGGCCACGGGCCTCATCCAAAGTGGCCTCAACGGCCCCACGCAGGCGCATAGTTTGGATCGCAAAAGCCAAATCTTCATCCTGGTGCTTCCGGGCAAGAACGCGTTGCCAGAACAGACGCTCTTCGCCCTGGGCGCGCTCCAACGCGATGATCAGTGGGAGTGTGGCTTTGCCTTCCCGGAAATCGTCACCGGTATTTTTCCCCAAGCTCTGGGTCAAGCCGCCATAGTCCAAAGCATCATCGACCAATTGAAAGGCGAGGCCCAGCTTCAAACCGAAAGTAGCCAAAGCGTCTACCATTTCATCGGGCGCGTCTGCGGTGATCGCGCCGGCCTCACATGCAGCAGCAAACAAAGCGGCCGTCTTGGCCTCAATAACTTGGTAATAGCGTTCTCGGCTGGCTTCGCCGCGATTGGTGGTTGCCAGTTGCAACACCTCACCCTCGGCAATCGTGCTTGCAGCCTTGGCCAGAATATCCAGCACCCTTAATGAGCCTGTCTCGACCATCAGGTTGAACGCGCGTGCAAATAAGAAGTCACCTACCAGAACGCTGGCCTTGTCACCCCAAATCAGATTCGCCGCCCGTTTGCCGCGTCGCAACGACGAGCCATCGACTACATCGTCATGCAGCAAAGTGGCGGTATGGATGAACTCAACGGCGGTCGCCAGCTTAATTGCAGGCAACCCACCGCCGCCACAAGCACTTGCTGCTGCTAGCGTTAGGAGCGGCCGCAAGCGCTTGCCGCCAGCATCCACCAAATGGTGAGCCACGTCCGGGATGAGACCGACAGGGCTGTCCATCCGTGCAACGATTTCAGCTTCAGTTGCTGCCAATTCCGGTGCCAACACTGCCGCGAGCGCTTCGGTCGGATTAACCGACACGGCATCAACTGGGCGGGTGGTGACGTTCACGACAGCTTTTTCCTTATTAGTCTTTTGTTTCCATGCCCTCTTGAGGGGGCTTGGGTCAAGCATCCGCTGCTTCCAACCCTCGCGTTCAAAACAGTTTAGTTGACACTGGTCTCTTTTGCCGTCTCAACCAAACAAGTTCCCAGTCTCTTGGATATAGGCTCAGACGCCCGCATGATCGAAACAACTCACGATATATTCCTCAAAGGAGCTTTGACCATAGAACAACCCAGCAAGGGGTATCGTGCGGGCACGGATGCTGTTTTGTTGGCAGCCGCTGCTGCCTCGATTCCGGTCTCGAAAGCTTTAGAGGCAGGCTGTGGCGTAGGTACCGCGCTCTTGAGTCTCGCGTCATTACGTAACGATTCGACGCTGAGCTTGACGGGGCTTGAAAAGGATGAGGTAGCCTGGTCCTTGGCTATGGCCAATGCGAAGCGCAATCCATTAGAGGGTGAAATAGAATTTGTGTTGGGGAATGTCTTGGTACCCGACGAGGCCCATCTTAGTCGGTATGATCTGGTTTTTTCAAATCCCCCTTATTTTGATGATGATCGGGCGATCCGTGACCCCGATGAGTCGCGTCAGACTGCTTATATTCTGGGAGCTCCTTTAGAGGCCTGGATCAAAGGCATGCTGGCTATGGCAACGCCCAAGGGCCGGTTCTTGATGATTCATCGGGCGGACCGACTGCCCGATATTCTGGCAGCTCTTCGAGGCAAAGCAGGCGATATTGGCGTTTGCCCGGTGCGTCCGCGGGCCGGTGATCCTGCCAAAAGAGTGGTAGTTTCAGCCCGCAAAGGCTCGCGCGCGCCACTGCGCCTTTTGGCCGGGATCGATATGCACCCGGCAGTAGGCGAGGGCCGGTTTAGCGATGCTTATCAGGCGATTTGCGATGGAGGGGTCTTAGCCGTCTAGACCTCGCGCCAACTTCATCGTAACCCATTCCCAACAGCGGCAAGCCAAGAGAACAGCCGCGTAATAATAGTCCTCAGGAGTGACCATGACCGACGTGTCTGCCTTGTTTCAACCCCTCACCATCCGCGGTGTGACGATCCCTAACCGAATTGCCATGGCCCCGATGACGCGGTCTTTCTCGCCAAACGGTGTACCGGGCCAGAATGTGGCTGATTATTATGCACGCCGGGCAGCCGCTGATGTTGGCCTCTTGATCACGGAAGGTACTGTGACCGACCGAAAGGGGGCTTCAAACGACGCGAATGTTCCCCGTTTCCACGGCGATGATGCATTGGCAGGCTGGGCGAAAGTCGTCGAAGACGTTCACGCGCAAGGTGGCAAGATTGCCCCTCAAATCTGGCATCAGGGCATGATGCGCAAGCCCGGTACCGGCCACTATCCCGATGCACCGACCGACAGCCCTTCAGGCCTGACCCACACGGGTAAATCAGTCCTGCCCGTGCCGACCACGGAAGAGGTTTGGGACATGGTGCAGGCCTATGCCCGCGCAGCAGGTGATGCTGCCAAACTGGGCTTTGATGCCATCGAAATCCATGGCGCCCACGGCTATCTGATCGACGAATTCTTCTGGGACGTTATGAACATCCGCACCGACCGTTATGGCGGCTCATTGCCAGAGCGTGCGACCTTCGCCGCTGAAATCGTTGCAGAATGTCGCAAGCAAGTGGGGCCCGATATGCCCATCATCTTGCGCTTCTCGCAATGGAAGCAGCAGGATTATACGATTAAGCTTGCCCATACACCGCAAGAACTCGAAGCCTTCTTGGCCCCAATCGTGGCTGCAGGCGTGGACATGCTGCATTGCTCCCAACGTCGGGTCTGGGAAGCTGAATTCCCGGATGTCGATGGCGAGAACGGGTTGAATTGTGCTGGTTGGACCAAGAAAGTCACTGGCGTTCCAACCATCACTGTGGGTTCAATTGGCTTATCGAGTGATTTTGCTGGCTCTTTCCGGGGTGAAGGCTCAGCCAAAGCGCCGCTTGATGATGTCGTCCGCCGCTTAGAGAAGGGCGAATACGACATGGTCGCCATCGGCCGTGCTTTGCTGCAAGATCCCGAGTGGGCCAAGAAGGTCAAAGAAGGCCGTACCGATGATCTGATGGATTATGACGGCAAGGCGTTGGCGACACTGTATTAGTCTAAGCGTTTGAAGAGGGCCTGAGCAATGTGTTCAGGCCCTTCTCGACTTAGGACGGGGTGGCAAGTTCCTCTTCCGACTTAGCCGCGCGCATTTCTTCTGCTTTGGCTTCCACCAATTCAACAATATGCTCGATCATGCCGTCATTGGAGAGCTTGTGGTGCGCCTTGCCAGCCATATAGATCATGCCGGCACCCTTGCCGCCGCCGGTAAAGCCTAGATCGGTATAGAGGGCTTCGCCCGGACCATTGACGACACAGCCGATAATGGAGAGTGAAATCGGCTCAGACACATGCGACAGACGGCTTTCTAAGGCCTCTACGGTGCGGATCACGTCAAAGCCTTGGCGGGCACATGATGGGCAGGCAATGATATTTACGCCACGCGTGCGCAAGCCCAGGCTTTTGAGAATATCATAACCGACGCGCACCTCTTCTTCGGGCTCTGCCGACAAGGACACGCGGATCGTATCGCCAATGCCAGCCCAAAGAAGCGAGCCAATGCCAATGGACGACTTCACCGTGCCCGAGCGCGCTGCGCCAGCCTCTGTGACGCCTAGATGCAGCGGGCAATCAATTGCCTCGGATAAGGCTTGATAAGCCGCAACGGTCAGGAAGGTGTCTGATGCTTTGACCGAAATTTTAAATTCATGAAAGTCTAGGTCTTGCAAGATGCGTGCATGGTCGAGAGCGCTTTCCACCATAGCTTCGGGGCAGGGCTCGCCATATTTCTCAAGCAAATCAGACTCAAGTGAGCCTGCGTTCACACCGATGCGGATGGAGCAGCCATTGTTGCGAGCGGCACTGACCACTTCGCGAACGCGTTCCGCCGAGCCAATATTGCCAGGATTGATGCGCAAACAGGCCGCGCCAGCCTCCGCCGCTTCTATAGCTCGCTTATAGTGAAAGTGGATATCGGCCACGATCGGCACTTGCGCCGCGCGCACGATGGTTTTGAGGGCGGCAGTTGATTCCACATCTGGGCAAGATACTCGAATGATATCGACCCCGACCTCTTCGCAGCGACGAATTTGGTCGATGGTTGCTCCGGCATCAGGAGTTGGCGTGTTGGTCATGGTCTGAACGCTGATCGGCGCATCGCCCCCAACGGCCACTTTACCCACCATGATCTGACGGGACTTGCGCCGCACGATGGTGCGCCAAGGGCGGATATGTTCCAGGCCAGTCGCCACGTCGTAACCTCTTGTTTCTCGATGTTTATCAGATCCTGTTCAGCATAACGAAATTACGCCTTCTGCTGGGAATTGAACCATCAGACAAGCCTGTCCGTCAACCAGACAAAAACCATGTAGAAAACTATAGGACGGCTTTGAGAGAAGTTCCAGTCACATGCCTGTTCGGCACTTTATTGAGTGACAGGGCCGACGACTTTGGCTGATGCAGGCGTTGCCGTTCCAGGACTAGCATTTGCCGGATCCGCCGGCCTAATCGTTGTATTTCCAGGGTTTACACCGTAGGGTGCTGTCGTTTGGGTTACTGCGGGCTGATCTTTTGCTTGTTGTGCAGCCAGCTTGGCAGCTTCTGCTGCAGCTAGGGCCGCCGCTGCTTCAGCCTCAGCCTTTGACTTAGCTATCGCAATCGCTTCAAAATCTGGCACACGCCAATTGACGACCTTTTTTCCAGCCTCGCCGACCAATGCAGTCTGGCCGTAGCCGCTGGCTTCCAGCACGCCACCAAAGGGCGAGGATACGAACCAACGGCCCAAGCCATCGGTCGAAATGCTTTCATCTTTGCGGAGTATCCGATCAGTCACTAGTGCACCATCTTCGCCGCGCAGGGTTACCCGCACGTCTTGCAATGCCTTTAGTGTCGACAAAGGTTGTACATCGGCAGTTGCTTGCACCGGCCCATTTTGTTGGGCCTCTGCCCAAGCTTTGATCTTCTCATCCGGCGGCGCGACCACATCCACTGGCTGTGGTTTGACTGCATGCAGGCTAGCCCAAACGATCAACCAAGCCAGCAGGGCAAGTGCTACAACCGCACCAGCTGGGGCGACGAATTTTGAAGGCTTGGTGGCAATTTCAGATTCGCGACGTCGCTGCACTGGCTCCCAAGCGTCGCGAAACTCGCTAACGAGGCCATCGCAATCGACAAGGCCCAACAACTCACCATAAGCACGCACATAGCCCAAGGCATAACCAAGGCCGGGCAGCTTTTGGAATTGCATCGACTCGATCGCGGCGACCTGCTCCGCTTTCAGTCTTAGAGCGGCGGCTACTTGATGAATCGACAGCTCCTGATCACGGCGAGCTGCCTGCAATCTTGCCCCTGGACCGTCCGCATCCGGATTATCAATTGAGCCCACCAGACGCAAATGTGCGCGCCCCGAATGGAGCGCTTTGGCAGCATCTAACGTGCGTGCGGCCTCTGCCGGACTCATCGCGTCAATCCTTCATCTTCGACGTCACCACAATGCGGGCATTTCGTTTAGTTTTCGTTAGCGCTCGTATATGTCAGTTTAATAATCAGTTTACAATAACTCGCTGAGTTTTTGCATAGTCTTTCAGTGCATTGCGAAGGTGGCCGTCACCATTGCGCAACAAAGACATCAGCGTTTTGGAGAAATCTTCCCCATGTAGGGACATCAGCATTCGTTTCACTGGTCCTATTCCCCCTGCAGGCATAGAGAGACGAGTAAAGCCCAATCCGATCATGGCCATAGCTTCCAGAGGGCGCCCAGCATGTTCGCCGCAAATCGAGATCGGCGTATGACCAGCGCTATCGCGAATATGCTTTAAGAAGGTAAGTGCAGGTCGCGATAGAATGTCATAGCGATCAGCGACCTTGGCGGTGCCACGATCTGCGGCGAAAAAGAATTGCATCAGATCGTTGGTACCAATGGACAAGAAGTCAGCATGTTCTGCAATCGCGGCTGTATCCCAGGCCAAAGCTGGGGCCTCAATCATCGCGCCTGCTTCCACTCTCGTTGGCCCAAGTCGGCCATTGGAACGGGCCCAAGCCAATTCTTTTTCGAGGAGCTCTCGTGCGCGGTGAAACTCATCCACCACGGCTACCAACGGGAACATAACCCGCAACAGGCGGCCCTCTGCTGCCCGTACCAAGGCCCGCAGTTGATAGCGCGATAAGCCCGGCCGATCGAGGCCCATTCGGACAGCCCGCCAGCCCATGGCAGGGTTCTCCTCGCGCTCAGTTGGCATGTAGGCCGCAACCTTATCGCCGCCGAGATCAAGGGTTCGGAAGGTGACGGGGCGGCCATTGGCGAGATCCAACGCTTCAGTATAGAGCGCAGTTTGTGCGTCGAGACGGGGTAGCGAGTCCGCGATCATGAATTGAAACTCGGTTCGATAAAGGCCTACGCCACTGGCCCCCGTTGTTTCCAATTGCTCCAAGTCGATTGCTAAGCCGGCATTTAGAAGCAGTTGGATGTTTTGGCCATCAAGGGTTTGACTAGGTAAGTCTTTGGTGGCCGCAAATAATTCTTGCTCTGCACTTTGGGCTTCAAACCGGCTATGCAACGCGGCAGAGACCATTTTATCTGGCCGCAAATAGGCTTGGGCTTCATTGCCGTCGACGATGATCATGTCGCCCGCTTCAACCCGCGAAAGTAGGTTTGGCAATTGGCCCAGCATGGGAACACCCATTGCTTTGGCCACAATGGCAGCATGGGAGGAGGGGGAGCCTTCTTCCAGGAGAATCGCTTTGATACGCCCACGGCCATATTCGAGAAGCTCTGCAGGGCCAATATCGCGCGCAACCAGAATAGAATCCTCTGGTGCTTCCTCGCGGTCACCGGCATCGCCGGACAGGTATCGCAGCAGGCGATTGTCCAGTTCTTCGAGGTCGTGCAGACGGTCGCGAATATAGCCGTCTTTGGCGCTAGACATGCGGGCGCGGTGTTCGGAGCGTACTTGCTCCACCGACGCTTCAGCGGTCAGGCCGTTCTTCACCCCATCGCGCAGCCGTCGTTCCCACGATCGGTCTTGGCTGAGCAGATGAAATGTCTCCAGCACTTCAAAAGAAGTGCCACCCAAGGTCTGCACATCCCCTGCCAGCAGCGCTTCCAAGCCTGAACGCAATTTTATCAAGGCCTCATCGAGCCTTTTTTCTTCTGCCACTGGATCGTCAGATAGATAGCGCGTCGGCTCAACATCTGGATCGTGAAGAAGTGCCTGACCCGAGGCAAGTCCACGTGAATACGCTTTACCTTTCAGCGTCTCTGGCGTAGTCGGCTTAATTTGAAATTCCGACAAGGCCCCGGTGAGGTCCTCGACCGAGACGATTTCAGCCAGCACTGTCGCGATCAACTGTAGGGCTTCGATTTCGTCATCTTCATAAGTGCGGGCATAGCGGTTCTGCACCACCAATACCCCGACAACCCGGCCGCTACGCAACACTGGCACGCCCATGAAGGATTGAAACGGGTCTTCGCCGGTCTCAGGGCGATAGGAAAAGCGGGGATGCTTTGGCGCATCCGCTAAGCTGATTGGTTCCACCCCTTCTGCCACTAGACCAACTAGGCCTTCGCCTGCCTTCATTCTAGTGCGGTGGATTGCATCGCGCGAGAGACCTTCTGTGGCGAACAGTTCCAGCGATCCGTCCGAACGCCGCAGATAAATCGAACACACGTCTGCTACCATCGTCGTGCCGATCTGCGCGACGATCCGGTCTAAGCGGGTTTGGGTGTCGGCGTCCTGTACCATGACATCGCGCAGGCGACGCAATAAGACGCGTGACCCCCCCGCATTGCCAGAAGAAACAGGGCTCATTCACTTCCTCGAAACGGTGCGGTGTGACACCCCCACCTGCAGGACCACACCATAAGTTGCCTTACTCATACAAGAGAAGGGATAGGCTGTCCTTCAAAGCGACAGCATTTTTTGCTGCACGCTGCACAAAACTTAGGCAGCGTCGAGCCCATAGGCGGTATGTAGCGCACGAACAGCTAATTCCGTGTAGGAGCTGTCGATCAAGACCGAGATTTTGATCTCGGATGTTGCAATGTTTTCGATATTGATCCCTTTCTTTGATAGGGCATCAAACATGATACGGGCAACGCCTACGTGGGATCGCATGCCTACCCCGATGACGGAGACCTTTGAGACGTCCTTTTTGACTTCAACCTGTTCAAAGCCAATTTGCTCTTGCGCAGCACTCATCAGCGCCATGGCGCGATCAGCTTCCCGCTCGGGAACGGTAAAGGTCATGTTGACTGCGCCCTCAGTACGCGAAGGGGCTTGGACAATCATGTCAACATTGATGTTTGCCTCAGCCAAGCGGCCAAAGATATCGGCGGCAACGCCGGGGTGATCCTGCAAGGCTTTCAGCGAGACCTTGGCTTCGTCGCGCGAATAGGCGATGCCTGACACGATTTGCTTTTCCACAATTTCATCCTCATCACAGACCAAAGTTCCGGGGTTTGGCTCACCGGGTTCTACAAAACTTGACAACACGCGCACGGGTACACGCTTGGCCATCGCCAATTCTACCGAACGCGTTTGCAAGACCTTCGCCCCGAGCGAGGCCATTTCGAGCATTTCCTCATAAGAGATTTTTTCAAGCCGCTGGGCCTTCGGTACCATGCGGGGGTCGGTCGTATAGACGCCATCCACATCGGTATAGATATCACAGCGCTCAGCCTTCAGGGCGGCAGCAACGGCTACAGCAGATGTGTCTGAACCGCCCCGCCCCAAAGTCGTGATGCGGTCTTCTTCGGTTACACCTTGGAAGCCCGGGATCACAGCCACTTCGCCAGAATCAATAGCGGCAGCTACTTCTTCGGCATCAATATCTGAGATACGAGCAGAAGCATGGGCGGAGCTAGAGGCTACACGGATCTGCCATCCCTGCCACGAGCGCGCTGGGATCCCCATGCTACGTAAAGCCAAAGCGAGAAGACCTGTTGTAACCTGTTCGCCCGTGGCGACCACAACATCATACTCATCATCGAATAACTCTGGGGGTAGGCCCTCACCAGCTTGACCGGCGAGCTCGACCAGACGATTGGTTTCACCCGACATGGCCGATACGACCACGGCAATGCCGCGTCCTGCCTTACGCTCAGCACTGACCAAGCGCGCAACGCGGCGGATACGTTCGACGTCTCCCACAGAAGTTCCACCAAACTTCATCACCAGACGCGACATGCTTCCTTGCTCCTTACCTAGTTCCATTAGACGCAGAAATCCGCTGTTACAAACAGACGAAGACCCTCGACGCGCGCGCTCATCGCTCTATGAAGTCTTAACGTCAATCCTTTCGCATGTTGCAAACTGTCACACAGGTGAGTTGAACCCGATGCCTAGAGCCACCCAAGACGCCAAGATGGAGATGCCACCACGCTCACCTTCGATCGACCCGGCAGAAGTGGCCAAGTTTGCGGCTATGGCTGAGGACTGGTGGAACCCTTATGGCAAATTCCGCCCTTTGCACAAGTTTAACCCCACCCGACTGCGCTTTATTCGCGAGACAGCAGAAGCCCATTTTGGCTTGAAGCCTGGTTCTGAGCTGCCTCTCAAGGGTCTGAAATTACTTGACATTGGGTGTGGTGGCGGTCTTTTGAGCGAGCCGATGACACGCTTGGGCGCAGCTGTGACTGGAGTAGATGCGACAGAGCCCAACATTAAGACGGCTATGACCCATGCCGCCCAAACGGGGCTGTCGATCGATTATCGCCATGGCACAGCGGAAGGTTTACTGGCCTCCGGAGATGGTCCGTTTGATATTGTGCTCAACATGGAAGTGGTCGAGCATGTGGCCGATGCAGCAGCTTTTCTAAAGAATACTGCGCAATTGGTAGCACCTGGTGGGCTGATGTTTGTCGCGACCATCAATCGCACAGCAAAAGCACTCGCATTAGCGATTATTGGTGCTGAGCGAATCTTGCGGTGGCTGCCGCCAGGCACACATGATTATGACAAGTTGGTCAAGCCATCTGAAATCCAAGCTGCTTTAAAGCCGGAAGCTGGGCTAAGTCTCGATGAACCCATTGGCGTCAATTACAATCCACTGATGGATCGCTGGTCTTTAGGGGCCGACACCAGCATGAACTATATGATTGTGGTGCGCAAAGCGGCTTGAGGCTCTGGGCTTCGGACGCATTGCCCAAAACGCAGGAGGACCAAACCGATAAGGTTTGGTCCCGATATAAAGCTATCGCTGCTTTCCGTGATATTCGCGATAGCCAACGTCCGCGGCTTCGTCGCTGAAGGGCCGAAACCCGCCCTTCAGGTCGACCTACATGTCATCCATTTCGCCATCTTCAGAGACAGGCTCACCGGCCAAGACTTCAGCGAGAATGCCAGCGTTTTGACGCACTTTATGCTCAATCTCGGCAGCCATTTCAGGGTTTGACTTCAAGAAGGCACGCGCATTGTCCTTGCCTTGGCCAATCCGGGTGCTGTCGTAGGAATACCAAGACCCAGACTTTTCAACGATCCCGGCCTTAACACCCAGATCAATCAATTCACCCTGCTTGGAAATGCCTTCGCCATAGAGAATATCAAACTCGACCTGTTTGAATGGAGGGGCGACTTTGTTCTTGACGACTTTAACGCGGGTGACATTGCCCACCACATCTTCTTTGTCCTTGATCTGGCCAATACGACGAATGTCCAGACGCACCGACGCATAGAATTTCAGAGCATTTCCGCCCGTAGTAGTTTCAGGGTTGCCGAACATGACACCGATTTTCATACGGATTTGGTTGATAAAGATCACCAAGGTCTTGGAACGCGAGATCGATCCGGTCAATTTGCGCAAAGCTTGGCTCATCAAACGGGCCTGAAGACCGGGTAAGCTGTCACCCATATCACCTTCGATTTCAGCCTTTGGCGTCAGTGCCGCAACTGAGTCGATCACTAAGACATCGACCGCACCGGAGCGCACCAAGGTGTCGGTGATTTCAAGGGCTTGTTCGCCGGTGTCTGGCTGAGAGATCAACAGGTCACTCAAATCCACACCAAGTTTGCGGGCATAAATTGGGTCGAGCGCATGTTCGGCGTCGACGAAGGCGCAAACTCCGCCACTCTTCTGTGCCTCGGCGATACAATGCAGTGCCAAAGTGGTTTTGCCCGAGCTTTCAGGGCCGTAAATTTCGACGATGCGACCGCGTGGCAGGCCGCCAATCCCCAAGGCAATATCGAGCCCGAGAGAGCCAGTTGAAACCGATTCAATCTCGACCGCGGCACCTTGTTCGCCCAAGCGCATGATTGAGCCTTTGCCAAAGGCACGCTCAATCTGAGACAGAGCCGATTCGAGAGCTTTTTCTTTGTCCATGTCGTTTTTTTCCACCAAGCGAAGCGCTGCATTTGAAGCCTGAGTAGCCATGTTTAAACCCCTTTTCACGATTCCCGCCTGCATCGGCACAAGGGGCTCAGTAGAGCTGTGTGCAAATCAGACCTTGTCACGTCATGAAGGTTTTGTATCCGATATGTTCTTAGAACACAAGTGGAACATAGTGGGTTAATCTACTTATTTAAAATTAATACGTCCATTTATGTCGTATCAGGCCGCCGCAAGCTCTGTTTTGACCCGTTCCGCCAATTGTGCCAGCGTAAATGGCTTTGGCAAGAAGGAGATGGAGCGTTCATCTTCCAAGGTCTGGGCAAAGTCCTGTTCAGCATACCCAGACATGAAAACAATGCGGGCGTGACCCAAATAGGGCTTAGCCGCTTTCAGAAGACCCGGACCATCCAAGCCCGGCATGACAACGTCCGACAAGACCAGGTCGAAGCTGTTGGGATCATTCTCGAGTATTTCGAGTGCTTCCTCGCCATCCGCCGCCGAAGTCACCTGATAGCCGCGCTGGGTTAGAAGGCGGGTCGCGATATTGCGAACGCCTTCTTCATCTTCGACCAACAAGATTCGTCCGCGTCCTGCCAAGTCCATCGGCCGCGCCTCAATAGCTTGAGCTTGCGCGGTTGGTATCGAGTGACTGACATCGTCGGCGGTGGTGGCCGGCAAGAAGACGTGGAAGGTCGTGCCTTCATCCTCGACCGAATCGAGTGCAATAAAGCCATCAGATTGTTTGATGATGCCATACACAGTAGCCAAACCAATGCCGGTACCTTTGCCTTGTTCTTTTGTCGTAAAGAAGGGCTCAAAGATTTTGGTGGCGATATCTTGGCTCATGCCAGTTCCCGTATCGGTCACCGAGATCATCGCCCAATCGCAATCTTCGATATCGGCAATGCTCAAGCCCTTTAGAGCGCTCCGCACATCCTGTGTTGTCGCGCGCTTGGTACGGACGGTCACGGAGCCTTTACCCCTTCCAGACATCAAGACCGCATCGCGGGCATTGGTGACGAGGTTCATAAAGACGGTTTCTAATTGTTGCTTGTCAGCCCGCACATTGGGGAGGTCGCGGCCGTGGGTGATTTCAAAGACAATGCGTTCGTCCAAAACCTGACGCATCAAAACTGCAAACTCAGTTAAAACTGCCCCGACATCGAGAATGTCCCGTCGGAAAGTCTGTTTGCGCGCGTAGGCCAGAAGCATTTTGACAAGCTCTGCTGCCCGTGCACTGGTGTTCTGGATGCTCTGCAATTCACCATAGCTGGGGTCACCAACGGGATGGCGCGCCAGCAGGGCGTCGCAATTTAGTGTGATGACCAAAAGGAAGTTATTGAGTTCGTGGGCAACCCCGCCCGCGATTTGGCCGACAGCTTGCATTTTGCTGGTCTGGGCGAGACGATGCTCCATTTCCCGGCGGGTCGAAACGTCGACCAGCAAGAGGGCGGCTCCATCATCTTCGTCTTCTAACAACCATCCTTCGCAAGTTTGCCCACCTTTATTGGCCATATCCAATTCAATCGGCCGTTGCCCGCCAACCTCCAGTCGGTCTAAATCGTCCGAATGGGCGGAAGCAACCAAATCTGAAAGCTTTGCCCCTTTGCCTGCCCCTGCAATTCGAACAAAGGCGGGATTGGCTTCTTGAATAATCGCATGGCGCGCTTCACGGCGATCCAAGCGAGCAAAGCCGACTGGAGCTTCGGCAATCAATCGTGCGAGACCAGTCAACAGCGAAGATGCAGTTTGAACAGCAAGGGCTGTTTGGGATGCGGATCCCGCGGCTTCATGAGAATCCTCCGGTGGATGGGCCTGTCCCTCAAGTGTGGTCAGTCGAACCAGTGCATGGTTACCGATAACGCTGACTCGGACGCGCATTTGGCCTTGTGTTTCATCCAAGCTTAGCCCGCGGCGAACCGCCTTGGATGCTCTAAAGGCGCAGGCCTGGTCGAGCAAGCTCACTAGGAGGGGGTCAATCGACACAGGTCGGTAGATGCTATCATAGGCAGGGTTGCCTGCAACAAAGCGACCTGACCGGGTGAAGAGGGCGGCAGGACCATCCATACTTGCCAGCCAGTCATGTGATTCCGACCGGGAAAACATCTTTAAAAGTCCAGCCATGCGTCTCTGCCCCAAAATCGTTCCAAAGTGCGCCTAGGCGGCGTTTTGGACTCGACTCTGGAGAGAATCACCTGATTTGCGCCGCGCGGCTACACCCAAAATCACTCCAATTATTTTTGCTACAGCTTGATAGTGCTCAGCTGGAATAGTCTCTTCAAGATCAACGGAGGCATATAGTGCACGTGCCAGTGGCGGGTCTTCGATGATGGGTACGTCTGAAGCCGTTGCAATTTCACGAATTTTCAAAGCTAAGTTGTCCACACCCTTGGCCACACATATCGGCGCAGGGGTTTCGCCAGCCACATAAAGTAAGGCCACGGCGAAGTGGGTTGGGTTGGTGATGATCACCGTCGCTTCAGGCACTTTGGCCATCATACGATTGCGTCCGCGCTGCATGCGGATTTGCCGCACCTTCATTTTGATCAGCGGATCACCTTCCAGTTTTTTGTACTCGTCTTTTTGTTCTTGCTTGCTCATGCGGTTGCGTTTGATCCAAGAAAAGCGCTGAATCGCGTAATCTGCGACTGAAGCGACCGCGATAATACCAATCAACGCAAAGCAAAGTTCCAATAGGATTTTGACAAGGACCGGCATCAAGGCCGCGGGCTCCATGGCCACAAGAATTGGCATTTCTCGGGCGTGAGGGGCCAAGATCGCGTAAGCGACCCAGCAGATGACAATCAGTTTCAAAACGGTCTTGCCAAAGGTCAATAAAGCCTCTGCCCCAAACAGCCGCTTGAAGCCGGCAATCGGCGAAATTTTATCGATCTTGGGGATCATCTTCTCGCCTGTGAACAAAAAGCCCGACTGCACGAGATGGCCCGCTAGTCCAGCTACACAAATTGCGCCAATCGTGGCGCTCAACAAGATGACCATTTTGGAGCCGACATCGAAACTGAGACGCTGCAGCGCCCCACCGTCAACCGCAAATTGCTCTGGCCGTTCGATGAAAACGGTCATGTAGCGCGCGAGGTCCTGCGCGCTATGGAGACCAAGGGTCAAAAGAACCGCAATCCCTGCGGTCAAGACAAACAGAGTCGCAATGTCTTGCGATTTGGGAACATCGCCCTTTTTTCGGGCCTCATCCAGTTTGTACTGACTGGGGGCTTCGGTCTTTTGCGATTCATCTTCTTCCATCTGGCGGCCTTAGTTCAATGACCGGCCAGCGGCGGCAATGGCTTCAAGCCAAACCAACATGCCCGCTCCGGCGGTAATCGCAAAAAGCATAATCCCCAAAAGAACTTGGATTGGCTGCGCGATGAAGAACACCTGAATAGCCGGTGCCACCCGATTGATAATGCCTAAAGCCACATTGATCACGATGCCAAACAATAACAGGGGTGCCGTGATCTGGATGGCAAGGGAGAAAGCTTGGCTGAATGCACGCAGGCTAAATTGGGCCATATCGCCAAGGGGCAGGGGCGCACCGGGCAAGAAGTTATCAAAGCTTTTGGCAGCACCTGAAATGAACAGGTGATGGACGTCGCTTTGAAACACCAAGGCAGTGCCAAGTAGGGCCAAGAAAGTGCCAAACACCGCGCCTTGTTGTTGCTGCGAGGGGTCAAAGGCCATGGCCATACCAAGACCAGTCTGCATCCCGGCAATCGCGCCAGCCGTGGCAAGCGCTGAAAACAGAATGCGGGTTGTCAGTCCTAGGGATAAGCCAATGAGGATTTCTTTCGCGATGGCAAGGAACATTTCGGCGGTATCAGATGGCAGGGGCGCGATCTTACCTGAAACGACGGGGGCTAAGGTAAAGGCGATGAAAAGCGCAACCATCAGACGGGCTCGCGTCGGCACGAATTGATCGCCGATGCCAGGTGCCAGCATCATCAAAGCGCCTACCCGCGCGAAGACAAGGCCGATCACCCAAACCGTTTGGGGTAGGAGTTCCATCCGCCGGGCCCGTTAGCCTGCGCCGCCAGACGCAACTTTGGCCAGCATCTGGGTCATAAATTCACCTAGCATGCCGCCCATTAAGGGCAAAAACAGCAAAAGGGCAGCGAAGATGGCTAGGATTTTCGGCACAAACACCAAGGTTTGTTCTTGAATTTGGGTAAGCGCTTGCAGCAAGCCAATCACCAAGCCAACCGCCAAACCAACCAGCATCACCGGAGCCGACATTGCGATCGTCAGCCAAATAGCGTCGCGGGCAACATCAAGGACTTCTGGGGCATTCATCGTCAGCTTCTCCGACTCAGGGCGTTAAAGAACCAATTCTAGTTCTGCACTGGTATGGGATGGCTTGGCATGGTTAACAAAGTCTTGATGAACGCGTTTTTGCCTTGATTTCAGCTCGGGGATTTCAGATTTCTAGGGCGAGTTAGCGCCGCTACAACATATCTTCGTAAAATGCCCCTGCCTTCAAGGCATGATCGACGACGTGGATCTCGAGAATCCATGCGGCGGGCGAGGGAGTCTTCCCAAAAGCTTTGAGCTTTCCACTATGATGAACGCGGTGCGGGAACGCCCCGACCCGGTGCCCGGATGCCCCTTCTAGTGCTAAAGCTCGCCCGCGCTTGGCGGCATCAGCTAAAGCGAAGTCATAGAGTTCAGTGCCATTGGCCCCCGTTTCTGTCCAATGTGCTTTGACCGCTGCGAAGACCGCCTTGGAATCCTCAATCAAGCTTTCGTAGGCGGGGACTCGGCCCAAGGTGAATCCGGCACCGACATCACCTTCATGACCTTCATAGCAGGGGCCAATGTCAAGGAAGAAGATATCTTCGGGCCCCAGAATATGCGGGGCTGCTGGCGTTTCGCCAAACGGCAGAAGCGTGTTCGGGCCAAAACGTACTTGGCTGGCATGCCACAGGCGCTCTGCGCCACTATTCATAATTGCTTGGTCGACAATCGCTTTGCCGTCGAGGTCATTCATCCCTGGCTCAATCATGGCCGCAGCTCTGGCCAATGTTTCCCAAGCCCGCGCTTGCGCGGCCTCTTGTAGTTCCAATCGGAAATGCGGGTGATTAGCTTCGCGAGGGTCGATCACGGCCGTCACTTAGCCACGTCCACGATAGGGCGGCACACCTTGATCAGGAATCCAAACACCCTCTGGTGCGGGGCCCGTGGCAAAGAATACGTCAATCGGTATGCCGCCGCGAGGATACCAATAGCCCCCTATTCGAAGCCACTCTGGTGCCAGAAATTCAACCAAGCGCTTGCCAATTGCGACGGTACAATCTTCATGGAAGGCACCGTGGTTTCGGAAACTGGTTAGAAAAAGCTTCAGGCTCTTACTCTCAACCAACCAGTCACCCGGCACGTAGTCGATAACCAAATGCGCAAAGTCAGGTTGCCCGGTAACAGGGCATAGGCTGGTGAATTCCGGTGCTACAAAGCGCGCCAGATAGGCTGTGCCCAAATGGGGATTTGCGACCCGCTCCAGCACGGCCTCTTCAGGAGAGGCGTAACCGCGAACGTCTTGGCCGAGGGTGCCCAAGCCCTCATAAATCGAAGAATTGCTCATATCCCCCATGTAGCGCTAAATCAGCTTTCGTGCACCTAACCACTGCACGCGGCGCACATCATCAGCGCCAACTTGCACCATAGAGTACTTTAATCGGATCAAAAGTGCAGCAGAAGTGGCGATTAGCACGTTGTTTTGTTGCCAATCTGGACATTGGGCACTAGCGTAAGCTCACGAGGGAGAAAGCGACCTAAAAAGTGTCGCGCCCACATGAACCTATTTAAGGGGGGTTGAATGGCTGAAACCAAAGCGGCGACTGGACTTAGTCGAATTTTCGCGCGGAAATCTGTCGCTCAGATTATGAGCGAGAACGAAAAGAGTGAGTTGAAGCGGACCTTAGGGCCTGTCAATCTAGTGCTTCTGGGCATTGGTTGTATCATTGGGGCCGGTATCTTTGTGCGGACCGGAAATGCAGCAGCTTTGCACGCAGGTCCCGCTGTGATGTTGTCTTTCGTGGTTGCAGGTCTTGTCTGTGCTTGCGCCGGTCTGTGCTACGCCGAACTTTCCTCTACCCTGCCTGTCTCAGGCTCAGCCTATACCTATTCCTACACCACTTTGGGCGAATTTGCCGCTTGGATCATGGGCGCGCTCTTGCTGCTTGAATATGGGCTTGCGGGCTCTGTGGTCGCTGTGGGCTGGTCTGGCTATGTTGTGAGTCTCTTAGGGGACTTCGGACTCGTCATACCGCCGGAATTCACCGGTCCGATGAACCATGTAACCACATTGAAAGATGGCACGACGCTGACGACTTTGTTTAACGTCCCAGCCTTCTTGGTGACCTTGGTGTTGGCCTGCTTGCTGACCATCGGGATTTCTGAATCCAGCCAAGTCAACAATATCATTGTGGCGATCAAAGTCTCGGTGATTGTGGCGTTCATTGTGATAGGCGGCTATAAAGTTCTGACCCATTTGCCTGAATTGTCAAAGAATTGGGTGCCGTTTATTCCCGAGAATGAGGGTGAAGGTAAGTTCGGCTGGGAAGGTGTGTTTCGTGCCGCTTCCATCGTCTTCTTTGCTTATATCGGCTTTGAAGCAGTCTCGACGGCTGGCCAAGAAGCGAAGAACCCAAAGAAAGACATGCCGATCGGTATCATCGGTTCTTTGCTAGTCTGTACCGTCTTGTACATGCTGGTGGCGGCCGTTTTGACCATGCTGGTCAATTACAAAGAACTGAATGTGCCCGATCCAGTTGCTGTGGCTGTGGATTCCATGGGCCCACAATGGGCTTGGTTTGCCATGACGATTAAGGCTGGAGCGATTATCGGTCTTACGTCGGTGATCTTAGTGCTCATGTACGGCCAAACACGGATCTTTTATGCGATGGCTCGTGACGGCCTATTGCCTAAGATTTTCGCACGGGTGCACCCCAAGTTCCAAACACCATGGATCAACACCATTGTGGTCGGGTTGCTCGTGGCATTTGCCGCAGGGATGTTCGACATCAATGTGTTGGGTGACGTTACCTCGGTTGGCACCTTGGCCGCATTTGCCATCGTGTGTATCTCTGTGATTTGGTTGCGTCAGGCTCGTCCGGACCTACCACGTGGCTTTAAAGTGCCGCTCTACCCCATTCTGCCAATCTTCGGCATTTTGTCGTGCGTCGCCTTGATCTTTACGGTCGAACAGCGGGTGCTGCACTTCTTCTTCTTGTTCTTGATTGGGGCAACCGCAGTTTATTTCCTCTATGGGATGTGGAACTCCAAACTTGCCAAGGGCGAATTCGTGACAGGTCATGAGCCTGCTGCCAATGAATTGCCACATAAACTCGACTAGGGTCTAAACCCGAATAGAACTTGGACGGCGGGTCTTACGACCCGCCGTTTTTGTTTGGGCTAGGGTGTGCTCCCGGGGTGGCCAAGACAAGCTGCGCAGGATAGGCCCTAGGCCATGGAACGAATGAGAGCGGATTTGTTATTGGTGGCACGTGGCCTTATCGCCACTAGGGCCAAAGCGCGCGAAGCTATCGAAGCTGGGCAAGTTCGGTCGGGCGAACGCGTTATCGTGAAACCTTCTGAACTTTTAGAGCCCGATTGCCCACTCAGCGCGCAGCTGGCCTATCATTGGGTCTCACGCGCTGGGCTTAAATTAATTGCGGCACTAGATGCCTTCGCCATAATGGCGACCGATCGCTATGCGCTCGATATCGGGGCATCGACCGGCGGCTTTACACAAGTCCTGCTGAGCCGTGGGGCGGCCCACGTGGTTGCCGTAGACGTCGGGCGAGATCAACTGGATCCAAGCCTACGCGGCAATCCAGCCATCACTTCACTTGAAGGTACAGATGCTCGATCCTTAACGTCTGACGCGTTAGGCGAGCCTGTCCCTGACCTCATCGTGATCGATGTGAGCTTTATTGGGCTGGAAAAAATCTTACCGGCCGTTCTGCCGTTGGTTGCGCCAGAGGCTGATCTGGTAGCGTTGGTGAAACCGCAGTTTCAAGCAGGTCCGTCGCGCGTAGGCAAACGCGGCTTGGTCGATCCCGCTGTTGCGGCAGTCATTGTGGAAGAAGTCCGCCAAGAATTAGACGGTCTGTGCGGCTTTAAGGTTCTGAACCTGATCGAAAGCCCTATCGCTGGTGGCGATGGGAATCGGGAGTATTTGCTCCACGCGCGTCGGGAACGCTAAAGCCGAACCTTTAACGGCTGCACAACATACACGACATTGGAGGGAAGCTGCCTGGGTGCATCCCGCCCGTTACAAGGCATGCTTGATCCACAGATGAATTGCGCGGAACCTGCGCCGGGCGGGGGATGTCCGCTGGGGCAGCGCGCGAGGGCCCGCGCCGTTCGCGTCCATAATAGGAGTGCGGTGAGGGTTGATACCAGTCCCTGCCAACGACACGCCGGGCCGTCGGTGCGGCTACTGGCTCTGGCATTGGTAAATACCCGGTGTTGGGTCGCAGTTTCTGGTCCACTTCTTCAGGGCATGTAACCTTTGAGCCGCCAATCTGCGAACCAGCAAAGGCCCCAGCCCCCACCACGATCCCTTCAGGCTGCACCGCAGCGGCAGCATGCGCTTTATCAGTAATGCCACCTCCAACCGCGCCTATCATGCCACCTTGTTGCAACGGCAAGGCTGGCGCTGGCCACGAAGGCATGCTGCCTTGGTTAGACCAACTGCTAATCGAGGAAGAAGAAGACCATGAAGAGCTGCTCGATGAACTGCTCTCACTTGCTAAAGAAATGGCTGAACCGGTGGCTGCTGCTTCATAACTAGTTGCGCGATCCTTGACCGTGTCGACGAAAGGCCGGCTGCTATAAACCCAAGTTGAAGAGCTGGTTGCGGAGCTATGTTTGCGCTTGGCTTTGTCTATAGTTTGGCGATGGCTTGAGGGTCCAACCGCAGCGCGGGTGCGCGACTTTGTCATGTGCGCTTCAGGTCTGCGGCGATCTGAATAGCCGTCCCGGTAGCCATGGCGATAACCATGCCGATAAGCATGTCGCCTGTCTTGTTGTTGTTGAGCGTGAGCAGGCACCAGTGCTGCTGGTTCGCGCACAATCTCTTCTCGAACAGAAGTCTCTGTGGTGTGGGGTATAACTCTTATGGTTTGCGTGACTTCATGCTTCGAAATTGCTGACGACCTGCTGGTCGAACTTGAACTGCTGCTACTCGAGCCCATTGTGTTGCCGTCCGACGAGCCTGGGCAGGCGACATAAACGCATTGGGCAAAAGCTGGGCCTGTTAACAGGCCTAAAATTGCGACACCAAGTAAAACACTGCGCATGTTCAAGTCCTTTTCTGGGACGTTCGAATCAAATTTCGACGAAATTCTCTCGTCACTCCGCGATACTATGGCAAATCTTTAGCCGATTGACCTTTATCTTCACCAAAAGAGGGAAAACAATTCACAGGCTTAGTGGCCTTTAGTTGTTGTGTTGTCTCTAAAGCAAAGCCGCCTCCCTGATAACAAGGAGGCGACCTGACTAACAGGGCAATTCGTTAGTTTGTGACTTGCCATTCGCCACGATTGTCGCGGCACATCCACACTTGCTGACGCTCATAGAGGCCATCTGGACGACGCAGGGCGGCTTCCCCCCAACCACATTCCTGACGGCTCAAGACAGGGGCGGCATAGGTGGCTCGGTAGGCATGATCATTGTCACGGTGATGATTGCGACGGCTTGGACGATAGTCGCCATAGCGATCATTTTTGGAATAATCATAGCTTTGAGTGCCTTGATTGCGATAACTTTCTTGGCGCTGATTGGGCTCATAGCCGCGGTAAATTTGGTCGTCGCAAGCAACACGGCCTTTGGCAATTTGTGAACCAGCAACGGCACCAACCACGGCACCTAGAACCGTGCCCTCTTTCCGAGCGTTACGTCCCGCAATTTGCTTGCCCAGCACTGCGCCAGCAACAGCACCAATGGCACCACCAGCCAAACGGTTGTTATTCAAGCTTTGCTGGCATTCTTGTGAGATAGGGCCATAATTAGGGTAAGTGTTGTTATAGGTTTGAGCAGAAGCAATGGCAGGGGCTGAAAGGGCCAGCGTTGCAGCCAAGCTTGAGAAAATCAATGTACGCATCACGATGCTCCTTTACAGAGAAGACCCAAGGGATAGATGGGGGCAGGTGCAGGCCTTCTGTGAAAGCTAACTTGCAACTTCCTCCCTGAACGGCGCATGAGCAGATATGAACAAAAGCATTCAGGAAACACTCACGCTCAACATTGAGCATATTGGCGCACGCGGCGATGGCGTTTCGCGCGATCAGGATCGAGCGGTCCACGTACCCTTCACGCTGCCCGGCGAAGAGGTTGAGGCAAACCAGCGCGGAGACCGTGCGAGCTTGGTGAACGTCTTGAAGGCTTCACCCGAGCGCGTGGAGCCTGTTTGTGGCCACTTTACTGTCTGCGGCGGCTGTTCGCTGCAGCATTGGGCTGAAGGCCCTTATTTGGCTTGGAAGGCGGGCTTGGTGGAACGGGCCTTGCAGCGGGTCGGCATTGATGTCGCATTGGCCCCAACACAGCCTGCTTGGGGTCAGGGACGAAGGCGCGCGACGTTTCACGGTAAGCATACGGGGCCGCGCTTTCTGTTCGGATTCGCTCAAGCTAAAAGCCATCAGATTGAGACGATCACTGCTTGCCCGGTTTTAACCCCCGGTTTGAATGCCGCTTTGCCCCGATTAGCGGCCTTAGCCGAGGCATTGGCACCCAAGCAAGAAACGATAGACCTTCTTGTTACGGAAACCCCGGTCGGCTTGGATGTCGATGTGCGCAATGCTGGTCGGATTGATAAGTTTGAGCGCAAGGGACTAGAGCGTTTGGCGGCGCTAGCGGAAGCAGCAGAAATCGGTCGTTTGACACTGCACGGACAGACCGCTCTCACCCGGGTTACGCCTCGCGTAAAAATGGGCCAAGCCATCGTTGAGTTACCAGCCGGCGCTTTTCTCCAGGCAACACGAGCGGGTGAAGAGGCCTTGGCTGATCGCGTGCTGGCGTGGACTTTAGGTCGAAAGCATGTCGCAGATTTGTTCGCAGGTATTGGCACCTTTGCGCTTCGCTTAAAGGAAAAAGCGCTGGTTCGTGCCATTGAGTCCGATGCGCAGGCTGTTGCTGCGATGAAAAAGGCTTCAGACGGTTTGGCTGGCGGCAAGACATTGATCGCAGAAGCGCGTGACCTCTATCGGGCCCCCTTGGCTCCCTTAGAGATGAAGGGCTTGGACGCTATCGTTTTTGATCCGCCCCGCGCTGGCGCAGAAGCGCAAAGTGCTCAGATTGCCCGGTCGAAGATTGATCTGGTGGTGGCGATTTCTTGTGATCCAGCAAGCTTTGCCCGTGATGCCCGCATTTTGATTGATGGGGGTTATCGCCTCGCTGAAATTGAAACCTTCGATCAATTCCGTTTCACGTCGCATGTGGAAATTGCGGCAAAGTTTGTGCGGTAATCCCTATGCCATTTTGGACGGATACCAAACTCGCAGACATGACCGAAGCCCAATGGGAAAGCTTGTGCGATGGCTGTGGCAAATGCTGCCTGATCCGTCTGGAAGACGAAGATACAGGCGACATTCATACGACGGATGTGCATTGCAAACTGTTTGATGCGGGTTCTTGCCGCTGCAGCAATTATGCGGCGCGCAAAGCCCAAGTACCCGATTGTGTAAAGTTGACGCCAGAAACACTCGGTGAATTGACCTGGCTGCCCATGACCTGCGCCTATCGTTTGGTCCAAGAAGGCCAGCCTTTGTTTGACTGGCATCCACTAGTCAGCGGCGACCCCGACAGCGTTCATCAGGCGGGGATGAGCGTGCGGAACCAGACCGTGCCAGAAGGCAAGGTGAAGGTGCGACATCTCGTTCGTCGAATCAAAATCTGGCCTGGCGAAGAAAACGCTTGAGTGTTTACAAGCCGCGGACAGAAAGAGTGTCACAGCCGCGCAGATCGCTACTTGCAAGGCCCTTTTGAACCAAGTCATACATCAAGCGCTCGTTCTATGGCTGAAGCCATTAGGTACCGCAAATCCCTGCACGCGCTCTTGAATGCGATCATCACCCAAGGCACCGGCTGCCCCTAAAGCCTCTTCTAAATTACCGGGGTCCAGAGCCGTGGTTATGTTAGACTGTCCAGCCCTAAGGCCCGCATAGCAATCGGCATGCAACTCTATGCGAGGGGTGATGGCGTCGGCTCCTTTGCTCATTTGGCTCAATTCAGCCATCGGCTTGCACTTAACCCTCTTGCCACTGGCTCGCGTAAGCTCTTGAAGTGCCTCGATGACTTCAGCGCCGCTTTCCATCGTTATCCCGACCTTAAACGCGATGCCCAGATTAGCCGATTGTTTGGCTAGTTTGGTGGCAGGCTTGGGCGTTGGTCTCATTCGAGATGTGGTGGTGGTGGATGCAGGGTCTGACGATAAAAGTCCGGAGCTTGCTCTGGATATGGGCTGTCAGGTGCTTCAAGTTGGCCACAGTGGCCGTGGTCGTGGACAACAATTGGCAGTTGGGGCTAAGGCCGCTAAGGGCGATTGGCTGTTGTTTTTGCATGGCGATTCCGTGCCTTTGGAGGGGTGGATTGCCGCTTGTAAGGTCCATATGGCGACGGCCCCGCACCAAGCAGCCTATTTCCAACTGGGGTTTGATGATCAAGAGCCCTCAGCCCTTAGAGTCGCTTTTTGGGCTAATTGGCGGGCCCGGTTTTTCGGTCTGCCCTATGGGGACCAGGGACTTTTGATTTCTCGCGCTTTGTATGAGGCTGTGGGTGGTTTTCAGCCGATTGCCTTAATGGAGGACGTTGATCTGGTGCGGAAACTGGGTAAGTCACGTCTGTGCTTGTTACCTGCTGCGGTCGAAACAAGCGCGGAGCGATACCGGAAGGGCGGTTGGTGGTATGTGCCCTTGCGTAACTTGACGCTTTTGGCTGCCTTTTTGTGCGGGGTCTCGCCCGACCGAATTAGAAGCTGGTACCGGTGAGACCCACGCTCCTAATCTTTGCAAAATCTCCCCGAATGGGCCTTGCCAAGACGCGACTGGCCCGCGGCGTGGGGGTTGTGGCAGCTTGGCGCACCAAACGACGCATGGACGCGTATACCTGCCGGGTGGCCCGTTCAGCGGGCTGGGAAACCGTCTTGGCGGTTGCGCCTCAAAAGGATCTGAGAGCACAATTTCCTAGTGTCTGGCCTTCAGGCCTGCGTCGGATTGGACAGGGGCATGGCGATTTGGGTCAACGTATGGCGCGCGCACTGGTCGCGTTTGGCCGCGCGCCTGTTTGCATCATTGGCTCGGATTTGCCAGACCTTAGGCAGCTAGATTTGGTGCGGGCCTTTAAGGCGCTGAAGCGCGCAGACGTTGTTCTGGGCCCTGCCACAGATGGTGGCTATTGGTTGATCGGAATGGCACCGCGCGCGGCCCGCCGCGCCCGACTTGCCCCTGTTCGCTGGTCGAGCCATCATACCCTATCCGACACCTTAGCCTGCCTCCCGTCAAATTGGCGGGTAAGCTTCTTACGTGAGCTCGAGGATGTCGACGATGCAGCCAGCTTCAAACGTTCAACGCTGGGACAAGGCGCCGGAATCAGTAATCCTAGCTGACCCAGTTGCGCTCGTTGGCGTGACAGCACTGAGCCTTACATGAGCGCTGGTCAGTCGCGGATTATCTTGCGGCTCGTAGGTTGGAGTAAGGCCGCGGGCTAACTTTTCAAGGCTAGGCGCGCGTTGGCCAAAGCGGCGATGATAGATCCACATATTGCTCATTACCCGCTCTGCGTAGACGCGGGCTTGACCGTTAGGAGCAGCCTCCATGAACATTAATGTGTCTTCAGCGCCTTTCACACTGGCGCTCCAGCGTGTGACGTTTCCCGGACCGGCGTTGTAAGCCATGAAAGTACGAGTGAGGCAATTGGAGACTACGCCCATAGCCATCATCTTTTCGAGATAAGCTTCGCCCAATGTTACGTTTAAGGTGGTATCGTTGAGCAATCCGGGATTGCTCGCCAAATCACGCCGGCCCGTCATCCAAGCAGCCGTTCTTGGCATCAGCTGCATCAGGCCGCGCGCACCGGCGTAGGATTTCGCATTGGTGTCGAACTTTGACTCTTGGCGCATCACAGCCAGAATAACTGCGCGGTCCAGAACGAATTCACCACCCACAGGACGGAATTGGTCGGGAATGGGATAAAGCGCAGCTAACGCTGCAGCAGACGAAGATTGCGCGATACGTTCGACTACTGGGTCGAGGTCTAGGCTGCGAGCCACGGCCAAAAAGCCCAGATCATCCTCGGCGCGCGCTCGGCTCCAGCTATTAAATAGTTCGGCTTCTGCATCGGACACGCGACCAATCTCTTTTAAAGCCACAGCTCGCCGAACACCGGGGTCGGCTCGCATCAATCTGGCCGCGCGATCTTTTTCGTCTTGCGCTTGCGGGATTTTTAGCGTCTCCCAGCGCCCAAGCCGCGCCAGTGCCAATTGCCCGTAAAAAGTCAGCGGGCTGGATGCTGCCTGCTCCAAAAAGGACTGTGTCCTGGCTTTATCGCCTAACTTTTCTGATGCGCGCGCCGCCCAGAACGCCCCAGATGAACGCGCCCAATCATCACTCGCATTCCAATTTGCAGCTGCTGTAAACAAGGTTTGCGCGGTGCTGAAATCACCCGAGCGATAGGCAGCAAGACCACCGATCCAACCTGCTTGACCCGATTGTGGACCATTCACCGCTTCACGTGCCATGGCCAAAGCCGCTTCATCATCGCCCGCATAAAACCGTGCTGCCAAAGCATCAATCTGGGCACGATCTGCCCGCGTGGCACCTGGCCCAATTGGCACTGGAATAAAACTGGGCTCACGCACAGTGCCCATTGAACGGCGGCTTGGTACAGGATCGGGTCGCTTTAGCCGGAAGGGTGTGGGCACCACGCCCATAATTCGGGCGGCTTGAATAGCATCTTCTTGCGCTTCTTGCGCGCGCTCATAGACAGCACCAGCGCCTGCAACATCACCCCAGCGATCGAGCCAAGCCGCCATGGCTGGCAAATCTGGTGTAGTGGCGCTTGAGATTAAGCGCGCCCGTTCAACATGGGGCTTCAGCGTACCGTCAGAAATGGATGGCAAAACCTCGTCCAAGACAGCTTTCTGATTGGCGGACGCAGCCGCAAAGGCTTTGCGGTAATTAGCCTCATCGGTACTGTTCAGCACATCCGGGCCTGCGACTGTGCCGCGCAATCCTGAGACAGCTGGAGCTGTTTGGGCCAAAGCCAACGTTGACGTACCCGTGATGGCAAAGCAGCCGATTGCCATAATCGGCATCAACAAGGACCGCCTTTTCAAACCAATCTTGGTGACATCAAATTGGGTCAAACCATCTGGGCCCTTCGCCGAAGTGTTTGATAAGCTTGGAACTCTACAAGTTTATCAAACCCACTTGCCTGCTTACCCCGACACATTCGGCCAGAGGTCCTTTACGCCCAGCCCTCGAGAAAAGGGCTCGTTGGGCACATTTAAGAGCCTTTTGCCTTGTTTCTGCCCCGTGTGGCAACGCCCAGCGATGAAATTTTCTGTTCGAACCTAAGTAGGTCCTGCCAAGCGAGTGCTTTGTCGCGTGGTCTGTTCAATAGATAGGCAGGCGAAAAAAGGCATTGTGCATAGGCTTTCGGCACTGCTGCATCGGTGCCAAGGCCATAGTCAAAAGAACGTGTGCGTAGCTTCATGATGCCGTCCGCCGTGTTCAAGAGGGTCTGAGCGGTTAGACCGCCAACCATCAAAATCGCCTTGGGGGCGGCAAGTTCAATGTGGCGCGCCAGAAATGGGCGGCAAAGTGCTACTTCTTCCGAGGTAGGATTACGATTGCCTGGTGGCCGCCATGGGATAAGGCAGGTCAGATAACAATCTTGCTGTCGATCCAAGCCGACGCTTGCTAACATTTTCGTGAGCAAATCGCCCTCGGGGCCCTGAAATGGTTTGCCGACTTCATCATCTTCGCGACCCGCGGTTTCACCAATCACCATTATGTCAGCCTCCGCCCGGCCGTCAGCGAAAACGGTTGCGCGTGCATTGGCCCTTAGCCCGCAGCCATCAAAGCTCTCGAGGGCTTTAAAGAGAGCATCCAAGCTCGTGCAGGATTGGGCGAGGCGATGGGCCTCTGCGAGCGCATCGACAGGTTTCTTGGCATTGGTGACCCGCGCTGGCGTGACCTTGACTTCTGGAGTCGGCGCTTCGAAAGTTTGTTGCTGTAAGGCCTGAGTGCGGGCGCGCTGAGCTGGGCCCAAGTCAAACGGCTCTAGGCCTGCCAGTTCCCACCATTGCGCTAGGGCTTGAGCGGCAGTTTCCAGGGTTAAACTTGGGCGTGCATGCATGCGTTCGGCATCCCTATCGCAGACTTTGCGCCGATTTGGGCGCCTAACTGGTCTTGACCTTCGTCCTTTAAGACCTCGATAAGCGTTCGTGAGGCTGATGACAAAGGCAATCTGGAATTTGTCCTCATGGGATAACAGTCTAACTGATCTATGCAGGGCCTAAGCGAAAAGGGGAGTGACAATGGCTTTTGACGCGATTGAGCGTGAATCGATGGAATATGATGTTCTGATCATTGGTGCCGGGCCTGCCGGCTTAGCCGCGGCGATCCGCCTGAAACAACTCAATGCAGACTTGGCAGTCGCTGTGTTGGAAAAAGGCGGCGAGGTCGGGGCCCATATTCTCTCTGGTGTTGTAGTTGACCCCAAGGCTTTGGACGAGCTGTTACCTGAATGGCGCGATGCCCCAGACCGGCCTTTGACAACACAAGTGGAAAAAGATGAGCTGAAATTATTGGGCCAAGCAGGCAGCCTGCCGCTACCTAACTTTATCATGCCGCCCCTGATGAATAACCATGGAAACTTTATCGGCTCTTTAGGCAATGTTTGCCGCTGGTTGGGCGCAAAAGCCGAAGACTTGGGTGTTGAGATTTATCCAGGCTTTGCTGCTGCAGCAGTCGTTTACGATGAAGCCGGTGTCGTTAAAGGCGTTCAAGTTGGTGACATGGGCATCACGCGCGAAGGCGAGATGGGCCCAGACTTCACGCCCGGGATAAACATCTTTGCTAAGTACACTTTGATTGGTGAAGGCGTCCGCGGTTCGCTCGCTAAAGAGATCATCGCTCGATACAGCCTCGATGAAGGCAAAGAACCCCAGAAATACGGTATCGGCTTGAAGGAAGTGTGGCAGGTCGCCCCTGAAAAGCACAAGCCTGGTCTGGTTCAACATGCCTTTGGCTGGCCGTTGGATTGGAATACCGGTGGGGGGTCATTCCTCTATCATTGGGGCGACGGTCTAGTCTCAGTCGGCTATGTGGTGCATTTGAACTACAAAAACCCATGGTTGAGCCCGTTTGATGAGTTCCAACGCTTCAAACAGCATCCAGATGTCCGCCCAACATTTGAAGGCGGAAAGCGCTTGTCATACGGTGCCCGCGCCATCACCGAAGGCGGTCTGCAATCCGTGCCAAAGTTGCCTTTCCCCGGCGGGGCTTTGATTGGATGCTCGGCAGGCTTTGTGAACCTGCCGCGCATCAAGGGCAGCCATAATGCGATGAAGACGGGTATGATTGCCGCTGAAACAGTCGCGGCAGCGATTGCTGCTGGCCGATCTGGTGATGTGCTGGAAGAGTATCAAGCAGCCTATGAAGCCAGTTGGGTCTTTAAAGACCTAGAACTGGTTCGCAACGTGAAACCACTCTTGTCAAAGTTTGGCACGATCTTGGGCTTAGGCCTTGGCGGTGTCGATATGTGGTGCACCACCATTTTTGGTGGCTGGTCGCCGTTTGGAACCCAAAAGCATGGCAAATCCGATGCGGCAAGCCTGTTGCCTGCCGATCAGTTTTCCAAGATTGACTATCCAAAGCCCGATGGCGTCATCAGTTTTGACAAGCTCTCGTCGGTCTTCTTGTCCAATACCAACCATGAAGAAAATCAGCCCATTCACTTGAAGGTCGCAGACCTTGCACTTCAAAAATCGAGTGAGTTGGACGTCTTCGCTGGGCCATCAAACCGCTATTGTCCGGCTGGGGTTTATGAGTGGGTTGAAGATGGAGCTGGAAAGCGCTTCCAGATTAATGCGCAGAACTGCGTCCATTGCAAAACCTGTGACATTAAAGATCCGAACCAGAACATCACTTGGACTACCCCGCAGGGCGGGGAAGGACCAATCTACCAAAATATGTAGCGTTGATCTGAACAACGGCGCTGATTGCGGTCACATTTCACAGGCTTGCCTTGGTCTAGCCCTTGTTTGTTTATCCAATCAGCGCCAAGTTTAGCCTTGGGCCAACTCTTGGTCGATCCCTCTATCCAAGCTAACAGCAGGATGTTGCCATGCGCCTCAGAGCAGTCCTATTTGCGACCACCACCATCCTTCTGGGCTCATCGCTTATGGCACCGATGGCTTGGGCTTCCGCTCCGCCTGCTACCGAGAGAACGCCAGAGGCCGATTCCTCAGCAGCGATTGCACGAGAGCGGGCCTATGCTGGTCTCAGTCTGGGGGATGCGATCCGCCAAGCCTTGATCGACGACGATCTGGATTTCGCCTTCAAATCGATCGCTGCGCTGGGCCGGGCGGGAGGAGACACAAGCACGACCCTTTACTACACGGGTGTGCGGGCTTTCAGTCAGCAAAATTATCAAGATGTCACCGATGCGCTGCGCGACAGTGATAAGGATGACATGTTGACCGCAGGTTTGGTCACTTGGGCTTATGTGGGCCAAGGTAAGCTAGATCAGGCGATCAATACATGGGAAGTCTATGGCGGCGATGGAAATCGGCCATTCTTCAACGCCTACCGCGCCCTCTTAGCTGAGCAAAACGGTCAAGCAAATGCCGCTCTGGGCTATTATGCCCAGGCTCAAAAGGCTGGTGAACTGCACTTTGTGCGTGATTTGAGCAAGCGGTACGTAACTTTATTGGTCCAAGCTGGCCGAACGAGTGACGCCCTAAAAGCGCATGATGAGATTTTTGGCGAGCCAAAAGGGCTTGATCCGCTCGAAACCCAATTCCGTGAGCAAATTGCCGCCGGAAAACCACAGCCGTTGACCTCGATGTTGCCGCAAGTGAGCCTTGGCTCTTTGATAAGCAATTATGCCTCGGCCATGATGCTCGTGCGTATATTTCAAGCCAATCAACAGCAAAAAGACGCGGACGCCGCGAAGCCAGATGAGGTTGTTGAAAAGCCTGACGCAGATGCCCTGTTCGTGGGAGATGCTCTGTTGCTGCGGACGGCCTTGAAGATTGATCCATCCAATCAATCTGCACGGTTTTCTTTATCCGAGGCCCTAGCGGAGATTGACGAAGACAAGGCTGCGCTGGAGACGTTAGCCTCGATTACGACCGGTGATCGACTGGACGAAGTGCGTCGTGAAAAGGCGGTTCTGTACCTCAGCCTTGAAGATGCTTCCAGTGCTGCAGAGCTATTGAATCAAATTCCGCAAAGCCTTCGCGACCGACGTTGGTGGGACTTGCATGCCAGTATTCGGGGCGCTCAAGGGGATTTCAAAGGCGCATTTGACAGTGCCCTTAAGAGTGCGGCTGCTGCACGCGGCACGGGTGAATGGGATGAGGATTTGGCCCGATTGAGTTTGATGCGCGCGCATTATGATTTGGGCCAAAAAGCCGAAGCGATTGAGATAGCTCGTGCGCTCGTAAAGAAACTGAAGCCAGAAAATCCAGTCCGTGGCTCGGCAGGCCTCTTCCTCGCACGGGAACCGTCGACACATAGCGAAGGCCTGCCGGCCGCGCGCGAAAGTTTGAAAATGCTCGGAGCAGATGGCCGCACCAAGTTAACCTTGGGCGGCGTCCTCGCGCAATTCTCTGGAACTCGTGCTGAAGGCATCCAACTCCTTCGCGACGCGTTGGCGGAAATGCCCCGCTCGCCACTTTTTATGAATGCTTTGGGCTATACGCTAGTTGAGTATGACATCAACTTAGACGAAGGCTTCCAATTGTTGCAAAAAGCTTATGAGTTGCGTCCCTATTCCGGAGCGATAACGGACTCGCTGGGTCGGGCGCACTATAAGCTTGGCCAGCTAGATGAAGCACAGCGCTTGATCGAAAAAGCGGTAGACATGCGAAAGGACGCGCCAGACCCGGAGATTTATGACAATCTGGGTGACGTTTATTGGTATCAAGGCAAAAAGAGTGAAGCGCGCCGCATGTGGCAAATGGTGAGGGACTTTGGTGGCCATTATTTCAAGAGAGGTGAGTTGGAAGAAAAACTAAAAAATGGACTAAAGGGGCCTGCTCCCGTGCAAAGAATGGCACCAATCATTGCGGAACCCGGTAGTGTTTAGACAGAGGCCAAATCTTGTGGTGCGCGGGCTGGCCGTTGCAACCGCTCTCCTGTGTTGCAGTGTGCCGCAGGCTTCCGCTCAAAATTCTATGCAAGTGGGCTTTTCTGCTGCCAAACCGGGCGCACCTTTTTTGTTGCAACGATCAGATGCGGATATCTTCGCCGCAACTTTGGCTGGGCGATATGCGCAAGGGGTCGACAACCCTAAATTAGCGGCGCAAGCGTGGGCGCGTGCCTTCTTTCGCCGAACATCCGACCTAGAGCTTTATGACCGCGCGACCGCCGCAAACCTCGAGGTGGGCAATCTAGGCATGGTGGTACGCATGGCTAAGTTGGTTCCGCCTAGCGCGCGTCCCCCAAAGGCTGTTTTGGCTTTGGCAATCGAGGCCATGGGGCAGGGACGATATCAAGATGTCGTTCGTACGCTGGAAGGGCAGAAATTCAGCCCGAGCTTGACCCAATTTGCTAACCACCTCCGCGCCTATGCGCTCTTAGGGCAAGGACAAGGGTCAAGAGCTTATGATCTCGCAAGCCAAGTCACGGGGATTTCCGACTTGGAAGATGCTGGCCTTATGTCGCGAGCACTGATTCTGGTGCGTGCCAAACGTCAGCAAGAGGCGATTGCTTTGTTTGAAAAAGCGCGCAGCCTCGGGCAAGACTCCCAAGCGGGCATCAGGTTTTATAGCGAGCTTCTGCTATCAGTCGGGAAGCGGGACAAGGCAGAAGCCCTCTTGGTACCTTTAGCTGAACGCGGGACTGTGAAGGCCTCTGCCTTCACGGAGATTTTGGCGCGGGTGCGGGCGGGCGATAAAGGCAATGTGGCCATCAATGTGCAGGACCATGTCGCAATCGGCCTACTGACCTTGGTTGAGGCCATGCAGGACAATAGGCCGCCGACCGAAACCTCGGACCTGCTGTTTCTTTTAACTTTCCTAAATCCAACTTCTGATGAGGTGTCTGCGGCATTGGGTCAACATCTGGCCCGCCATGGCTATGATGAACTCGCCGAACCGTATCTGGCGCGCGTTTCTAGTGACAGTCCCTATTTTGTCGCCACCCGCACGGAACTAGCTTGGCTGGTCTATTCGAATGATCCAAATCAAGCCCTGCTGGAAGCACGTGGGCTCGTGGCCAAATATCCTTCAAGCTTTGCGGCAGTGACGCTGCTGGCCGATATGTTGTCAGCCAACCGGCTCGATGCCGAAGCAGAGGCTGCCTACCACAGCCTGATTGAACGCAGTGAAGCGGCCTCTTGGTCGCCAACCGAGACATGGCCACTCTATTTTGGGCGAGGTGGCGCGCGCGAACGTCTTGGCCGTTGGCCTGAGGCTTTGGCAGATTTACGAATAGCAAAGGCCGCCGCGCCCAATCAGCCAAATGTCTTGAACTACCTTGGCTATGCCATGGCAGATCGTGGTGAAAATTTAGACGAAGCGCTGGGCATGTTGCGTAATGCAATGCGGCTACGTCCAAGGTCAGGGGCGATCTTGGATTCTTATGGCTGGGCGTTGTTCAAAAGCGGTCGCTATGAAGAAGCAGCCACCATCCTCGAACGCGCTGCCGGACTTGCCCCCAATCTCGCGGAAGTGGCTGACCACTTGGGTGATGTTTATTGGCGAACTGGGCGGCAGGAGGAGGCACGGCTGGAATGGCGACGTGCTTTGACGCTGACGCCAACAGCAGAACAAACCAAAGCACTTGAAATCAAGTTGAGCGATGGTTTGCCACCTGATCCAAGTCGTGCGGCGGACGCGGCCATTTTGGCCCAAAACAGGTCTAATTGAGCAGAAGATGACCACTTGGTTTGCCCCTGCAAAACTCAATCTGACTTTGAGGGTCGGGCCACCACGGGCCGATGGTCGTCACTCTCTCGACAGCCTTGTGTGCTTTACCAAAAGACTCGGCGATTATCTCTCAGTGGGAACCGCGGATGATTTGCAGTTGGAAGTTTTAGGGCCGTTTAGCGAGGGCTTGAGTGCTGGCAAGGATAATTTGGTTTGCCGCGCTGCCCAAATCCTTGCCGATGTGGTGGGGATACCCGCCAAAGCTAACATTCGCCTGATCAAGAATTTGCCGATTGCATCTGGGATCGGTGGGGGCTCTGCCGATGCTGCAGCGGCCATGCATGCTCTAAATGATTTTTGGGACATCAACCTTCCGCTGTCAGACCTTTTGGCCTTAGGTGCCCAATTGGGCGCTGATGTGCCGGCCTGTCTGACAGGGCAGCCGGTGCACATGACGGGGACAGGGGAGACGTTGAGCCCTATTGGGCCGCTGGCTGGCATGGGGGTTGTTCTTGTTAATCCGGGGGTGCCGTGCCCGACCGGGCCCGTCTATCGCGCTTATGACGATTTGGGGGCGGGACCCGAGCTTGTTATCCAGCTAGTACCCGATGTGTCGAACCGCGAGAGCTTGTTGGCCTATCTGCTTGAAGTGCCCAATAACCTCGAGCAGGCCGCTATCAGTCTGGCACCTGAAATTGCTGAGGCTATGGAGCTCTTAGCTGCCAGCCCGAATGTTCGCTTGGTCCGAATGTCAGGTTCCGGTGCAACGTGCTTTGCGCTTTACGATGACGAGCCAGCCGCGCATGCAGGGAGAAATTTTGTCCTAAAAGGCCTTGCTAATCGTCGCTTTTGGGTCGAGGCAGATCGCATCTAACGGCTGTGGATGGACTACGGCTAATTCTTGGGGGTTTTTATGATCATCGTGCATCACCTTAATGATTCTCGTTCGCAGCGGATTCTGTGGCTGCTGGAGGAAATGGGAACACCCTATGAAATCAAGAAGTATCAGCGCGATGCCGTCACCAATCTTGCACCGCCAGAATTGAAGGAAGTCCATCCGTTGGGTAAGTCGCCTGTGGTAACGGATGATGGGGAAGTTTTGGCTGAATCTGGGATGATTATTGACGTTCTGGCGCGGCGCTATAGCCCCGATCTCGCCGTTGACTTTGCTTCGCCGCATTATCCGACCTATGCGCACTGGTTACATTTTGCCGAAGGCTCTGCCATGCTACCCTTCCTCTTGGCACTCTATACAGGTCGTTTGGGAGATGCGGCTGCTCCTCTGATGCCGCGCATCACAGGCGAGATCATGAACCATTTGTCTTATGTCGAAGGCGCTTTGGCAGGAAAACAATTCCTCATTGCCGATCGCCTGACAGGCGCGGATATACAAATGAGCTTTGTCGGCGAGATCGCCAAAGGCCAAGGTGCTTTGGCCATGCTGCCGAACATGAAAGCTTGGCTCGAAGGCCTTCACGCCCGTCCGCAATGGCAAGCCGCGCTTGAAAAAGGTGGCCCTTACCGCTTCGCTTAAACCAAGCCCATTAGCGCGGTCCGGGACCTAACGTACGATCAAAGAAGTTTAAGATCGTGAGTTGGACATGCTTGGCCCGCGCTTTTTCGCGAATCCCGTGCTTCTGGCCCGGATAGACCATGGTCTCAAACGGGATCGAGGCTGCTTGCAAGGCGTCAAAAGCTGAGGTCGAATTGTCAAACGTCACATTGTCATCGGCCATGCCGTGCAGGATTAGTAGCGGGCGCTTGACGTTCTTCAAACGGGGTAGCACCGATGCCCTCGCATAGGCGTCAGCCTCGTCCTGAGGCTTACCCATGAATCTTTCAGTATAGTGGGTGTCGTACAGGGACCAGTCTGTAACGGGCGCACCAGAGACATAAGCGGAATAGGCTTCGGGCGCTTCAGTAGCCAGCCGCAACGCCATGTAGCCGCCATAGGACCAACCCCAGACGCCAATGCGCGAAGGGTCGACAAATGTTTGTGCCTTCAGAAAAGCTAGGCCCGCTAACTGGTCTTCAACTTCCGGCCCGCCCAATTTTCGACTAATGGCGCGCTCAAAGCTGCGGCCACGGTTTGGGGTTCCACGATTGTCGATGGAAAATACAATGTAGCCGCGCGCGGCATGGAGTTGATCAGTGTTGCTGCCCCAGCTACGCCGGACAACTTGTACACTAGGTCCGCCATAGACATAGACGATGACCGGCCATTTCTTGTTGGGGTCAAAATTGGCTGGCAATTGCAATGACCAATTGAGAACATCGCCCGAAGGACCATTCAACGTGCCATATCGCACGCTTGCTCGTTTCGCGAGAAAGGGTGCCCAAGGATGCTTGTCATCGAGTTTGTTTTCTTCGATCCAGCGAATTAGCCGTCCATTGGCTTCATAAAGTCCAAGGCGAGGAGGCGTGGCTGGGTCTGAATAGGTCCCGAGAAAGGCTTTGCCCGTGGAGGCCATGGCGACACCCCAATTACCGCCGCTGGCCGTGACAGCACTTGGCGCACGGCGCTTGGCTAGCGGTGCCGAATAGAGACGCTGTTCAAGGCTATCGTCTTTGTTCGACATGAAATAGACACGGCCTGCCACCTCATCTACGCCTGCGATTTGTGAGACGGCCCATGCGCCGGTGGTGAGCACTTGGACGCCGGTCCCATCGCGTTTGCGCCGTTCGATATGTCTCCAGCCTGTTCGCTCACTGGTCCATAAGAAATCACCATTCGCCAATGGCTTAAAGTCATTGGTCAGGTTCAGCCAAACCAAATCCGCTTCGGTGAGGATGACTTTCGACTGGCCTGTTGCTGGGTCAACCATGAGAAGGTCTAGCCGTGTTTGGGCTCGATTTTGTCGTTGGACATAGAGGGTTTGGCCGTCTTTCGACCAATTGACCCGCGCGACATAAATATCGTCATTATCGCCCAAATCAACGGGAACCACGGCACCGGTCGCTAGGTCCTGGATAAATAAGGCAACGCTGGCATTGGTTGCCCCAGCGCGCGGATAGCGTTGCTGAACAATTTCTGTTTGCCTTGCACCAATCTCAACTCGCGGTACAAGGGCAACCGCACTTTCATCGACTTGGGTATAGACGATGCGCCCGTCGTTTGGTGCCCACCAATAGCCCGTATCGCGATCCATTTCTTCTTGAGCGATGAATTCCGCCATGCCGTATGTTATGGCATCGCTTGCTATAGGTGACAGCGCTACTTCTTCGTTCGTGCCAAGCTTAAGGGCAATCAATTGTCCCTCTCGAATGAAGGACACATAACCACCTGCGGGAGAGATCTGAGCATCAGTCTCAAACTCGGGTGTGCGTGTCAGGCGGCGCGGGGCGCTTGGGTTTGCGACCTGTACGTAATAAAGGTCGCCACCAAGTGGTGCCAGAATAGCCTCGCCCTTTTTATCCCAATCGTAGGACACAAGGCCACGTGTGCCAGCCAAACGTTGGCGTTCTCGCCGCGCGGCTTCTGCTTCTGAAAGAGCACCCTCCTCGGGCACCAACGCTTTGGAATCAACCAGCATAAAAGGCGCGCCACCACCAACAGGTGCCGCCCAAAGGTCGAGGCGCAAGAAATCGCGCTCATTCGGCCGAAGCCATGTTACCAGTTTGCCGTCAGGCGAGAATTTAGGCGCACGCGCGACTGGCCCATTAAGAGCAGGATCTTCAAACAGACGGTCCAGCGTAATGCTTCCGGAGGTGGGCACCGTGGCCGGGACATCTTGTGCATGCACAAGGGCGGGTAGAATGGCGAGAATCGCCAGGAAGGTCGAAACAGAGCGCATGGTTCTATTTGGCAAGGGTTCAGCCTTCCGGCAAGCCTTGATGCAAAAGCGCCCACACCCGCAGGGCGCTTGCTAAGGGGCGGTCGCCTCGCTGGCTGTCAATCTCGCCGATCAACCCGGCGAGCGATAAGCGGCGTTGACGCGCATTCGCTTCGAGCGCGGCCCAGAATTCAGCCTCCAGCGCGACGCTTGTTGCGTGTCCTTCAAGAGATACCGATCGCTTAATCAAGCTCATGATCTGTGGCCTTGGTCAGGAAATGTCCGTCTAGCCGCGTCTTTGTCTGATTTTTGGCCTTTTCTGTGGCGAGCTTCTCTAGTTTCGTACGACCGAAGGCCACACGATTGGCGTCGCCCTTGGCGCTGTGCTCAGCACGCACTTTGGCTTTGCGTGCCTGTCTTAAATTGATGATCTCAGCCATGAACCGAAGCTAGCCTGTCGGAGCCTCAAAATCCATCAGCGGGAAGGGGTTGGCGGGCTGGCTGCGCAGTTATAGGCGCGTCGAGATAAAGCTTCTGGCTTCAGAACAGCTTCCTGAAGTTGCCGTTCCATCTCGCCTTGAACCAGTTGAGGTACTTTATCGCTTGAAATGCCATATGCCTCTGCTGCGGTATAGACTTCTGCCAGCCAGCGGTTGCTGCTGTCGCTAACACCTGGTTCTCGTGCCCAAGCAGGCGCTGCCATCGCCGTCACTTGAATTGCAGCAGCACACACCAACGAGTCTTCGAGACGTGATAGCGCCGCTGGGTCTTCCCCAATGACGGCTTGCATCTGTACCGACGTAGGTTCTGGTGCGGTTTGTTGAGAGTGCTGTTGGGCGAAAGCTGGTAAGCTCCACCCTGTCAAAAGCGAAATAAGGATCAAATTGGCACGCATGTTCACTCACTTTGTTGTTGCGCCTCACCTTGCAGGCGATGGGCCAAACAAAATTAGTCTTGTTCTTGTGCTCGGACTTTATTGCGGCAAAGTTTGGTTGAGTTCAAGGTAAGCTCCATCAGCATCAAAGAACTGACACCCTAAAACTCGGATAGGCGGCGCACCAGGGATACGAGGCGGGTAGACTGAGACTTTGGGCTCCACCACCATCCGCACACCGGGCGCAAGTTTGGCAGCATCACAAGCCTTTTGAGCGTCAGCCACCGCCGCCACCATGATATGGCTTCCTGGACCCAATACTTTCGGCCGATCGATCTTTGGTTGATCGGGGCGATCTGTGTATTGAATTAGGCCAATCCAGCCAATCCAAGGATCATTGGCATTCAACAACACCAATCGGATCGGCCGTGGCGGCCCACCTTGGGCGAAGGCAGGGCTAGAGACATTCATGCGCTCATCATAATTGACCCGCATGCCTAAACCATCGCGATAGAGTTTTAGCGACGTTTCCATGTCTCGCACGATGATGGTGGTGCGGCGAATATCAATTGGGACGCGCTCAACGGGGGTTACAATCTTGGTTGGGTCTTTGGTTGGTTCAACGCCCTGGCCAGATGGCGCAGCCTGTTGCGCCACTGCAAAGCCCAGCCCCAAACCGGCTGCTAGGACGCCTGAGAGAAAGAGTGCCTTCAAGGACTGACACATGGCCGCCGCCCCCCCCATAAAATATATCTTTTGTTTAGAGGCTGCGGGAACAGATGCAAGCTCAAATCAGCTTTTCAGGATTTTAGTCTGAGAAATGCTTGTTTAAGCAACAACGCCAAGACGGCGCAGTGCGTCTTGACCTAAAGCAGTCTGACGGTTGTAGTAGGCTACACCCGCCGTGTTGCCACCGGCGTTTTGGGCGGCTTTGGCAGCATTTTGCTTACGCAATTCGACCTGAGTCGGGTCGGATGAAATTTCCCGATAGCCAATCCGTAACCGTCGAAGCACACCATCGAACGAATCCGTCAAAGCCTTCGCCTTTGCCTTGTCGGAGACATCACCTTCCAACGGCATTTCCAAGGCAATGATAGGCGGTGGATCCGAGACCGATTTGGTGCCGGGCTTTTTAGGCGCTGGCCGTGGAATGGCTACACCTGGTTCAAGGCCCAACTGGGTTAGCGCGTCCGCAACCCCATCGGTGGCCTTCAATTCGATTCGGTCGCCGGCTTTTGGCGTGATGACCAACGTCTCGATACCTTTGAGCGAACGGGCCTCTGCGGTTCCATCGCGCATCAGGACTCTGTTTAGCTTTGCTGCCAAGGTCCGCATGGTTTCGCCTTGCGCGATCGTGATTTTCTTTTCGCTGCCGCCATTCACGATGACGCTGAATTGGTCGCCGGCTCGCAGGCCAGTGCGGTCGGTCAAAGCATCAGAGATACCAAAGCTCAAGGTACCTTGCGGAATGCCCATGGAGTCGAGAGTTTGGGAAACTGAAGGGGCGAGGGCAATTGAAATTGGTGCATTAGCCAATTGTGGTGCCGCGCGACTAAACGCCTGCAAGCCGGTATCCGCATCAAGGCCGACGATAGAGCTTTCGCGTGCTGTACTCGCAGGGGTGGAGCCATTCGCAGGCGTTACGGTGACGGTCTCCGTCGCATAAGCCACTTGATCGCCAGCAGCGGTCAGAGCGCGAATTGCCTCACCCGTTGACTGGGCTTGGAACAACACGGTTTCGGAACTTATGTCCATGGCAACCAGTTTGTTTGCCGTCGAATCTGCGGCCGTGCGCCCTGCCAAGAATATCCGGCCACTCGAGTCTGAAGCTACCATAGTTACAGCGCTTAAGTTGCTGGCAGCAAGATTGTTGGTCGCCCCGCTGGCAATGCCGGTCAAAGCATCAAACTTGCCCATGCGGGCGCCACCGCTTTCATTCCAGACAGCAACCGCTTGGCCGTTGGCAATCGCTAAGCCTGCAGGCGTATCGTCTCCGGTGGTGCCTAGGGCCGTTGTGAAGCGAAGCGTGCCGGACGCTTCAAAGGCCTGCAGATAAACGTCTTTTCCGCCTAAAGCAGTAGCCCCGCCATAGCTATTGGTTGTTGTCCCCATCACGAAAACACTGCCGTCTGCGCCAACTTGCACATGGGTTGCATTGTCGCTGCCAGTGGCCCCTTGTTGGTGATACCACTTGTCTCTGCCTTCGAGGTCAAACGCTGCAACAAATGAATCGAGTCCATTGCCTGTTGTGCTGCTGGCGGTATCGGCACGACCGTTGACGGAGCCAGCAACGGCCAAAGTCCCATCCGCGCCAATGGCCAATGAGAAGCCTTGAGCCGGAGCCGCAGAGCCTAAGGCGCGCGTCCAGACAATTTGGCCCGTCGTGTCGTATTTCATCAAGACGACGTCGCTTTTGTCCTTGGGCGTTTGGCCATTCACTTTGCCAGTCGCATCGGCAATCACATAAAGCGAGCCATCTGAGCCCACCACCGAGGCACGTGCACCAACAGTGGAGCCTTTGACGGCTGAAATGTCTGAGGTGAAGGACGCCAAGTTATCGGTACCTTCGAGGCCGGTCATCTTGCTCACGACGCTTTGGGTAGCTTTGTCTACCGTCTTGCCGCCAGCGACATAGAGGGCTGGCTTAGTGTCACCTGCAGCGGCTTCAAAAGAGAGCGATTCGAGTGACGTGGTGGTGATCCTCATCCGTTGCTGAACGGTGGCCGTCCCGCCCTTGGTGGCGGCGGGGATTGTGGTTTCAACCCGCGCGAACCGGCTTTCAAACCCTGCAGCTTCGAGCTTGAGGTTGATAAAATTCGCCACATTTCCAATGGTGCGATCGGTTGTGCCCATTTCAGACAGATTGATATCAAAGTTTGTCGCGACCCCGCCTTTGGTCACCTTTAAAGTGAACCGACGGTCTCCCAGGAAGCCTTCTGGAATCGCGGTCAATTCGCCATTGACCAGTGGCTTTGTATCATATTGTAAGAGCCCCCTGGGAATACCTTCCCCCTCGTGGCGAGTTAGACGACGACCTCCGATCAGAAAGGCTCCATCGAGCTTGGTCGCATTAATGTGATTGTTAAGTTCCTCAATCCCTTTGGTGATGCGATCCTGCAGGCGCTTGCGGGTCTCAGAGCTTATCCCGTCCCTGGCAGCGGCATCAGCCAAGGCTTGCAATTTCTGAACACCGTTATGGATTATAAACAGGCTCCTGTCGTTTGGGTCCTTGACCGCGGAGCCCGCACCTGACCCCAGACTGGTATTGACCAAACGGCTGGCGCGCAGCGCATCGGTGGCCAATTGGGAGAGAGTAGGTGGCTTAGCTCGTGAATCCCACGGCGCCATTCGTGCAATTTGACGCTGTGTTGGTGGTCCAGTGGGCGCAGCGGTCGCGGTGTTGGTTAGAGCCGACAAGTCAAGAGACTGCACAGACGAGTTAGAAAACCCGCCTGAATTCAACAGACTAATGACATTGGCATTGATAGCCACCGATCAGCTTCCTTAACTTGCCACACGGATTCCTAATTTTGTGAGCATTTCTAAGCACTTAAAATGGCCCAGAAAGGTTGCAATGGGCTTAATTTTTTGTGTCGGTTTCTGGGCGAGAGGGACGCTTGATTTGCTGCGTGCACCCGCGATCCAATTTTGCTTGTATTTGAGAATAATTCGCATATAGTCTGCTGATGCCCCAGTCGCAGCCGATCCATGGTCTTGAAGCCGGTGCGCAACTTGCGCTGCATGCCATGCGTCGTGCTGCTGGACCTTCGGTGTTCCGGTGCCCGGTGACGGCAGAACGGGTCGAGACAGCACGCGCCGCCATGAGAAAACTGGCTAGCCTACTCTTAGTCTCCGGTCGGAAATTAAGGCTCGGCGAATTGGGAAGCCTTGAGCCTTCGCCTGATGAACGGACGCTCCTAAATGCCTTAGCTGCCGCGCAGGCAGCCGATGAAGATGCTCTCATTGCCGCGCTGCGTTGGTTGGCTGGCTTTGAACCGGGCCCCGAAATGACTGAGACGACGAAGATCGCAGCACTTGCGTTTGCCGAAGCCGGCTGGAAGTGGGGTGCCACTCAGAGTCCTAGAGCACCTGAGCCGCCATTCGGGATGAGTCCGGTTCGGGCCATTAGCTGACCCAAACCGAACAATTCCAGCAGTCTAGTTAACGATTATGCCCTTGGGTGGGCTATCGTTTTGCCCAGTGAAGCCATTGAAGCTCAGCTCATCACTACCAGGCTGCGCCGTCACGACAACAGTTTCACCATCTTTGATGGCTCCAGATAGTATGAGCCGAGCGAGCGGGTCTTGCACATCTTTTTGGATGACCCGCTTTAAAGGGCGAGCCCCGTAAGCGGGCTCATAGCCTTTATCCGCTAACCAAGTTTTGGCGCCGTCATCCAGCGTGATTTTGATATCACGGGAAGCCAAAAGTGCCTCCAAACGTCGCAGTTGGATTGGTACAATCCGGTCCATCTCAGCCCGGCCCAGCCGTCGGAACAAGATGATCTCGTCAATTCGATTGATGAATTCAGGACGGAAATTGCCACGTACGGCTTCCATCACCATCGGCCGCACAAGTTCAACATCTTCGCCATCATTCTGCTCCGCCAGATATTGGCTACCTAGATTGGACGTCATGACGAGGATCACATTTTTAAAGTCCACGGTCCGGCCTTGGCCGTCCGTTAGACGCCCATCGTCAAGCACTTGAAGGAGAACGTTGAAGACGTCGGGGTGTGCTTTTTCGACTTCATCAAACAGCACAACTTGATAAGGCCTGCGCCGTACGGCTTCGGTCAAGGCCCCGCCTTCGTCATAGCCCACGTAGCCGGGAGGCGCCCCAATCAGGCGGCTGACCGAGTGTTTCTCCATATATTCCGACATGTCGATTCGTGTGACCGCGCTGTCGTCGTCAAACAAGAACTCCGCCAATGCCTTCGTAAGTTCGGTTTTACCGACCCCGGTGGGGCCAAGGAAAAGGAAAGATCCGATCGGTTTGTTGGGGTCTTGCAGGCCCGCGCGCGACCTGCGAACCGCATCAGAAACCGCCTCAAGCGCCTCTTCTTGACCGACTACACGGGCACGCAACGTGTCTTCCATCGCCAGCAATTTCTCGCGTTCGCCTTCCAGCATGCGTTCGACAGGTACGCCAGTCCAACGGGCCACGACCGCGGCGATTTGCTCGGCATCGACCACTTCATGCACCATGCTTTCGCCACTGGTCTCAGCCTCTTTCAAGGCCTTCTCCAGATTGGGAATGGTGCCATACTGCAGTTCGCCGGCTTTCGCGTAATCGCCACGGCGGGTCGCGTCGGCCAGTTCTAGATTGAGTTTTTCAAGTTCCTCTTTCAGCTTGGTGGAATCGGCAAGCTTTGCTTTTTCCAGGCGCCAGGTTTCAGTCATGTCATCTGACTTGGCCTGCAACGTGTCGATCTCATCCTCCAGCCTTTCCAGCCGTTCGATGGATGCTGGGTCCTTTTCTTTGCCGAGCGCAGAGGCTTCGATCCGCAATTGCATCAGCCTACGGTCGATTTCATCCAATTCTTCAGGCTTACTGTCGACTTGCATGCGCAAGCGGGCCGACGCTTCATCCATCAAATCGATGGCTTTGTCAGGCAAAAAGCGATCGGCAATGTAGCGTTTAGACAACGTGGCCGCAGCTACAATCGCAGCATCAGAGATGCGAACCCCATGATGGACCTCGTATTTTTCTTTCAAACCACGCAAAATAGAGATGGTGTCCTCAACGCTAGGCTCGTCAACAAATACAGGTTGGAACCGCCGCGCGAGGGCAGGGTCCTTTTCGACATGCTTGCGATATTCATCAAGCGTCGTTGCCCCGATGCAGCGCAATTGGCCGCGTGATAGGGCAGGCTTCAACAGATTGGACGCGTCCATCGAACCTTCGGACTTGCCGGCCCCTACAAGCGTGTGCATCTCATCAATGAATAGCACGATGCCACCATTCGCGGCTTCAACTTCGCTCAGGACAGCTTTGAGACGTTCCTCAAACTCGCCGCGGAATTTTGCGCCGGCGATCAAGGCACCCATATCTAAGCTCATGAGTTTCTTGTTTTTAAGGCTCTCAGGCACGTCGCCATTGACCATGCGCAAGGCGAGGCCCTCTGCGATGGCCGTCTTCCCGACGCCAGGCTCCCCGATCACGACAGGATTGTTCTTGGTACGCCGGGACAAAACTTGCACACAACGGCGGATTTCATCATCACGACCGATTACGGGGTCGAGCTTTCCGTCGCGCGCTGCTTGGGTTAAATCGCGCGCATACTTCTTCAGCGCCTCATAATTATCGTCTGCGTTGGCCGTGTCGGCTGTTCGACCGCTGCGCATCATGCCGATCGCAGAGTTAAGCGAGGTCGGGGTAACACCCGCTGCCTTTAGCGCTTCAGCTGCTTTGGTTGTGCGAGCAGTTGAGATGGCTAGCAAGAGCCACTCAGCGGCTACAAAACTGTCGCCTGCCTTGCTGGCGGCATCTTCAGCACCCTGCAGAATCCGGGCGGTCTCCGGCGGCATATAGATTTTGTCTTCGCCGCCTTCGACAACGGGCAGGCCCGCTACTGCAACATCGGTAGCCAATTTGGCCTCATCGGGTCGCCCACCGGCAGACCGGATTAAGCCAGCCGCCAATTGTTTGTCGTCATCCAACAGCGCCTTCAGCAAATGTTCGGGAGTGAAATACTGGTGTTTGCGCTTGATCGCTTCCATTTGTCCGGCTTGGACAATGGCGCGGGCACGTTCAGTGAATTTATCTAGGTTCATCGCGATAAAGCCTAAAGTTAAGAACAGGGGAGGCCTAGGAACTAGGATCGTTGCCCTTTCAGTTAGGTGTGGCGTTTCAGCAACACAAGAGGGGCAAGCCAACTCATTTTGAAGTGCGCCTTTTCGTCTTTTTCATCGGGCCCTGTACGCTTCTTAGATAGGCAATCAGCCCATCGATTTGACCGGGCTCAAACTGGAATTCGGGCATAGGACCGTGGCCAACCAAAATGCCCTCGCTGAAAGCTTCTGCTAAATTATCAAGCGGATAGCGCTGCGCCAAAGTAGCAAAACGTGGAGCTTGCGGGTTTGGGCTTTGACCGCGCTTGCCAATCGCATGGCAAGTTGCGCAATGCGATTTAGCCAAGTTGCGCCCTACCTCAATGGCTTGTCTTTGAGTTTGGGCATCAGCCGCAAAAACAGGCGTCACAAAGCTGGCTATCAGAAAGACGCTCAGTCCCAGTCGTGCCATCATAACTGTGCCTTACATTTGAGTCGTGAAGCATTCTTCACGCCGTAAACTTCCCACCTTTGACAGCGGATGTCCATGCGCGCGCGTCTCAGGCATCACCTTGCCCGCAAGGGTGGCAAAACCGTCAAAATACTGTCATCCTGCGGACATAGCTGCGTGCCAGCTTGCAGTGCCTGCTTTGTCTCGAGAATATGAAAAGTCCCCATGCCTGAAAGTTCGTCTGAACGTAACGCTCTGAATTGGCCCGTCATAGCCACCATTTTGAGTGTGTTGTTTGTTGCATGTGGCTTGATCTATGGGCTCAGCCAAAATGCAATGTTGACGCTGTCGGGTGGTATCGGCGTCGGATTGACGCTGGCCATCGGCTGGTGGCTTGGTGCAGAAACCACCAAGACATTGTTCGAAAGAGAAAACTTTTTGGGTCAGGGTGAGGTTACCTCACGCGCTGACCCGAGTCCCTTGAATGAAGCGGCGAGCGCCACCTTGGTCCGAGACGCCGTGCGCTTTGCGCGATCTGCCATCGAAGCAACACCCAATCCAGTGCTAATCGTCGATGCGGTAGGTCGTTTGGTTGGGACCAACCAACCGGCCCGAGACCGCTTCTCAATTGATACTGGCCAAGTACGCTTTAGCGCTGTGATTCGGAGACCGAATTTGGTGGATGCGGTCAGCGATGTGTTCAAAACAGGCTTGACCCGCACGTTATCCATCGAGAGCCGTGTGCCGGTTGACCGCTACGAGCGCGTCTCGATCGCCGCTTTTGAGGCTGACCATGAGCGCTTTGTGCTGCTGTCGATCCAAGATGAGACCGAGGCCCGCATGTCAGAACGGATGCGAGCGGACTTCCTAGCGAATGCGAGCCACGAACTGCGTACCCCTCTGGCAGGGATTGTTGGCTTTATTGAAACCCTGCGTGGCCCAGCCCGTGAAGATGCGGTCGCCCGTGATCGGTTTCTAGAGATTATGCACTTGCAGGCAGACCGAATGAGCCGCCTGATCTCCGACTTGCTCAGCTTGTCCCGGATTGAGCTTAATGAACATGTCGCTCCAACTGCGCGATCTGACTTTGCTGCAGCAGTGCAGGAAATTGTTGAAAGTATGCCGCCGGATAAGCAGAAGCGGATTCAGTTCAAGGCAGGTGATGATCCCCTTTGGGTGATCGGGGACTGGGACGAAATTCAGCAGATCGCCGCCAACCTAATTGATAACGCGCTTAAATATGGCGGCGCACAATCTGAAGTCCGCATAATCCTGTCCGCTTGGCTCGACCGTGAGTCTGCATTGAGGTCGGCAATGCGAGAGTGGGACGGGGCGTCCCGCCTGCCACTTACCAGTCCAGAAGTAGATCGTGATCGCCTATATTGTACTTTGCGAGTTGAGGATTCAGGCCCTGGAATCGCACGTCAACATTTGCCACGGCTGTCAGAGCGCTTTTACCGCATCGAGGAAACCGCTGCAGGCAAAAGTGGAACCGGTTTAGGCTTGGCAATCGTTAAACACATCGTCAATCGCCATCGCGGTGGCTTGGTAGTTGAGAGCGAGCAAGGCCGAGGGACTGCCTTTTCCGTCTATCTGCCACAACCACTAGAATTGGGTCCTGTACGGACAATGGCAGAAGTCCAAGCCAGCTAATGCTGGCCAGCGCGGCCAGTGTCATCGAAGTGTCATAAAAATGTAATCTTGTCTTCTCAGCAAGGCCTTAAGGGGCGGGGAAGGAATGGTGCCAGATTGGCTGGCGGGGGCGATGATTGTTCATGGATGCGTTCGCAGATCTGCCTGTAAGCCTGATTGCGGCAGCCATTGTGCTAGCTTTCGGAACTTGGGCTTGGCAAACCGGCGCTACAAAAGCGTTGGCTTTGACCAATTCTGGCCAAGGCCGTTTGAACTCTCTTCCTGGATATCATGGTTGGTACGCCGTATTGTGGGTCGTAGGCCCCGCTCTGGCACTTTTGCTGCTGCATGAGTTGATTGCCCCATCTGCCATTCGCTCCCTTTTATCTCATAGCCTGCCGTCAGAAGTCTTGGCCCTGCCGAAAGAGCGCCTCGACCTATTCTTTGCGGACGCCAGCAAAATTGCTTTTGGAGGTACGCCCAGCCAACGCACCCCAGATGTGTTGGCTGCAGCTGAAGGGATGCGCGCCATATCAGCAAATCTCAACATTGCTTTTGGCGTTGGAGCCCTAGCGCTTTCCGCGCTTGGCTTCTTCTTGTCGCGTTCGCATTTGGGGCGGGATTTCCGCGCCCGCAACGCCGTTGAGGTTTGTATCAAGGCAGCCATGATGGTGGCCTCTGGCATTGCTATTTTGACCACTCTTGGCATTGTTTTGTCACTGCTTTTTGAAACTTTGAGATTTTTTTCGAACTACAGCCCAATTGATTTCTTGTTCGGCACGCAATGGAGCCCGCAAGTTGCCATTCGGGCCGATCAGATTGGTCAGTCCGGTGCATTTGGCGCTGTCCCCTTGTTTGCAGGCACCGCACTAATCATGGTGATTGCGATGGCGATTGCGATCCCTGTCGGCCTTGGGTCAGCCATCTATCTCTCCGAGTATGCGAGTGCGCGGGCACGCGCTGTTGTGAAGCCAGTGCTTGAGCTCCTCGCCGGCATCCCAACGGTCGTTTTCGGCTTTTTTGCCTTATTGACCGTTGCGCCGATTATTCGGGCGATCGGTACCAGCGTCGGACTTGATGTCTCGGCGCAGAGTGCATTGGCGGCAGGTTTAGTGATGGGGATTATGATTATCCCCTTCATTTCCTCGCTGTCGGACGATGTAATCAATGCAGTTCCGCAAGCCCTGCGCGACGGCTCCTACGCAATGGGTGCAACCAAGTCTGAGACGATCGGTCGGGTGGTAATTCCCGCTGCTCTGCCAGGCATCGTTGGCTCTGTCTTGTTGGCTGTGTCTAAAGCCTTGGGCGAGACCATGATCGTGACCATGGCTGCGGGGCAAAATGCCAACCTCACCCTAAACCCCTTGGATATGGTGACCACGGTGACGGTGCAAATCGTGACATTGCTAACCGGCGACCAAGAGTATGACAGCCCAAAGACTCATGCCGCGTTTGCGCTTGGGTTTGTCTTATTCTTCGTAACCTTGATCCTGAACATTATCGCATTGCGAGTCGTTCAAAAATATCGAGACAAATATGAGTGACAACGTCGCCCCTTCTCGGACCGCATTGCGGGATATCGTGAACCGTCAAATCAAGCGGCGTCATGCGGCTGAAACCCGTTTTCGCTGGTTTGGGATAACAATGGTAGCAACGGCAATTGCCGCCTGCGGCCTGCTACTTCTGTCGGTAATTGGCCAATCCATCCCCGCCTTGACGGAAAACCGTCTGCACATGACGTTGCAAGTCAACGCCAGCAAAGCCGATCCAATGGGCAATCGGAACCCGGCGGAAATTCGCGAGCAAGGCAATTTCTACGGTTTGGTTCAAGATGCCTTAATCCAGCGTTTCCCCACGGCTGAAGCAGATGGGAAGCTGGATGATTTGTTCGATGTTGTAACCTCGCTCGCAGCTGTTCCTATCGGGCGTACGCTGGCGCAGGACCCTAGTCTGATTGGCAAGAACTTAGATGTATCTTTGCCGATCAATGATGATCTCGATCTATTTTTGAAGGGCGCTTATGGCAAAACCCGCGTCAGCCAAGGCGAAGAGCCCTTAATCGAAACCAGAGCCGCAGACGGCACCTATACTTTGTCCGGTGGTCGTGAACCATTTGCGAAGCCCGTCGCTAATTTACGCGAAGATTTGGCCGTCGCAGCCACCGAGCTTGAAACAGCGCTTGGCCTAAAGCGCCAACGTCTGAACATTGCGCAAACCCAAGTTGCAGCTCTTAATACGCGGGTTGCAGAGCTGAAAGCTTCTGGTGGGCCGGGTCTGGCAGCAGCCGAATCTTTGGCAGACCAAGCTCAGACACTTGTTGATACTTTAACGGGCGAGACCGAGGTCGATGCAGCAACGATTGCCGCCTATCGTGCTGCTGTGAAGGGCGAGGGTGGGGCGATTGTACTCAATGACGACAAGCCCAGCATTCTGGTTGAGGTTCGCGGTGCAACCTATAAGCTGACACGCATCGCACCTAACGCTGCCCAGGGCGTACTCTTGGCACGCAGCTCTAAAGGCGCGACGGATTATGCTTGGCGGACGGTTCAGATTGCAACCCCCCAAAATGGCCGGGCCGTGAATGATGAGGTCATCGCTTTTGGCCGACAGTTGCAGAGCGAAGGGGCTATTCGCCCGGCTTTTAACACAACGATTTTCACCAATTCAGACTCGAACGAGCCTGAATTATCAGGTATTCTTTCCGCGCTGGTTGGTTCAATCTTGACGTTGCTAGTAACCTTCTGCACCGCCGTACCCATTGGGGTTGCGACGGCAGTTTACTTAGAAGAGTTCGCACCTAAGAATGCACTGACGGACTTTATTGAAGTCAATATCAACAATCTGGCCGCCGTACCTTCGATTGTGTTTGGACTCTTGGGTTTTGCGGTTTTCTTGACCTTCTTTAACATGCCACGCTCTGCCCCGATTGTAGGCGGGATTGTACTAACCTTGATGAGCTTGCCCGTGATTATTATCGCCTCTCGGGCTGCTTTAAAGGCTGTGCCACCGTCTATTCGGGAAGCGGCGCTTGGTGTTGGTGCTTCGAAAATGCAGGCGATTTTCCATCACGTGCTGCCGTTGGCCATGCCTGGCATCATGACCGGCTCAATTCTCGCTATGGCCCACGCTTTGGGTGAAACGGCGCCTTTGCTGATGATCGGGATGGTGGCTTTCATTGCCGATGTGCCGACTAGTTTCACAGACTCGGCGACTGTTCTGCCCGTCGAGCTCTTCATGTGGGCAGGCCGTCCGGAACGGGCCTGGGAGCCACGCACGGCAATGGCAATTCTGATCCTACTTCTCTTCATGATATTGATGAACGCTGTCGCAATCTTCCTGCGACGCAAGTTCGAGCGCAGGTGGTAAACCCATGAATACGTTCTCTCAAAGCAGCTCAGAAGCTCATGGCGAAACCCATGCTGGGCGTGTTCAGCAATCGACAGGCATTTTGCCAGACATCAGCTCAAAAGTACGTGCGCGCGACGTCAATGTCTTTTACGGCACAAAGCAAGCCCTGTTTGACGTGTCCTTGGATGTGCCTGATGCCTCGGTGACCGCCTTTATCGGCCCATCTGGCTGCGGCAAATCTACTTTTCTGCGGTGTATCAACCGTATGAATGACACGATCGATTCCTGCAAAGTGACAGGCAGTATTCAAGTTGATGGCCGCGATGTGAATGACCGTGCGATTGACCCAGTTGTGTTACGGGCGTCGGTCGGCATGGTGTTCCAGAAGCCTAATCCATTTCCGAAGACAATTTTCGAGAATGTAGCCTATGGCCCGCGCATCCACGGCATTGCCAATGACAAGCAGGGCTTGGAACGCATTGTGGAGCAAAGCCTTCGCAAAGCGGGCCTTTGGGAAGAGGTGAAAGACCGTCTGCATCAGCCCGGAACCGGCCTTTCCGGTGGCCAGCAGCAGCGCTTGGTGATTGCCCGAGCCATTGCGGTCAATCCTGAAATAATCCTGATGGACGAGCCATGCTCTGCCTTGGACCCCATCGCGACCGCCAAAATCGAGGAATTGATTGATGAGTTGCGGCAGAATTTCTGCATTATCATCGTCACCCATTCTATGGCACAGGCCGCCCGCGTCAGTCAGCGAACGGCTTTCTTCCATATGGGCAAGCTGGTGGAAGCTGGGCCTACCGAAGAGATTTTCACCAACCCGCGCGACAGTCGCACCCAAGATTATATTACTGGCCGATTTGGCTAAGACGTTTGCACCCTAAATGGGGGCTTGAAAGTAAGTTGCCATGACAGAACATACCGTTCGTGCCTTTACCGAAGAATTAGAAGCCCTCGGGGCGGATCTGACCCGTATGGGCGGCTATTCAGAGCAAGCTTTGAGCGATGCAGTCACCGCTATTGCGCGCCGAGATGCGGGCCTTGCGCGCAGCGTAATTGACGGCGACAAGATGATCGACGAGCTTCAACGTGAGATCGAGCGGAAGATCATGCGCTTGTTGGCTTTGCGCCAGCCCTTAGGGCGCGATTTGCGTCAGACCGTAGCAGCCCTGAAGCTTGCTGGTGACTTGGAGCGCATCGGCGATCTGGCCAAAAACATCGCTAAGCGCGCTTTGACCATCCAAGAATTTGACCCGATTGCTTTGACCCGTAGCGTTGAGCGTATGGGCAAGATCGCCGTTACCCAGTTGAAGCAAGTCCTTGACACGTTTGCTTCGCGTGAAGTGGCGGGTGCTGTTTCGGTATGGATGCAGGATGAAGAGCTGGACGAGCACTATAACTCTCTTTTCCGCGAGCTTCTGACCTACATGATGGAAGATCCCCGCATGATTGGGCCGGGAGCACATTTGTTGTTCGTGGCCAAGAATATTGAGCGGATCGGCGATCACTGCACCAATATGGCCGAAGTTATTTATTTCCTTGAAACCGGTGAAGACATCGGCATCGACCGGCCAAAGGCGGTCGATCCAGTCATGCCTCCCCTCCCACCATCGACTAATCAGGAGCCATTGTCATGACCCCGTATGTGCTTGTCGTTGAAGACGAAGACGCCTTAGCCACGCTCCTGCGCTATAATCTGGAAAAAGATGGCTATCATGTCGGCGTTGCTGTCGATGGTGAGGAAGCGCTGATGATGGCGTCAGAGCGCTTGCCGGACCTCGTCATTCTTGACTGGATGTTGCCAAAAGTGCCGGGCATTGAAGTTTGCCGGAGGCTGCGAGCCAAGCCAGATGCCCGCAACATCCCCATCATCATGTTGACCGCGCGTGGCGAAGAATCTGACCGGATTCGTGGTCTCGACACAGGTGCGGACGATTATGTCACAAAGCCATTTTCAACGACCGAACTTTTGGCGCGCGTGCGCGCCGTCCTTCGCCGAATTCGCCCAGGCCTTGCCGACGACCGTCTGGTGTTTGGCGACATCGTGGTCGACCGTGTATCCTACCGCGTGAAGCGGGGCGAGCGTGATGTCCATTTGGGCCCGACAGAATTCCGCCTACTGGATTATTTCATGCAACATCCCGGTCGCGTCTTTTCGCGCGAGCAATTGTTGGACGCAGTTTGGGGCTCTGACGTTTATGTCGAAGCCCGGACCGTCGACGTCCATGTCGGTCGCTTGCGCAAGGCATTAAATGAAGGCGACGAGATTGATCCTATCCGTACGGTACGCTCAGCCGGCTACGCACTCGACAAGGCCAATTAAGCCGGAGTTGGCCTAAACCGGGGCTTACCCGGGCTTGCCCGGAAACCAGTCTGGATGGGCGAGTTCAAACCGTTCAAACACAAAGCCCGGTGCGACAACACAGCTAACCAATGTCCAAGCGCCGAGGCTTTCGGCTGCTTGCCAAGCGCCCGCGGGGACAATCGCTTGTGGCCGTTGTCCTGCTCTAAGGTCTGGACCTAATCGGTACGCATACGCTTTCTGGCCATCTTCACTAATGCTCAGCGCTAACGGCCCGCCTGCATGCCAAAACCAATGTTCCCCCGCATCGACTCTGTGCCAAGCGGAGACTTCACCCGCTTGAAGTAGAAAATAGATACTAGTGGAAAAACCGCGACCCTCTGGCCCTGCAGGGTCGCGAAACGTCTCAACATAATGGCCACCCTCGGGGTGAGGCTTCATCTCTAGCAGCGCAATGATCTCAGAAGCCGATAAATCGCCTGACAAGGCCCGCTGCATCAGAACTGGTCCTTCATTTGCCGCACGCGCCCAAATGCTTCGTAAGCGGTGGCATCGGCGGCAATCCCGATCGCAGCTCTGACGCTGGGAAGGTCTGCCCGCACAAACGGATTGGTTGCTCGCTCAAGGCCAATGCTGGTTGGTACGGTCGGCAAGTTTTCGGCACGCAAGCGGGTGATTTCGGCAATTCGGCTTGTCAGGGCAGCATTATCTGTCTCAATCGTTGCACAAAACCGCGCATTGGCGGCTGTATATTCATGCGCGCAATAAATGGTTGTCGCATCGGGCAACGCCATGAGGCGCGAGAGGCTAGCCCAAGCCTGTTCAGCGCTACCTTCAAACAGCCGCCCGCAACCCAATGCAAACAACGCATCGCCGACAAATGCCACTTGGTCTGCCGCAAAATAGAAGGCGATGTGCCCTAAGGTATGCCCGCCTACATCAATGACTTCCGCACTGCTGTCGCCCAAAGTGACGGCTTCACCTGGACGCACAATTTTTGCTAACGGGCTGATGCGTGCATGAACTTCCTCTGGCCCCATAGAAATGGTGCCGAGAGCCTTCTCGATGGCTTGATTGCCGCCGGCATGATCTGGATGCCAATGGGTGTTCCAGATCTCGTCGATCTGCCAGCCCAGCTTTTGGGCTTCGGCTAGAATGGCTGTAGCGTCCGGGGTATCGATACAGGCAACTTTGCCTGTGGCCGAATCGCGGACAAGAAAGCCATAATTGTCAGACAGACATGGAAACATATGAATGATAAGCATGTCTGTCCTTTAAGAGAGAAACTTGGTTTATCCTAGTCCCCATGCGCGTTGATGTTCTCGCCTTGCAAAGTTTTTATGCGGGCCCCTTGGGGCAGACCGCGCAGGCTATGGCTGGCCGCCGCATGGTTGATGCTTGGGGAGGTTGTAAGGGTCTTGATGTTTTGGGCTTTGGTTATGCCACGCCCTATCTGACGCCTTGGCTGCCAACCGCGCGGCGGGTCACTGCCCTGATGCCAGCCACACAAGGGGTAGAGCGGTGGCCGTCGGGTGGGCCAAACCTTGCCTGTATTGGTGATGAGGACCGGATGCCTTTCACCGAAGCGATCTTTGATCGAATCTTGTGCGTACATGCTTTAGAAGAGGCAGAAAATCCGCGTGTACTACTGCGCGAACTTTGGCGGTTGCTTGCTCCTGAAGGGCGTTTAATGATTGCGGTCGCCAATCGCGGTGGCATTTGGGCTCGCGCTGAATCAACCCCTTTTGGCCAAGGCAGACCGTATAGCCGCAGCCAGCTGGCAGGTCTCCTGAGTGACGCCATGTTTCAACCCGTAGCGTGGTCGCGCGCGCTCTATGGTCCGCCCTTGACCTGGAAAATGGCAACCGGCGGAGCCGCAGAGACTTGGGAAAGCGTGGGCGAACGGGCTTGGCCAGCGCTGGGCGGGGTCATTTTAGTTGAGGCGGTGAAGCGTCTATATGCCGACAGTCTTCCCGGCCAAGGTCGGCGCGTGTTGTTAGCCCAGCCCGCGGCCGCACGTTTTTGAGGCAATCGCCGCAAAAGTCGCTTAAAAATTGTGCTAAGATCTTCCGGTCTGCCGTCTGGCATTGAAAGCAGGTCACAAGCGCTGCTGATTGTCTAATCTAGAATGTGATGGAATAATCAGGGTCTGGTTCCTGAGAACGAACCCGATGTTAAGTGAGGGGAACAGAATGAAGCTTGTCACCGCCATTATCAAACCCAGCCGTCTCGATGCGGTGCTTGATGCGGCAACCGAAGCCGGCATTTCGGGCCTAACGGTTACCGAAGTTCGCGGTTACGGTCGTCAAAAGGGCAAGACCGAAGTTTATCGCGGTGCCGAATACGAAGTGAAGCTGCTGCCTAAGGTCAAAATTGAGGCCGTTGTCACCGACGACATGGTCGACAAAGTGGTTGAAGCTTTGGCTGGCGCTGCCAATACCGGCAAGATTGGCGATGGCAAAATCTTTGTCGTCGACGTCGAGATGGCCCTGCGTATTCGCACGGGCGAGAAAGACGCCGCGGCAATCGCTGGCTAAGGCTTGCTTAAAGTTCAAACCAAGAGGGCGGCCCGATGGTGTCGCCCTTTTTTGTTGTTTAAAACTGGGTGCGGTCTGCCCAATTTGGTCGAGAGAGCCGATCTCGTGGGGCTTCGCCATGAACGCTGTCAATCACACTAGGCCTGGCATACCAGGAAAACAGGACCATGCTGCCGACGAAGGGTATTAGGTTCAAAAGCATCCATGAACCAGACTTGCCCACATCATGAAGGCGACGCACGCTGGCCGAGAAAATTGGCAGCGCATGAATGGCACCAAAAGTCATCGTCATCGTGCCAATTTTGATCTCTGGCGTGCCATCCGTGAGACCAGACAGTAGGACCGCGCTATCCACTGAGATAGCCAGGCAACTCAGCGCCAAAACCATCAATAGAAAGTACCAATAAGCGCGCCGGGTCAGACGCCCTGTAAGGTCCAGCATATGGGTCAGGGCATGAAGATAATTAGTTACCATTGTGCGAGAGTAACACCACGGTCTTTGTAAACCCTTGAGCGGGCCCGTAAAATTGGACGGGAGTGTGTCCAGGTGAGGGTCGCGCGCCACCGGGAATCATGGCCTACTTTAAACGCTAGAGTTGTTTCCAGTTCTTTGAGGTGTGAGAGTTCGTGATGAATGCGCTTGCGCAACTCCACCTTTCCCACAATTGGCTGCGGGCGTGGTTTGCCATTTTGACGCTGATCTTGGCTGGAATTGCCATCTATCTTCAGCTTGGGCTGTCGAGCTATTTTTTGTCGCGTTATGCGCTCCTCGAACGGCAAGCCACAGCGCCTATCGTTGTGTTGTCCCAGAAGCAGGGGAGCGATCGGTATGTAAAGATACCTGATGAGGCGATCGCTCAAATCGGTCGAAGTCCCAATGTTGGCAACTTTGAACTGATCCGACAAAAGCATACCTATTTGGGTATCGGCACAAAGGGACAAGGATTTGGCGCAAACATCATTGACCCAAACGAGCCCGCATTATCAGCGCCACTGGTTATGCCGACCGAAGCTAAGCAACTGCTCCAAATACCAAATTCAGTTTTACTGACGGACGAAGATGCGCGGTCTAGTGGCCTTGGACTTGGCGACGAATTTGTCCAGCACGGTGTCAAACTTCGTGTTGTCGGGCTCATGGATGGGAACCTCGGACCTCGCGGGAGCTTGGTCTCCCGAGAAACTGTTGAAACCCTGAACAATGCCGCAGATCGGAAACGGGACACGCCAGTCTATTCAATCTTAATTGCTCCAAAGGCAGGCACGTCAGTTGGCCAAGCGATTACTGGCCTCAATCGTGAGTTGAAGGGGCTCGGCGCGCAGGCCATGAGCCGGGAGCAATTGACCCAAAAGGTCATTGAGGATGCCCTAAAGGATCAGCGTGACATTCGTGCATTTATCTATCTTGCTTTCTTCATTGGGGTGATCGCTTTATTGATCATCTCTCAGGCAATTCATGCCATGATCGCAGGCCAGCGTGTTGAGTTTGCCACACTGCTTGCCATGGGAGTGCCTAAGTGGCGGGTGGCCCTTTTGGTACTTGAGCAGACGGTTTGGATCGGCTTGATTGCATCGGCCTTTGCCCTCTCCGGTGGCCTAGTGGGCCAATTGGTTTTGGAGAAGGCGGATGTTTACATTCTCCTCTATCCCTCGCAGGTTCCGCTCGTGTCAGGTGCCATTCTTGTGACATCATGCCTTGCATGCATGATGTCATTACCAACTATTTTTGGTCTCAAACCAGTTGAGTTGCTGCGATGACGGAGGCCCCAATCCTGTCCGCAAGTGCGATTTCCAAGTCCTTTGGACGCGGCGCAGCTGCCGTGCGGGCGCTTGATGGTGTAAGTTTCTCGGTTGAGCGGGGCAGTCTTACGCTGCTCAAAGGTGCCAGCGGGTCGGGCAAATCCTGTCTGCTTGCGGCTTTATCCGGTCTGCAAAGACCAGAGAGTGGCAGCGTGATCGCCAAAGGCACAGACGTGTGGGCACGAGGCGGACGATCTGCCGAGCGCTTTCGTCGCCAGCATTGTGGTTATGTCTTTCAGACCCCGGGGCTTTTCCCGTCCCTGACAGCTTGGCAGCAAGTCTTTGTCCCGTTGCGGCTTTTGGGCGTTCCCGTTGCAGACGCTAAGGCAAGGGCATCCCATTATCTCGACCTGGTTGGTCTGATTGACCGCGCCCAATCAAAGCCAAGTCAATTGTCTGGAGGGCAAAATCAACGGGTTGCTATCGCGCGCATGCTGGCAAAGCGGCCTGCCTTCATCTTCTGTGATGAACCCACGTCGGCATTAGATGGCCGCAATGCCGTCATGGTCGCAAAACTGCTGAGCGCGGCAGCCGTAGAGCAAGGCGCAACTATTCTTTGCGCCACCCATGATGATCGTTTGGTGCCTTTTGCAAATCGCGTGATCGAGTTGGAAGAAGGCCGTTTGGTCTCTGATACGGCGGAGCCTAAGCTATGAGAATCTTACGCTTTTTCGGCACCGTTTGGGGCTGGCTTATCCTCGCTTTGATCCTCGCCCTTTGGGCTCTCACGATCCTTAGTGCCCGCGAAAACGAACGGACTGATTTCAACCTGCGTGTCTGGAACGGTGTCGAAGCGAGTCAGAAACCCACTCCCTAGGCTTTAGTCTCCACTTGCGCCTCTTGGGCCATGCGTTCGGCTTGGGCGAGGCGGCGTTCTTCGTGTTTGAGCAAGGTCTCTTTCAAATAGCGGCCGGTCCATGAGCCTGCGACTAAGGCCACCTCTTCAGGAGTGCCCTCGGCGACAATCAAGCCACCGCCATCGCCGCCTTCAGGGCCTAGATCGATCAACCAATCGGCTGTTTTGATCACGTCCAAATTATGCTCAATCACCAAGACACTATTGCCCTGATCCACCAGTTCTTGCAGCACTTCCAAAAGCTTACGTGTATCTTCAAAATGCAGACCGGTGGTGGGCTCATCAAGAATATAGAGCGTTCGCCCCGTAGCGCGGCGCGACAATTCCTTGGACAGCTTCACCCGTTGGGCTTCCCCGCCAGACAAGGTGGTCGCCTGCTGGCCGACTTTCACATAGCCGAGGCCCACCCGCACCAAAGTCTCCATCTTGTCGCGAATAGAGGGTACGGCTTGGAAGAAGCCCGCAGCCTCATCCACCGTCATGTCCAAAACTTGCGCGATGGATTTGTTGCGATAAGTGACTTCCAAAGTCTCCCGATTATAGCGCTGGCCGTGGCAGACGTCGCAGGTGACATAGACGTCCGGTAAGAAGTGCATTTCGATCTTCTGCACCCCATCGCCTTGGCAGGCTTCACAGCGACCGCCTTTGACGTTGAAGCTGAACCGGCCCGGGCCATAGCCGCGTGCCTTTGACTCTGGCAGTGCAGCAAACCAGTCGCGGATTGGACCGAAGGCACCAGTATATGTCGCAGGATTGGATCGCGGCGTGCGGCCAATCGGACTCTGGTCAATATCAATCACCTTATCGAGGTGGTGCAGACCTTCCAGTGCCTTATGTGGACCAGGCACTTCATTTGCCCCGTTCAAGCGACGGGCGAGGGCCTTATAGAGCGTCTCGAGAATAAGGGTGGATTTGCCCCCGCCTGAGACACCGGTCACGCAGGTGAAAATTCCCAGTGGAATATCAACCGAGACATTCTTGAGATTATTGCCGGTTGCCCCTTCGATGCGAAGGAATTTCTTGGGATTGCGACGACGGCGCTTTGGCGGGATCGGGATCGATTTTTCCCCGCGCAGATAGGCTCCGGTCAGGCTACCCTTGGTCGATTCAATGTCAGCTGGCTTGCCTTGTGCCACAACTTGGCCGCCATGAATGCCGGCCAGCGGCCCCATATCGAGCACATGGTCTGCTGTCAGAATCGCTTCCTCATCATGCTCAACCACGATGACGCTATTGCCGAGGTCACGCAGACCTTTGAGCGAGGTCAAAAGGCGGGTGTTATCGCGCTGATGTAAACCGATGCTGGGCTCATCTAGGACATAGAGCACGCCGGTAAGTCCCGAGCCAATTTGGCTGGCCAGTCGGATGCGCTGGCTTTCGCCCCCTGAAAGGGTCGCCGAACCACGATGCAAAGTGAGATAATCCAACCCGACATCGACCAAGAAGCGAAGGCGCTCCTTGATCTCTTTCAAAACTCGGGTCGCGATTTCCAACTCTTTAGGCGTAAGCCGGCCTTCTAAATCGACAAACCAATCGCGCGCACCCCGGATTGAACGAGAGGACACTACTGAGACATCTTCGCCCCCGACGCGCACCGCGAGTGCTTCTGGCTTTAAACGCTTACCGTCGCAGGTCGGGCATTTTTGGGCGGATTGATAGCGGCCCAATTCCTCGCGCGACCAGGCCGAGTCAGTCTCGCGCCAGCGCCGTTCCAAATTGGGGATCACGCCTTCAAAGGTCTTGGTGGTTTCATACCGCCGCGCGCCATCATCATAGACAAATTTCACCTTTTCGGTACCCGATCCATAGAGCACAAGCTTCTGAAAGCTTTCTGGAAGTTTTGTCCAAGGTGTCGTCAACGCAACTTCGGCATGGCGCGCCAGGGCTTGCAAGGTTTGGGTATAAAGCGGTGAAGCTCCCTTCGCCCATGGTGCAATTACGCCATCATTCAGGGTCTTGCTGGAATCGGGTACCACCAACTCTTGGTCAAATTTGAGCTGCACGCCTAAGCCGTCGCAGGTAGGGCAAGCACCAAAGGGATTGTTGAAGGAGAATAGGCGCGGCTCGATCTCTGGGATGGTAAAGCCCGACACCGGGCAGGCAAATTTCGCTGAGAACAGCATCCGTCGTGCGACGCCTTTATCATCCTTTTCATCGGCGAATTCAGCTAAAGCGATGCCATCCGCCAAGCGTAAGCAGGTCTCAAAACCCTCTGCCAGACGTTGTTCGATGCCTGAACGAACCGCAATGCGATCGACCACCACATCAATGTCATGCTTCAATTTCTTGTCGAGGTCAGGGGCATTCTCAAGCTCATAATACTCGCCATTGATCTTAGCGCGCACAAAGCCTTGCTTGATCCAGCTTTTAAATTCTGTCTTAAACTCACCCTTCCGGCCGCGCACAACGGGTGCCAATAGGAAGAGACGCGTGCCTTCCGGTAGGACAATAATTTTGTCTACCATCTGGCTGACCGTCTGGCTCTCAATTGGCAGGCCAGTCGCAGGCGAATAGGGCACGCCAATGCGGGCCCACAGAAGGCGCATGTAGTCGTAAATCTCGGTCACTGTGCCGACGGTTGACCGCGGGTTCTTCGACGTTGTCTTTTGCTCAATCGAGATGGCGGGCGACAAGCCTTCAATCGAGTCCATGTCCGGTTTTTGCATCAGCTCTAGGAACTGTCGCGCATAGGCGGAAAGGCTTTCGACATAGCGTCTTTGGCCTTCAGCATAGATCGTGTCAAAAGCCAGCGAGCTTTTGCCTGATCCAGATAGGCCTGTGATCACCACTAACTCACCGCGAGGGATTTCAACCGTGACATTCTTCAAATTGTGTTCGCGCGCGCCGCGCACACGGATTACTGGCGATTCAGACATGTGTGACCTTGATTATGCTAACCTTAGAGCTGAAGCCCCAAGGCCAAAACAATGTTGCCCTGATTAGCGCGTGCGAACCAGCTTGACGAATAGAACATTATGTGAACATCTTGCGCTTGTCCACGGCATGCACAGTTTTACATGCTTATCCACAAGGCGAGGCGGTTTGTGTGTCGCCCCTCTCTTCTGGTTTGGACATGAGACCTGTAGCGTCAGTTTCAAATGGATACGATGCCAAGGCGCGACAGGATGAGTCGGCAGCGGCAAAAAAGACGGAGTAAGGGCAATGGCGGGCAGCGTGAACAAAGTGATCTTGGTTGGAAACTTAGGGCGCGACCCTGAGATCAAGTCCTTTCCATCAGGCGATCGAATCGCGGAGTTTTCTGTCGCGACCAGTGAGCGCTGGAATGACAAAGCAACTGGCGAGAAAAAAGAAAAGACCGAATGGCACCGCGTTGTTGTGCGTAACGACAATCTGGTGAAGGTCGTCGAAAACTACGTCAAAAAGGGTAGCAAGGTCTATGTTGAAGGCCAGCTGCAGACCCGTGAGTGGACTGATCAAGCTGGTCAGAAGCGTTATTCCACGGAAGTGGTTATTGGCCGCTTCAAAGGTGAAATCACTATCCTCGATGGCCGTTCTGGTGGTGGCGACATGGTCGAAGATCGTTCAGAAGGCGGATTTGGTGGCGGTCGTTCGATGGGCGGTAGCGGCGGCGGCTTTGGCGGCGGATCCTCTGCACCCAGGGCTGTTCAAGGTGAAAAACGCTCATTTGCGGCGGACCTTGAGGACGATATCCCGTTCTGATCGGACCAGGCTTAGACTGAGTTTTTCGCTTTGCCTGAGGCGGCTTGTTCGCTGCTCTTACATGCCTCAAGCGTCGCATCAATGCCCTTGAGTAGGGTTTCGGGCGTCACTGGCTTTGCGATGTGGAAGTCACAGCCGGCCCAAAAAGACTGCGTGATATGTTCCTTCATCGCATTGGCGCTGACCATGGCGATGGGCGTACGCCGCAAGCCATCATTGCGTTCAATCTCGCGGATTTGCTTTGTCGCTGATAGGCCATCCATAATCGGCATCTGCATGTCCATCAGCACAAGATCAAAATGTGCATTCTTCCACATCTCAACGGCCTCTGCGCCGTTCTGGGCGATCGTCAGTGCGATGCCATGGGGCTCAAGGATCATCGCGATCACACGCTGATTAACAGGATGATCTTCCGCCAACAGGATCGAACGACTTGCTGCATGCGGCAAAATGCCTGTTGGCGCAATGCTTGGGCTTGTTTGAGGTGGTATGTTTTGGGCTTCCAGCTTGACCCGTGGCAAAGGCAGAATGACAGAGAATAGGCTGCCAATCCCGGCCTCAGAAGTGACTAGGAACTGCCCGCCCATCATGTCGGTTAAGGTGCGGCAGATCGATAAGCCTAAGCCAGTTCCGCCAAAGTTCTTAGTAATGGAAGCATCAGCCTGTTCAAACCTCGCAAACAGCCGATTTTTGGTCTGCTCGTCAAAGCCGATACCGGTGTCCTTGACGCTGATCATCACATCGCACGATCCATCCGCCTTGTCCGTCGCTGTGATGCTGATGTCGATTTGACCTTTTTGGGTGAATTTCACCGCGTTTGAGGCTAGGTTCGATACGATTTGCTTGACCCGTACGCCATCGCCTTCAAATAGACCTTCTGTTCCGGGGCAAAAATTGACATGGAATCCAAGGCCTTTTTCCTCAGCCCGTATTCCCATGACTTGCGCCGTCGCCTCAATGGTTTTGCGAAGGTCAAAAGGCTCGGGCTGCAAAGTAAACTTGCCCGCTTCGATTTTCGAGACATCGAGGATATCCGACAAAAGAAGTTCTAGTGTCTCCCCAGACGATTGAATAAGGTCGACCATTTCGCGCTGGTTGTGCGTCAAATTGGTGCGGGACAAAGCCCCAACTACACCGATGACCCCATTTAAGGGGGTGCGGATCTCATGACTCATATTGGCTAGGAAGCTACTCTTGGCGCGATTGGCAGATTCGGCTTGTTCACGCGCTGTCAGCAATTCAGTTTCAGTGCGTTTGCGCTCGGTGATGTCGTAAAGCATATTCACGAAGCGTGGCTTATTCGTCTGGGTTGCGGGCAGAGGCACAACGGTTGCATCGACCCAAAACAACGATCCATCCTTAGCCCGGTTGCAGACTTCGCCATGCCAAGAGTGGCCAGCGTTGATCGTGTCCCGCATCTTTTGGAAATAGGATGGATCATGCATGTCTGATTGGACGGATTTATAACTTTGCCCGATTAGTTCTTCGCGCGAATAACCGCTATTTTCGCAATAGCGATCATTAACGAATTCAATATGGCCAAATTGGTCCGCTACGGTGATGATCGAGTGCTCATCCAGCGCAGATTGATAGGCATTGAGATTGGCCAAGGCATCGTCGGCGCGACGCTGGGCTTCAACCAGTTCGGTGACCTCGGTTTCAATTGCTTGGAAACCTTCCAGCTGCCCTTGCTCGTCCAATAGGGGTTGGATATCTAAATTGATCCAGTACATCCGGCCGTCTTTTGTCCGGTTCAAGAGGGTGGCGCTGGCAGCCTGTCCCCGATCAATGGCTTCGATCAATTTCGCCACTTCTAGTGGATCGGTTTCTGGGCAGAAAGTCAGTTGGCTTGGCCTTTTGCCAATCACTTCGTCGCGGCTATAGCCAGAAAGGGCAAGATACGCGTCGTTGACCCAAATGATTTCTCGATTTTTATTGGTGCGCACAACAGGGTTGCGGGCCAACTCGGCAAAGCGCGCAAACTCCCGATAGCGGATTTTATTTCTTTGGCTGCTTTCTCGATCTTGCCACCAAAGCCTAAAAATTAAGATGAAGGCAATGCTTACTAAAATGATGGTGCTGAGAAGCCCAGTCTGGATATTTTCTTTGGCGGCTTTAATATCTGACGAGCCTGTTACAAGTGCGTTCTTGATTTCCTGATTATAGGTAGCTTTCAGATTGGCATAATCTTGCTAGGATAGAATGGCGGCGGCGTTTTCCTTTTTGCCGTCATCTACCAGGGCAAAGGATAGGCGTTCAAAATCAATGAGTTTTGTGTTTGCCAGTACGACTGATTCTAGGTTTTCCTGCACCCCTGCTGGGCCGATGGACATGGCCCTGACAATGGTTGCTTGAAGAAGTGGCGCATTTTCTTCGTAACGCTTTACCCATTTTGGGTCGGCTGTCGTGGCATACATGAGCGCGGACATGGTTAAGACTTCGTCGATCCGATTGATCTCGCCAGTAGCTTCGGTGAACAAAATCTGTCGTATATTGATGTCGCGATAGGAGGCAAACTGCCACGCCGAAGCCACTGCTAGAAGCAAAATAGCAAACGTCACTGTCAGTAGCCTGGGGATCGATTTCATGCGGCTATCCTAAAGATTGGCATGATTGATACACCGCTTGGTGTTTCCGTTGAGTTAAATTGTTATTTTGGGGCGATTTTTTGCGATTTGCGGTGTCGACACCCAGAGCGCAGCTGTAGCTTACGTCATTGTCGGACGTGTTTGCGGGAGGCCCCCAGATTTCCGACTCGACTCACCGGCGTCTTCGTGATTAGAACAAAACAAGAACATAAAAAGCAGGAAGGTGTGTGATTTTAAGCCATGAGACCGGATTTGACCGCGTTGCGCACCCAGATACGGGCCATTGAAACAGAGGGGCGCCCGGCGTTGAGCTGTTTACCAACAGGCGCAGACATGTTGGACGTGGCCTTGGGCGGCGGGTTGGCTTTGGGCGGTGTAACCGAAGTAGTTCCTGCTGCTTTCATGGATGAGCCAGCCAGCTTGCACTTTGCTTTCGCCTGTATGGCCAAGGCGCTGCAACAGCGTTCGGGTGATCTGGTGGTGATTGAAGATGCCAGTCGCGGGCAGGGGTGGGGGGCCGCTTGGGGGCAGCTTTATGGCCCGGGTTTGCAGAAGCTTGGCGTGTGTCCGTCCCGTATTTTGTTGGTGCGCGCGCCGGATGTGAAGGGCTTTCACGCCTGTCTGGAGGATGCGGCACGAACCTTTGGATTGGCCGGTGTTTTGGCTGTGTCTGGTCCAAAGGCCGGATTCAGCCTTGCTGGGGCGCGGCGGGTCCAATTGGCGGCAGAGCAGGCCCATAGCTTGGTTCTGGCTGTCCAAGGGTTGCGCACCTCTGCTTTTGCGCCAGCACGTGCGCGACTGGTGCTGGCCAGTCGCCCATGCCGATCTGTGCCTTTGGGCACGGCCCTGCCGGGGCTTGGCCCTCCGGCTTGGAGACTTCACCTTGAGCGTGCCCGTAATGGCGCGCGTCCACAATCCTTTGATTTGGAGTATGATGATGCGACGCATTGCCTGTATCAGCCTGCCACGTTGGCCAACCGATCGTCTCAGTCGCAACGCCTCTCTGCTTAAAGCGAAGAGGCTTATGGCAGAGGGGGCTGGTTTCTCGCGGTCCAAACCCTGTGCGACGGTTGCGCGCAGTGCGGGGGGAATCCGACTTATTGCCCTCAATCGTGCCGCCCAAGAAGCGGGTTTGTCTTCTGGCATGATGCTGGCGGGGGCTAAGGCCTTGGTGACAGATATTTGTGTTGCCGACAGTGATCCCGTGGGGGAGGGCGATGATCTGATCGCTTTGGCGCGTTGGGCTATGCGGTGGAGCCCGTATTGCGCCCCAGTCAAAGGCCTTGAAAACACCCATGCGCTCTTCCTCGATATCACCGGTTGTGCCCATTTATTTGGGGGAGAGGCCGCTATGCTGGCCGATATGGTCACCAAAATGCGGGCTCTGGGCCTGACAGCGCGTGCAGCTTGTGCTGCCACACCCGGCGCAGCCTTTGCTTTGGCGCGCTTTGCGCCAGATGCGCGCCATGGCTTAAGTGCCCCTGATGGCGCGGCTTTGCGTGCCTTGGTGGGGGCTTTGCCGGTTGAGGCTTTGCGTCTGCCAAACGGCACGACCACAGGCTTGCGCGCTTTGGGCTTAAAAACCATTGGCCAAGTCGCCACCCAATCGTCGGCGGCTTTGGCCCGGCGGTTCGGAATTGATCTGGTGCGTGCCTTGGATCGGGCTCGTGGGCTTGAGGAAGAATCTATCGATCCCGTCGCAGAGATTATACCGCGGCGTATCCGCCTGCGCTTGGCCGAACCATTGATGACCCGCCAAGGCTTGGAGGTAGCAGGGGCGAAGGCTGCAGGAGAAATGTGCACGCTTTTGGACTCCTATAATGAAGGCGCACGCCGCTTGGTTCTCAATCTCTATCGCGTGGATGGGGTTGTCTTACAGCTAGTCGGCGGGTCCGGGCGCGCCCATCGTGATGCGGTTTTGTGGACGAAGGTCTTGTGTGAACGGATTGAGGCAGAGGCTAATGGAGCCGGGCTTGATCTGGGCTTTGGGGTTGATCTGGTTGAAATTTGTGCGCCTGTGGTGGAGGTGCTGGAAGGCCAAGTCATGGACTTGGACCCAGTGGCTGCTGCTGCCTTAGCCAGTGCTGATGCCTTACATCGCCTGGCCGATCGCCTATCCGCCCGCTTAGGCGCTGGACGGGTGACGCGGATGGAGGCGGTGGCCCATTGGGTGCCCGAACAGGCCGTCCGCCCTGTGGCTATTGCCGATAGACGCCCGCAGGTGAGCCGCTTCCCCGAAGCCTTGGCGGCGCGCCGCCCGGCTTTGCTGTTGGAGCGTGCCGAACCGATTGATGCCATTGCAGAGGTGCCAGATGGCCCCCCCCGCCTGTTTCGTTGGCGCGCTTTAGCTTTCAAAGTCGCGTGCGCCGAGGGGCCTGAGCGTATTGCCTGTGGCGAGGCTCATGACCGTGACTATTATCGCATTGAGACGATTGAGGGGCGTCGCTTCTGGCTCTATCGCCAAGGCCTGCCCGGCAAAGTCGATCATCCAAAATGGTATGTGCATGGGAGTGCGGCATGAAGCTTCTCTGCTTATTCCCGATAAAATTCAGGTGCGGCCATGCGTATCTTTGAGCCTTTGGCCACAACCAGTTTCTCCTTTCTAAAAGGGGCGAGCCAGCCCGATGAAATGGTATGGGCGGCTCATGGTTTAGGTCTGCAAGGCATAGGCGTGGCTGATATCAATACAGTCGCTGGTGTGGTGCGTGCCCATGTAGCGGCCAAAGAAGCAGGCCTTAGACTGATTGTTGGGGCCCGCTTGATTGCTCTCGATGGATTTGAGACTGTCATCTATCCTAAAGATCGTAAGGCTTGGGGCCGGCTGACCCGCTGTTTGACGCGCGGCAACCGCCGCTCACGCAAGGGCACCTGCACCTTAGAGAAAGCCGACGTGCTGGAAGCTATGGAGAGCGCCTGTGCCATCCTTGTGCCGCCGCCCATCCTCACACAAACTTGGTTAGACCAAGCCCAAGACCACTTGGCCGACGCGCCTTTAACCGCTGACCTTTATGTCGCGGCGACCCGGCCTTTCGATGGCACAGACTTTCAACGTCTGGCTGCTCTGACCCGTTTGGTTCAAGGTACACGCGGGCGCTTGATTGCCACCATGGATGCGCTGTTCCACAACCCAGAACGGCGGCTTCTGGCCGATGTTCTGGCCTGTATCCGTACCAAAACCACATTGGAGGCAGCCGGTTATCTGCGCTTACAAAATAGCGAAAGATGCCTGAAAAATCCTGATGAAATTATTCGTCTCTTCAAAGGGTTTGAAGACTGTCTTCAGGCACAAAAGAAACTCTTTGATGCGATCACTTTCTCCCTTGATCAACTGGCTTATGAATATCCTGATGAAGTTGTAGCACAGGGGGAAACCCCGATGGATAGTTTAATGCGTTTGAGTGAGTTGGGCGCGCAAGATCGCTATCCTGATGGGGTGCCAGAGCGGGTGAGGGCGGCCTTGGATCATGAGTATGCGCTGATCAATGAGTTGAGCTATGCACCCTATTTTCTGACCGTTTATGACATTGTCGCTTTTGCGCGCAGCCGGGGCATTGTGTGCCAAGGTCGGGGCTCAGCGGCTAATTCTGTGGTGTGTTATTGCCTTGGCATCACCGCTGTTGACCCCATCCGTGTGGATCTTTTGTTTGAGCGCTTCATCTCAGCAGAGCGGCGCGAACCCCCCGATATTGACGTGGACTTTGAGCATGAGCGCCGCGAAGAAGTTATCCAATATATCTATGACAAATTTGGCCGCCACCGGGCTGGCATTGCTGGGGTTGTGATTTCCTATCGCGGCCGCTCTTCCTTACGGGAAGTTGGCAAGGTGATGGGGCTGAGCGGGGACACGCAAGAAGCTTTGGCCAAGTCTGTCTGGGGCTGGGGCCGGGGTGGGGTTGATCCTGCCCTGATTCATAAGATGACGGGTCTGGACATTACGAGCCCAGTGATTGCGCAGACGATGATGCTGGCCCGCACGCTGCACGGATTTCCCCGCCATTTGTCTCAGCATGTCGGCGGCTTTGTCATTACGCGCGGACCACTCGATGAAGTGGTGCCCATTGGCAATGCGGCCATGCCAGACCGCACTTTTGTCGAGTGGGATAAGGATGATTTGGATGCCTTGGGCATTTTGAAGATTGATGTGCTGGCTTTGGGCATGTTGACCTGTGTCGCGCGCGCTTTTGAGTTTTTAGAGCATGATTATGGCGTCCGGCTTGGCCTTGCCGATATTCCCGCCGAAGACCCTGCCGTTTATGATATGATTTGTGCGGCGGACACAGTCGGCGTGTTTCAAATTGAAAGCCGGGCGCAAATGTCGATGCTGCCCCGGCTGCGCCCACGCACCTTTTATGATCTGGTGATTGAAGTCGCCATTGTGCGCCCAGGCCCTATTCAGGGCGATATGGTCCATCCCTATCTGCGCCGTCGTCAGGGCCAAGAGAAGGTCACCTTTCCCTCTAAGGAGCTGGAAGAAGTATTGGGCAAAACCCTCGGCGTGCCCTTGTTTCAAGAACAAGCCATGCGCATCGCCATTGTTGCTGCGGGCTTTACACCCTCTGAAGCCGACCGTTTGCGCCGTGCTATGGCCACCTTTCGCAAAGTTGGCATCATCCATGAATTTGGCAAACGCTTGGTCGATGGCATGGTGGCCAATGGCTATGAGCAAGACTTTGCCGAGCGCTGTTTCCGCCAGATTGAAGGCTTTGGCGAATATGGCTTCCCCGAAAGCCATGCGGCTAGTTTCGCTTTGATTGTTTATGTATCGGCTTGGCTGAAGAAGCATTGGCCGGAAGTTTTTCTTGCCGCCATTCTCAATGCGCAGCCGATGGGCTTTTATGCGTCGGCCCAATTGGTGCGCGACGCCAAGGAGCATGGCGTAGAGGTGCTGCCGGCAGATGTCGGCTTTTCGGATTGGGACAATGTGCTGGAAGCGCGTGTCGGTCACACCCGTAAAGCCGTGCGTTTGGGCTTGCGGGAGATTAAGGGTTTTAAAGAGGCAGATGCGGCGCGCTTAGTGGCGGCGCGGGCCGGGGGTGGGGCTTATCGGGATGCTGAAGACCTGAAACGGCGTGCCCGCCTCAATGGCCGGGCGATGGATTTGCTTTCCGATGGTGATGCGATGGGGAGCTTACAGTTGGATCGTCGCCAAGCGCTTTGGCGTGCCAAAGGTTTGGCAGAACATGCCTTGCCCTTGTTTGAGCATGCCAGCGAATATGGCCCAGAAGTCGACCCGGCCTTGCCAGAAATGCCGCTGAGCGAGCAGGTCGTTCACGATTACGCCCGTCTGCGCCTCAGCCTAAAGGCCCATCCGGTGTCGTTTTTCCGAGCTGAATTGGCAGAGAAGCGCTTTGTGACCTCGCAAGGTCTCAAGACCGCCCCTAATGGGGCGCGGGTCGATATTGCAGGCCTTGTCTTGGTTCGTCAAAAGCCCGGCACGGCCAAGGGTGTCCTGTTTGTGACCCTCGAAGACGAGGAAGGTTCTGCCAATATCATTGTTTGGCCCAAGATTTTTGAGCGGTTTCGTCGCGAGACATTGGCCGCAAAATTCATGGGCATTCGGGGAAGGCTCCAGCGAGAGTATGGCGTCATTCATGTGATTGCTGATCGGGTCACGAATTTAAACCACCGGCTGACTGAATTATCTGACGGCAGCAGTAGCTTCACCCAGGCCTTGGCACGCGCAGATGAGCATCAAAGCCCGCGAGAAGATCCCAAGCTAACCCAAGCCAACAATCGTGCCTTAGCTCAACAGCGGAGCACACGCGCTTTCGCCAACAGCCGCGATTTTCATTAGAGCGATCCCATGTCACGGAGGAAACACACACCGCCCCTCTATCGCCATCATCAAACACTATCTAAAATTGATAAATGTTACAAGTGCACCATAAGAGTGCAATACAAACGGAGACGGCGATGACTCAGATTCAAAGCCTAACTGCCGCGGTTTTACTAGAGTTGCGTGCCGCAAGGCGTGAAGGCGACCTCCACTACATCCTAACCACCTATGCCAAAGCCTGCGGCTTTGGCTGGTATCAACTGGCCCCCGGTCCGCATAACCCTATGTTGGATCCCACGAGTCTGTTGAATTTTGGCAATTTCGATCCCGCTTGGCGACGCCAATATGCCACGGAGCCCAGCTGCCGGACCGATCCGGCCCGCAATCTGGCTATTCAACGCGCAGGCTCTGTCCAGTGGCAGCGCGCCTTTGCAACTGCCCGAAGCCCTGAATGTCGCGACTTTGTGCACGCCAGTCGGCTGCAAGGGTTTAAAGACGGAATCACCACGCCTGTGCATGGCCCGCAAGGCTGTGTGGCCATCATGATGTTTGCCGCGCCGCGGCTGCTTCACCTAGACCCAGATGATGAGGAGGCGCTGAGCCATATTGCTATGGCATTCTACCAACGCGTCCGCCGCCTCACGGCAGCGGCCCTGTTTCAACCCGCTGACTCTGCGCACCTCACCAGTCGTGAAGTTGAATGTTTGCATTGGGTTTTGGAAGGAAAAACCAATTGGGAAATCGGGGTGGTGACGGGGGTGACTGCGCGGACCGTGCAGTTTCATTTGAGCAATGCGTCGCGCAAATTGGGCGTGGTCAATCGGGTCCAAGCAGCTGTTCGGGCTTTGTTACGGGGTGATTTGTCTGTCCATCAGTTGAGCCAACCACGCCCTGAGTACAAATTGGAAGACCCCTTTGCGCGCCGACTTCCCAAGCCAAGCCCGCATTCACGTCAAAGTAAGACTTCACAGGCATCTTCCAGCCAATCTGCAATCTCGTCGTTTCGTGCATGAGAGGTTTTTGCTTTGACTCACTTTTTGGCCCTTATGATGGTTGCTCTATCGGCTACGTCGCCCCTTTCACCAGATTCACAAACTGGCGCAGCGACGGCTTCGCAAACAGGCCCGATTGTGCCGGGGCTGAAGAATGCGATTTCGACCCCGGATGGGGCCGTGCCGCTTGATTGGTCTGGGCCTGCAGCGAAACAACCAGGTCCTGACGCGAATGTGGAAGCATTTGATCCGACGGCTAGTTTGTTCGGACCCTCAAATCTGTGTGTCGTAACTCCGGGGCAGCCCATACCAAGTTGCGCGTCGGTACCGGACCAAGGTTTAAAGATCACCTCTGATATCTTCAGCGGAGACGTGAACCCGGATTCGACCTGCCAAACGCAAGAAGATGTGCGCATCGGCCCTGATGGTAAACCGCAACGCGTGTTTGCTACCGTGTGCGGGGATGAAGCGGATTCTTGGACTTACCGGCAACGCGCGACGCCAGCTAGTAGGGCCAACCCAACCAAGTCCACCAATCGGGTTATTGGCCCGAATGATTTGGTCCCGCAAAAGGCGCCCTGATTGTAACGCTATCCTCGTGAGGGCGGGCAGGTGTTTCACCGCATCTGCCCGCTTGCAACCTGCGCGCAGACAGGTTTCAACAGGGTGTGTCCGATCCACTATTCTCCTCTCGTCCTCTCCCATTTGAGCAAGGACCGCCGCGCTTTGATGTCGGCTTGGTGCCGATTGAGCTGCAGCATTGGTTGATGCCTGATGATCAGGCGAGTTGGGTAGGGCCAAAGAACGAGTTGATGGATGCGGAGACTGACGCCGTCTTTGCCAGTATCACCGGCTCTATGCCCGGCCAGATCGAAGCGGCAGAGCTTGTTTCAAACGCCTGTGGCTTACGCTTTGATCCTGGTGAACCTCCGTTATTTGCTGCGAGCCGTTTGGTTTCAGACGACCTCGTCCTGATGGAAATGCGCGAGGGCGCTTGGACGAACACGGCGCTTTGTTTGTGCAGTCCAACCTTTTTCTCGGCCCATGATGCAATCGGTAAAAGCCTGTTTGGCCTGCATCGACCTGTACCCGGCGGCGATCCGGGCCTTGGCGGACGCATTTCACGTGTATTTTCTCTGTTGCGCGATGAGCTTGTTCTAGAGCGCCACAATTGGACCGTGCAATGGAGTGATGCGCGCTATACGCCCGATGGCACGCCATTACGCAATGCTGCGGCGGCAGCAGCCCTTCTTGATGCAAAGGACGCGCTTCATTTACGGGTCGAACGTCAGACCATTCGCAGGCTTCCCCAAACAGGCGCGGTCCTATTCACCATTCGCATCCGGCTCTACAAATTGGCAGACCTCCTTGAAGAACGGGAGCTTGCCACTGCTTTCCAGCAGGCCTGGCAAGAAGCGTCGCCTGATGTGCGGGCCTACAAGAAATGGGAAAGTCTGGAGCGCCACGTTGCGGCCTTACTTCAAAACTATGCAGGAAATCCTTGACCCTTCTGCGTGTTGCGCGTTGCGTCGCAGCGTTGGTTCGCTATTGTGGTCAATCATAGGCGCTTGCCGCGAGTCCTGACTAAATAGGAGCGACAGCTAGTCCGCTCTAGAACCGAGGGTCACTTGAAAGCTTCCAAAACAACCTTCTTCCTGTTTGCCGGTGTGGCGGCTTCCTTGGGGAGCCTCGCTTTGGCGCAAACAGCAGGGCAGAAACAGAACAAATCCAAGCCTACCCAGCGTCCTCCTGTGGTTCAAGACGTAAAGCCCCCGACACCAACACCTCCGCCAGCGCCAGTTGAAGCGGTTGCGGCCCCAACTGTCGAGGTCTTGGCACCGGCCCCAGTCGCAACGCCAGAAGCTGCCCCACCTCCGCCCATCACAGATGAAGCAGCGCGCGCGTCTCTCAAGGCAGGTACAGCAGCAAGTGCGACCGGCGATCTGCGCCAGGCCGAACTTGCTTATCGCGCCGCCCTAACACTTGCACCACCGGGTGAACCAGGCGACACCGTTGCTTGGGAAGCCTCGAAGCGGTTGGGCTTTTTAGCCTTTGAGAAGCGCGATCCGCGTTCGGCTGAGACCTTTTTTGGGGCAGAGGCCGTACTGGCCCGCCGGCTGTATTTCTCGGGCAAAATTTCGCCGCGTGCCTTTGCCGATTCTGTGCAGCGCTTTGCGAGCGCAACAGGTTCCATGGGTCGTTCAGGTGAGAGCGCGGCTTTGTCCTTTTACGCCCAAGAGATCAAATCGCGTGCCCAAGCTGAGGTTTCATCCCAACTTCTCAATCGCGACACGAATGATCCCGCTGACAGCGTCGGCAATGTCCGCGTTGCCGCCAGCGGTCTTTGCGTTGTCGGGCGTGACCCGATCCTGAAAGATCGCGTCTCATGTGAAGATGAAGAAGGCGCGCGCGGTGAGGCTTTGGCCCTCCAGGCTCGTCAAATTAAGGCCAGCGCCCCGCCACCGCCAACTAAGGCAGAGCGGGAAGCCAAAGAAGCTAAGAATAAGGGCAAGGGCGGTTAGGCCTGTTTTGGGCGGGGTTTCAGCGGCTGGCGCATGGGGTCAAAGCCTAAAGCTCTGATCCAAAAGCCTAATGCACCTGGATAGGTCCAGGCTCTGGCGGGCCCAAGATCCACATGCAAAAAGCTGCGTCCATAGCCTAGGCCTGTAAAGCCTGCATTTATGGCAGCTTGCAGCATGCGCGCACGTGTTTTCGCCGTCACGGCAATGTCGGCGGCAATCGCTTTAACATGATAAGAATTCGGCACGCCGCCCACAGCAGCATTATGGCCGCGACATCGATGAGCAGACCGGATCGTCACAGGTCCCATTTCCTTTCTCATGGCCTCTAAAGCATCGAGAAAGCGCGGGTCGTGAAAATACTCGCCCTTGCAATGCTTGCGACATGTGCAGGCAAGTTCAACGGGGGTGAAATGCGGCCAGCGCCAGTTGAGCTGGACGGCAGAAGGTGGGGAAGTGAAAAGGGCCATAGCGTCAATCCTAAAAACGGACGACACCATGGCCCTTCTGATAGTTCGGTCGGATAGATTGACCGTTCAAGCCTGATCTAGCGCAGCGGAGCTGCCATAACCCGTGCTTTCGCCGCTTCATATTCAGCAGCCAAGCGGTCGACAAATTCGCCCGCGGTCGCCACTTTTTTGACGGCTCCAATGCCTTGGCCGCAGCCCCAAATGTCGCGCCAAGCCTTCTTGGACTGGTTGCCGCCAGAACCGAAGTTCATGGCAGATGGGTCGCTTTCAGGCAGGTTTGAGGGGTCGAGGCCAGCGTTGACCACCGAAGGGGCCAAGTAGTTGCCGTGCACGCCGGTAAACAGGTTGGAATAAATAATGTCGTCGGCGTTGCTGTCCACGATCATTTGCTTATAGGCCTCTTCAGCGTTGGCTTCAGCGGTCGCGATGAAGGCAGAGCCAATGTAGCCAAAGTCTGCACCCATAGCTTGGGCTGCTAGAACAGCGCCGCCATTAGCGATCGAGCCAGATACGCACAAAGGTCCGTCAAACCATTCGCGGATCTCTTGCACCAAAGCAAAAGGCGATAGAGTGCCGGCATGGCCACCTGCACCCGCGGACACTGCGATCAGGCCGGTTGCGCCCTTTTCAACGGCCTTCTTTGCAAAGCGGTTATTGATGATGTCGTGCAACGTGATCCCGCCGTAGGACTGGATCGCTTGATTCACGTCTTCGCGCGCACCCAATGAGGTGATGACGACTGGCACTTTAAACTTCACGCAGGCTTCCACGTCATGCATCAGCCGATCATTGGTCTTGTGTACGATCTGGTTGACCGCAAATGGCGCGGCTGGACGGTCTGGATTTTTATCAGTCCACTCACCCAATTCCGTAGTGATTTTGTCGAGCCATTCTTCAAGCACATGGGCAGGGCGTGCGTTAAGCGCCGGGAACGAACCCACGACGCCAGCCTTACATTGAGCAATGACCAGATCAGGGTTGGAAATGATGAAAAGCGGAGCCCCGATCACAGGGATGCGAAGGCGAGATAGAACTGCAGGTACCGACATGTGAACTCCCAGAGCAGTGTGGCAAGTGCCATTATTGCTACGTTTATGGTCCCGTCTTGGCGCGTCCCGCGCCGTGATGCAAGTAGAAGCGCGCGACTAAACTGGCATTGCCCATTTTAACCCGCTGCCCTTGCCCTGCGGTGATAGACGATTTCTGATCACGTTTGCGCAACAGTTTGTCTTAGTTTGCCAATCAACGGCTATTTTGAGTGGACTTTACCTTACGGTCTCAACAAGATGGAGGCTCGGCTTGGGGAAGTTGTATGAGCGCAGAAACACCCGGGGAAGATGCTTCTCTCGAACCAAAAATTATAACATCAGCCGACGCACAGGCGGATAATCCCAGTTCTGACTTAAAAATTCGGCCCGATTATGAAGCCGCGCAGGAAATGCCAATTGGGTTTGATAACTCAGATACCGTTGGGATTTCATGGGCCTTTGATGCTGTTGATCGCATTTCCGACGAGCATGTGCCTTCTTGGCAAACTGAAACCAGTTATGACACCAAGGAAGAGAAGGATCGCCGCGCGAAACGCAAACAGTTTTTGGGCGGCCTAGAAGCTGCCGGCGTCCATGGCGTGATTGTAGACCAGACTGGTCATGTGCATGCAGGTACATCGAAATGGGCTCGCCGGATTGAGGCATCGAGCACCTTGCGGTTGAAGGATGGCAAATTGACAGCCTTGGCGGCTCGCAGTGTCACCGACTTGCAGGCGGGTCTTGGCGTTTTGTATGACGGCTATCAAGGCAAGCATTTGTCTGTTCCCCTGCGGACCTTGGATGGCTGGGTCGTCGATATGGTCCGCTTATTCAAATGTGAGGCGACTTTAGGCCCCTATGTGGCAGCGCTTCTGCCTAAAACGGCACAAGACGAAATGGCGACCATCACCGGTTTGCAAGTCTTTGCAGGCCTCACCAAGTCTGAAGCCAATATTGCAACGCTTCTCTCGCAGGCCCGCATGGTCGAAGAGATTGCGGCAATCCGGAAAACTTCTGTGGCGACCGTCAAAGGCCAAATCAAAGGCCTGCTCGCAAAATTGGGTTTGCGGCGGCAAGCGGATTTAGTTCGACTGGTATCTACCGCTAGGTGAGGTCTTGACGAGGCGGGCTTAGCCCTGCACTTGCCATCCTATGACTCATCCATTCGCATTGGCTTCTGGCTTCACTGACCCTGAAATTGCGCGCTGGCAGGAGCTGGCGGAGAAAGCATTGAAGGGTGCCCCGTTTGAACGCTTGATTGGGACGACCTATGATGGCGTGCCCGTTCGGCCACTCTACACGTCAGCAGACGCGCCAAACCCAGCTGAGCGAACGGGGGTAGCTGGCCAAGCACCTTTTATTCGGGGCGCAGAAGCGGTGCGCGATGCCTTCCTGCCTTGGGATATCCGTCAAACCATTTTGAATCCAGATCCACAAGCGGCCAACCAAACTGCCCTCTATGATCTTGAACGCGGTGTATCCTCGCTGGAGTTTGTGATTGATCCAAGCGGCAATTGCGGTGTTGCGGCAAAGCGCGTTGCAGACTTTCAAGTTTTGATCAAAGGCATCCTACTGGCGCTGGCGACTGTTGCACTTGATGCGCCTGCCGATCCGTTGGGGGCTGCGCGGGCCTTAGCAGATGCCGTGCCGCAGGGCGATCGAGCTACGGCGAAGCTTGCCTTTAATCTTGATCCCATGGCTGCTCGGATGAATGGCCAGACCGGCTGCAGCCTTGAAGCTGCGGCGGGCTTTGCGGCCCAGACTATGTCTATCTTTCCCTACGCCACATGTCTGCGCGCCGATGCGCGCCCGGTCCATGAAGGCGGAGGTTCTGAGGCACAAGAACTCGCAGTGTTGATTGCCTCAGGGATCGCCCATTTGCGAGCAGGTGAGGCACTTGGCCTAACCGCTGAGGTGGTGAATTCAACTTTGCTCTTCACCCTTGCATCAGGACCAGATGTGGTGCTGGAGATCGCCAAGCAGCGCGCTGCACGCAGGCTATGGGCACGAGTCTTGGACGCCTGTGGTGTTGCGGCACCCATGCGCCTCCAAGCGGTGACGTCTGGCCGCATGCAGACCAAGCGCGATCCCTGGACGAATATCTTGCGTGCCACTTGCGCCTGTTTTGGTGCCGCAGCTGGCGGCGCTGATGTCATTACTGTCTTGCCTTATTCGAGTGCCATTGGGCTGGCTGATGAGAATGCCCGCCGTATTGCCCGCAACACCCAATTGATCTTGCAGGAAGAAAGCCATCTTGGCCGGGTAACCGATCCAGCCGGCGGCGCTTGGGCAATGGAGGCTTTGGCCGAGGATTTGGCCCATGCGGCTTGGCCCTTGGTGCAAGAGATTGAACGCGCTGGCGGTCTGCCCTCTGCTTTGGATCAAGGCTTGGTGCAGGGATGGGTCGCCCAAACGCGCGCCGCCCGCACCCGCGATATCGCCAAGCGCAAGACCCAACTCATTGGCATCAATATTTACGCCAATCTGGATGAGGTTCTGCCTACTACTCCATCTATTTCCGCCACCGCCGCGCCTGCGACACCCTTGGCCGGGGCCGTTCCACCCATGCGCTTGGCGCAAGATTTTGAAGCCTTGCGAGACCGGGCTGACAGCCTAAGCCCGAAGATTTTTCTAGCGACCCTAGGCAGCCTCGCCAAGTTCAGCGCACGTGCTGGCTTTGCCCGCAATGCCTTTGAGGCTGGTGGCATCCGGGCCTTGGGCGCTGACACAGCCTATGTAGACCACGCTGCTTTGATCACTGCCTTTAAGGCTAGCGGCGCACGACTTGTATGCCTGTGTGGCGATGATGCGACCTATGAGGCCGAGGCCACCGAAGTGGCCGCTGCCTTGAAAGCCGCTGGTGCCCAACAGATTTGGTTGGCAGGCAAATTCCAAGCTGCCACTATTGATCGCAATCTGTTTGCGGGATCGGACATCTTGGCCGAACTCACCCATGCCATCACGCTTCTGGAGGAGCCCGCATGAGCAAGCTACCGGACTTTAGCCAGTTAGAGCTTGGCACGCCGAACGTTACCTCCGCAGCAACAGGCGCGGCGGGCGCTCCGATGTGGCGCACGCCCGAAGATGTTTTGGTCAAGCCATCCTATGGCCCCGAAGACCTTCAAGGACTTGACCATTTGGGCGGGCTTCCAGGTATTGCGCCTAATATTCGTGGGCCCTATCCCACGATGTATGTGCAACAGCCTTGGACGATCCGCCAATATGCTGGCTTCTCCACGGCAGAAGATTCCAATGCCTTTTACCGCCGCAACTTAGCTGCTGGCCAAAAGGGCCTGTCGGTTGCCTTCGATCTGGCAACCCACCGCGGCTATGACAGCGACCACCCGCGCGTGCTGGGCGATGTTGGCATGGCGGGTGTGGCCATCGACAGCATTTACGACATGCGCACCTTGTTTGAGGGCATTCCGCTGGATCAGATGAGCGTGTCGATGACGATGAATGGCGCGGTCCTGCCAATCCTCGCGCTCTATGTCGTGGCAGCAGAAGAGCAGGGCGTCAGCCCCGATAAGCTCTCTGGCACGATCCAGAATGACATTCTCAAAGAATTCATGGTCCGTAACACCTATATTTATCCTCCCGGACCCAGCATGCGGATCATTTCGGACATTTTTGCTTTCACCAGCCAAAACATGCCCAAGTTCAATTCGATCTCAATCTCCGGCTATCACATGCAAGAAGCCGGCGCGACGGCGGACTTGGAACTCGCCTACACCCTCGCCGACGGTCTTGATTATATCCGCGCCGGGCTGGATGTAGGATTGGATATTGATGCATTTGCACCGCGCTTGTCTTTCTTCTGGGCCATTGGGATGAACTTCTTCATGGAAGTCGCCAAGATGCGGGCAGGGCGGGCCTTGTGGGCGCGACTGGTCAAGCAATTCAATCCCAAAAGCGAGAAGTCCCTCGCGCTCCGCACGCACAGCCAAACCTCTGGCTGGAGTTTGACGGCGCAAGATGTGTTCAACAATGCGGTGCGCACCTGTGTTGAGGCGATGGCCGCTACCCATGGCCACACCCAGAGCCTGCACACCAATAGCCTTGACGAAGCTTTGGCTTTGCCGACCGATTTCTCCGCCCGCATTGCGCGCAATACCCAATTGGTTCTGCAGGAAGAAGCAGGCTTTTCCCGCCCGATCGACCCTTGGGGCGGCAGCTATTATGTCGAAAAGCTGACGGCCGACCTCGCCGAGCGGGCTTGGAAGCATATTGAAGAAGTCGAGGCTTTGGGCGGCATGGCGAAAGCCATCGAACAAGGCTTGCCCAAGCTGCGCATCGAAGAAGCCGCCGCGAAAACGCAAGCGCGTATCGATACCGGCATGCAGACCGTCGTGGGCGTCAATAAATTCCCGCTCGATGAAGTCGAGGACGTTCCCGTTCTTAAGGTCGACAATACCGCTGTGCGGATGAAGCAGCTCGAGAAATTGAAGCGCCTCAAGGCCGAACGCAATCAGGCCGAAGTCGACGCAGCTTGCGCAGATTTGACGGCAGCAGCCCGCGACGGGTCCGGTAACCTGCTGGATCTCGCGATCAAGGCGGCCCGGGCGAAAGCCACTGTGGGCGAAATTTCGCTGGCTTTGGAGGATGTTTATGGCCGACATAAGGCTGAAATCCGCATCAATTCCGGTGTCTATACGCGCGAGGCCGACCCTTCGAACCCCGTCATCCAACAGGCTCGTGAGGCGATTGCCGCCTTTGCCAAGGCCGATGGTCGTGCGCCCAAAATCCTCGTCGCCAAAATGGGCCAAGACGGTCATGATCGTGGCCAAAAGGTGATCGCAACCGCCTTCAGCGATCTGGGCTTTGACGTCGATATCGGCCCCTTGTTCGCCACACCTGAAGAGGCAGCCCGCCAAGCGGTGGAAAATAACGTCCATGTCATCGGCTTCTCGTCACTCGCTGCAGGCCATTTGACGCTTCTACCCGCGCTTCGCCAAGCACTCTCAGCCGAGGGCCGCAGCGACATCATGATCGTGATCGGCGGCGTCATCCCACCCGACGACGTGCCCGTCCTCAAGCAAATGGGCGCAAGTGCGGTTTATCTGCCCGGTACGGTGATTGGCGAGGCGGTCGTGGATTTGATCGGCACGTTGAGTGGGCGCTTGGGGTATTAGGGAAAAGCCGCTTCTAGGTGTTACTTTCATTTTCAGACCTGTCATCCCCGCCGAAGCGAAGCGGAGAGCGGGGACCTCATTGGACTTTGCGGCACGAGGTCCCCGATTGGCTGACGCCATCGGGGATTGTCTGTTTGTGATGTGTAAGTATGGTTGGGCTGGTTAGGCAATTTGGTGGGTGGCCGCCCACCAAATTGCCGACGTTGGTACGACCGTGCGGGGATCGGGTTTTGAGG